>CAKTKU010000008.1 GCA_934572335.1 uncultured Oscillospiraceae bacterium
CCTTTAGGGAGCCACCACAGGAGATAGACCCTTATAGGGTCTGTTCAAACCACCGGTTCAACCGGTGGTTTTGATTTGTTGTATACTTTTTGTGAAGTCGATTGACAAGTTTCTGATTTCAGAATATAATATGTTTACGATTTCAGAAACATATAGGAGGCACAGTATGAACGACCAGTTGCAGCAGCAATTGCAGGTACTCAACCGTCTATATAAAGAAAGCGACCATATTTACAGCAGGCTCGCATCAAAGCTCGGGATGACAGACACCGCCTTTTGGGTGCTGTATGCGATCTCCCACTCTGAGGAACCCATGACGCAGAACGACCTGTGCAGTGATTTCTTTTTCCCCGTGCAGACCATCCACTCGGCAATCAACAATCTGCGCAAGGATGGGCTGCTTGAGCTGCAAGTCATCCCCGGCACAAGAAACCGCAAGGCGATTTTGCTGACAGAGAAAGGACAAACATTTGTCACAAATACGATCAGCAAAGCGGACGAAATTGAGAAGAATGCCTTTCTGCATTTCGATGAAGCAGAACGTGAACGGTATCTGTCGCTGTTCAGGCGGCATATCGACTATCTGAAAAATGAAGTTGAACGCGTGCTGGATTCCTTTCCAGAGTGAGGAGGTCACAATGAACTTACTGCTTACCCTTGATGAAAATTATCTGCTGCCCTGCAAGGTCATGCTGGATTCCTTTTTCGCCAGCAATCCCAACGAACGGGGCGTGACGGTCTACCTGCTGCACAGCGCCATCCCCGCAGAGAGGCTGGAAGAGCTGTCCGGCTTTTGCTCTATCTTCGGCGCGGAATTGAAGCCCATCACCGTTGATATGGCACTCTTTGAAAATGCCCCCACCAGCAAGCGTTACCCGAAGGAAATGTACTATCGGCTGCTCTCCCCGCTGATTCTGCCGCGGGAGGTGGAGCGTGTGCTGTACCTTGACCCGGATATGCTCATCATCAATCCGCTGCGCCCTCTGTGGGAACTGAACCTGTACGGAAAGACCTTTGCCGCCGCTTCTCACACTGGATTGACCGAAATGGCGAACGAGATCAATCAGGTGCGTTTGGACACGGAGCATGAATACTTTAATTCCGGCGTTATGCTCATTGATCTGAACGCCGCGAGGAAGCTTGTGACAGCGGAGGACGTCTTTGAATGCGTGAGCAAATATGAAAAGGAACTGATTTTGCCCGATCAGGATGTATTCAACATTCTCTACGGCAGCCAGACCATGCCAATAGACGATGTTGTGTGGAATTACGACGTACGTAATTACTCCAAATATCTGATCCGCAGCACCGGCAAGCACGATCTGAACTGGGTCATGCAGAAAACGGCAGTCCTGCACTTCTGCGGCAAAAATAAGCCGTGGCACGAAGAGTACAAGAATCCATTTGGGATGCTGTACCTGCACTACATGAATCTGACCATGCGAAAACTGTATGAGGAACCTGTGAAGGAGAGCAAGTCCGAATGAAAAACACCAGAGCAAAATTTATTCTACCATGAGTCACCCTCTGTACGGCAAGCTTCCGCCACTTGAATTGCGGTCGGTTTTCTGGTATCCTATACCGTAGTCTGTTACTGTGAGGATAATAAGATGAAATTTGACCAGAAGATCATTTTGAAAAACGGTAAAGAGGCATGGCTCAGGAATGCCGACACGGAAGACGGAGCCGCGCTCTGCGATATCTTTACCGCCACGCATATTGAAACGGATTATTTGCTGTCATATTCCGATGAAAACAGCCTAGACATCGAACATGAAGGGCAGTTTCTGCACGCGAAAACAGTCAGTCCGAACGAAATAGAGATCATCGCAATTGTTGACGGCAAGGTCGTTGGGACAGCCGGGATCGAGGCTGTTGGGAAGAAATACAAGGTGCGGCACCGCGCCGACTTCGGCATCAGCATTCTGAAAGAATACTGGGGGCTCGGTCTGGGCAGGGCGCTTGCGTCGGCGTGCATACAGTGCGCCAAGGATGCCGGGTACGTGCAGCTTGAGCTGACTGCCGTGGCCGAAAACGAAAGAGCCTTGTCCTTATACAAAGCTCTCGGCTTTGTGGAGTTTGGGCGGAATCCGCGCGGCTTCAACTCGCGCATCAGCGGGTATCAGGAGCTGGTCTATATGCTGCTGAGCCTGTGAACCGTCCCCCAGAAATAATCACTAAGTTTCGGAGCGTGAACGCATGAAGCGTATTGCATGGGTTGATATTGCAAAGTACATATGTATAATGGCGGTGATGCTGGAGCACCTTGAGAGCACGACGGACGTACTCGGCTGCTTCTTTTCCCCGTTTTTCGTGCTGTGCTTTTTTGCCGTCGCCGGGTACACGCACAAGGCCGGACAGCCGTTCGGCGCGTTCATGATAAAAAAACTGCGCACGCTCTTCGTCCCGTGGCTCATTTTCAGCGTGTTTGACATTGCCCTCTCCCAGCTTGTGTCGTTCAGCGATCACGGCAGCTTCTGGACAGAGCTTGGGTGGAACCTCCTGCAAATCCGCGGGCACGGCGACCAGATATGGTTCGTGGCAGCGCTGTTTATGGCGTTCATCCCGTTCTGGGCGTTTATCGAGTGGTACACCCGCAGGGAAAGCACACCCGCGCGTCGGGCGGTGTTCGTACTCATCGCGCTCGCGCTCTTCTACGCGGACACGTTTTATTCCGGCCACATGGACCCCTCAATGCTCCCGTGGGGCACTGCGGCGCTCCCCTGGCACATTGAATACATATTCCAAGGCATGTTTTACATGACGCTCGGCTATATGTTCCGCGAGAGTTGGGAGGCGGGCTTCGACCGGCTGAACACGCGCGCTGGGCGCGTTGTGCTGTTCGCCGTGTATGCACTCATCATATACCTCCCCTATTTTGCCGACGTGCCGGAGGCGCTGTTTGCGCTGTTCGCGGTGTACATCACGCCGCTCCTCGGCATCATGCTGACGTTCGCGGTCAGCAAAGCGATCCCCTCCAACCGCTATATGTGCTACATCGGGCAGAACACGCTCATTTACTTTGCACTGCACGGCAAGATGTTCTCCTTTGTCGAGGGTATGCTCCGGCGCTTTGCCGCGCCGCTGTATGCCGCGGTGCTGGCGAATACGCTCGCGTCCAACGTGTTCGCGGTCGTGTTCACTTTCCTGCTGTCGCTCGTGCTGATCATTCCGGCGTACATCATAAACCGCTGGCTGCCGTTCGTCGTGGGGCGGCGCGCGAAAACACCGGCGCGGTCAGCATGATATATCATCGCGAAATATTGAGGATAATTGAAAAAAATGCTTGAATTGTGCGTATGCTTATGTTATACTTGTCAAGCTGTTAATTCGTATGAAATCGAAAGGATTGGAATAAATGTCTACGCTCACTATTATTTTCACCATTCTTCAGGTTCTCTCCGGTCTCGCCGTCACCGTTATCGTGCTCATGCAGAGCGGCAAGAGCGCCGGTCTCTCCGGCTCTATCTCCGGCGGTGCTGAGACGTTCTTCTCCAAGGGCAAGGCAAAGACCCTTGACGCAAAGCTCGCAAAGCTGACGAAGTGGTTCGCCCTCGTGTTCGTCGTGCTGACTCTCGTGCTCAACCTCATCTGATTTCTTCGTAAAATTTATATTTCATATAAAAAATTGCTGACCTTGCGGTCAGCAATTTTTTATTCCCATGTTTTCCATACGTCCGGGCAGTAGCCGACTGTTGCCTGCTTGCCGTTGCGCACGATGGGCGTTTTGATGAGATATGGTATCTCATAGAGCTTGTCGAGCTTCGCGTCGGCCGAGGCGAGATACTGCACCAGCGGATAATCCTCATCCGCCGTGTCGATCATCGCCTCAAGCCCTACGGCATTTTTCACAGAGTTCAGCTCTCCCCTGCTCATGCCGTACTTTATCACGTCCACAAACTGATATTTTATTCTGCGCTCCTTGAACCAGCGCTCGGCCTTCTTCGTGTCAAAGCACTTGCTCTTGCCGAATATCTGTATATTCATATCTCGGTAATGACCGGCAGTATCATCGGGCTACGGCGCGTGGTCTTGTAGAGATAGCCGGAGATGTTGTTTTTCACCTTACTCTTTATGCCGGTGAAGTCATTGATATGCTGCGCCTCACACGCGGCGACGGATTCCAGCGTCACGCGCTTGAGCTCCTCGATAAGCTCCTCCGCCTCCTTGACGTAGATAAACCCTCTTGTCACGATCTCGGGGTCGGCGAGTATCTTATGGTCATTCGACGAGAACGGCATGACGACAACGACCATTCCGTCCTCAGCGAGGCGGTGTCTGTCGCGCATGACAACACTGCCGACCTCGCCCACGCCGCTGCCGTCAACGAGCACTGCGCCCGCGGGTACGCTCGCCTCGCACTTTATGGACTTCTTCGTGATCTCTATGACCTTGCCGTTTTCGCCGATGACAATGTTCTTGGGGTTGATGCCCATGATGCGCCCCAGCTCCGCATGCTTGACGAGCATTCTGTACTCGCCGTGCACGGGGATGAAGTATTTCGGCTTGACGAGCCCGAGCACCATCTTCTGCTCCTCCTGTGAGGCATGGCCGGAGACGTGCAGATCAGTGTGGCGGTCATATATGACCTCCGCGCCCTTGTGGAAAAGCTCATCAATAACGCGGCTGATGGTGTTCTCGTTGCCGGGAATGGCAGAGGCGGAAATGATGACCCTGTCGCCCGCGTCGACGGTGATCTGCTTATGCTCGGAAAACGCCATGCGGTACAGCGCGGACATGGCCTCGCCCTGGCTGCCGGTCGAGATGATGACGACCTTGTTCTTCGGCAGCTTGTTGAGATGCTCAATGTCCATCATGACATTCTCCGGAATGTCCATATACGACAGCACCGAAGCCACGCGCAGAACATTTTCCATGCTGCGCCCCGTAATGCCGACCTTGCGCCCGTATTTGTTGGCGACGTTGATGATCTGCTGCAATCTGTGGACATTGGAGGCAAAGGTGGTGATGATGATGCGCTTGTCACAGCCCATAAAGAGCTTGTCAAAGCTCTCGCCGACCTTGCGCTCAGAGTCGGAGTGACCGGGCTTTTCAACGTTGGTGGAATCGCTCAGAAGCGCAAGCACGCCGTCGTTGCCGAGCTGCCCGAAGCGCGCGATGTCAAACATCCCGCCGGATATGGGCGTGACGTCGATCTTGAAGTCGCCGGTGTGGATGACCGTGCCGAGCGGCGTGCCGATGGCGAGAGCGACAGCGTCGGGGATGGAGTGGTTGACATGGATAAACTCCACCGTGAAGCAGCCGAGGCGGAACACGGAGCCGGTCTTCTTCGTGAATATCTGCGTATTATAAAGCAAGTCGAACTCCTCAAGCTTCAGCTCGACGAGTGCGGCCGTGAGCGGCGTCGTATAGATAGGTATGTCCAGCTCACGCAGGACATACGGCACCGCGCCGATATGGTCCTCGTGTCCGTGGGTGAGTATCATGCCGCGGATGCGGTCAGCGTTCGCGCGCAGATAGCTGATGTCCGGCAGGACGATGTCAATGCCGTACATATCCTCGTCCGGGAAGCCCATGCCGCAGTCGACAATGATGATATCCGTGCCGCATTCAAACGCGGTCATGTTCTTGCCGATCTCACCGAGGCCGCCAAGGGGGATTATTTTCAGTTTAGAAATCATATTCGCTCCAATCTTCATTCAGTATAGTTTGTGGATTCAGACGACCATGAATGAACAGGCGCACGGCCTTCGGCGTGTACCTCCTTCGTTCACAGCGGCAGTCATAACAACTGCCTTTGTATGTATGCGTATAAAGTATAACCGGTAACAGGTATTTTCAGTACAAAACACCTGATAAGCCCAAAATCACATTTCGGTGCGCCCTTCGATGGCGCGGTTGAGAGTTGCGTCGTCGGCAAATTCAAGGTTGGAGCCGACGGGAATGCCGTAGGCAAGGCGCGTGACCTTAATATCAAACGGCTTCAGAAGACGCGAGATATACATTGCGGTCGCCTCGCCCTCAGTGTCGGGGTTTGTCGCCATGATGACCTCCTCCACGCCCGGCTCCGCCGCGCGCACAAGAAGCTCCTTAATGCGTATGTCCTCCGGACCGACATGGCTCATCGGCGACAGCACGCCGTGCAGCACATGGTACGTTCCGTTATACTCCCGCCCGCGCTCGATGCTCAGCACATCGCGCGGTTCAGAGACGACGCAGATTGTGGATTTATCCCGTCTGTCGCTCGCGCAGATCTGGCATACCTCGCCCTCGGTGAGGTTCTGGCAGATCTTGCAGCAGTGCACGCTGGACTTCGCCGTGGTGATAGCGTCGGCAAAGGACTTCGCCTCCTCATCCGGGAGCGAGAGCACATAGAACGCGAGGCGCTGTGCGCTCTTCTTGCCGATACCGGGGAGCGCGGCGAATTTATCGATAAGGTTTTCAAGCGACGCTGGGAAAAACGACATACTATTATTCTCCGATACAGCTAAATGATCTCACTCGCCGCGTATGGCGGCAATCGCGGCGGCGCGGTCAGGCTTGTCGAAAACGGCACTGCCCGCGACAAGGACAGAGCACCCCGCCCCGACGGCAAGGCGCGCGGTCTCGGCGTTTATTCCGCCGTCGGCCTCCAGCTCGCATCCGGGTTTGATGCAGTCGATATACCCGCGCACTTTTTCGATCTTTTCAAGCTGGTCATACATGAAGCTCTGTCCGCCGAAGCCCGGCTCGACCGTCATTATCAGCACAAGCTCCACCTGCTCCAAAAACGGCAGTACCGCCTCCGCCGGGGTGTTGGGCTTGAGCGTGACGCCCGCGCGCTTTCCCGCGGAATGCGCCTTGTCGATCGCAAGCAGGATATTCTCCTGCGTGTCCGCCTCAATGTGGAAGTTCACAAGATCCGCGCCCGCGGCGCAAAACTGATCCACATAACGCACGGGACGCTCGATCATGAGATGCACATCGAGAAACATATCCGTAGCGCGGCGGAGAGACTTCACCACCGGGATGCCAATGGAGATGTTCGGGACGAAAAGCCCGTCCATAACATCAACATGCAGCCAGTCCGCCCCGCTGCGCTTGACATCATCGACCTCCGCGCCGAGACGCGCGAAATCCGCGGACAGTATAGACGGGGCAAGCTTTACCATAACGAAACTCCTCTTGTAGATCTGGTTTATTTACTTCTCATACATTCGGTTTATTATACTACAACAATTAGTTCAATTGCAATATTGACGTGAAGAATATTTAGATATAAAATATACTAATGAAGAAGAACACGGAGGACAATATTTTGGCTAGGAAAAACAAAAAGCCCGTGCGCGTCGGGCATATATACGGTTTTGCGCTCACGTGGATAGCAATGGCGCTTATGCTGCCGCTCTATAAGACATGGGCGCTGATAACCGCGCTCGTCGTGAGCACGCTTGTGGGCGTGACGATCTGGAGCATCGGCGAGAAGAAGGCGCAGAAAGCCGCGGATGAGGAGCGCCGTGCGCAGCAGGCAAAGGCTGAGGCCGCCGCGAAGGCCGCACCGCAGAAGAAGAGCTACGGTCCGGAGATCGACCCCATACTTGCCGAGGGGAACCGCGCGCTCGCGGAGATGGGGCGGCTTTACGCCTCCATCAGGGATCCCGGCGTGCGCGCTAAGATCAACGAAATAATGCGCATCACCGACAAGATAACGCAGGACGCTATCGACGATCCGTCGGACATTCCGCAGATAAAGAAATTCCTCAACTACTACCTCCCCACGACGATAAAGTTGCTCAACGCCTATGACCGCATGAGCTCGCAGGGCATAGAGGGCGAAAATCTGGACAAGAGCATGAAGAACATAAACGAAATGCTCGACACCGTCATAGAGGCGTACAAGAAGCGGCTGGATTCGCTCTTTGCCAATCAGGCGCTCGACATTGAGACCGACATTGAGGTCATGAACTCCATGCTTGCCAGAGAGGGTCTCGCAGGCGGCAAGGATTTTGACATAAAGCCCGACACCGCAGAGACCGCACAGGCGCAATAAAAAGAAGAAGAAAGGAACACCACCATGAACGAACAAACCAGCTCCATCCCCAGCCTCACGCTCGACCCCAACGCTGCCGCCGCCGCGACGCAGGCCGCCGTCGAGGAAGCCCCCGTCATTGAAGCCGCGAGCGCCCCTGCCGAAGTCAAGACCGAAAAGCCGGATATCAGCGCGCTGTCCGCTGCGGAGCAGGCAGCTGTGCTGGATTTCTCCGAGAAGATCGACGTCACGAATACTGAGCAGATCATGAACTACGGCTCCGCCGCGCAGAAGAACATATCCGAGTTTTCCGATGCCGCTCTCGGCACGGTGCGCACCAAGGATCTCGGCGAGGTCGGCGATATGCTTGGCGACCTTGTTGTAGAGCTTCAGGGGCTGAACTTCACGCAGGAGGAGAAAAAGGGTCTGTTCGGGCTTTTCAAGAAAGCGACGAACGACATCGCCTCGATGAAAGCGCAGTTTGACAAGGCGGGGGTCAATGTCGACAAGATCGTCGAGGCGCTGGAGAAGCACGAGGTCACGCTGATGAAGGACATCAGCATGATGGATAAGATGTACGACAAGAATCAGGAGTACATGAAAGAGCTGACTATGTACATCCTCGCCGGTAAGCTCAAGATAGAGCAGCTGCGCAATGAGGAGCTGCCCAAGTACGTCAAGCACGCACAGGAGACCGGGCTGCCCGAGGACGCACAGGCGGCAAACGACTTTGCAAACCTCATCGGGCGCTTTGAGAAGAAGATACACGATCTTGAGCTGACCCGCCAGATATCCGTGCAGATGGCGCCGCAGATACGCCTCATTCAGAATAACGACAGTCTTATGGTCGAGAAGATCCGCTCCTCCATCGTCAACACCATCCCACTGTGGAAAAACCAGATGGTTCTCGGGCTGTCGATGTTCCACTCCGAACAGGCGATGAAGGCGCAGCGTGAAGTGACAGACACCACGAATGCACTTCTGATGCAGAACGCGCAGGCGCTGCACCAGGGCAGCGTGAACGTCGCTAAGGAGTCTGAGCGCGGCATTGTCGACATTGAAACGCTCAAGAAGACGAATGAGGAGCTCATCAAGACCCTTGACGAGGTCCGCCAGATTCAGGACGCCGGACGCGCCGGACGCGCACAGGCGGAAGCGGAGCTCAACCGCATAGAAGACGAGCTCAAGCAGAAGCTCTTGGAGATGAATGGCTGACGCCCCATAAGGAGGCTTAAATGAAAGCACTTAAAAACCCCTTAGTCGCAATACTGCTTGCCGTTATTCTCGTCGCATCGTCCACGCTTCTGTCTGCGTCCTCGCATCTCAAAAAGGACGCACAGGAGATAACCGACGGGTTCTACAACGGCGTGAAATACGACGGCTACAAGCACCCCAGCATATACAGCCAGCTCAACAACATCATCGGCGCGGTCGACGGGATGTGCGCCGTCGCGGCAAATAACGGCGTCAGCACCACGGCGCTGTCCATGGCGTCGTCCGAGCTGAAATCGAGCCTTTCCACGATGCATGACAATATCGGCTCCATATATCTCAGTTACAGTGCCATGTGCGACCAGCTCACGCCGTTTATGACGGAGATGGATCGCCTCTCCCTCTCCGAACGCGAGAGCGAGGGGATGCAGACGTACGAGGAGACCGTGACGAACGCCCAGCGCGTCATTGACGAGTCCGGCTACAACGAGAGCGTGCGCAGCTACCGCAGCTCTCTTGGCAGCACGGCGGAGTTCTTTTCCTCGCTCTGCGGCGTGACAGGGCCGGAATACTTTGCGTGATATGAAGACGCGGCGTATTATATCATTCCTCGCGGCGCTCGTGCTCTGCGCCGCGCTCACCGCCCCGGCGTTCGCCGTTGTCGGGCAGAGCGAAAGCTTTTACGCGGCGGACTATGCCAATGTGTTGAGCCGCAGCACCGAGGAGATGATCGTCAACTATAACGGCGCGCTTGAGCAGCAGTGTCAGGGCGCGCAGATCGTCGTTGTCACGGTCGACTATCTCGACGGGCTGAGCAGCGACGCATACGCCTATCAGCTTTTCAACTCATGGGGCGTGGGCTCGTCGGAGTACAACAACGGCATGCTGCTTCTGCTCGCCGTGCAGGAGGGCAAGGCGTGGTTAGCTTACGGGCTTGGGCTGAACTCCGTGCTCTCATCGCAGAGCGTGGACGATATGCTGGACGAATACTTCTGGACGGATTTTGATAACGGCGACTATGATTCCGCTGTCACAAAGCTTTTCAACGCCCTGCTCAAATGGTATGACGACGAATACAGCAGCAGCGTCGCCAGCGCGGGAACCGCCCAGACAAACAACAGCTACCCCAGCGGCAGCTCCAACAGCGGTTACTATAACACCTACGGCGTTTCGTATGCCATACGGCGCATCGTGCGCATCGGTATAACCGTGCTCATCCTCCTCGCGATATTCGGCGGGAACGGGCGCGGCAGAGGCGGCGGCTCATGGCTGCCGTGGCTGCTGCTGTTCTCCTCGCGCGGCAACCGGCGTGGCTGGCACGACTGGGACGACCGTCCCCCGCGCGGCGGCGGCGGCTTCGGCGGTGGTTTTGGAGGCGGCTTCGGCGGTGGAAGCGGTCATGGCGGAGGCGGGTTCTCCGGCGGTGGCGGCGGCAGACGTTGAGCACAGATAATTACATTGCCGCGCTTGCGGCAGAATGGAGAAAAACATGTCAATAGAAAAAGGACGCGCGTACTTCCGCGCGCTTGGGATAGAGGACAGAGTGAGGGAATTTGACGTGTCGTCCGCAACGGTCGAGCTTGCCGCACAGGCACTCGGCGTAGATGGCGCGCGCATCGCAAAGACGCTCTCATTCAAGACCGACACGGGCTGCATGCTCATCCTCGCCGCGGGCGACGCGCGCATTGACAACCACAAGTTCAAGGAGAAGTTCCACTTCAAGGCGAAAATGCCCTCCCCGGATGAGGTGCTGGAGCTTGTGGGGCATCCGGTCGGCGGCGTGTGCCCGTTCGGGATAAACGACGGCATCCCGGTGTATCTCGACGTCAGCCTCAAGCGGTTTGAGACCGTGTTCCCCGCCGTCGGCAGTGCCAGCAGCGCGATAGAGCTGAACCTCGACGAGCTTTATAAATACTCCAACGCAGTTGAGTGGATCGACGTCTGCAAGCTGCCGGAATGAAAAAGCATATGAAAACTCCACCCGCGGCGCGGGTGGAGTTTTTGCTCTATTCTGTATAAAATCAAGCCAAAGTGACCTTTTTGAAGCTCTTTTTACCGCGGCGGACGATAAGCCCGGCCTTGACCTCATCGCAGGTGTAGCTCTTGGCAATATCCGTGACCTTGTCATCGTTGACCGTGACGCCGCCCTGCTGCACGTTGCGGCGCGCGTCGGACTTTGTGGTGCACAGCCCGGACTTCACCAGCAGTGTCATAATGTCAATGCTGCCGTCGGCAAAATCGCTCTCGGCAAGCTCCGCCGTGGGCATATGCTCGCTGTCGCCAGCGCCGCCGAACAGAGCCTTCGCGGAGGCTTCCGCTTTCTTTGCCTCTTCCTCGCCGTGGACGAGAGCGGTCAGCTCGTAGGCGAGTATCTCCTTGGCGCGGTTGAGCTGGCTGCCCTCCCAGCCGTCCATCTCGTCTATCTGCTCAAGCGGCAGGAACGTCAGCATGCGGATGCACTTGAGCACATCGGCATCCTCGACATTGCGCCAGTACTGATAGAATTCGTAGGGGCTGGTCTTGTTCGGGTCGAGCCACACAGCGCCCGCAGCAGTCTTGCCCATCTTCTTGCCCTCGGAGTTGAGCAGCAGCGTGATGGTCATCGCATGCGCGTCCTTGCCGAGCTTGCGGCGGATAAGCTCCGTGCCGCCGAGCATATTGCTCCACTGGTCGTTGCCGCCGAACTGCATATTGCAGCCGTAGTGCTGGAACATGTAGTAAAAATCGTAGCTCTGCATGATCATGTAGTTGAACTCAAGGAAGCTCAGCCCCTTCTCCATGCGCTGCTTGTAGCACTCGGCGCGCAGCATATTGTTCACGGAGAAGCAAGCGCCGACCTCGCGCAGAAGCTCAATATAGTTGAGGGGAGCGAGCCAGTCTGCATTGTGCAGCATGAGCGCCTTGCCGTCGGAGAAGTCGATGAATCTCTCCATCTGGCGCTTGAAGCAGTCGGCATTGTAGGCAATGTCCTCTTTGGTGAGCATCTTGCGCATATCGGTGCGCCCGGACGGGTCACCGATGAGCGTGGTGCCGTCGCCGATGAGGGCGATGGGCTTGTTGCCCGCCATCTGCAACCGCTTCATCAGGCACAGCGCCATGAAATGCCCCACGTGCAGCGAATCCGCCGTGCAGTCAAAGCCGATGTAGAACGTCGCCTTGCCGTTGTTTATAAGCTCTCTTATCTCGTCCTCGTTCGTCACCTGCGCGATAAGCCCGCGCGCGACAAGTTCCTCGTAAATACCCATTTTTGAAAATTTCTCCTATATATCAACTTTTTTATTTGTTCGCGTTTATTATGTTCTCCGCCAGCTCCGCTCCGTGCCCGATAAGCGCGTCACAGCTCACGCCGGCAGTTTTCAGCTCGATACAGCGCACACAGCCGTATTTATCCTTGAAATCCGCTGTGCACTTCTTCGTCAGTTCGGCGATTCTTTTCTTCGCCTCGCTGTCCGCACTGTCGGCAAAGGGATAAGCAAGCCCCACCGCCATCACAGCGCCGGATATTGCGCCGCATATCTCGCCGCAGCGGACACCGCCGCCAAAACCGGCAGACACCGCCAGCGCCGTTTTATCATCAAGCCCGGTATACTTGCCGCAGGCACAAAGAACGCTCTGCGCGCAGTTAAAGCCGCTCTTATGCAGCCTCGCCGCCTCTTCCTTTATTCCCACGATGTTGATCCCCCTTTCTGCCTGTATAGCCTATTTCGTCCTTGCCTTGAAGCTCTCCGCGGCGGTCATCTGCTCCTCCGCGCTGGCAAGCGTCGTATCCGTGACGAAATCGCCGCCGTGCAGCCGCGCAAGCTCGCGCCGTCTGCCCTCGCGGTCAAGCTCCGTCACCTGGGTGTACGTTCTGCCGTCGCGCTCGTGCTTTGCGATGAGATAATGGCTGTCCGCCATGGCGGCGATCTGCGGCAGGTGCGTCACGCACATGACCTGCTTGCCCTTTGACACAGTGTACAGCTTTTCCGCGACGCGCTGCGCCGCGATGCCGGACACGCCCGTGTCTATCTCATCAAATATCATCGTGCCGACACTATCGTTCTCGGCAAAGACGTTCTTCATTGCGAGCATTATACGGCTCAGCTCGCCGCCGGATGCGATCCTGCTTATCCGCCCCAGCTCCTCGCCGGCGTTCGCGGACATGATGAAGCGCGCGTTCTCCGCGCCGTTCGCGTCAAAGCCCTGCGCGTTTTCCACCTGCACAAACTCCACCGCGAAACGCACAGACGGCATGTTCAGCTCCCGAAGCTCGCCGACGATGCGCGCCTCCAGCTCCTCCGCCTTTTTGCGGCGCTTCGCGCCAAGCTTCTTCGCCGCGGCAAGGCACTGTTCGCGCTGTGCCTCCAGCTCGCGCTCAAGCTTTATGAGCCTGTCCCCGGCGTACTCGATATCGTCCAGCTTTTTTCTGCACTCGTCAAGGTATTCCGGCAGCTCGTCCTCAGTTTTGCCGTACTTACGTTCGAGCTTATTCAAAAGCGAAATGCGGCTTTCGAGATTATCATACTCCTCCGGCGAAAAGTCAAGCCCCTCGCGGAAGTCGCGTATGGTCTCCGCCGCGTCAGAGAGCGCAAACGCCGCGTCGTTTATGCCGTTTGCGGCGCTCTCAAGCTCCGGCGCGATGGCGGACGCTTTCGATGCGTAGTAGGCGGCGTTCTGCGCCATGGAAACGGCGTTATCGTCCCCGCCGTAGAGCGCGGAGAAAGCCGCGTCAAGCGCCTCGGTCAGCTTTTCACTGTTTCTGAGAAGATCACGGCGCGCAATGAGCCCGTCCTTCTCCCCCACCTTTATATCGGCGCGCTCAAGCTCCTGTATCTGATATTTCAGACTGTCGCTCAAACGCTCCTTCTCTATCTCATCCATGCTGAGCGAGTCGATCTCTTTTTTTATTGCGCAGTATTTGTTATACTCCGCGCGGTACTCCGCGACATCCGGCGCGAGAACTCCGAAGCTGTCAAGATACTGCATATGTCGGCGCTCATCCATGAGCTGCCGCCCGTCGTTCTGCCCGTGTATATCAACGAGCATGGCGGCAAGCTCCTTCATCTGCGCGGCCGTCACCGGCGCGCCGCAGACGCGGCAGCCGCTCTTCCCGTCGGCGCTGATGCGCCGCTGCAAAATAAGCTCGCCGTCGTCCGCGTCTATCTCGTTGCCCGCGAGCCACTTTTCCGTCCCTGCGGAATCAAATACCGCCGTGACGACGCCCTTTTCCGCGCCGCGGCGCACAAGCTCGCGGCTGACCCTCTCGCCGAGGACTGCGCCTATCGAGTCTATGATGATGGATTTGCCCGCGCCGGTCTCACCGGTGAGCACGTTCAGCCCCGGCGCAAAGCTGATGTCAGCCTTTTCAATTACAGCTATATTCTCAATGTGAAGTTCATTAAGCATACGGCGTTACCCCATGTTCCCTCCGGGAATCTATGTGTCAAAACAACAGCTCTATCTCGTGGAAGAAGCGGTGTGCGGCGTCATTGTCGCGCATGGCGATAAATGCGGTGTCGTCCCCGCCGAGCGTACCCACAACGCCGTCAATGGTCATGTTATCGACCGCGGAGCAGCAAGCGGACGCAAGTCCGGGGAGCGTTTTCAGCACGATGATATTCTGCGCTATATCGTAGGAGACCAAGCTCTCGCGGAAGATGGTCTTCAGGCGCGGGCTGAGATCGTCCCTCTCCTGTGTCGTCGGCGTAATATAGCGGTAGCTGCCGTTCGGACCAAGCTCCTTGACAAGGCGCATATCCTTTATGTCCCGGGAAAGAGTCGCCTGGGTGCTTTTTATGCCGCGCTCGGCCAGCGCCTGCATGAGCTGTCCCTGTGTTTCAATGTCCTGCTGTGATATTATTTCGAGTATCACACTCTGTCGTCCGTGCTTCAATTCCGCGTCCTCCTGAAAGATATATTAAGTCAGTTTTTCGTATGCAATGTCATAAAAGCTCTTGCGCCCCATGTTCACCATCTCGGTGTACCGGGCAGAGCGCTTGACGGTGACTACATCGTCATTTGCAAGGTCATAGACGGGGTTCCCGTCGACCGAGAGATACGCACGCCGCCCGTGCAGCTTCTCCGTTTTCACGGATATTGTGCGCACCGGGTCCAGCACAAATGACCGCGCACCCATAACGTGCGCGCATATCGGGGTGATGAGTATGTTCTCCGCATCTGGCTCAACGATAGGACCGCCCGCAGACATTGAGTACCCCGTCGACCCGGTCGGCGTGGCAAGGACAATACCGTCGCCGGAGAACGCCGTGATGGTGTCCCCGTCGCACATGGCGGTCAGCTTGATGCAGTCGCCGTAGCCGTGGATGACCGCGTCGTTGAGCGCACAGTCGGTATATATCGTCTCTCCGCCGCGCGTGAGCGCGATGTCAAGCTTCATGCGGCGGCTCACGGTCATGCTGCCCTTTGCCGCCTCCGGGATGAGCGCGATATCCTCCGGCTCAAGCGTCGTCATGAAGCCCTTTGTGCCGAGATTTACGCCGAGGATAGGCACGGAATAATCGTGCAGCGTCCGCGCGACAGATAAAAGCGTCCCGTCGCCGCCAACAACGACGATGAGCAAGCACTCCCCCGCCGCGTCTTCAAGCTTCACCATGGGTATTTCCGACGGGATAACATCCGGCTCGTCATCGGCGAACACCGGGCACACCACGGAATCATGCCCCGCTGCGCTCAGCATGCGGCGGATCTCTAATGTGAGCTGCAAACCAGTATCCCGAAACGGATTCGGGCAAATTGCGATCATGTCCGTACACCTCTTTTATAGCTTGCTGTGAGCCTTACAGCACCTCGTGGGAGGCGGCAACGACCGCCTTTACGTCGATTTCGGCAGACGGCAGCGCCGCGTTTTTCATGTGGCAGATATACTCGATGTTGCCCTCCGGGCCTTTTATCGGGGAAAAATCCAGTCCGGCGACGCTCAGCCCTATCGTTGGCGCAAAGTCGAGTATGCCGCGCACGACCTCCTCATGCACCTTCAGATCGCGCACAACGCCCTTTTTGCCGACCTCTTCACGCCCTGCCTCAAACTGCGGCTTGATGAGGCAGATGATATCCGCCCCGTCCTTCAAAAGCCGCTTGACCGCCGGAAGCACGAGCTTTATGGAGATGAACGACACGTCCATCACCGCAAGATCGAGCGCTTCGGGTATCTGCTCGTCCGTGACATAGCGCAGATTCGTTCGTTCCATATTCACGACGCGCTCATCCTGCCGCAGCTTCCATGCGAGCTGCCCGTAACCGACGTCGACGGAATACACTTTCGCCGCGCCGTGCTGCAGCAGTACATCTGTGAAGCCGCCTGTCGACGCGCCGCAGTCAATGCACACCTTGCCCGCCGGGTCAACGGGAAACACGCGCAGCGCCTTGTCGAGCTTATACCCGCCGCGGCTGACAAAAGGAAGCGTTTCTCCGTGTATCTCGACCTTTGCGTCCGGGGCGACAGCCATGCCGGGCTTATCCGCGCGCTGTCCGTTGACGAACACAACGCCGCTCATTATCGTGGTTTTCGCCCGTTCGCGGCTCTCCGTGAGGCCGAGGTCAAAAACGAGCTGATCCAATCTGACCTTTTTCATTGCGTACAACACTCCGCACCGCAAATCTGCATTGCCGCATCGGCGATGCCCTGCGCGTCAAGTCCGTAGTCGCGCCGGAGCTCCGGCACGCTGCCCTGAAGCACTATGCCGTCGCCGAGGTTTATAAGCTTCGCCGCGCGAAGCTCTATGCCCTGCTCCGCGCAGAGCGCCAATATACGCTCTCCCATGCAGCCGGGAGCACAGCTCTCCTCCGGGACGATGAGCCGCCCCGTCTTTCTGAGCGAGGCGAGCGTGGTCTCTAGTTCATTCGGCTTGATGATGCCGAGCTTTATGACCTCGGCGCTCACGCCGCGCTCGGCCAATATACGCGCGCATTCAAGCGCGTTATTCACCGTTGTCCCATAGCAGATGACGGTGACATCGCTGCCCTCGCGCAGTACGGTCTCGCGCTCTACGTGGGAGGCGCAGTATTCGCCCTCGCCGCCTCTGGGATAGCGCACCGCAACAGGACCGCTCTCGCCAAAAAGCGCGGCTTCGAGCATATCGTGAAGCTCCTGAAAGCCCGCGGGACACATTATAGTCATTCCGGGGACAGAGCTGAGATAGCTGACGTCGAAAACGCCGTGATGAGTCTCGCCGTCGTTGCCGACAAGTCCGGCTCTGTCAACGGCAAAGACAACATGGAGCTTTTGAAGCGACACATCGTGGATGAGCATATCATAAGCGCGCTGCAAAAAGCTTGAGTACACCGCGAAAACCGGCAGCGCGCCCTGCTTTGCCATGCCCGCCGCCATTGCGGCGGCGTGCCCCTCGGCAATGCCGATGTCAATAAAGCGTTTGGGGAACTCCTTGGCGTAGCCGCTCAGCCCCGTGCCGGAGCACATGGCGGCGGTGATGGCGCACACACGCCCGTCGCGTGCGGCAAACTCGCACATATCCTCGCCAAAGCGGTCGGAAAACGTTGTGCCGCCCTCCTTCACCGCGCCCGTTTCCGGGTCGAAGGGTCCCACACCATGGTATTTGTCCGGGTGATCCTCAGCGTAGAAGCAGCCCTTGCCCTTCTTCGTGAGCACGTGGACAATGACCGGCTGCTCCATATCCTTGGCGAGACGGATGGCGGATTCCAGCGCCTGAACGTTGTGTCCGTCGACAGGACCGAGGTATTCAAAGCCCATCTGGCTGAATGTGTTGTCCGGCAGGAGCCATGATTTGAACCATTCCTTCACGCGGTGGTTGAGCCTGTACAACGCGGGCAGCTTCTTGAATTCCGCCCTGTACCAGCGCTTGAAGCTGATGTAAGCGGGCTTGTAGCGCATCGCGGCGAGAAGGCGCGACATACCGCCGACATTCTCGCTGATGGACATATTGTTGTCGTTTAGGATGATGACGATAGGCTCGCCGCAGGCGGCGGCATCCTCCAGCCCCTCATACGCAAGCCCGCCTGTCATTGCCCCGTCGCCGATAACGGCGGCGACGTCATACTTATCCCCTGTGAGCGCCCTTGCGCGCGCCATGCCCGTCGCAACGGACACGGAGGTGGACGCATGCCCCGTGACAAAGGCGTCGTCCGCGCGCTCATAGGGCTTGGGGAAGCCGGAAAGCCCGCCGTGCTGACGCAGTGTGGGAAAATCGTCCCTGCGGCCTGTAATTATCTTGTGCGTATAGCTCTGATGACCGACGTCAAAGACGATGCGGTCAACGCTTGTGTCATAAACCCTGTGCAGCGCAACCGTCAGCTCCACCGTTCCGAGGTTCGACGCGAGATGTCCGCCGGTCTGCGCAACATTTTTTATCAAAAACTCTCTGATCTCCGCGCAAAGCACGTCAAGCTCGCTCTCGCTGAGCTTTTTTATATCCTCAGATGAGTTTATTTTCTCTATAATACTCAAAACCCTGTACCTGAAAGCTTTTAATTTTTTCTCGTTGCCAGCGCATCAGCAAGCGAGCAGAGGAACGCCGTGTCCTCGAAGGCTTCCGAGAGCACGCCCTTTGCAAACTCTGTCAGCTTTTCCACCGTCTCCCGGCAGCCCTTTTCGCCCATGAGCGCCATATAGGTGTTCTTGTGCTCCTGCGCGTCCGAGCCGATTGGCTTACCCAACTCCTCCGTGCTGCTGAGAACATCGAGCATATCGTCCCGTATCTGGAACGCAAGTCCAAGCGCCGCGCCGAAATGCCCCGCCGCGTCAAGCTGCATGCCCGTGCCGCCGGCGGCGGCGACGCCCATCTGGCACGCCGCGACCAGCAGCGCGCCGGTCTTGCGGCTGTTGATCTCCGTAAGCTCCTGATCCGTGAGGTTCTTCCCCTCGCCGAGCATATCAAGATACTGCCCGCCGCACATACCGTCCGCGCCGACAGCTCCGGAGAGTATCTCCGCGCACGCGGCTCTGCGCTCCGCCGGGAGCTGACAGGACAGTATTGCATGGAACGCCTCCGCCTGCAAAGCGTCGCCCGCAAGCGTAGCCACGCATTCGCCGTAGACCTTGTGGTTCGTGGGTCTGCCGCGGCGCAGGTCGTCATTATCCATGCATGGCAGATCGTCGTGAATGAGGCTGTATGTGTGCAGCATCTCCACCGCGCACGCCACCGGCATCGCTTTTTCTATGTTGCCGCCGCTTATCCGGCAGAATTCCAGCGTAAGCATCGGGCGGATGCGCTTGCCGCCCGCGAGAAGGCTGTACCGCATTGCCTCGAAAAGCCCCGCCTGCGGCATGCTTTCGCACCCGGCAAACGTCTTTTCAAGCGCGGCTTCAATAAGCGCTCTGTATTCTTTATCGTTCATTGTTCGTTATCCTCAAAGGGCAGCTCGATCGGCGACCTGTCCGCGCCTTTCTTGAGCTTGACCACCTTCTGCTCCGCCTCGTCGAGAAGCTTGGTGCACTCGGCGATCAGCTTTGTTCCCTCTTCAAACATAGTCAGCGACTCGCTGAGAGGCAGATCGCCGCTTTCAAGATGCTTCACTATCTCATCCAGCCGCGCGACCGACTCCTCAAAGCTCAGCTTTTTTGCTGCCATACCATTCCTCCGTTCTCACTCAAAGCGGTCTCACGTCTGTGACCTCACACTCCGCGGTGCCGTCGGCAAGCCGCAGGGAGACCGCGTCGCCCTTTTCAAGGGTGTCTATACTCTTTATAACATTGCCGGACGCACCGCTCACAATGGCGTACCCGCGCGAGAGCACCTTCAGCGGGCTCATCGCGTCAAGCGCGGCGGTCAGGCGGACATATTCATGTTTCTTTTCGGCGTTTATATGCTCCTGCGCGCCGATGAGCCTGTCGCGGTAACGGTCGAGCACGATGCGCCGGTCGTCGATCGCGGCGGCAGGGTCGAGCATGACGCGCTTTGTGCTGACAGTGTCCAGCCTCGTGCGCAGCGCGGCGAGCTTTTTCGCCATCGCCTGCGCGGAGCGTATCTCATACGAGCGCAGCACATCCGTAAACTCCGCAATATCCGGCACCGCGATCTCCGCCGCGTTCGACGGCGTGGACGCACGCGCGTCCGCCACATAGTCGGCGATGGTAACGTCCGGCTCATGCCCGACAGCGGAGATGACCGGGAGCTCGGACGCATAGATGGCGCGGGCAACGCGCTCATCATTGAACGCCCACAGATCCTCTATCGAGCCGCCGCCGCGCCCTGTGATGATAAGGTCAGCGACCTTGAACTCGTTTGCGTAGCGTATCGCGCCGACGATTTCCGGCGGGGCTTCAGCGCCCTGCACGCGCACCGGCAGCAGCACGACCTTCGTCAGCGGCCAGCGCTGGGAGAGGATGCGTATCATATCGTGCACCGCCGCGCCCGCGGACGAGGTGATGATGGCAATGCGCCCCGGATATTTCGGGAGCGGTTTTTTATGCTCGCGCGCGAAAAGCCCCTCTTCGTCGAGTTTACGCTTGAGCTGCTCGAACGCGACCTGCAGATCGCCTGTGCCCTCCGGCAGCAGCGCGCTGCAATAGAGCTGGTACGCGCCGTCGCGCGGGTAAACGCTCACGCGCCCGAACGCCGTAACGCCCATGCCGCTCTCCGGGCGGAAGCGCAGCTTCACCGCGCTGCTTTTGAACATGACGCAGCGGATACTGCTCTCCGCGTCCTTGAGCGTAAAATAATGATGCCCGGACGGGTATATTTTATAATTGGACAGCTCACCCCGGACACAGACGTCGCTGAGTTCCGGGTCTCCGTCGATGAGCCCTTTTATTCTGCTGTTGAGCTGGCTGACGGAAAGGGTCTGGCGCTCCATTATTCCCCGGCCTCTTCGGTCTCTGCCGGCGCGTCAGCCGCTGCTTTCTCCGCCGGGAACTCCCCACGCATAAAGCCGCCCAGAACGCCGTTGACGAACGAGACAACATCCGGCTCGTCATAGCCCTTGTCAAGCTCGACCGCCTCGTTTATCGCGGCGGCGGCGGGGACGTCGTCCATATAAAGTATCTCGCAGATGGCGCAGCGCAGCACCGCGAGCGCGGTCTTGGATATGCGCTCGGGACGCCAGCCCTTGGCGTAGCGCTCTATATAGCCGTCCGCCTCGTCCTTATGCTCGGATATGAGCAGGGTGAGCCGGGTGATGTAGTCCAGCTGCTTTTTGTCGGGGTACTCGCTGTAAAGCTCGTCCTCTGCTTTCAGCGTAGAGTAATGCTCCTCGGAAAAGAAGCCGTCAATAAGCTCCTGCGGGGCGATGCCCGCGTTTGCCGCCGCGAAGCCGAGCTGTATGGCGATCTCTCTTGCTGTGCTTCTCGTCATCCCTTGATCCTCCGCGTCTTACTTGTCGAAAGCCACGCCGGAGACATGGACGTTGACCTCCGCCTTGTCCATGCCGGTGGCGGAGAGCACAACGCTCATAACCTCGTCCTGAACGCTCTTCGCGACGTCGACGATATTATAGCCGTAGGACACGGTGATGATGGCGTCGACAATTATTCTGCCCTCGTCAAACTGCACCTTCACGCCCTTGGAGAGCGTCTTTATCCCGATAAGCTCCACAAGCTCGGCGCCGGACGTGTTGGACAGCCCCGCAACGCCCTCGACCTGGGTCACAGCCGCCCTAACGAGCGCGGAGATGACCTCCTCAGAGATATTGATGCTGCCGTTGGATTCCTGGCAGGTTATATAATTTTCACCCATAGTGTATCCTCCTCAGATGATGTCAGAGTATTGTACCACGTTATGCCGAAAAAATAAAGCCTAATCATAAAAAATAACGTATTTATGCAAAAATACCCGGCACACGGGCGCACCCATGTACCGGATATGCATTCTGATCAGGTTTTTACTTCTATTATGCTCAGCTGCGCCGCCTGATACGGTGTTTCCGAGCAGATGATCTCCGTTATCCGCGCGACCGCGTCCTCGCTCAGCCCCTCCTCCGGCGCAGGCACGGCAACCGTGACGGTGTCGTTGCCTATGTACACCACGCAGTCGGCAAACTCCTTTGCGATCAGCAGGTTTTCTATCTGCGATTCCTGCATGGAGTTTGTCGCCATGACGGATATGGCGTTCATCGCGCTGTCGATCGTCTCCTGCGAGGCGGTCTCCGCCGTGGCGGCGGTCTGCAGCAGTTCAAGCGCCTCGTCGCGCGAGACCTGCCTTGTCAGCCGCGCCTCCGCGAAATACTCCGAGCCGGATGTGGGCTTGCTCTCGGCGGTATCGGCGCTCGCGTTGAGCATTGCCTCATCCTCCGCCGATACCATTTCCGCGTCCGGGCTGCCCCATCTGTTGTTGTACGACCAGTTCAGTGCGACCGCCGCGCCCACGAAAATGAGAACGGCCAGCATCGTGATGTTTCTTTTCTTGTTCTTCATAAACTGAATGCTCCTCCTTTTCATTTCAATCGGTCATTTTAAGTATTGTGATCTTATCTGAGGCAAATCCAGTATATGAGCTGACGGCACGGATAATATCAAGCCTGACCTTTGCGTCCTCCGCCCCGTCGCACACCACTACAACACCGCACTCCGATGCGATGACCTCCGCCCGCCCCACGCCGTTCGTGCATGAGAGCACGGTTTTCAGCGGCTCGTCAGTGCCTGACGGCGTGTTGAGATATGTGCTCTTCCCCGGTATGAGCATCAGCACGACCCCCACGATGAGGACAATGAGTGGGTATTTGAATTTTTCCAGCTTTGCCGCTTTTTCTTTGATCTCACTCATCACTTTTCCATGTCACTCTCTCCCCGGGTATCCCCAGCTCCGCCGCGACCACATCCTCCAGCGCCGCTCTCTGCGCCGGGGCGGCGTGCGCCGCGATGCACGCGGAATACGGCAGCCACACCTTCTCCGTGCTCCACTGTACTTCAACATCCGCCTCCTTTATGTCAATGCCCATTTCATTGGCTTTGTCCATAATATATGTTTCATATTCGCGCTCTATTACCGCGCGGTTGAGCCTTTCGTTTATCTCCTCCCCCTGCGCCGTCAGCTCTGCCTCCTGCTGTCTGTACCGTGCGGCGAGCAGGGCGTAGCTTTCAAGGTCGATGCTCCTGAGCGGCGTGAGGATGGCAGTGAGGAGTATCGCCGCGGTGAGTATGCCCGCCACGCGCTTTGCGCCGCCCTCCGGCATTATGCTCATCGCCGCGCCGCACAGAATGGACAGCGCGCTTATCTCGCGTATCGCGCCGGACATCATACCGTCACCACCTTTATCGCCGCCGTGAAGGATATAAACAGCATTATCGCGCAGCAGCCCACAAGCCCCAAAAGCATGCTCAGCGCCGTCCCCACATCGCCCACGAATGACGACAGGCGCGTGTTGGGCACCATATCACACGCGGTGGCCGCCGCACGGAAAAGGAGTATCTTCACCGACAGTGTCACAAACGGTCCGGCGCACAGTGCCGCCACTGCGACAAGACTGAGCGCCCCGGCGGAGTTTTTGATCATCTGCGCCGCCGACAACACGGTCGACGCCGCGTCCGAGATTATCCCGCCCACGACGGGAAGTGCCGTGGATATGACCGTGCGCGCCGTCCGCGCCGCCACCGCGTCCACACCGCTCGTCACAATGCCCGTCAGCCCGATATATCCGCTGAAAAGTATCGTGAACACGGTCATGAACGTCGTGACGACCCATTTTGAAAAGCGCTGGCAGGTCTTTATGAGGGCGTTATCGAATATGCCTTCGCACAGCGACAGCGCGAGAAACGCATACGTCAGCGGGATGACAACGCGCTGCGCCGCGCTCATGAGTATGTCGATCGCGACGCACACCGCGGCGTAGCGCGCCGAGGCGGACACGACCGCCCCGCAGGCAGCCGCGGCGGTGAATATGGCGGGCAGCGCCGCGCGTGAATAATCCGACATACGCGCAAGCGCGGCGGAGGTCTGGCTGACAAGCCCGTCCACCCCGCCGACGAGCAGCGCTGCCGCGGCGCACACGGACGCGATGCTGATATAATCCCGTATCGCCGCGTCCTTTGTCAGCGAGCCCGCAAGCGCGGAGCACATCGCGATCGCGACGAGCGCCGCCGCGCTCTGCACATTGCCGCGCAGTTCCTCTGCCGCATCGTTGATAATGCGCCGCCACAATCGCTCAAGCGCCCCGGCGGCGTCATACGTGCCGTCCGGCTCTATCGTGCCGCTTATATCCCGCGCATCGTCCGGCACGGCGCTCTCCGCCTCGCGCACGCCCGTCATGTCCGCCGCGCTTGAGGCAAGCTCCTCAGCGCTGGCGTGGCAGGTAAAAAACGGGGCTATACACAGCACCGCAAGCGCCGTCAGCAGAATTTTCTTCAAACCATGCCCCCTATCATTCTCAGCACACTGACGATAAGCGGCATCGCAACGCTCATCGCGCATACCGTCCCGGCAAGCTCCACCG
This sequence comes from uncultured Oscillospiraceae bacterium, assembly GCA_934572335.1. Classification (GTDB taxonomy): domain Bacteria; phylum Bacillota; class Clostridia; order Oscillospirales; family Oscillospiraceae; genus Limivicinus. The sequence continues at coordinate 24,521 of CAKTKU010000008.1, forward strand.
CCGCCGCACTCGCCCCCTGCGACGAATCGCGGCACAGCTCGGACGTGAGCTTTGTCACCACTGCGATCGCCACACACTTCAGCACCGGCGCGATGAGCACGTCCGACGTCCCGGCAATGGTCTTCACGGTTTTTATGAAGCTTTTCAGCTCCCCCGCAAAGCTCATCGCCGCAAGCGCTATCATGGCGACGGTGCACGCTCCGACCGCAAGCGACATTTCCGGGTTTGTCCGCTTTATGAGCAGTCCCACCGCCGCGGACACCAGTGCGACCGCCGCCGCTTTGAATATAAGCTCCATACTTACAGTGAGAAGAGCGTCTTTATAAGTTCGAACAGCTCGCTTATCTTGCGCACCACGACCATCAGCACCACCACGAGCGCCGTTATCGTCGTCATAAGCGCCTGTTCGTCCCGCCCGGAGCGCTGGAGCAGGATATTCAGCACCGCGACAAGTATGCCGACGGCGGCTATCTTGAAAATCAGATCAATATCCATCGTGAATTCTCCCGTGTCATATCAGCACAGTCACCAGCATCAGCCCCGCCGCCGCGGATACGCCCAGCGACAGTCGCTTTTGCTGCGGGTATTCCGCCTGTGCGCGCTCCTGCGCCGCGCGCAGGGCGGCAGCGCACCTGTCGAGCGCGGAAAGCTGCACGTCCAGTTCGCACCGCCCAAGCACCAACCCTACGGATGCAAGCTCGCGCAGTTCGTCGGTCTCCAGCGGGGGCAGCGTTTCCATCACGCTCTCGCACCACAGCTCCGAAAGCTCTCTTTTGCCAAGCTGGGGCAGTCTGTCCATTACCGCGGCAAAAAAGCTCTGCGCGTCGCCCCGGCTGTGCCGTGCCATGTATTCCATCAGCGCGGGTATCGCCGTGAGGCGGGCGGCAAGCTCCCCGCGCATAACGCCGAGCGCCTCCGCCAGCGCGGCGAGCGTTTCTATCCTCCGCCGCTCGGACGCAACACGCAGCAGCCCCATCGCGCTGCACGCAGCGAACGCCATCAATGCCCCCAGCGCCCTCATTGCTCCAGCCTCCTGAGCGTATAGCGTCTCGCGCGCCCTGTACCGCTTATCTCCATGACGTATTGAAATATATGCTCGTCCAGCAGCTCACGGTAGAGCGCGCGCCGGGAAAGCTCCTCAAGTCTCGCCGCGTGCGCCGTCGCGTACAGCGCAACGCCGCACCCTGTTATTTCTCGCATCGCGTCCGCGTCCGCGCGCTCGGTTATCTCGTCCACGGCGATCATATCCGGGTTCATCGCTCTCAGCAGCATCAGCGCCGCGCGGCTCTTTTTCACGCCGGTCATAACGTCGCTGTGCGCGCCCAGATCAAAGCCTCGCTCCCCGTCCCCTGCCGCGGTCAGCTCGCCGCGCTCGTCCACCACGGCGACGCGGGTCATCGTGTCCGCCGTGCGGCGGATAAGTTCGCGCAGGGCGGTGGTCTTTCCTCCTCCCGGCGGCGAGATCAACAGCACGCTCGCCCCTTTTGCGCGGCGAAGCTCCGCCCACGCCGCCTCCATGTCGCCGGTGAAGAGCGCTGGGATCCTTATATTCATCGAGGAAAAGTCGCGAAAGCCGCTGACCTCCCCGTCCTTTATGACCGCTGTGCCGCAGACGCCGACACGTAGTCCGCCACAGTTTATGTACCCGTTCTTGAGCTCGCCTATGACCGTATGCAGCGACGCGCCCGTCACGCGCTCAAGAAGCGCCGTAATGTCCTTTTCCGTCACGGCGTGGTCGGATATTATCCTCTCCGCGCCGTCCACAAGCGCCGTCGCCCGTCTCCCGCGCCGCAGTCGCAATTCCTCGGGTCTTGCCGCCGCCAGCTCGTCCGCGCGCGTACACAGCCCGTCCGGCAGCAGCGCAAGCGCCTTTTTCACATAGTCCATGCACTCATTCCTCTCATGAAATGCTTCGTCTCACCTAAATCTATGCTCCGGGTTTATAATTATTCTTGAAAGATTTCGTGCAATGTGCTATCATTTAGGAAAAAAGTCGGGCATACCGTTCGTGCGGCAGAGCCCCGGCGCTGTGAAAGTCTCCGCGCACAGGGGCTTTCAAAACTGATTGCGGCTGTGCCGCGTGGAGGCTTACTATGGAAATGAAGGTTTTGTGGGCGGGCGCCCTGTTCTTTGCGGGCTGGCTGTGGTTCTTCCTTTTTGTCAGACAGTTTGTTTTTAACTTCACTGTCGCTTTCCCCCTCATCAACCGCATGAGAAACACCGCCGAGGATCTTATTCACAAGTCCGCGGTCAGATATACGGTGATCTCCGTCATTGCCTGCGCCGTTTTCACCGCAATCGTCCTCTTCGTCATCTTCCGCTTCTGCGCGACCTATCTCATCATCAGCTTCTTCGTCGGCGGGGCTGTCGGCGCAGTGCTGTATATCAACAAATTCACCCCCAAGAACCGCCAGATGTTTGACGCTTTCTGCGCCACGTATTATCAGTTCGTCCCCGATGATGAGCTTCGCACCGCGATGTACAACAAAAAGCCCAGCCAGATGAAGGTTCGTCTGCACGCGATGGAGCTCAGAACTGACTTCATCCCCAACTTCAAGGAAGCCGACGAGAAGAGCGGCAAGTGATCTGATCTTATAACCTTATATTATACGCAAGCAACCCGCCGGGCAGCAGATTTGCCCGGCGGGTTGCTTTATGTAAGCGTGTTATTTTGTTTTCCATGGAGACAGCCGCCCCCGATTCACAAGGAACGCGCGGTCGGCGATCTCCGCCATTGGCGTGTCCGAGAGCGAGTCGGAATAAAAGCATTCGGTGTGTGCGTCCGGGTACTGCTCATAAAAACGGCGTACCTTCTCGCTGTCATGGCAGTTCAGCCCCGTGATGCGCCCGGTCTTTTTGTCCATGCGCGTGCCGATGAGCCGCACGCCGAGCCTCTGCGCCACGGGTTCGAGCAAGAACTCCGGCGAGGCGGAGATTATGATGTCATCATCCCGCTTCTGCGCAAGGTACCACTCGCCCACGCCGTCAAACTTCTCAGCCCAGAAATCCGCGACCACAGCGTCCGCGTCTATATAACGCAGGAACGAAAAAAGCTGCTCCTTGAGGCGGGTCGTATCCGTGCGTCCGACCACGTAGACAATCGCCATACCGATCGTGCGCGGCACAGTGCGCAGAACCGCGGCGGGATATTTCGCGAGACAGTATTTATAAAAGGTGACGGAGCTATCCACGATGTATATCGTTTTGTCAAAATCGTAAGTATTCATAGAAATTCACCTGATTCAGAGCTTTTTGTGCACCGTGCGGTAAGCATTGGCAAGAATGAGCACGGACGCGGCGATGTCCGCGGCGACCGCCGGGAACGCCGACACAGCCCCGCACACAGCGAGCACAATCAACAATACTCTGACCCCCGCGAACGCGAGCGCGTTCTGCCGCGCCGAACCGTAGGCGAGCTTTGCCGTGCGCACCGCCTCCGGCAGACGGCGCAGGTCGTCCGCCATGATCAGCACATCTGCCGAGTTCAGCGCCGCGGTCGAGCCGAGAGACGCCAGCGAAATCCCAACATCCGCCCTCTCCATCGCCTCAGTGTCGCTCGCCCTGTCACACACGACGGCAAGGGCGGAGCGCTCCGGCTTTGTGGCGAGCAGGTACTCCACTGCCGACACCTTGCTCTCCGGGGTCTGCTCGGGCTTGACCATCTCAAAATTCAGCGAGGAAGCCACTGTCCGCGCCACGGAGCGCACATCATCCGTCAAGAGCACGGTGTTGCGCACACCCATCACGCGCAGCTCCTCCAGCGCATCAAACGCGCCCTCGCGCACTCTGTCGTTCATTACAAAATAGCCGCAGTAGCTGTCGTTGCGCGCGACGTGTATCGCCGCACCGCCGCGGCGCGGTATGTCGCAGTGTATGCCGTGCTCTTCAAGGAGCGCGGCGTTGCCGACGTAGATATGCATTCCGCGCACGACCGTGCTTATCCCGCGTCCGGGGATGAACTCGGTCTTCACATCCTCGCGCGCGTCGCGCTCAAAGCTGCCGCAGGCGGCGCATATCGCGCGCCCTATCGGGTGGTCGGAATACTGCTCGGCACGCGCCGCGATGAGCAGCAGCTCATAGTCCGTCACACCGTGCGGCACGACATCGGTCACGGTGCAGCGCCCCTCGGTCAGCGTACCCGTTTTGTTGAAAATCATCGTCTTCGTGCGGGCGAGCGCCTCGATAAAGCGCGTACCCTTCACGACGATGCCGCGCCCGGCGGACACAGCTATGCCGCCGAGGAACGACAGCGACGCCGCAGCAGCGAACACCGCCGTGTTCGACAGCGCCAGCAGCACCGCCGCACGCCCTATCCACATCTTCCACTCGCCGGTGAATATCGGCGGAACGACCGCCAGCAGCACCGCCAGCGCGGACACGGCGGGCGTATACACGCGCATCAGCTTCTCCGCGCGCTTTTCATAGTCTGACTTATACTTCGCGGCGTTTTCAAGCGCGGCGCACACGCGCGAGGCGGTGGAGTTGTCAAAAAGCTCCTCCACGCGCATACGTATCGGCGCGTCGGTGTTCACGCAGCCGGAATACACGCGCTCGCCGACTGTCACGGTGAAGTTTTCCGCCGCGTCCGTGATGAGCGAGGCATCCAGCGCGCTCATTCCCTCGACGACCACGCCGTCAAAGGCAACGACCTCACCCGCAGCAACATCGACAATATCGCCAACGGCGACGGTCTGCGGCGCACGGGGCTCGATAATGCCGTGCTCGTCCTCCACGTTGACGCTCTCCGGCAGGGTCTTGCGCATACCGGCGTACAGCTTCGCGTTCACGTTCGCCACCCACGCCTCCATGAGCTTTGCCGCGCGGTAAAACACCATCACCGCCGCGCCCGCGCGATAGTCGCCTATGGCGAATACTGCCGCAGATGACATGATGATAGGAATGCTCTCATCAAGGAAGTTCCCGTCCGCGATCTCGCCGACTGCGCGCATCAATACCGTGTACAGCGCCGCGAGCAGCACGACAGCATACGCCGCAAGCCCGAGCCAGCCGTCAAAGTTCAGAATGCACGCCGCAATAAAAAGCACAAACGCCACCGCCGTCTCGGCGATGTTCCGCTTTGTCAGGGCAAAATACGGGTGCTCGCGCTGCTGCGTGCGCAGGTCGGGCGCGGCGCGGCGCAGTCTCTTCTCCGCCGGTTCTTTCAGATGCCGCTGTTCGTTTTCTTTTTTTGGAAGATGCTTACTCATGCGTCTCTCCCCTCTTCTTATCCGCAAAAACACGGCAGATGATATACACCGCCGCAACGCCAAGCGTAAACCCGACAGAATCCACCAGCACGTCGGCGAACTTTGCCGATCTGCCCGGCACGAAATACTGGTGCAGCTCGTCCGAACAGGCATATAGGAAACTGAATCCCCATGCCGCCAGTGGCGCAGCGGGCGTTCCGAGACGCTTGATGAACAGCTCCCGCATGAAAAGCATGCTTGTGATGCCGAGCATGCAGTATTCAAACATATGCGCATACTTGCGTATGTCGTACTCCGCGCCCTTGCCCGTTATCGACGGCAGCAGCAGTATAAGCGCCTTTATTCGCGCCAGCAGCCCGTCGCTCACGCCCTGGCTCCTCACGCCGTTCTGTGACGAGAAGTAGAATATCATCGCCATGCACATGAGCGTCAGCGCCCCGTATATTATCAGTTTTGCTCTATGCCGCTTCTCCATTATCCGTTCCTTCGTCCATGCAATCTTTTTTGTTATTATACACAGACAGGAACATAAATTCAAGCGTCCGCGTTTTCCGCTTCTATGCGCTCTGCTATCCGTTCCGCCCCGTCCTTGGCAAGGCAGGTGCGCTGCGCTGTGAGCATACGGTCACTTGCCGCATTGTCATATATCAGCCTGTCGGCAAAGCGCGCCGCCTCGTCGACATTCTGCGCAAAGTACGACATTCCGTGGTCGGCAAAAAACTGCGCGTTCAGCGTCTCCACGCCGGGGATCGCCATCGTGTGCACCAGCGGCACGCCGAGCACTGCAGCCTCCGAGCTGGATATTCCGCCCGCTTTCGACAGCAGCACGTCACAGGCGTGCATATACGCCGCCACCTTGTCCGTGAACGGCACCGCCATTACCCCGTGTCCCGCATACCGCGCCTCAAGCGCGGCGCGCAGCTCCTCGTTCCGCCCCGGCAGCACGCACAGCAGCGAGTTTTCATCCGGCACCCGGCGTATCGCATCGCACAGCGATATTGCGTCGCCGCAGCCGATGCCGCCCGTCATGATGAGATATATCTTCTTGTCGACCGGCAGGTCAAGCTCTGCGCGCGCATCATCGCGCGTCATCTCCGCTTTGAACTTCGCAGCGACTGGCATACCCGTCACGAAAAGGCGCTCCGGCGGCATGCCCGCCTCCACGCACGCGGTCCTGACCTCTTCATGCGGCAAGAAGTACCCCGTGAGATCCGTCTCCGCGAGGAACGGAATGCAGGTATAGTCCGACAGCACGCCGTAGCAGCGCACGGCGCAGCGCTCATGCTTTCGCAGGAATGTCAGCGTCTCCATCGGAAAGAGGTGCGAGCATACGACCGCGTCATACCCGCGCTCGGTTATGAATTCGTTCAGCTGGCGCGCGTGGCGGATGTTCGCCAGATACACCGGGGAGGTCACGCCCGTGGCGCTGTACATTGCCCCCGCATGGTACATCATGCCGAACAGCTCCGGCGTTTTTGAGGATATGCGGTTGAGCACCTTGTCAAAGCTCAGCGGTCCCGGCTCGCCGAACATATGCAGCATATCCAGAAACTCCGTCTCGTGTCCGCGCGCCTCAAGTGCTTCCTTCACGGCAAGCGCGCAGTGGTTGTGTCCCTCGCCAGTGCTGCAGCTCAAAAGCAAGATCTTCATATGTTGCACTCTCCTGTCGCCTCAGTTTTATGGTATTATTTTATTAGAATATCCTTGACGTGTCAACGGTGCCCCCGTCACATTTACCTCTGCATGCCGTCTTTATAGATGAGAACACAAAAAGGAGGACAGCATGGACGATACAGGAATAATAGAGCTGTACTGGCGGCGTGACGAGCGCGCCGTCGCCGAGACCGACAGTAAATACGGCGCATACTGCCGCGCGGTCTCCATGAACATACTCGGCATATTTGAGGACGCGGAGGAGTGCGTCAGCGATACATACGTCCGCGCGTGGAACGCGATGCCGCCCGCGCGCCCAAAACGTCTGCGGGTGTGGCTGGCTCGGATAACGCGCAATCTCTCGCTCGACCGCTGGAGCATGAACCGCGCCGAAAAGCGCGGCGGCGGCATGACCGTGCTGCTGAGCGAGCTGGATGAATGCATTCCGGCTCCGCGCGGCTTGGAGCAGGTCGAGGACGCGCGTGAACTGGGACGTGTGCTTGATAGATGGCTCGCCGCCCTGCCGGAGGACGAGCGCACGGTGTTTCTCCGCCGTTATTGGGTGGGTGAGAACGTCGCCGCCATTGCGCAAAGCCGGGGTATGAGCGCGAACGCGCTCACAAAAAAGCTCGGCAGGATGAGAAAAAGCCTGCAAAAACATCTTGAAAATGAGGGATTAACGCTATGAATGAAAGCATGAAGCTGATGTACGCACTGGGCAATGTGCAGGGCGCGTATATTGACCGCGCGCTTGATGAGGCGCTGTTGCCCGTCCGTCGGCCGCGCGCAGTCGGTACGCGCAGGTCATTCAGAACGCTGCTCGCCGCAGCGGTCATCGCGGCTCTCCTCATCGCCCTCGGCGCGGCGGCATACGCGGCAAACTGGTTCGGGATAAAGGACGCGCTGCTCCATCGGTCGGACGACACACTCTACGTCTCGGCACAGGGATTGGAGAGTACCGCCGAATTCAAAGCATATCAGGAATTTCTGGACTTCTATAATGACTATGTTTCAAACGATTATTACGGCGACACCGTGCCGCAGGAGCAGGACGAGTGGATGCGCGCGCACGAGCGGGTATACTTCTGTTACACACATCGCCTCAAGGACAAGATCATGGAACTCTGCGACAAATACGGTCTCGCCCCACGTGACGGCGTGTTTGAATACGATGGCGATATAGACCGCCTGTATGCCGTCTGCGGTGTTGACAGCTTCCTGCCCGGCGGGGGATTCAGCACTGACAATGTGGGCTTCATCTGCTACGGCGACGGCAGCTTTACCCTGCAAGGGCTATGGAGCGCCGCGGACAGCGGCAGCGCCGTCGATTTCACTGTTACGCGCAGTATGAAGGGATACTTTGGTCAAGGATATATTCCCGTCGAGGCCGCCCCTTTGCAGGAGTGGAACTACGTCACCGCACTCGGCGCACCCGTCACGATTGTCATGGGCGAATACAGCAGTGCCGTGCTCTATGACGGAGCGGACGCATTCGTCACCGCGGAGCTCGTGCGGTTTGATAAAGAGACTAGTTACGACGGCACAGTCCCGGACGACGCTCTTCTCGGCGCGGCATTCACGCAGGAGCGCTTGGAGCGCTTTGCCGATGGGATAGACTTTGCGTCGCTCGGCACGGCGAGCCGTGTTAATCTCAATGCAGCCGCCCCTGATGCTGCATACGTTGACCGGCAGACTGAGCTGCAAAGTGAATATGAACAGGATATAACGCGCGGGCTTGCCAATGTAGGCGAGACTGTGACGATAATGAACGGGCTTGAATGCACAGTCAACAGCATTGAGCTTTCCGACAATATTTACAGTGCGGGCTGGATGCTTGATGAGTTTCATGAGTCTCTTGCCTGTGTGGGCGGCGCAGCGTACTTCTTCCCGGACTATGTTGATCCTGTGACCGGCGCGCTCATCGGCGGGCTGAAGCTCGTGACGGTCGACGTATCTGTGCGCAGCGCAAACGCCGATGATGTGAGCGGGAACGGCGGTCTGGCGGGCAGCGGCGAAAACAACTTCGGCAACTGCGTTTTCTATCTGCAGAGCGGCTCGGTGCGCTGCTTTGACGGCGGCTATGACTATCCGCGCGTGGGCTGCGCGGCATACTCCGGCGCAAATCCAATTCCGGGGCAGTATGCTTACGTTCATATCAACCCCGGTGACACCGTCCGCTACCGGCTGGGCTATATCCTCGACGATACGATCGGTGCACCGGACAGTGCGTATCTCTACTGCATACGTGACATCAACGGCGAGCTTGGGGATTGCTATATTCCGATAGATGCTGGCAAGAATTATGAGTAAATTTGTTTGCTGGCTCCGACTGAATGAAGTTAACTGACAATAGAGATTCGAGGGGCAGTTTCAGTGATTTTCTGAAACTGTCCCTCTTTCCACTTCTATCGGTGATGTAAAAATCTGTTCATCACAACGCATCCCAACATACAGCCAAGTCCGTTATGGAGCATATCATCCCACTCAAACCAACCGAGGCGGAACACAAGCTGGCTTATTTCAATCAGTGCCGAGAATGCAAATCCGAGCAGAAAGCCTCGCCACGGGCTGATTCGCTTACCCGCTGCAAGCGGCAACAACAATCCCATAGGGAACAGCAGGATGCAATTGAGGGTAATTTGTTTGAGCAGGCGCATATTGCCTTTGGTTATAACATCGTACCACGACCAAAACGGGATGTATTTAATTATCCGCTTGCCGGGATTTCGCGTCAGCAGTGTTGACGCAACAACAACATACATAAACGATACGAGCAGCACCGTTGACGCTGTGCGAAGCTTGGTAAATTGCGGATTAACACGTTGTGCAATGAGCGCGCAAATGGACACCGTGATGATGACGGCAGCAAATATCTCCGCCTCCCGTGCCGTCCACTGGTTATGTTTCATTATGGTCTGGTATATATCCGTATAATCACCTCGTGGCAAGAATATTTGGCGTAATTGGTCATTTAATTTCCAATACTGTAGAAACCTGTTGACCCTTTATTAATCATATCTTCAATTGACAGGCAAATTGTGGAAACTGGTGTCGTCGTAGATTCAGTGGGGACAATAGATGCTGAATCGGTCAACGCCGAATCTGTAGGTACTTGATGCTCTATATTACTTACAGGCTTTATAGTCCCGTTTATGTAGCACCGCAGTGTAACTATAATTATTGCAACTAGTATGCATAAAACTATGTTCGATACAACAACCCATGCATTCCATTTTTCGCGGGGTTGATTCTCTACCATTCTCTGAGCATTCGCTTCCTTTCTTTCTGTCTGGGCGGCTTCTGCATCTATATCTTTTACGTATTCCGATATAAGATTTATCAGAACTCCAGGTACAACTACGCCTGCAGCCGCAAACAATGTGTTTTTAATTCCTTGCTCCGATATAATTCCACCAGCAATAACTATTATCGTTAAAACACAAATGGTCACAAACCGAATCGGTCTTTTCATTTAACTCTACATTCTCCTATTATGTTGGCACCACTCAATGTTTATTATTGGTTTTCTCCTTATTCAATTCCTTTTGAACATATTCCGCTGTCAGAATCTTCTTCACTGTACCTTCCACATCCAGGCGATTGGTATTATGGCTGGTATAGGATTCGTCAGCCATCGTATGTACTTCACCCTTGACCATAAACTTATCGTAGTTAAGGTCTCGGTTATCAGCTGCCACACGAAAGTAATTACCAATATCCTCGCTACGCAGGCGCTCCTCGCGGGTCATTAGGGTCTCAAACAGCTTCTCGCCGTGGCGGGTGCCGATGATGTTCGTGCCGGTATCGCCGAACAGCTGCTGGACAGCCTTAGCCAAATCGCCGATAGTAGAGGCATCAGCCTTCTGGATGAACAGATCGCCGGGGTTAGCGTGCTGGAAGGCGAACATAACCAAATCCACAGCCTCGTCCAGATTCATCAGGAAGCGGGTCATGTTGGGGTCAGTGATGGTGATGGGGTTACCAGCCTTGATCTGGTCGATGAACAGAGGGATAACGGAACCACGGCTGCACATAACGTTGCCGTAACGAGTGCAGCAGATGGTCGTGCCGCCACGCTCAGCAGCTACACGGGCATTGGCGTAAATAACGTGCTCCATCATGGCTTTGGAGATGCCCATGGCATTGATTGGATAGGCAGCCTTATCGGTAGACAGGCAAACGACGCGCTTGACACCAGCATCAATAGCGGCGTGCAGGACATTGTCAGTACCGATGATGTTGGTCTGTACGGCCTGCATGGGGAAGAACTCGCAGGAGGGAACCTGCTTCAGAGCGGCAGCGTGGAAGATGTAGTCAACACCGGGCATGGCATCCTTGATAGACTGGGGATTGCGGACATCACCGATGTAGAACTTGACCTTCTTAGCGGTGTCAGGGTGCTTGGCCTGAAGCTCATGGCGCATATCGTCCTGCTTCTTTTCGTCACGGGAGAAGATGCGAATCTCCTTCAAGTCAGAGTCCAAGAAGTGCTTCAGAACGGTAGAGCCAAAAGAACCAGTACCACCAGTGATCATAAGGGTTGCGTTATCAAATGCAGACATTTTAAATTTCCTCCTAAGCTATTTTTATAACTTCAAATCTGATTTTATCAGACCTTACAGCATCTAATTCGTTTATAATAATGGTCGTTTCATTTTCCGATTATATAACGAGACGCTTTTCCAAACTTTGATAAAACAATTTTAATCAAAAGACACAAAATCATCACAATCAATGTTTCAGCAAAGACCGTTATATAATTTAGTTGAAACTTGGCCGTAACTTTGGGCATCAACCAAACAAAAAGATAAGTTGATAAAATGTAGTAAATCAACGAGTCATTTCCGAACTTTTCAAAATTTTTTCTCATAGAAATCATAAGCTTGCAGGAGCTATCGCATACCTTACGATATAAAATTTTAGTCCAGAAAACGACAGATACCACTCCAGCCATACCAACAATATATCTATATATCCACTGCAATTTGTTCTGTAACAAATTGCTTTCCAATAAGAGTAATTCCTGTAGTATAAATATAAGTGTTTTTCGAATAAAAGAGCATGAGCACTCCCCATAAGAGAGTTGCTGTTAGCCCCATTTTTCTATTTTCAAACCAGTTCCTACCACATTTTGCGTAATAGAATCCTCCTAGAAAGAATGGTAGCATAAATTTATATGCGTTAAGCCAAAAAAGGTCTGGAGTTATAAAAAACAAAATAACGATGATAGTATACGCTATTGCCGTTACCCCCCAGTTTCTCAGCGGGCCTTCAATAACTGAAACACAAAAAGTACATATCATTACAGCCCACAAAAACCAAAAATCGGTTAAAGTATATCTACCGAAACGTGCTACCATATGCACTATATTGAAACGACTTCCCATCGCAACATCACGCGCCAATAGAATAAATGCCCACGTCACACATATTGGCAGCAGCGATTTCACCCGACGGCATATACAATTTCTTGCCCCATGTTTTTCTAGGCTAAAGTAGAACAAATATCCGCTTATCGCAATAAATAGAGGCATATGGAAACTGTATATTATTTTCATAACAACATTATCCCAATACAGTTCCTGTTGCAAAAAATCAGCACCGCTTCCATATTGCAGACAATGACCGTAAATAACGCACAAAATAGCAATGCCCTTTAGGAAATCTATATACCTGTTTTTCGCCACTCCGTTATCTCCTCTCGTATCCAATTACGCTATCTTACTTTCTTTTCGCAGAGTTCGCACAATGTTATACAAATCTATGGCCAAAACAATTACGGCAAAAAACATTAGAATTGTTGTTGCAAGTCTAATTCCTACAGTTCCCAATTGCTTTGTCACACCCAAGTAAATTGAAAAAGGAATATTCAAAATGCCTGCAATCGCAAAAACAAATAATTGAACATTAATTTTCCCAGAGCCATTTGTAAAGGAAGTAATAAATCCAGACAATGAGTATAATGAATAGAAAATACACATAACAGGAACCAAACTCGGTTGATATTGCAATTTTCTTCCCAACCATGCACTTACAAGCGGATCAAATATAACTGCCAACAGTATATAACCCGCAAAAAACAGCAAGAAAAAGAGAAGCACCTTGTGTATTGCATTCTTGACCCATCTGTAATCTTTTTCTGCAAATGCAACTGCACTCCGAGACCAATAAGGAACTAAGAATGCCGCAAAAAGTGAATATGCAGTATTAAACACCTTATTCACTATCGAAAATGGTGTCACTTCAGCTGCACCAAAAAAATGGGTTATCAGAAGATTATCCACTGTAAAGAGCATCAAGCAAAAAATCTGAATGGCGAAGAATTTAATTCCGACATCACAGATCTGCCGTATTTTACCCCTTTCAAAAAATACGATTGACGGTCGCAGATAGTCATATTTTGCAAAGATATGTACGGTGTTATATAAATAAACAATATTTCCCGTTTTATGCTATTCTAAATCGTACTCTGTATTAGTGTTTTTGTTTGGGTTTGCAATTCAACTCGATATTGCAGACGAAATCAAGTATTTTGTCGGTGCCGGGAAAACCCGGCAATTTTAACCCATCGACGAAATCAAGTATTTTGTCATATTATGATACTAGTCCGAGCAGTTCCATCTGCTCGGCATTTTCATTGCTCGTGGTGACAAGATAGATGCGCGTTGTCTCTATGCTGCTGTGTCCGAGGATGTTGGCAAGCTTGACGATGTCATGGCTGACCATATAGAATCGGCACGCGAACAGATGCCGCAGATTGTGCGGGAACACCTTGCTGCTCTCGACCCTCGCCGCGCCGCACAGCGCTTTCATCGCAGCCCATATCTGCCGCCGGTTCATCCCACGACCGCTTCTGGTGAGGAATATCTCGCCGGAGGCGATCTTTCTTTTTCCTGCGTATTTCAAAAGCTTTTTGCGGAGCTTACCGGGGATGATGATCGTGCGTATCTTCCCCTTGAGGGATATTTCCGCCACGCCCTGCCGCGCCGCTTCCACAGTTATATACCGCACCTCGCTCACGCGCACCCCGGTGGCGCATATAGTCTCCAGCAGCAACGCGATGCGCGCGTCGCCATGCGCTTCCGCCGCGCTCACAAGGCGCATGTACTCCTCACGTGTCAGTGCCTTCGACTCCGCGCGGAACATCCGCCGCTGTATCTTGAGGAACTTCACATGGCAGTCCCCGCGCCCGATGAATGTGAAAAATCCGTTGAGCGCGGAGAGCATGGAATTGATGGTGACAGGTGCATAGCCCTTCGCGCTCAGCTGCTCCTTCCACTCGACGGCAGTTTCCTTCGTCAGCTCCCGTGCGCCCAGCCACTGCGCGAACGTGCGCACATCGCGCAGGTATTTTTCTATCGTCCCCCGGCTGTGCTCATCTTCGCGCAGATGCGCGGCATATGCGGCAAGCTGTGCGGTTATAACGGTATTGTCGCTCATTTCATTTGTCTCCTTTGAAATCTGTGATACACAGTTAGTGTACCATATTGTGCACCATTTTATTATATACTGCTGCATTATTGCTGCAAGGGGAGTTTAGAAAACAGAAAAATGCCACCAAGAGAAATGACCCTTGGTGGCAAGATGCTCTATTGACTTTAAATCAATCCTGTGCAACATCCGCAAACGCGGCTAATTGATCACGCCGACCATAGATGACGGCAGTGATATATACGCTCTTGGCTTCTTCGTTAACCAAATAATATACAAGATGTTTTTTTACTGGCATTTTATGAACTCCCTTGCTGCGCCACGGTTCTTCCTCTACCAGAGGATATCTCGACGGCATAAAGCAAAGTCCGGCAATCTCTTTGTAAAGCAGATCAGCCCAGCGTTTTGCGGTTTCCGACTCTTGCAAGGTATGGGCAATATACAACGCAGTCTGACGAATCTGCTCCATTGCCTGTGGGGTCAGAGTTACTTGATAATCCATGTTCAAAGCTCGCTACGGATTTGGGCGAAAGCTTTCTCTACCGGTATTGTCTGACCGTTTTTTGCCTGCTGATATCCTTTTTCCATCATTGCGTCGAACTGTGCCTCTGTCATGCTGTCGCGCGTAGGGATCTGGGGCACAGACAGCGAATACGGAACACCGCCAGTCATTATGATCTGCCGGTACAAGGTATCGATCAGCACAGACACCGGCAGACCGATATTAGCAAGAATCGCTTCGGCCTGCTGCTTGATTTCCGGTTGCACACGAGCCGTTACATTTGCACTCTTTATTGCCATGATAAGCACCTGCCTTTCTATACGTAGTATACCACATTGTATTGCTGGTTGCAACACAATGCAGTTATTATTTCGTTATTTCTCATCGGTAAGAATGGTCTGCGCGTTAATATGCTTTTTATTGTCAGCACTTTTTTACTCCGCAAGAAAAAATTACATCCCCCTTTTCGGAATATCTCCATCTGATATGCAGAAGATAAGTTCGGGCAAACAACCCGAATAGAGAAAAAGGAGATGTAAACTATGTCTACCAATTCCAGTAATCATCTTGTTAACCCCGCAGCGCGCGACGCTATGGAGAAGTTCAAGATGGAGGCCGCTTCTGAAGTCGGCGTCAATCTCAAGAACGGCTACAACGGCGACCTTACCAGCCGTCAGGCCGGTTCCGTCGGCGGCCAGATGGTCAAGAAGATGATCGAGGCCTACGAGAACGGCATGAAGTAATTTGCGCAAAGACCCATAAAAAATTCAGGAGAGCAGCAGCTCCCCTGAATTTTTTATAGAGATTTAATCCTTATATTCAAACATCAGGTCATACATGCTGACGGTGTCGCCGTCCTTCACGCCCATCTGCTCCATGCGCTCGTACACGCCGGATTCACGCAGGACGCGGTCAAAGTACATGCGGCTTTCATAATCGTCAAAGTTGATGGTCGACACAAGGCGCTGGATCCACGGCCCCTCGACGATCCACATATCGTCAAAGTGCTGTATGTCAAGCCCGGAGGAGGTATCAATGACCGGCTCCGGCGGGACATAGTCCGCTTCGAAGCTCAGCATGGGCGGAAGCTCCGCCAAGCGGTGCGCGCATTCGCCGACAAGCTCGCGCGTGCCCTCATGGGTCACGGCGCTCATCTCAAAGAACTCGTACCCAAGCTCCTCCACATGAGCGCGCAGACGCTCGATATTGTCGCTCCCCTCTTCAACGAGGTCGCACTTGTTCGCGGCGACTATCTGCGGGCGGGATGCAAGCTCGGGACTATATTCCTTAAGCTCGGCATTTATCGCGTCGAAATCCTCCACAGGGTCACGCCCCTCAGAGCCGGACACATCCACAAGATGGACAAGCAGACGGCAGCGGTCGATATGCCGCAGGAAGTCATATCCCAGCCCCGCGCCCTCGGACGCGCCCTCGATAATACCGGGTATGTCCGCCATGACAAAGGACACGCCCTCATCGACGTACACAACGCCGAGATTGGGGAAGAGCGTGGTGAAGTGATAGTTCGCGATCTTCGGGTGCGCCTTGCTGACAACGGACAGGAGCGTCGACTTGCCGACATTCGGGAAGCCCACCAGCCCAACATCCGCCAGCAGCTTCAGCTCAAGCGTGATGTCATGGCTCTCTCCGGGAAGCCCTGGCTTTGCAAAGCGCGGAACCTGACGCGTGGGCGTGGCAAAGTGCATATTGCCCCAGCCGCCGCGGCCGCCCTTGGCGGCGACCCAGTCCTCGCCGGTGGACATATCGTGCATGATAGCGCCGGTCTCGGTGTCGCGCACGATGGTGCCGCGCGGGACCTTTATATACAGCGTCTCGCCGTCCTTGCCGTAGCAGCGCTTGCCGGAGCCGTTCGCGCCGTTCCCGGCGGAGTACTTGCGCTTATAGCGAAAGTCCATGAGCGTGGACATATTGTCGTCAACGGTGAACACGATGTTGCCGCCGCGCCCGCCGTCGCCGCCGTCCGGTCCGCCCGCCGCGACGTATTTCTCCCGGTGGAACGCGACCGCGCCGTCACCGCCCTTTCCGGCGTGTATGCTGATCCTTGCCTTGTCAACAAATGCAGATGCCATGCCGTAACCTCCTTTGCGTTACTATGAAAAAAGGCCGGACAATGTCCGGCCTTTTTAAGTCACATTTACTGAGCAATTTCTTCGTAAACAGAGACCTTTTTGCGGTCCTTGCCCATGCGCTCGAACTTCACCTTGCCGTCTACGAGAGCGAACAGAGTGTCGTCCTTACCCTTACCGACGTTGGTACCCGGGTGGATCTTCGTTCCGCGCTGTCTGACAAGGATGTTGCCGGCCAGAACAAACTGTCCGTCGGCTCTCTTGGCACCAAGACGCTTAGACTCACTGTCGCGGCCGTTCTTGGTAGAACCCATACCTTTTTTATGTGCCATTCAGGTTTTCCCTCCTTTAGTCAATATCAGTTGCGGAAAATTAAGCGTTGATGGTCTCAATCTGAACCTTGGTGTAGGGCTGTCTGTGACCCTGCGTTCTGCGATAGCCCTTTTTGGGCTTCATCTTGTAGACGCGGATCTTGGCGCTCTTGCCGTTCTTGACGACATTCGCGGAGACGGAAGCGCCCTCGATGCAGGGTGCACCGAAAACTGCGGTCTCACCGTCGATAACAGCCAGAACCTGGTCGAACTTAACAGCCTCGCCAGCTGCGGCATCCATCTTCTCAACGAAGATAACGTCGCCCTCAGCAACACGGTACTGCTTGCCGCCGGTCACGATGATAGCATGCTTCATTAACTTATCCTCCCTCTTTACAGGTCTCGCTCTTAGGGCGGAGGCATAGCCCCGCTTTATAGCCCCTTCAATGCGGCTTTAGTAGGATAACACGTACAAGCCCAGGTGTCAAGAGATTTTATCGTATTTTCGCGATTTTTTCAGCCTACTGCCTCAATATCGCTGTCGTTCATGAGGATATATGCGCCGTTTTCGCCGCTCTGCGTGAGGAGCAGGCGCGTCTGCGCGCCGGAGGCATCGCGGAAGCTGACCATGAGATCAGGCATACCGTCGGGTATCATGGTGTCAAGCTGAAGCACGCAGTCGCTCATATAGCTGCACGCCCAGAGCTGTGCCGTCTCATAAAACCGGTCGGAATAGTCCACGGACGCAAGGCGCACATCGTACACCGTGCCGTCCGCCTCAAGGCAAAGCGCCTCGCCCTCGGCATCGACCGTGACCTTGTCGATTATCTCGATAGACCCGTCGGCAATATCGCTCTGCGCCTTGAGCGTGAGGGTGCCGCTCTCGGCGGTGCGCTCAGCAGGAAGCCACTTGTCGTCTATATGCCCGGCAAGGTCGCTGTACGGGATGACAAAATCGACTATACCGGCGGCATAGGGTCCAAGCTCATAGACAGCTGAATAAATGACCATGCCTTCCTCGCTGAAATACCACGAGCCGTCGCGCACGAGCGCGGCGATGGCAGCATTGACATCACCGTCGGTGACCATGTCCGCGAAAACGCGCGCGGAATAGTACCCGTCCTTGTCCGCGGTGTAAAGCCCTATCATATAGTCGGCAAGGAACGCCTTGAGCTCATCGAAATTGCCGGAGAGCATATCGAGCGTGACATATTCTCCGCTCTCGGTGTCAAAGGTATAGCCCGTGTCAAAATAGTTCCCATGCACGCCGCCGGTGAACGTATAGGTCGTATATACCATGCTGAGCACGCGGCTGTCGATGCGCTCAACGCGCCCCGTGCGGGACGAGGAAAACTCCAGCGGCATATCTGTCACCCCGTTTTCAACGGCGTAGCTATAGTTATCCGTCGCCATTTCGAGCATACCGTTCAAGCCGCTCATCGCGTAATCGTCGTTCCCCTCGCCGACGCCGTAATCATTGCCGGTGTAATAGGTCTCATCGACGGTCGCGATATACTCATTGACGGCATTGCTCGCCTCCGGGCGTCCCTCGATGTATACGCGCGGTGTCTCGTAGGAGAACGACAGGATGAGCGTGTCGCCGTTCTGCGGGTCGTAATGCTCCTCAGAGTGCTTTTCCATGCTGACAATGACGTGCTGCGGCAGCGCGGACTTCGGGATGCTATTCGTGGTGTCTATCTCTGCTGTGACCTCTGGCGAAGGCTCGGTCTGCTGGGTGTTTGTGTCGGGCAGCGGCGGCAGCTCAACATTTTTCAGATTGTTCAGACTGCCGCACCCGCACAGCGCCGCCATAAGAGCCAGCGCAAGAATTATCGCGGTTATCTTTTTCATAGTGTTCCTCCATGTCCGTCTTGATAAGACAGATAATATGACGTGGAGCAGGAAGTATATGTTCCCGCGCGTCCGTCCGCTTTCTATATGATTATTATAAGCCATTACGATATATAAAACAAGCGAACAGGCTGTAAAAACAACGCAGAAAAATTCGGCAATTTATATAAATGTCAGTTTACGAGGAAAAACATATATGTTATAATGTCAATAACATTGTGATAGTTTTGCTTATCACTAAAAACGAGGTGTAGAGATGGAAAAAAGAGCGAATATTCTGGCTCTCGCGACGAAGATAAGTCTTGAGAGCATGACGTACACAGGCATTACCTACAATGACCCCGAGTACAGGATCCTTGCGCCCATTGTCACGGACGATATGTGCAGCGTGGCAATGCATATGCGTCTGGAAGCGCCGCGCACCGCGGCGGAGCTCGCGCGGCGCTGCAGCGCGGACGTGAACTTTGTGCAGAAGCAGATCGACAAGCTCGTCGAGATCGGCTTTGCGCGCTCGCGCACCACGGACGGCGTGCTTGGCTACTACTACCCCATCTGGGTCCCCGGCATCATGGAGGGCATACTCTCCAACCGCGAGCAGTGTGACCGCTACCCCGATCTGGGCTACTGCTTCGAAGAGTACACCCGCCGCCGCATCGAGCTCGTCGCCCCGACGCTCAGCTCCGGCAAGCTCGGCATGATGTTCATGCGCGTTATGCCCGTCATGAGCGCGATCGAGAACAACTCCCGCACAGCGTCCTACGACGAGATATCCACCCTCATCGAAAACGCCACGGCGATCTCCGTCGGTCCCTGCTCCTGCCGCCGCGCGCGCCGCCTCATGGGCGAGGGCTGCGGCCATCTGGAAGAGGACATGTGCATGTACCTCAACGACAACGCCATCAACTATTCCAAGACCGGCGCGCATCGCCTCGTCACCAAGGAGGAGGCATATGAGATACTCAAGCGCGCCGAGGACAACGGTCTTGTCCACGAGATAAACCAGACCCCCGGCTTTGAGGACACCACCGCAATATGCAACTGCTGCGGCTGCTCGTGCTTTGCGCTGCGCATCGCGGAGTACTTCCGCTCCAAGAACGCCATACGCTCCAACTATACCGCGCGTGTCGACAAGGAAAAGTGCGTCGCCTGCGGGCAGTGCGTTGAGAACTGCCAGACGAACGCGCTCCGCCTCGGTCAGAAAAACTGCACGACGAACCCGCACATCTCCGATGCTTATGACTCCGACCGCGCAATCCCCTGGGACCGTTCCAGCTACAACGTCGAATACCGCACGAACCGCTCCGACGTTATGGAGAGCGGCACCGCGCCCTGCAAGGCGACCTGCCCCGCGCACATCCCCGTTCAAGGTTACATAAAGCTCGCCTCCATGGGGCGCTACACCGAGGCGCTGGAGCTGATAAAGAAAGAGAACCCCTTCCCCGCTGTCTGCGGCCGCATCTGCAACAAGGCGTGCGAAAGCGCCTGTACACGCGGCATTATCGACTCCTCCGTCGCAATCGACGATATAAAGAAGTTCATCGCTGAGAAGGACCTGGACTCCGCGACGCGCTTTGTACCCAAGATGCTCAACCAGACCGGCAGACCCTATACCGAGAAGATTGCCGTCATCGGTGCCGGTCCCGCGGGTCTGAGCTGCGCTTATTACCTCGCCGTCAAGGGCTACCCCGTGACCGTGTTTGAAAAGGAAGACAAGCTCGGCGGTATGCTGACGCTCGGCATTCCCTCATTCCGGCTGGATAAGGACGTAGTCAACGCGGAGATCGAGATTCTGCGCGAGCTCGGCGTAGAGTTCCGCACCGGGGTCGAGGTCGGCAAGGACATCACGCTCGACGCGCTGCGCGCGGACGGGTACAAGGCATTCTATCTCGGCATCGGCGCAAGCCGCGGCACTTCCGTCGGCTGCAAGGGCGACGATCTTGCGGGCGTATTCACCGGCATTGACTTCCTGCGCGAGGTCAACCTCGGCAAAACGCCGGAGATCGGCAAAAAGGTCGCCGTTATCGGCGGCGGCAATGTCGCCATCGACGTGGCGCGCACCGCTGTGCGCCTCGGCGCGGACGAGGTAACGGTCGTTTACCGACGCGGCAGAGATGAGATGCCCGCCGACGCGGACGAGGTCGCCGAGGCGGAGGCCGAGGGCGTGAAGCTCCGCTTTCTCGCCTCCCCCGCCGAGATCACCGGCAGCGGCAAGGCCGAGGCGATCACGGTCGAGCTTATGGAGCTTGGCGACGTGGACGCGAAGGGACGGCGCAAGAGCGTCGGCACCGGCAGGTTTGAGACCATCGCCGTCGACAGCGTTATCTCAGCCATCGGGCAGAGGATAGACCTGTGCAATATCGCCGCTTTCAGGACGAATGTCAACGGCACGGTCATCGCGGACGCGAAGAGCTATCAGACGAGCGTGGACGATGTGTTCGCCGGCGGCGATGCCGTGACGGGGCCGAAGTTCGCCATTGATGCCATCGCCGCCGGTAAGGAGGGCGCGGTGTCCATCCACCGCTATGTCCACCCCGGACAGGCGCAGGACATCGGGCGCGACAACCGCGACTATAAGGCGCTCGACACCGCGACCGTCGCCGTGTCCATCGGCAGCTTTGACACTGCGCCGCGCCAGAAGGCCGCCTGCGGCAGCGCGGAGGAGGCCAGAAAGACCTTCAAGGATCTGCGCGGCACACTCACCGAAGAGCAGATAAAGAAAGAGGCCGACCGCTGCCTCGGCTGCGGCTGCGTCGTCGTGGATGAGGACCTCTGCGTCGGCTGCGGCATCTGCACTACGAAGTGCAAGTTCGACGCCATCAGGCTGGAAAAGACGCTGGATAACAAGGGACAGACCTATTACCGGACGCTGCTCACCGCCGTCACAAACACGCCGCACGCGCTTGGACGCCTGGCAAAGAAAAAGCTCATCAAAAAGTGAGCCGGTGACTTGTCATGCATGAAATAGGCATTGTGCGCAGCATGTGCAGAACCGTTGCGGACTACGCGCGTGAAAACGGCGTCGCCCATGTGGACGAGATCGTCTGCGAGGTTGGCGAGCTGTCGCTCGTCATCCCGGAGTACGTGGAGGAACTTTACCCGCCCGTGAGCGAGGACGTCCCCGAGGTCCGCGGCGCAAAGCTCATCCTCGAAATAGTCCCCGGACTTGCCGAGTGCGATGACTGCGACGAGATTTTCAACGTTGTCGCGAACGAGGGCTACTGTCCCAACTGCGGCAGCTTCAGCAAGACGGTGCTCTCCGGCAGGGATTTCAACATAAAAGAGATCCACGTCGCCGAGGGCTGACAATCAAGATTTTTTGGTGTACTGCTGCAAAGTGTGAGGCACTTTGCAGCAGTATTATATTGACTATTCAAGCCAAAACGTGTAAAATTAATTAACAAATATACTGTATGGAGGTTCAAAATGCCCGAGTTTTCCGACCTCACATTTCGCTCCACAAACGCCGTGAACACCATTCACGCCAGAAAGTGCATCCCGGACGGCGCGCCGCGCGCCATCGTGCAGATTGTCCACGGCATCGCCGAGCACATAAACCGCTATGACGATTTTATGCTCTTTCTCGCCGAAAACGGCATACTTGCCGTCGGTGACGACCATCTCGGTCACGGGCAGTCTGTCACGGACGAGGCCGACCGCGGCTTCTTCAACGACGAGAACGGCTGGTTCTGCGTCGTGACGGACGAGGAGCGTCTGCACGACATCATGGTCAGGGATTACCCCGATGTGCCGTACATCATGTTCGGTCACAGCATGGGCAGCTTCATCACGCGCACGTATATCATCGACCATCCCGACAAGTACGACGCCGCCATCCTCAGCGGCACGGGACACCAGAGCAAGGCGCTCGTTGTCGGCGGATACCTCATGGCGGAGGCGCTTGTCAAGGCAAAGGGCGCACGCAGTGACGGGCAGAAGCTCAACGACATTGCCTTCGGCACGTATCTCAGCCACATAGAAAACCCACGCACTGAGTTTGACTGGCTGTCACGCGACATTGAGAATGTCGACAAGTATATTGCCGATGAAAACTGCGGCTTTGTCGCCAAGACGAGCCTCTACCGCGACATGATGAGCGGCATACGGTTCGTCACCAACCAGAAGAACATAAACCGCATGGATAAGACCAAGCCAGTTTACTTCATGTCCGGCGACGAGGACCCCGTGGGCGACTACGGCAAGGGCGTGGAGCGCGCGTACAAGGCGTTCTGCAAGGCTGGGCTGCACGACGTTATGATCCGCCTCTACCCAGGAGGACGGCACGAAATGCTCAACGAGACCAACCGTCTTGACGTTCAGCGCGATATACTCAACTGGATAAACGAAAAGATTGGGGTCATCGCGGCAAACAAGGCCGAATAATTGACACAAAAACAGCGCCGTTCGGGAATCCGAACGGCGCTGTGGTATTTATATGCTATTTATTACTCAGCGTCAGTGGGGTCGGCCTCGGGCGCGATGCCGGTGGCTTCACCGGACTCAGACACTTCGTAGACAAGCGCGTCCTCTGCGGGCTCATCGTCGTACTCCTCTTCCTCGACCTTGGCCGCCGCGGGTGCGGGCTCGGAAAGGGCACGTATAGAGAGGGATATCTTGTGCTTGTCTTCGTCGATGGCAGTGATCTTCGCCTCGACAACATCGCCGACGGTCAGAACGTCCTCGGGCTTGCCGATGCGGCGGTTCGCGATCTGGGAGATGTGGATGAGACCATCAACACCGTCAACGACCTCTGCAAATGCGCCAAATGGCATGAGCTTGACGACCTTGACCTGCGCAACATCGCCGACGGAGTACTTGTTGGTGAACACGACCCAGGGGTTCGCCTCGGGATCCTTGTAGCCAAGGGAGATCTTGCGCTTCTCCTTGTCGAAGTTAATAACATAAACCTCGACCTCGTCGCCGACGGAGAGGACTTCGGAGGGCTGATGGATGCGGCCCCAGCTGAGCTCGGACACGTGGACCATGCCGTCAATGCCGCCGATGTCGACAAATGCGCCGTAGCTGGTGAGGGACTTGACAACGCCGGAGTACTTCTTGCCGATCTCGATCTCGTTCCAGATAGCCTCGGTGCGCTCACGGCGTTCAGCCTGCGCAACGCGGCGGATGGAGCCGACAACGCGCTTGCGCGCCTTGTTGACCTCGGTGATCTTCAGGCGGACGGTCTTCTTGAGAAGCTGAGCCAGATCAGCCTCGCGGGGCAGATCGGTCTGGGAAGCGGGGACGAACACGCGCACGCCCTTGACGTTGACAACAACGCCGCCCTTGTTCTCCTCGGTGACAACGCCTTCCATAACGGTGCCGTCGTCAACAGCAGCCTCAACATCGTTCCAGCTCTTTGCGGCGTCAAGACGCTTCTTGGACAGCTGCGCGGTGCCTTCGACGTCGTTCACGCGGACAACAACAGCCTCGATGGGGTCGCCGACCTTGATAACGTCCTCGACCTTGATGCCGTCGTCGGTGAACTCGGTCGTGGGGATGAAGCCGGAATACTTGGTGCCGAGGTCAACGCTGATCTCAGTGCCGGTAATCGCAACGACAGTACCTGTTACCTTATCTCCATTATATATAGTTTTGAGAGTTTCCTCCAACATTTCGTCAAAGGACTTTTCGTCCTCAAGCTTGGTTTCTTCGACTTTGATTTCGTCAGACATTTTGTTTCTTACCTCCTTAATTATCCACGCGGGCGTGGATGCCCCTGCCGTGAGCCCGACAGTGTCAGCCGAACGGAGAGCGCCTGTATCAAGCTCGTCCAGTCTTTCGATAAACTGGACATTGGCGCAGTTTTCCGCGCATATCTGCGCGAGATGTACGCTGTTTGCACTGTGCTTTCCGCCGATGACGACCATCGCGTCACATTCAGCGGCAAGCTTTGCGGCCTCTTCCTGTCGCGTGAACGTAGCAGAACATATTGTATCAGATATTTTTGTGTTTGTACACCTTTTTTTTATGATCTCACAACATTCGTTAAAATTACTGCGCGTCTGCGTTGTTTGTACCACCACAGTTATCGCTTTTGTCCAGTAACTCTCATTTTCGTCTAGCCAGCGCGCCAATTCCTGCGAATTTTCAAAAACGGCGTGCTCGCCGCACCAGCCGCATATGCCCTCGACCTCCGGGTGTTTGCGCATACCGATGATGATGACGAACCGCCCCTCCGCGCTTGCGCGGCTGACGATGGTGTGTATCGCTTTCACCTTGGGGCAGCTTGCGTCCGTGACGACCGCGCCGCGCTGGGCAAGGCGGTCATACACGCTTTCGGCAACGCCGTGGGCGCGGATGATCACGTGCTCCCCCTCCGCCGCCTCCTCGGGCGACGCTATCACGCGCAGCCCCTGCGCCTTCAGGCGCTCGACCACGTCCTCATTATGTATGAGCTCGCCAAGACTGCAGCAGCTCCCCTGCTCCGCCATGAGCCTTTCCGCCATCTCCACGGAGCGCTGCACGCCGAAGCAGAATCCAGCGCTCTCCGCCAAACGTACCTCGCGCATTACCTATCCTCCGCCCCGATGCCGAGCTTCTGCTGTATAGTTTTCACAACAAGCTCAAGGCTCTCGTCAAAATTCAGCTCGCTTGTGTCGACAGCTATCGCGTCCTCCGCCTTTTTCAGCGGCGCGGCGGCGCGGTGGCTGTCCTGCTCATCGCGGTACTCTATATCGCGCAGCACCTCGTCAAAGCTCTGCTTCATACCCTTTTGCTCCAGCTCAAGCAGACGCCGCCGTGCGCGCGCCTCGGCGCTCGCGGTGAGGAATATCTTCACCTCCGCGTCCGGCAGGACGACCGTGCCGATGTCGCGCCCGTCCATTATTACGCTGTTCTCGCGCGCCATGCGGCGCTGAAGCTCCATCAGAAACGCGCGCACGGCGGGCAGCGCCGCGACGTCGGACGCGCAGATGGATATCTCCGGCTCGCGGATGAGCGCGGTGACGTCCTCGCCGTTGAGATACATATGCTGTTCCCCGGCGTCAGTATAGCGCATGGCGATCTCCAGCTGCGGCAGCAGCGCCTCCACGGCACTCGCGTCACGCCGGTCAATGCCGCCGCGGTACGCGGCAAGCCCCACCGTGCGGTATATCGCGCCGGTGTCGACGTAGATAAAGCCGAATCGCTTTGCCGCCGCGCGGGCAATGGTGCTCTTTCCAGCGCCGCTGGGTCCGTCTATCGCTATCGCGTAATGTCCGTTCATTTCCTCTTCCCCTTATATTGAGTTTCCAGCGACAAAGCCCGTCGCCCATGCGATCTGCAAATTGAATCCGCCCGTGTAGCCGTCCACGTCGAGCACTTCCCCGGCAAAATACAGCCCGGAGACAAGCTTGGACTCCATCGTGCGCGGGTTTATCTCCTTCGTGCACACGCCGCCGGCGGTAACGATCGACTCATTAATGGGGCACGTACCGCTCACACGGACGGGGAACGCTTTGAAAAGGTGCAGAAGACGCGCCCTCTGCTCGCGCGTGATGCTGTTGACCTTCTCGTCCTCAGGTATGCCCGAAAGGCGCACGAGCACGGGAATCATCTTGAACCCCGCGAGGTCGCCCAGCGCATTCTTGAACTCGCGGTTTGAATACTTTTCAAAGTCGCGCAGCAGCCGTGCGTCCAGCTTCTTCTCGTCCAGTGCGGGCTTGAGGTCTATCTCCAGCCGGTACTCCGCCTCGCCGAAGCGGCGCATACGCGAGCTTGCCGACAGCACGAGCGGTCCCGACACGCCAAAGTGCGTGAAGAGCATTTCGCCCTGCTCCCTGAATATGAGCTTATTATCCTCAAGCACCGACAGCGCCACATTTTTCAGCGAGAAGCCCTGCATCTCCGCGCAGTATTCATCCGGGCTTTCAAGCGGGACGAGCGCAGGTCGAAGCGCGCTCACGCTATGTCCTGCCGCGCGGGCAAAATCATAGCCGTCGCCCGTCGAGCCGGTGAGCGGGTACGAAAGCCCGCCCGTGCACACGCACGCCGCGCGGCACGCGATCAGCCCTGCCTCCGTCGTCACTCCCGTAACAGCGCCGTTTTCGATATGCACGCGCTTCGCCTTAGTATGTACGACGCGCACACCGGCGCGCTCGCAGAGCTTCGCCATCGTCCCGGCAACATCGTTGGCGTTGTCGGAGACGGGGAAAACACGGTTGCCGCGCTCCGTCTTGACGGGCACGCCGTGCTCCTCAAAAAAGGACATGACCGCCTCCGGCGGCATGCGGTTGACCGCGCTGTAAAGGAAGCGCCCGTCGCCGGGGATATTGCGCATGAACTCCTTTACGTCGCAGTTGTTGGTTATATTGCAGCGCCCCTTGCCGGTTATACGCAGCTTGCGCCCAAGCTGGCGGTTCGGTTCGAGCAGTATCGTGTCCACGCCGCGGCTCGCCGCCGTGTAGGCGCACATCATTCCCGCGGGTCCCCCGCCTATAACAACAAGCTCCGCTCTGTCACAAATCATTTTTCACATGCTCCATTGTCCATAACGCTCTGTATTTCCTCTTCCGTCAGATGCCGCCACTTGCCGGGCGGAAGGTCACCCAGCTCAAGCCCGCCCTCGCTGATGCGCATAAGGCGCGTGACCTTCAAGCCGCAGCAGGCGCACATTTTTCTCACCTGCCGGTTGCGTCCCTCGCCGATAGTTATCAGCAGCACCGCGCCGCCGGGGATGAGCCGTTCTATATCAACGCTCTCCGCGCGCACGATGCAGTCGCCTATATCAAGCTCGCCGCGCAGATACTCCACCGCGAGGCCAACGTCCTCGCCCTGCACCCACGTGCGATATGTCTTTTTGAAGTTATGCGACGGGTGCATCAGCGTGTTTGCAAAATCCCCGTCGTCCGTCATTATGAGTAGCCCCTCGGAGTACATATCCAGTCTTCCGACGGGGTAAACGCGCCCCAAACCGCGCACGAGCTCTGTCACGTCGCGGCGTCCCTTCTCGTCGCTCATCGTCGTGACATAGCCGCGCGGCTTATTGAGCATTATGTATGTCCGCGCGCCGTGCCGCGGCAATGGCTTGCCGTCGACAAGTATGAGGTCTAGCTCCTCCGCCCGGTCGCCGAGCGAGGCGACGCGCCCGTTCACCGTGACGCGCCCTGCCGAAATGCACTCCTCCGCCGCGCGGCGGGACATAAGCCCCGCGGTGGATATTAATTTTTGCAGCCGTTCTGCCATGTGTTCTCCCTATCGGTGCGCACTGCCGCATCATGCGGCGCGTCTCCCTTTATTTTGGCGCCTGTGCGGCGATATCCTCGCTGTACACAAGATAATACTCCGCGATTTGTTCTCCGTCAACAAAAGCCGTGACGCTGCCGTCTATCTGCCCCGCCGCGACGGGTGCGAATTCAAACCACGGCAGCTCCGCCGTCAGCATGATCTCCTTCTCCGGCGGCAGCAGCACGGTCATCTCCGCCTCCGGCACGAGGTACGCCCAGCGCCGCTCACCCGATACGACAGGCACGGCAAAGCTCAGTCCGTCCGTTATGCTGCGCCTGGCGCAGTATGAATACGCCCAGTTATAGAGCGCCGCGTGGTCATTCCAGTCGTCCGGCGCGGCGAGCGTGACGCACACGACGCGCGCCCCGTCCCTCTCGCAGCAGGACACAAGGCAGCGCCCCGCCGCCTCGGTGAAGCCGGTCTTCCCGCCGATGCAGCCCGGACATGAGCGCAGCAGCCGGTTATGGTTGACGAGCAGCTTGCCGTCCACAGTCGCGCTCGACATACGGTCGATCTCGGCAAAGGTCTGATCCTTCATGCAGTATTCCATGAGCCGCGCGAGGTCTCGCGCTGTGGAATAATGCCCGCTGTCGCTGAGCCCGTGCGGATTTGTGAAGTGCGTGTTCGTCATGCCGAGCTCGCGCGCCTTCTCGTTCATGCGCGCGGCAAAGCGCGCGCAGTCGCCGGAGATGTGGCACGCCAGCACCTGCGCCGCGTCGTTGCCCGACACGAGCAGCAGCCCCGTCACAAGCTCGCGCACGGTGCGCCGCTCGCCGGGCTTGAGATACATGGACGAGCCTTCGACATTGCACTGCTCGCCTTTTATCTCGATCTGCTCTTCCAATGGGCAGCTCTCTATCGCGATGATCGCGGTCATGAGCTTTGTCGTGCTCGCCATCGGCAGACGCAGATCCGGGTTCTTTTCATAGAGCACACAGCCGTTTGTCACAACGACGGCGCTCTTCGCGCTGACGGCGGGCGCAGACTGCGCCTCGGCGTCGCTTCGGCACAGCGCGCACATCACCGCGAGCATGAGCACCGCGGCGACCATCGCCCGCGCCGTATTTTTTGTTATCCTAATAATATGCACCACCCTTTATGATCTGGGCAGTGCTTATTATTGACAAATAGTGAAGTTTTATTACTTGCCTGTTACTTGTTCTTCTGCTTGTCGATGAAATTGTCAACGCGGTCCATGACCTGCGGGACCATGTCAATGATCCTGTCGACGGTGTTGCTGGCAGGAGGCGTGACGTTGATCATTCTCACGGTGCCTTCCTTGATAACGAGGAAGCCGATGGGCTCTATCTTCACGCCGGTGGCGTTGCCGCCGCCGTAGGGGCGGTCGTCGCCCGCCTTCTTGGCGCCGAACTCCACCCCGCCGCCGCCGAAGCCGAGGCTTATCTTCGAGATGGGGACGAGCGTGATGCCGTCAGGCGTGATTATCGGGTCGCCGACAACGGTGTCTACCTTGAGAACGTTCTTGACGTTGTCCATAGTGGTCTGCATGAGCTGGCTGATAGGGTTGTTATCCATTTGAGTCCATCCTTTCCTCTGCCTGTATATTATTGTTTTCTTTAGCTATTTCTATATCAATGACTTTTTCGTCATCAACTTTTTTCTCTTTGCCCGCTTTCAGCTTTTCGCCGAGCAGGCGGAACTTATTTTTGATGAGTATGCCGAGGGCGCTGTTGACAATGCCAAGCCCCAATCCGAAGAACGCGCCGATACGGATGCTGAACGCGAGGCCAAAGTCTATCTCCATGTCCTCTTTTGTGAAGTCTATATCCGTGCGCACGTCGCAGTCCTTCACATCAAAGCGCTGCGCGCAGATGGGCGAGAGCGAGGAGAGCGCGGCATTGACATATCCGAACGTGACCGCGGTGTTGTACGGGTCGTCCCCCGCCGCAGTGTAGTGCAGCAGAAACCGGTCAACCTTGAACTTTCTGCCGAAGCGTCCGAAGCGTTTGAGCACTTTCTTGACGAGCAAAAGTATCTCGTCCTTATTAAAGCTGAGCTTGAGCTTTTTCTTCGGTTTCTGCGGCTGCTCGCCCTCCGGCTTTTCCGGTGCGGGCTTCTTTTCCTTCTTTGGCTTTTTCTCTTTTTTTGGGGCGGACTCGTCCTTCTCCGGGCGCGGGAACAGTTGCAGCAGCACACCGCACACCTTCGCTGAGAGGCTGAACTGTCCCCCCTCATAGGCAATGTCCGCGCCGATGGGGATGAGCATGATGAGCGCGATTATCGCGGCAATTATGCCGATAATCTTCAGGGCAAGCAATTACATCACTCCTTTGCCGACTCATCGGCAATATCGTTAAGGCTTATTTGCTGCGGGTCTTTGTTTTGAAGCTCGTCTATCGCGTTCTGAAGCTTTTCTATGCCCTCGCCGCTCGTCATGTCCGGCAGGGGCGGAAGCTGTGAAAGCTCGCTGATTCCCATGGTGCGCAGGAAAACGTCCGTCGTCCTGAACAGCGCGGGACGCCCCGGCGCGTCGAGCTTTCCGCAGGGCTCTATAAGCCCGCGCTGCTGCAGCACGCTCACGGTGTATGAACTGTCCACGCCGCGCACCTGGTCGATATACGCCCTTGTAACTGGCTGAAAATACGCCACGACCGCAAGCGCCTCAAGCGCGGACTGGCTGAGCTTGGGCGGGGTGCGCTGCTCGAGCGTTTTTGTGATATACGGCGCGTACTCCGGCGCGGAGCACATCTGGAGCTTATCGTCGAGCCGGAGGATGCGCATGCCGCGTCCCTCGCGCTCGTATTTTCCGGCAAGCTCGGCGGCGGCGTAGTCTATCTCGCCCTCTGTCGCCTCAAGTATCAGCGACAGGCGCGCCACAGGCACGCTCTCCCCCGCCGCAAAAAGTATAGCCTCAATAGCAGAAGAAATTTCAAACATATTACTCAATTATCTTTTCAATTATTTCATCAACGTCCCCGCCGGTAAAGCTCAGCTCATAGTCGCCGTCCTGCCTCGTGACGGACACGCTGCCCATGCTGCAAAGCTCCAGAACCGACACGAACGCCGCGACGACCTCCGACCGCGTCCGGCAGGTCTTATAAAGCTCATTGAGCGTGACATCGCCCGCGCGCAGGAGGTCGAGTATCTGGCGGCTCTTGTCCTTGACGCTGTATATGATCCTGTGCGGTATGGCACCGGCGAGCAGCTCCGTCTCCGGGGCCTTGACGCCGCGCGAGTATATCGCGTGCAGCGCGCGCAGAAGATCGGCGGGTTCATGCTTATATGTGTACTCATTCGATGGCTTAGGCAGCGGTTCCGGCATTTTCGCGTAATACAGCATACCAAGCTCCGACGCTTTTTTCAGCTCCGGCACTATCTTCTGCACCGCGGCAAGCGCGTCGCGCGCCTTGAGCTGTTCCAGCGACGCGATGAGCACTTCAAGCTCCGACACCTCTTCCTCGGTCGTGAGAAGCGTTCTCGTCTTTATATACAGCAGATGCGCCGCCATCTGGATGAACTCGCTCGCAATCTCAAGATCCATGCTCTCCATTTCCGCCAGATAGGCAAGATACTGGTCGAGTATGTCGGCGATCCTGATGTCGCGTATCTCGATTTTGTTTTTGGAGAGGAGCATCAGAATAAGGCTGAGCGGACCCTCGAAGTCCTGAAGCTCGTCCTTTTCCCTAACAATGCCCTCAAGATGAAAGCTGGGATTTTCCATTAAACGCTCACTTATAGAATAAATAATACACAAGGTCGCACCCGCCCTGCGCAATGGGCAGCAGCGCGGAAAACGCCCAGTCGATCGCGGCGGACAGAGGTCTGCCGAGCACGCCCGTGGCGACGAGCGCAAACATGATGATCGAGCCGTACTTCTCATAGCGCATGAGCTTATAGTACCGCTCATCGCTCATGACCGAGAAGAGAACCTTCGACCCGTCAAGCGGCGAGATGGGGATAAGATTGAATATCGCAAGTCCAAGGCTGATGTACGCCGTGAGCTGGAGCATCGTGAGAAAATAGCTACCGACGTCGGAGCGCCCAAGCGGGATATAAGCCACTCCATAGAAAAACATGAACACCACGGCAATGACAATATTGCTCACAGGTCCCGCAAGGGCGGTCAATGCCATGCCGCGCTTGGGGTTTTTGAACTTGAACATGTTCACCGGCACGGGCTTCGCCCAGCCGACATGGAACACCAGCATTATCAAAAGCCCCATGGGGTCCAGATGTTTGATGGGGTTGAGCGTGAGACGTCCGGCGCGCTTTGCCGTGTCGTCGCCAAGCTTGTAGGCGACGAGCCCGTGACTGAGCTCATGGAGCGTGATGCACACCAGCGACGGGATAAGCCCGAGCAGGATGCTCAGCACGTATGTGAAATCCAGCCCGTCCCATATTGATTTGATTCCGCTAATAAAACTCACCCCGGGATCATGCACACGCGCCTTTGCGCGTATACTAACTTTAGTTATTTTATCAAATTCTATCACAAAATACAAGAGCAAGGCAATATAAACTTGCCTTGCTCCGCATTTTTTATTATATCAACTTATATCAGCTTTGTCAGCTCGCTCATCAGATCGTCGCGTCCCTGCCCTTTTTCGGCGGAAAACGGGATGATGCGCACATCGTCCGGCAGCTCAAGCGTCGCGCGTATCAGCGCAAGATTCGGCTCGATCTCGCTCTTTTTGAGCTTGTCGAGCTTGTTTGCGACAACAACGAGCGGACAGCCGGAGTCCTTGAACCATTGCGCCATGGTGATGTCGTCCGCCGTGGGCTTGTGGCGGGAGTCAACGATCATCACGCCGAGGCGGAAAAGCCCGGAGGCAAAGAAGTCCTCCATCAGCCGCCCCCAGCGCTCGCGCTCACTGCGCGAGACCTTTGCGTAGCCGTAGCCCGGCAGGTCGACAAGATAGAGCTTGCCGTCGATGAGAAAATAATTCACATGGATGGTCTTGCCCGGCTCAGAGCCGACGCGCGCAAAGTTCCTGCGGTTGAGAAGCCGGTTTATCACTGACGACTTGCCGACGTTGGATTTCCCGGCAAAGGCGACGCACGGCACGGAGCTTTGGATAAACTGCTCCCTCGACGCGGCGGACTTTATAAACTCTGTCTTATTAACATTCAGAGCTGCCATGTATGTCTCCTTTCTGCCTGAAATATCACTGTCTCACCTTGTGCGCGTCCGCCGTCTTGCCAAGCATACCGGCAGCGGCCATGTGCGCCTCGCCCTTTTCGGGGACAAGCGCGGCGGCGAGCGCCTCGTCGGCATAGCTGACGGGAATGAAGCTTATCTGCGCGCGCACCTTCTGGTCTATCTCCTCCAGGTCGGAAACATTCTCCGCCGGGATTATGACGGTCTTTATGCCGGAGCGCAGCGCCGCCATCGTCTTTTCGCGCAGTCCGCCTATCGGCAGCACGCGCCCGCGCAGTGTGATCTCTCCCGTCATTGCCACATCGTGCCGCACCGGGCGGCCGGTCAGCGCGGAGACGAGCGCCACGCAGGTCGTCACACCGGCGGACGGACCGTCCTTCGGCACCGCGCCCTCCGGGTAGTGGATATGTATGTCCCTGTTCTTATAGAACTCCGGGTCAATGCCGAGCTTCACGGCGCGGCTGCGGATAAAGCTGACCGCCGCCTTTGCCGACTCCTTCATCACATCACCCAGATTGCCGGTAAGCTCCAGCCTGCCGCTGCCCTCGGTGACAAGCGCTTCAACATCAAGCGTTTCGCCGCCGACGGAGGTATACGCCAGCCCGTGCACGAGTCCGACCTCATCATAAAAGCGGAAGGGTTCGGGTTTGAACTTTATCGGTCCAAGAATATCCTCAAGCTTACCCGCCTTGAGCGTAAGGCTCTTATACTTTCCCTCGGCGATCCCGCCCGCGGCCTTGCGGCATACGGCGGCAAGCTCGCGCTCAAGAAGTCTCACGCCGGATTCGCGCGTATACCCGGAGATGATCTCGCGCAGTGCCGTGTCGTCCGCCTTGAGCTGGCTCGCTTTCAAGCCGTGCTTTTTGCGCTGCTTGGGCAGAAGATGGCACTTTGCGATCTCCACCTTCTCCTCGTCAGTATAGCTGTGCAGCTCTATGACCTCCATACGGTCGAGCAGCGCGCGGGGTATCGTATCTGTGGTGTTCGCCGTGGTGATGAAGAACACACCAGAAAGGTCTATCGGTATCTCAAGGAAATTATCGCGGAATGTGCTGTTCTGCTCGCCGTCGAGCGCTTCCAGCAGAGCCGCGGACGGATCGCCGCGGTAGTCGGAGCCGAGCTTGTCGATCTCGTCGAGCACCATGAGCGGGTTCATGCTGCCGCTCTGGATAATACCGCTGACAATGCGCCCCGGCATCGAGCCGATATATGTCTTGCGATGGCCGCGTATCTCGGCCTCATCATGCACGCCGCCGAGCGACACGCGGCAGAGCTTGCGGTTTGTGGCGCGGGCAATGCTCATGGCTATGCTGGTCTTGCCCGTTCCCGGAGGACCGACAAGGCACAAAAGCCCACCCTTCATCTCCGGGGAGAGCTGCTTGACCGCAAGGTATTCAAGCACGCGCCCCTTGACCTTGTCCAGGCCGTAATGCTCATCGTCCAGCAGCTTGCGCGCCTTCGCGATGTCGACGGTCTCCTTCGTGGTTTTTCCCCAAGGTATCTCAAGGCACACGTCCAGATACCCGCGCAGCACCGCCGCCTCGGATGAGCCGAACGGCTGCTTTGTGAGCCGTCCAAGCTCCTTGAGGAGCTTTTCACGCACATCGTCCGCCACAGGGAGCGCATTTATCTTCGTGCGGTAATCGTCGATATCGTCGACCTGCCCGTCCTCGCCGAGCTCCGCCTGTATGACCTTCAGCTCTTCGCGCAGGTAATATTCACGCTGGTTCTGGTTTATCGCTTCCTGCGCCGCGTCGTTTATCTCTTTTTCAAGAGTGATGATATTCAGTTCATTATTTAGCAGCTTGACAAGCAGCGTGAGACGCCGGCAGGGATAAAGCTCCTCCAGCAGTGCCTGCTTATCCTCAATGCTGAAACGGACATTCTGCGCGATGTAATTTGAGAAATACTCCGGTGTGGGATTTGCGAGAAGATTGAGCAGCTGCTCGTTTATCATGTCGGGGTTGAGCTGCACGTACTCCTCAAAGAGGGAGAGGCAGTTGCGCAGAAGCGCTTCCTTGCGCGCCGCGCTCACGCGCTCGGGCTTATCCGCAAGCTCGCGCACCTCGGCGGTATAGCACTTGCCCGTGGTGTCGATATCTATCGCCTCTGCGCGGTACAGACCCTCCACAAGTACGCGCGTCACGCCTCCGCGCGGCTGGTGGAGCTGCTGGCGCACGCGGCACACGATGCCGATGTGGTATATATCGCTCTCGTCCGGCGCGTCGGCAACAGGGTCTTTCTGCGCAGCGAGGAAGATGAGCTGATCCGTGCTCACCGCCTCGTTGAGCGCCGCGACGGATATACTGCGCTCCACATCGAATGTGAGCAGCATTCCCGGGAAAACGCTCAGCCCGCGCAGCGCAAGCAGAGGCATATTTTTAACATCGTATAATATTTCGCTGTTCATACTGTTTTCTCCTTTCAGGAGGATGGAAATGCGCGGTCAAGCCTTGTCGTTGATATGCTCGACACGCGGCTGCTCCGTGCCGTTGACGCTCGCCGCGGTGATGACCACGCGGCTCACCGTCGGGTCGGACGGCACAGTGTACATGATGTTTGTCATCACGCCCTCCATGACGCTGCGCAGTCCGCGCGCGCCGATCTTCATCGCGATCGCCTTGTCGGCGACAGCTTCCAGCGCCTCCGGCTCAAAATCGAGTTTGACCTTGTCAAAGTCAAACAGCGCCTTGTACTGCTTTGTCATGGCGTTCTTGGGTTCGGTAAGTATGCGCACAAGGTCGTCGCGTGTGAGCGAGGCGAGCGAGGCGATAACCGGCAGACGGCCGACAAGCTCCGGGATGATGCCGAACTTCAAAAGGTCGTGCTGCTGCACCTGCGCAAGTATCTCGCCAACGTCGCGCTCATTGCTGCTGACAATATCCGCGCCGAAGCCCATGGTCTTTTTGTTCGTGCGTTTTTCAATTATTTTATCCAGCCCGTCGAACGCGCCGCCGCAGATAAAGAGAATATTTGTCGTGTCGACCTGAATAAACTCCTGATGCGGGTGCTTGCGTCCGCCCTGAGGGGGGACGTTCGCCACGGTGCCCTCCAAAAGCTTCAGAAGCGCCTGCTGCACGCCTTCGCCGGAGACGTCGCGCGTGATGGAGGTGTTCTCGCTCTTGCGGGCGATCTTATCTATCTCATCGATGTAGATTATGCCGCGCTGTGCGCGCTCCACGTCAAAATCCGCCGCCTGAAGGAGCTTGAGGATGACGTTTTCTACGTCCTCGCCGACGTAACCGGCCTCGGTGAGAGTGGTGGCATCGGCAATGGCGAACGGCACGTCGAGCATCTTCGCAAGCGTCTGGGCGAAGAGCGTTTTGCCGCTGCCGGTGGGACCTATGAGCAGTATGTTGCTCTTTTGCAGCTCAACATCCGACTTGCCGGACTGGAGAATGCGCTTATAGTGATTGTACACGGCGACGGACAGCGCGATCTTCGCCCTGTCCTGCCCTATGACATACTCGTCAAGGCGTGCCTTGATCTGCATGGGCTTGGGCAGGTTGTCAAACTTGAGCGTCAGCCCGTCGTAGCCGTTGACGCTCGGAGCTGCCGGCATGCCGCCCTCGTCGATTATACTGGCGCACATGCGCACGCACTCATCACATATATAGCTGCCGTTTCCGGCAATAAGCCTGTTGACCGCAGACTGCGGCTTGCCGCAGAATGAACATCTCAGGCTTCTTCTGTCATCAAACTTACCCATGCTGGTTTTCCCTTCTTCCATTAAAACTATGGGGGAACGACTGTTCCCCCATAGAAAATCATGTTCTACGATTCAGCGCTTGTATATGACCTTGTCGATGATACCGTAGCTCTGTGCTTCCTCAGCGGTCATGAAGTGGTCGCGCTCGCAGTCCGCCTCGATTGTCTCAATGCTCTTGCCGGTGTTCTCGGCAAGGATGGAGTTGAGCCGCTTCTTTATCTTGAGTATCTGCTCGGCCTGAATCTGAATGTCGGTGCACTGCCCCTGGCTGCCGCCGGAGGGCTGGTGGATCATAATCTCGGCATTGGGCAGCGCGATGCGCTTACCTTTCGCGCCGCAGGACAGCAGGAACGCACCCATGGAGGCCGCCATGCCGATGCAGATGGTGGAAACATCGGGCTTGATATACTGCATGGTGTCATATATCGCGAGACCGGCTGTCACAACGCCGCCGGGGCTGTTGATATAAAACTGTATGTCCTTGTCGGGATCCTGCGCCTCAAGATACAAAAGCTGTGCCACGATGAGGCTCGCGGTCGTATTGTTGACCTCCTCGGAGAGCATGATGATCCTGTCGTTAAGAAGACGGGAGAAAATATCATACGAACGCTCGCCGCGGCTGGTCTGTTCCACTACATAAGGTACTAAACTCATTCTATTAAACTCTCCTTCAAAATATCAGCGTCCAAGAGAGCATATCCTATATCCCGGATAATTATTCAGCCTTGTCCTCGGTCTTGGGGGCGGCTTTCTTTCTGGTGGTCTTGGGCTTGGCTTCGGTCTTTTCCTCGGCAGCTTCCGCGCCGTCCTCTGCCTTCTTGGTCTTGGTGCTCTTCTTGGCCTTGGGCTTTGCCTCGGTCTCAGCCTCGGCGGCAGTCTCTTCGGCTGCTTCCTCGGTCTTTGCGGTCTTCTTGGCTCTGGTCTTCTTCGCGGGCTTTGCCTCGGCAACGACAGCGCTGTCGAACATTACAGAGGTCGCCTTGTCCTT
The DNA here is from genome assembly GCA_934572335.1 of uncultured Oscillospiraceae bacterium. Lineage (GTDB taxonomy): Bacteria > Bacillota > Clostridia > Oscillospirales > Oscillospiraceae > Limivicinus. Next base: position 62,580 of record CAKTKU010000008.1, read on the forward strand.
CTTGCACTCTTCCTTGATGAAGTCAATGCCGAAGTAGTTCTTGAGTTCCTCGGGAGTGGCGCTGACATCCTCGCCGACCTTCTTGAGGTATTCCTCAACATCTTCATCACTGATCTCGATGTTCTCAGCCTTGACGATAGCGTCGATGAGCAGGTCGTTCTTGACCTGGAATTCTGCCGCGGGGCGGAGGCTGTTGTTGAGCGTCGCCTCGTCCAGACCCATCATCTCCTTGAGCTTATCAAAGGAAACGTTGCGGTCAGTCAGCCCGTAGTTGGCAGCATAGCCGCGGACCATCTCTTCGAGCTTGTCGTTGACCATGACGTCGGGAATGTCGGCAACGAGGTTATCGCACGCCTGACGGAGGATCTCAGTGCGGAAAGCGTTCTCCGCTCTCTCCTTCGCGGTCTTCTCGATATTGGCGCGGAGGTCAGCCTTGTACTCTTCGAGCGTGTCAAACTCGGAAACATCCTTGGCGAACTCGTCGTCCAGCTCAGGAAGCTCAGGAGTGGTGAGGCTATTGAGCTTGACCTTGAAGACAACTGCCTTACCGGCAAGATCCTCAACGTAATTCTCAGGGAAGGTGATGTCGATATCCTTCTCCTCGCCGACGTTCATGCCGACGATCTGATCCTCAAAGCCGGGGACAAAGGAGTTAGAGCCGAGCTCAAGGTCGTAGCCCTCTGCCTTGCCGCCGTCGAAGCGCTCGCCGTTGAGATAGCCGTCAAAGTCGATATTCGCGGTGTCGCCCATCGCGGCGGCGCGATCCTCAACCGTCAGCATGCGCGCGTTGCGCTTGCGGGCGGCGTTGATCTCCGCGTCGACCTTGGCCTCGTCAACGACAACGGCTTCCTTCTCCGCCTCGAGACCCTTGTACTGACCGAGAGTGACCTCGGGGTAGAGGGTGACAACGAAGGTGTACTCCACAGTGCGGTCGTCCGTGACCTTGACATCGGAAACGGAGGGCGCGCCGACGATCCTCAGCTCGGAAGCGGTCAGTCCGGCTTCAAAAGCCTCGGGGGCGAGCTCATCAATAGCGTCCTGATAGAACACGTCCGCGCCGTACATACCCTCGACAACAGCGCGGGGCGCCTTGCCCTTGCGGAAGCCCGGAATATATATATCGCTCTTGGCTTTCAGATAGACCTTGTTGACGGCGGATTCGAATTCAGCCTTGTCGGTCTCTACCTGAAATGATGCGGAACTATTTTCTTTCTTCTCTACGTTCTTGAGATTCATGGTTGATTTCCTCCTCTATATGTGCATAACCTGTTGTATATTAGCAGATTTCTTCTTTAAAATCAATGACAAATTAAATACTTTTTCAAGTTTTTCATAATTTGCTCAATCCATGAGTTTTACAGGCGTAAAATCCACAAAATCCGCCGAGACAAGCTTATACTGCGTCCCGTCGTGCCAGCCGTTGAAAGCATAGCGGCAGCCCTTGCCGTGAATATGCCCATAGCAGCACAGCCGCACGGCGTGCTCCTTCAAAAGCGCGAGTATTTCCGGGCATTTATAGTTCATGTATATCGGCGGATAGTGGAGGAAAACGAGCTTTTCCCGCTCCCCCGCCGCTTTCAGCGACGTTTCAAGGCGCATTATCTCGCGGCGCATCACCTTTTTATCGTGCTCGCCGCCGCGCTCCTCCTCATAAAACCAACCGCGCGTGCCGCACAGGGTGTACCCGCCGTATTCAAAGCAGTTGTTGTTGAGTATATCTATTGTATCTATCCCGTTTTCGGCAAAAAAACGCTTTGCCCGCGCCGCCGTGCTCCACCAGTAATCGTGGTTGCCCTTGAGGATTATCTTCCGCCCCGGCAGGTTGTGGATGAAAAGGAAATCCTCCTTTGCGTCCTCTATCCCCATCGCCCAGCTCAGATCGCCGCACACGACGGTGACATCCTCCGGCGTCAGCGATGCGAACGCGGCTTTCAGCTTTTCCGCATGATTCGCCCAGTTGTCGCCGAATATGTCCATGGGCTTATCCTTGCCGAGTGCAAGATGAAAATCGCCTATTGCATATAGTGCCATACATTCCTCGTATTTGTCAGAATAATAATCTATGCCGCTGCAAAAAATATAACTGCAAGACCCAAAACCTACTTTTCAGGAGGCAGCAAAAATGAGCGATAAAAGACGCGAAACCAATCCCGGCGTTGGCTGCGATGTCACCAACTGCAAGTACAACACCATCGACTGCCGCTGCAACGCTTCCAAGATAAGCGTGCAGAACGAGAAGGCCTGCACCAAGGGCGAGACCTACTGCTCGACCTTCTGCCCCAGAGGCACGGCAAGCGATTGAAGTGCGGACGGCGCGCTCGGCAGCATGAAGCTGTGATGCGTGTCCGCGCGGCAGGGGCAGCAGTCCCTGCCTTACATAAATGCGTTCTCTATATGGTTCACGGTCACTCTGCCGTGCTCTCCATCGGGCGCGTAGACCTCTATAACATCAAAACGTGGCTGCCTTTCGGTCTCGTGTGTATATAGCCACAGCTGCGCCGTTTTTATGATGCGGCGCTGCTTTGCCGCGGTCACAAATTCCCTTGCCTCGCCGTAATCGGTGTTTTTGCGGAGCTTTACCTCGACAAAGACGAGGTATTTTTCATTCTCCGCTATCACGTCTATCTCGCCCGCGCGGCAGGAGAAATTCATCTCTATTATTCTGTATCCCTTTCGGCGCAGATATGCGGCGGCCTGCCGCTCGCCGAAGCGGCCGAGCGAACGTGTGTCCATCAGTGCATCTTCCTCAGAAAGCTCATGCGGTGTATCGGCGTCGCGCCGTACTCGCGCAGTGCCGCGTAATGCCGCTTTGTGCCGTAGCCCTTGTGCTGCTCAAAGCCGTACTGCGGGTACTGCTCCGCCATTTTTATCATGTATCGGTCTCGCGTCACCTTGGCAAGGATCGACGCCGCGGCAATATCCGCGCAGCGTGAATCGCCCTTGACGATGCAGCGGCTCGGTACCTCAATGTCAGAATTGCGGTTACCGTCTATAAGCGCAAGCTCCGGTCTTACGGAGAGCTGCGCAATGGCGCGGTTCATCGCGAGAAACGTCGCGTGGAGGATGTTAAGCCGCTCTATTTCCTCCACGTCGGCAAAAGCGATGCCGTAAGCCATGGCGGATGAGATTATCACGTCGTAAAGCGCCTCGCGCTTTTTCTCGCTGAGCTTTTTGGAGTCGTTCAACCCCGGTATCTCAAGACCGCGCGGCAGGACGACCGCAGCGGCACACACCGGTCCCGCCAGCGGACCGCGCCCCGCCTCATCGACACCGCAGAGTATATTCACGCCGGAAGCGTATATCTCGTTTTCCAGCGCCCACAGGTCACTCATCGGGCATCTCCAGCGTCAGGCGTCCAAGCTTCCCGTCGTGATACTCGTTCAAAAGCGTGTTCGCCATGCGCTCAATGTCATACTCTCCGCGCGAGACGAGAAACCCGCGCTTCTTCGCCGCCGCTTCCAGCAGCTCATAACCGTTCAGCTCTTCATCCGGCTCTATCTTGTACCTCTCGCGCAGTGCGTCGGGGTACATGCGGCGCAGTCTCAGCATAAAATTCGCGCCGAGCGTCTCCTTGTCGACCACGTCTGCCTTTATCGCGTTCGTCACGGCAAGCAGCTCACCGACCTCCTGCGAATCAAACTTCGGCCAGAGTATGCCCGGAGTGTCGAGAAGATCAAGAGACTTGTCGATGCTTATCCACTGTCTTCCGCGCGTGACGCCGGGCTTGTCCCCGGCGATCGCCGCCTTGCGGCCCGCGACCTTGTTGATGAAGGTGGACTTGCCGACATTGGGTATGCCAAGTATCATCACACGCAGCGGACGCCCGACCTGTCCCTTCGCCTCGTATTCCTTCAGCTTCGCGTCAAGGAGCCTGCGCACGGCGGGCACAAAGCCGCCAACGCCCTTGCCGCTCTTCGCGTCCGTCTCCAAAACGGCGACGCCCTGCCGCTCAAAATACTCCCTCCAGCGCTTTGTCAGCACGGGGTCGGCAAGGTCGACGCGGTTGAGGATGACAAGCCGGGGCTTCCCCGCGGCGAGACGGTCAATATCCGGGTTGCGGCTCGCGCGCGGTATACGCGCGTCAATGATCTCGCACACGGCGTCGACGAGCTTGACATTGTCCTCTATCATCCGCTGTGCCTTGGTCATGTGGCCGGGGAACCACTGGATGTTCATTTTTTCAAAGCCGTTAGTTTCCATCATTTCACCGTACCGAACGAGGACAGCGGGAAGATGACACAGTAGACCTTGCCGATTATGAGGCGGTTGTCGACCATGCCTATCTCTGTCTTGCGGCTGTCCGTGGACATATTGCGGTTGTCGCCCATGACGAATACACACCCGTCGGGGACGGTCTGCGGACCGATAAAGTCGAGCTTTGTGGTGGTGAGCTCGTTTATATAATCCTCTTCGAGCGCCATGCCGTCGACATAGACCACGCCGCGGTCAAAGTCGATGTTTATCTCCTGCCCCTCGGTCGCGATCACGCGCTTGACGAGCGCCTTGTCAGGGTCGTACTGATCCTTTTTGAAAACGACGATGTCCCCCGCCTTTGGCGTATAGAGAATATCGGAGACGAGCATCTTGTCCTGATTATTGAGCGTGGGGTACATGGATGTGCCCTTGACGTCGATGACCCTTATAAAGAAGATAAAAATGACGACGCACACCACAAGCGCGCTCGCAAGGCACTGTATCCAGTCGTATACGTTCTTGCGCGCGGCGCGCTCCTGTTCCTCTATCTCCTCAGCGGTCAGCCTTCTTTTCGTTCTTGCCATATGTAATGCTCCAATCACAGTCAATTAGTTAAGTCATATGCCGCATCCTGCGGCGTGAGTGCATCTGCATATATTCCAAGACAATGTATTATACCACAAAAGTATGTAAAAGCAATCATTTTTGCGCCTTGCAAGCCACGGGCGGCTGTGATAGAATAGCCGTGTACAAGAAGGAGGGTCTGCCCGATGCCGAAGCTGTCCGTTATAATCCCCGTATACAATGTTGAAAACTACCTTGGAAAGTGCCTTGGTTCCGTGATATACCCGGAGCTTGAGGATTATGAGATCATTTTGGTGAACGACGGCTCGACGGATGCATCCGGCAGCATATGCACGGAATATGCCGCGCGCTTTCCCGCGCTCGTGCGCGTGATAACCACGGAAAACGGCGGTCTCGGCCGCGCGCGCGACGTTGGCATTGACGCGGCGGCGGGCGAATACCTTCTCTTTCTCGACAGTGACGACTACCTCTCCCCCGACGCTTTGCCGGAGATGATGGCGCTGCTCGACCGCGGTTTTGATATGTGCTTTTTCGATATCCGCTCGGTAAACGAGGACGGGCGGCTGCTGAAATATATGCACGGGTGCGCCATAGAGGGCGAGTTCACGCTGGAAAGCTACCCGGAGCTGCTGTTTGAAATGCCGTCCGCGTGGAACAAGATATACCGCCGCACGCTCTTCACCGAGAACGGCATATACTACCCCGGCCGCGTATGGTATGAGGACATGTACGTCACCCCGCTGCTGTACACCAAGGCGGAAAAAATGTACTCCGTCCACCGTCCGTGGCACAACTACCTCCAGCGCGCGGGGTCGATAACCAACAACAAGAACACCCAGCGGAATCTTGAGATAATCCCCGCTGTTGAATCCATGCTCGACGCTTACCGCGGCGAGGGGCTCTTTGAAAAATACCGCGCACAGCTTGAGTACGCGGCATTTTATAATCAGGTGCTCACCTCGTGCACGCGCGTCAACCTCGCCGACTGGCGCAGTGACGTGCAGGACGAGCTGTACGGCGATTTTCTTGATAAATTCCCGGACTATCGCGAAAACCGCTACGTCAAGGGAATGTGCGCAAAGTATAAGCTGATACACTTTTTCATCCGTCACCGTCTGCGGCTGTGTCTGCACACCGTGATGAGTATAAACAACGTAATAAAGGGCAAGTAAGCGAACCCCAGCCGCGCATTTTTTGCGCGGCTGGGGGAAACTTTATTCACAGCGTATGTTCACAGGCTTCCGTTCAGTCTGAGCAGCGCGATTGACAACTGCTCAAGACCGTGGTAATTCAGCCACATAACGATGCGGCGGTTGCGGCTCTCGGCGCGATAGCTCTCACACGAGGAGAGCTTTGGTATATTCTCGCGCACGTAGCCGCGCAGCGCACTGATGACCTCACGCTTTTCCGGAGAACTCTGCACCGCGAGGCGCTTTATTGAGTCGAGCAGGACATGATTGATGAGCAGAAACTCATATCCGTCCTGATACCCGCCCACAGCGGCAAAATCGCGTATGTCCCGCATTATGGCGAGAATATCAAGATTCTTGCGGGCGTTGTTGTTGTTCATTGTGGATGTCTGCCCGCAGCGGTAGATATACAGCGGCTTCTCCACAAACACGGTCTTCTGGCTGAGCATAAGAAGCTTTGCCGAAAACGCGAAGTCCTCATACCACAGCCCCACCGGGAAGCGTATATCGCCGACGGTACTGCGGCGGAATATCTTGTTGCTCGACGACCCGGCAGAGGCCAAGGGCGCGTCCTGCAATGCCGCGTGGACATATTCCCGCCTCCCGTCGTCAAAGCGCTTTTCCATGTCGCACACCACGACATCCGCGTCGTTTTCCTCCGCGGCGGCGAGCATGAGGGCGTACATATCCGGCTCGATATAATCGTCGCTGTCGATAAAGCTCAAAAACTCCCCGCGCGCGGCGTCAATGCCGAAATTACGCGCACGCCCCTGCCCTCCGTTTTCAACGGTGATGGCTGTCACCTTGCCGGGATAGCGCGCGGCGTACTCGGCGATTATCGCGCCGGACGAATCCGGCGAACCGTCGTTGACAAGGATGATCTCCAAGTCATTTTCCGTCTGTCCAAGCACGGAATCCACGCACTTGCGCAGATATTTTTCCGCGTTGTACACGGGTATTATCACACTAAGCTTCATCCGCTGCCCCTCCGAGCGCCGACGATGCGCGCACCGTGCGGTAATATATCAGCGCAAGCAGTACAGAGAGATACACAGACACATTCGGGCGTCTCAGCAGCGCGCCGGAAAACTCCGCCAGGCTGAGCTGGAGCACGAGGCAGATGAGCAGCGTGAAGTTCAGCAGGTTAAGACTCCCCTTGAAATCCCTGCACACGCATTTTATCAGCTTCCATATGAAATACAGAATGAATGCAGCGTACAGCCCAAAGCCGATATAGCCGTAGTAGTAGAACAGCGCCGGCCAGTCGTTCTCCGGGTCGTAGGCGGGATCGTGTATCTCCGACACCTCAAAGCCCGTCAGCTTTGTCAGTGTGTCCGTCTCGCTCCATATCATCCGGGCATAGGTGCGCTTCATGAGGCGCACATCTATCAGCTCCGCCGCGGAGGTCGTCATGTCATACTCGCGCATGATGCGCTCAATGCCGAAGCGGTCGAACATCTCCGGTATGACGTGCCACATCAGCTTTGTGTAATAGGTCTCGAATATCTCGCGCACAACAGGGTCAGCGAGCTTTTCCTCCACGGTCATGCTCTGCGGGTCATAGCCCTTTTCGCGCAGGATGCGCACAAGCTCGTCCTGATCCTTCAGCGCCACGGCGCTCGCCTGAAGCGCCTCGACCTTTGCGCGAGGCGTATACGGATAGGCAACAGCGGAGCCGATCGACAGCACCGCGAGCACGATGAGCAGGAGCTTTTTCAGCTCTGTCTTGTTGATAAAGTGGTTGAGCAGCATAAACGCCGCAAAACCGAGGAAAACGGCAAAAATGCCGAAATAGCACGCCTTTGTGCCGTTGGAGATAAACACCGCGCACACGATGACGGGGATGATGACGTTTATGAGCTTATTGTCGCTTCTGCACGCATAGTACATCGCAAAGCAGGAGAGCGTGACAAGGATGATGCTGTTGGCACAGCGGTTATTGTCGATAACCCAACCGCTCACTCCGAGCCCCTGACCGTAGGTGACGTTCTCCGTCCCGGTGAGGATGGCGAGCACGAGCGAGAGCAGCACAAGCGCCGCGGCGATCTCCATCGCGCGGACGGCCTGCTTTTTCATGTTTTCATCGCGCACGGCATACACAAAGCACACAGTCAGCACGGGCATCTGCGCCACGCGCGCCATATACGTGATGTCGCGCACAGGATCGATATATCCGACGCGCAGACAGTTGAGCGCGTGCAGCACGCAGAACGCGCCTATCACCAGCATGCATATCAAAAAGTGCTTCTTTTTATCAAGCCGGATGAGCATGACGACCGGCAGCGCGACCATTATCACAAGGCGGATATATCCCGCCCAGCTGGAATGCGTGTTGTTCGTCCAATATGCCAGCACGTCCAGCACCGGCTGGGCAGCTATCAGAATGAGCAGCCAATTGTCGCGTATCCTGCCCATAAGGGTGTTTTGCTTCTCCATTCCTCAGTCCCCCAAAATTTCATACCAGAGCTGCGCGATCTTCTCCCTTGAAAAATCGAGCGAGCGCGCACGCGAAGCCTTTCCCATCGTGCGGCGCAGCCCATCATCGCGCATGAGCTCTTCAAGCCGGCGTGCGAAAGCGGCATCGTCCCCCTCCGGCACAACGTATCCGTCCACCCCGTCCGTGATAAGGAACGGCGGACCCACGCGCACATCAAATGCCACCGGCGGCAGATAGCAACTCTGCGCTTCCAGCACTACAAACGAGAACCCCTCGCTGGACGAGGTCATGGCATACACACCGGCAGAGCACATCTCGCGCTCGACCTCGGCGCCGTTCATCGCGCCGCAGAGGCTGACATAGTCCTGCGCGCCAAGCTCCCTTATCAATCGCTCAAGCACAGGGCGCTCCTCGCCCTCGCCGACGATCTTCAGCTTCCAGTCCGGCATTTTTTCATGGACGGAGGCAAAAACACGTATGAGCTTATCAAAGCGCTTGACATAGTTGAGCCGTCCCGCGGCGAGGACTGTCTTTTCCCGCGTCTCAAAATCCGGCTCATCCGGGTAGCGGTCGAGGAAGTTCGGGATATACACGGTCTTTGTGCGCGTGCCGCGCATCATCTCGCCGACCTCGCGCACAAGTCCGGGCGTGAGCAGCGTGAAATAGTCAATATTGCCGTAATCATGCTTGAACGCATCGACATACCGGCTCTCAAAATTATGGTCGTGGTGCAGCTGCGCTATCTTGAGAACGCCGGGGCGGCCATACTTTGACAGGGCAAGATTATCCTCATGCCGCGTCGTGATGATCACGCCGCTCTCTATGCCCTCTATCGCGCGGCGCACCTCGCGCCTTTTCCCGGCGAGGATGCGCACACTGCGCGCGCTTTCCTTTATAAAGCTGACAGGGTGCAGCCCCTTTGCCGCCGCTCTCCACTCGGCGCGGTTTGGTATGTCGTCGAGCAGATAGCGCACCCTGACGCGCTCATCTATCGGGTAAGCCGGGCTGTTGGGCATATTATAAACGCTGATTATCTCAACATCATACCGCTCGGCAAATAGATTCGCCATATTGATTATCGCTCTCTCCACTCCGCCGAAGGCGAGATGCAGCGCGATTATATGGATTGTGTTCATGTCTGCCTCCATCGCGGACGCGCCGGGCGCGCGGCCGCCAACAGATATTTTATAAAAAAGCAAAAAGCATCTTCTGAAAACCAGAAGATGCTTTTTGCGCTGCGCCGTGTAGATTACAGGCGCTCCTTGACCTTTGCCTTCTTACCAACGCGATCACGCAGGTAGTAGAGCTTTGCTCTGCGAACTTTACCCTTGCGGACGGTGGTAACAGAGACGATAGAGGGAGAATGTACGGGAAATACCTTCTCGCAGCCGACACCGTAGGAAATACGGCGGACGGTAATGGTCTCATTGATGCCGCCATGCTTCTTGGCAATGATCGTGCCCTCGAATGCCTGGGTACGCTCACGGTTGCCTTCCTTGACGCGGACGAGGACACGCACGGTGTCGCCGACGTTCATCTCGGGAAGCTCGGGCTTCATGTACTGCTCGCTGAGAATTTTGACCAGATCCATAATCCAATCCTTCCTTGTATATAGACGTTCATGCCGGAGGGCGAAGTGCGCCTCGGCAGCGGACCGCCTTTCTCACCTGTGGTTTACCCACAAAAGCTTGGATATGATACCACATACGCGGGCAAAATGCAAGCTTTTTTTGCTCTCCGCCCCGCAGCGCGCGTCAGATCCCGCTCTCGGTCAGATCATAGATGCTGTCAAGTATCTTCTGATTATATTCAATTAGATCATCAGGCTGCTTTGCCTGTTTCCTCGCACCGGCGAGCGCCGCCGCCAGATCGTCGTACCCCACAAGCCCCTCGGTGTAGCTTTCAAGGTTCTTCGTGCAGTACAGCGGCAGTCCGACAGCCTTTGCCTCCATAATGTTCAGCGGCTGTCCCTCGTAGCGCGAGGACGACACAAAGGCATCCATCTTGTCCATATAACAATAGGGATTACTCTTCCTGCCGAGGAAAAACACCTTCCCGCTGAGCTTCAGCTGTGCCGTCTGCGCCTTCAATGCCGCCTCGTCCGGGCCTCCGCCGATGATATATAGCCGCAGGTCGTCCCGCTCTCTTGATGCCGCCGCGAACGCATCCAGCATGATGTCATAGCCCTTCTGGTGGCACAGCTTGCCGAGCGCGATGAAGTTCATGCACTCGCTGTCCACTTTCAGATCGGGCGGCTGCTCGCACATCTTTTTGCGTATCTCCGGCACGTTTATCACGTTCTGGATAACGCGGTGCTTCGCGCCCTTTATGCCGGACATTGCCGTGAACGGCTCCCATAGCGCGTCCGACACCGGGACAAACTCATCGTAATACTTGAACTTCTCCTTGAAGAAGTACCACAGCACGCGGTATTTCCACTCGTTTTCAAGCTTGACGCGCACATCGTTGTGTATCCACATCACGCGGTATTTCGCCGGTACGGTCAGCGCCCCGACAGCGCACGAGCACTGGTAGGAGTTGAAGTCGATCGCAAGGTCGTATTCCACCCCCGGCGGGAACTCATAGCGCAGCATGCGCTTCGCCGTGTCAAACGGCATGAACGAGTATACGCGCGGCGTCAGCTTCAAATAGTAAATATTCAGTTTTTCCGGGAACTCCACCGCCCAGAACTTCTCGTCCTTTGAAAGGTACAGATCGACCTGCACCCTGTCATAGTCGATAGCCCGGAGCAGGTTGACAAGGGACTTCTGTATTCCCCCGACTCCCAGCTCGCTTTGAAACACAGCAATCTTTTTCATAGACGCTTTCCTTTATCTGAACACGTTCATCTGTGCATCATAAGTCTCTATCCGTGTATACTTCGCGAAATCCGGCGCAAGCTCCGGCGCTTTCTGACGCAATGCCTCGCCCAGCAGCTCGGGATTCAGCGTCGGCTCCTGCGCGGAGACCACCGCGCGCACTCTCACGCACTTTTCTTCCGCGTCCGGCGTGAACTCTATGCTCTGCACCGCGGGCTTTATGTCCAGCTCACCCTCGCCGCGCTTTGTCTTCTTTGTGATGACTATCGCGTCCGCCGCAAAAAACGCGCGCACAGCGTCCGCCATCTCTGCGGCATCGCGTATATCATACTCCATCACGCCTTCCACTTCAAGCCATTTTATTTCGCTCGCCTTGCGGCTCGGCTCATACGCTTCTATTATCTCTATGCCCTCCGGCAGCGCCGCGGTCAGCCGCGCGGGCAGCTCCGCAAGGTCGGCGTCATGCCTGAGCCTGAAGTCCATGACCTCGCACACGCTTCCCATGCCGACAGAGAGCGGCAGGGCAATGGATATCTGCGGTCTGGGGTTGAAGCCCTCGGAATATTTCAGCTCATACTCAGCGCGGGAAAATGCACGTTGCATGGTCTTCATGAGGTCGAGATGCGAAATGTATATCGCGCGCCCGGTCTTTTTGAATCTCAGTCTCAGCTTATCCATCGCATCTGCCCCCTTTCAGCAGCCGCGCCGCCCCGCAGGCGGAGCACTGCCTGCGGCAGTCCGGGGAGAGCGCGGAGGCGTAGCACATTTCGCGCTCATGCAGGAAATGCTCACGCCGGACACCGGTGTCTATCATGTCCCACGGCAGCACCTCATCCGTGCTGCGCTCGCGCGCGGCATAAAAGTCCGGGTCTATGCCGCACTTCTCAAAAGCGCGCATCCAGCGCTCAAACGAGAAGTAATCCGTCCACGAGTCAAGCCGTCCGCCGTCGCGCCACACAGCCTCGATTGCGTCGGCAACGCGCCTGTCGCCGCGCGAGAGCACCGCCTCTATAAGGCTCGTTTCCGCGTCGTGCCAGTTGTAGGTGACGCTCTTCGCCGTGATGCTGGAGCGCAGGAGATTGACGCGGCGCAGGTATTCCTCCATGCTTATCTGCGCCTCCCACTGGAACGGGCTGTGGGGCTTGGGGATAAAGCACGAAGTCGACACTGTTATCTTTACGCCGCGGCTCTTGTTCTTCGCGTTCTCGCGCCAGCAGTGGAGCACCTGATTTGCCATCTCCGCAATGCCGAGGATGTCCTCGTCCGTCTCGGTCGGCAGACCGAGCATATAATAGAGCTTCACGCCGTTCCATCCTCCGGCAAAGGCGATGGCGCAGGTGTTCAGCAGGTCCTTTTCCGTGACGTTTTTGTTTATCGCGTCGCGCAGGCGCTGGCTCCCGCCCTCGACGGCGAAGGTAAGGCCGCTCTTTCTCACCTTTTGCAGACGCTGCATTATATCAATGGAGAAGTTGTCCGCACGCAGAGACGGCAGCGACACGCCGATGCTGCGCTCCTCACAGTAGGCGAGCAGTCCGTCCAGCAGCTCCGGCAGCTGGCGGTAGTCGCTGGTGCTGAGCGAGAGGAGTGTGACGTCCTCATAGCCGGTGTTTTTCAGCGTCTCTATCCCCTGCCGCACAACGGTCTCATACTTCTTGGCGCGTATCGGGCGGTAGATATGCCCCGCCTGACAAAAGCGGCAGCCGCGCACGCATCCGCGGAACAGCTCAAGACTGACCTTGTCGTGCACGACCTCCGTCGACGGGACGACCGGCTTTGTCGGGTACGGCACCGCGTCAAAATCCACGATGACGCGCTTGACGACCTTCTCCGGCGCGCTCTCGCGCGCTGTAATGGACCTAACCGTGCCGTCGTCGTTGTAGTCCACATCGTACAGCGACGGGACATATACGCCGCCCAGCTCCGTCGCGCGGAGGAGAAAATCATGCTTGCTCCACCCCTCGCGCTTCGCCTGACGCAGCAGGGTCAAAAGCTCGTTATTTACCTCCTCACCCTCGCCGAGGATGAAGAGATCGATAAACGGCGTCATAGGCTCGGCATTCACCGAGGACGACCCGCCCGCTATCACCAGCGGCAGCAGATCGGGTCTGTCGGCACTGCGGATCGGTATGCCGGACATGCCCAGCATATCCAACACCGTCGTATATGCCATTTCATAACCTATCGAAAACGCAACAACGTCAAAATCATGCACGCTGTCGCCGCTCTCCAGCGCGTAGAGCGGTATGCCCGCGCGCTTCATCTCATCGTACATATCTCCCCACGGCGCATACACGCGCTCGCACCAGACAAAGTCGAGCGAGTTCATGGTGTGGTAGAGTATGCTCATGCCGAGGTTGGACATACCTATTTCATATGTGTCTGGAAAGCAGAACGCCATGCGGATGTCGACGCTGCTCTTGTCCTTTATTATCTGATTGTATTCGCCGCCGGTGTAGCGCGCTGGCTTCTGCACGCGCGGCAGTATACGCTCCAAACGTTTGTCCATTTTCTTCTCCCTTGTGCGGAAGTTTATCTGAGGTATTTTACATGATTTTTCTTCTTTTTTCAATACCTATGCTGTTTTCCGGCGCGAAAACAAGCCACAGCGCCATAGAGACCACCGCCGCGCCCCTGCCGGACAGCGCGAGATATGCCCCGGCGGCGAACAGACTGTACGCCCCGGCGATGCTGCACGCGCGTGCCGCGCGTCCTCCGCGCGCCTCCCCCAGAAGCGCGATCAGCATTATGCGCATGATGCGTCCGCCGTCCAGCGGCAGTATCGGCAAAAGGTTGAACACCGTCAGCAGCAAACTCACGCCGGACAGGAGCTCCGCCCCCGCCCACGACGCGGCATAGGCCAGCGCCAGTCCCGCCGCGGGTCCGCCAGCCGCGGCAATGGCATGCGCCGCGCTCCCCGCGCTGCCGGTATATTCGATGCACAGCCCCTGCGTCTCCGCGCGAAAGCCCGCGAGCCTCAGCCCGAACAGCCGCAGACACACGATATGCCCCAGCTCATGCACACACGCGGCGCAGACAAGCGCCGCAAGTGTGCGCAGGTCAAAAAAATATACCGCTGCCGCAATTGCGGCAACGGACAGCGGGTCAAGCCGGAGCGCGGCGTAGTATTTATTATGTAAATCATCACGTGATATCAGCACAGTGCGCTCACCCCTTGTCTATACGCCCGACGGGGTACGTCTCGCCGCTCCACACCGCGTCAAATGCGCAGACGATGGCGTCCGTCAACCCATGCTGCGCCAGCACGCCGCCCATGGTCTCTATCCGCGCGCCCGCGCCGTCGATCCCGGTCGCGCACGCCGCCATCCGCGCCGCGTTGTCGTGCAGCGCGGGAAACAGCAGTCTGAGCGCGAACGCGGCAAGCACCGCGCCCACCGCCGCCGTTATCATGCGTCTGTCCATCGCCTCACCCCCGCCCGATAATTATATTTTTATTTTTTGCTTGACATTCGCGCTCCAAGTCATTATAATAAAAAAGCTTTTTGAGAACAGAATACATCGGGGTGTAGCGCAGCTGGTAGCGCGCTTGGTTCGGGACCAAGAGGCCCGGAGTTCAAATCTCCGCACTCCGACCAAAAATAAGGTTGATAGTTTTGATACGAGAGTATCTGAAACTATCAACCTTTTTCTTTTTGCAAAAA
>CAKTKU010000009.1 GCA_934572335.1 uncultured Oscillospiraceae bacterium
TTAGGGAGCCACCACAGGAGATAGACCCTTATAGGGTCTGTTCAAACCACCGGTTCAACCGGTGGTTTTGATTTGTTTGTTTCTGTTTTGCTCTGTTTCTCTCTATTATTAACGTACTATCAACAAATTTATAGCACGTCGGTTAATATCCTCAAATCCGCATAGTTTACGTCTTGGTTTCACATATCTTGAAAAGAATACATAGAATATGAAGCAGATTTAATGTCTTACCGCATAGCCATTTGCGCTAGGTCTGCTACTATAAAAGCGTAGCAGATAGTCGGTTTACAAGGTATCTGTTACAGCCCCGGCAGAGGTTGCCGCCAATGTCGGGGCGTTCTCACAAATTAGAATCTAAGAAGCGTCCTCTGACGCTTGCCGTTATAATCCGGTTCTGGGTCGACCGGCTCAACATATACAGGTTTTTCGGGCAGTGGAACACCGGCTTGCTTGAGTGCTTCGAGCAACGCGGCATATTCATCACCATCTGCCATGGCTATACGATAAAAAGCAGCTCGACTTTTGGGCAGAAGCTCAGGCAAGAAATTCTTTAGCCTAAAGTAGATTCGCGTATTATAACGCGAAATAATAGGCTGCATTATACTCTCTTTCCGCTTCTCATAATTAAGCTTTTCCTGCTCTGTCCTGTCGTCGACAAACGGTCTCCAGCTTGCAGACACAACATCCACATCTTCCCCTTGATAATATATCGTGTCGTGTGCTTTATCTCCCCAATACGTGAACGGACCAGAGAGATAGCAAATCTCTTGCGGCTGTTTCATAAAATTAGGCAGCGCGGGAAAGCGTTTGTCTTTGCCGGAGATACTATAAACTCTGCCTTGATATTTTGCTGTTACGGCGCTCTGACTGCCTGCCCAAGATGTATATACGAGGTCAGTATTTAGGGCTCGACACTGCGCCATAACTCGTTCAAAAACTGTGTCTTTAAGTTTGGGAACGTTATCTTCTATCCACCGTTCCCATTCAGTAGCCTTAGATAGTTTGCCGATTTCTTCGTGCCAATCGACAATTCGATAATAATCGTTATTGTTGTATTCAATGGGAGAATATGTCATCAACTGCGTTGATTTTGCGAGACAAGCGAGAGCAAGAGAATATTTTTCCTGCTTCCATAAAAAGCTTGCGTGCATACGTAAGACATATTCGAGGTATAAGACGGGGCTTTCGATAGACGCTCTGCGCACTTTTCCGAAGTCAGGAACCGGGATAGAGTAGATAGACTTTACATCTGTAAGGTCGTACATTTTCCCGTCAGACACAATCCGCTCTGCATCGTTTATAAGACCGCGATCTTCATATAGCGATGTAGGCGGTGGTGGAACGAGCTTTTTTACACGTCCATATTGAAAATACGGTATATATTCCATATATATATATCACCTCCTTACTATCAAAACTGTCAATATAGTTTTATATAGTTGAAATATACCACTCAAAGCAACCAAAATCAAGAAAAAATTGTCTAAAGCTATAAAAATAGGGGGGAGAATTGTGAAAAAGCAAGAGATAGAGAAAATACTTAAACTATTACGGCTTACGGACGTAGAAGCGCTCCATAAATCGTATATCACAGCGCTGCATATGCAATTAAATAGGAACATGAGAAGCCCGGTACGGATTGCTCCGTATCGGGCATAATCTTATTCTATTCCGTCTTCCCTCAGCAGGTCCTTGAACAGGATGCTCGCATCGTCCGATGTCAGCCAGCCTTCCGTTTCGCCGGAGTGACGGCCTTTTGCAAGCTCATTCATCAGGCGGATGGTTGCCTGTGCTTTTTCATAGTCCTGTATATCCACGATGGCGTACCGTCCGCGCCCGTTCTTTGTCAAAAAGACAGGAGCACCCACAGCCACATCATGCAGTACCTCACTGTAATTTCGCAGGTCAGAAATGGGTTTAATGTTCGGCATATCTATCAGCTCCTTTCAAACATAGTATATCCAATTCTGCGGTAAAATTCAACAGCAAGTTTGCAGCAAACACGCTAGAGAAAGCACTGCTGACCACACGATAGGCTTTAGAATAAATACCTCTTGCCGACTGCCAGTAAACCGTTGATATATCTGTGTTTTCTGAAATCCTATAATTACACTCCGACCCAAAAAACACAGTCGTCACAAAGTGGCGGCTGTGTTTTTTTAATTTAAATGCGGGTATATGAACCAGCGGCCTCTTGTATAAAAGTCGGTAGATTTGTGGACGTTTTACTCCATGGTTGACCGAGCGGATGCCTTATTTGTTTCCTGCTTTATTTTCAGCGCTATATGTCATTTTTGATAATAGGCTTCCCATTTTGATGGGGAATAGATAGCATCCGAGTGTTTGAATTTTTTGCCACAGGCTATGACAAATGATAAACTGATTTGAATGAATATGCTTGGCAAGACCTTGTCCCACTTTCTCAGGTGCAGCCATAAATTCTTTGGGAACAGGCAAGGGCTCAGACGATTTCGTTCGCGTCAATGGCGGGTGGTAGATATGGAAGGATATATTGCTTTTGGCATATTCAATTTTTAAGCACTTTGCTAATGCCTCCAATGCACCTTTTGTTGAAGCATACGGAGATATGTTTGCAAATCCAGTTATTCCAACACCAGAACTCGTAAAAACTACCCTGCCATTCTTTTGTTCAACCATGTACGGCAAGACGCTTTTTGCTAAGCTCAATCCGCCAAAATAATTTACTTCAAACACATCTCTGTATGTACATAGGTCAGTATTTACTTCTGCATCAAAGGTGCATTTACAAGCGTTGTGAACTGCAATATCTATGCTGCCAAACTCAGCGGCAACTGCTTGCACTGCATTTTGCAGGCAGTTGTGGTTTCGTACATCAACCACATAGTATAAAAGATTATTGCCACGTTCTCTTTTGAGCTTTTCAAGATTTTCCGTTTCCAAATCAAAAACAGCCACCCTGTTTCCATCCTTGAGCAGCTGCTCCGCCAGGAAATACCCTATACCTTGATTTGCTCCAGTTATAACAATATTGGACATTTATACTCCCCCTATTTCAGAAAAAAACACATGGATATGCTTATAGGCATTTTTGCGAAAAGCCTCTTTATTTTCCTCGGACAGTTTTCCGCATAAAAGCCACTTTTGGGCAAAGAAAAAAATCGGAGCATAATACTTAATTGCCATATATTCGCTGTCCGCTTTCGCAATTATCCCGATGTCCATAAGCCTTTGAAATATACTGCTCTGGAATTTCAAAGGCTCTGCGAACATCCAGTGTTTATATATCTTTTGAACTTCCTCATTATTGAATTGCTCGATCTGCATTATGCGCATTATCTTGTTGCAAAACTCATCCATAAGATAATGTTCAAAAAAGTGGTTGCAAGTTTCAATATAAAAATTATCACCAAATGTGTTTGTTTCACCGGATATTTGTGATGTAAGATATCCCATCATGCTGTCGGCCTTACTCTGAAATCGGGATAATAGTTCTTCAAGAATTGCGTACTTATTCTTGAAGTGATAATAAATGGTGCTTTCCTTGATGCTTACCATTTTACATATATCTCGGATAGAAACAGCAGAAAATCCATATTCTGAAAACAGGGATAAGGACACCTCCAGTATGCGTTCTCTTGTTTCATTCATTGTTAAATCCCTCCTCGACCTAACGACTGTTAGAATTATTGTACCTAACAATCGTTAGATTGTCAAGAGCAAACTCCATTCCCTCGTCCTTACGCACGGATACGAAATTAAATACTACGTGGAATTCTATAATTCCACTCGAATTAAAAATCGGCAAGTTTCCGAAGAAACTTGCCGATTTTTAAAATCTTATTCTATGCCCACCAAAAACAGGTCCCATGTCAATGCTGGGGCGGGACACAACCTTTACTTCATATCCTCGGCTATCGCGTCGGCGAGGGCGTCAAGCTCTGCCAGCTGATCCTCGGCGAGTGAGGAGCGCACGGTCACATTCTCGCCGATAAACTCACACTTTTTGAGCCCGGCAAGCATATCGCGCATGAGCTTACCGCTCGTGGGCGCCCAGCTGCCGTTCTCTATAACGGCGATTTTGCGGTTTTGCAGACCGTGGTTTACAAGGTCATGCAGCAGATCATCCATCGTGACGAACACGCCAGCGTTGTAGGTTGGCGCGGCGAACACAAGATGGCTGCACCGAAACGCGGCGGAGATGATATTGCTCGCGGGCGTGACGGAAGCGTCGAACATACGCACCCTCACACCGCGCTCCACGAGCTTCACAGCGAGGATGTTCGCGGCGTTCTCTGTATGCCCGTACACGGAGGCGTAGGCGAGCATGACGCTTTTCTCCTCCGGGGTGTAGCTGCTCCAAAGGAGGTACTTTTCAAGGAAGCGGCCAAAGTCGCGCCGCCACACGAAGCCGTGGAGCGGGCAGACATAGCTCAGCTCCAGCCCTGCCGCCTTTTTCAGCACCGCCTGCACCTGCACGCCGTACTTGCCGACAATGTTGGTGTAATACCGGCGCGCCTCGTTGAGGTTTTCGGCGAAGAAATCCGCCTCGTCGGCAAAGAGCCGCCCGTTGAGCGCGCCGAACGTGCCGAAGGCATCGGCGGAGAAGAGGATCTTATCCGTTGTGTCATAGGTCATCATGACCTCCGGCCAGTGCACCATCGGCGCCATCACAAACGTGAGCTTGTGCCGCCCGAGGTCGAGCACGTCCCCCTCCTTCACGAGATGCAGCTTGTCGGAAAAGTCGACGCTGCGGAAGAAGCTTTTCAGCATGGTCTCGGTCTTGCTGTTGCACACGAGCTTCACACCGGGGTAGCGCGCTATGAGCGCCTCTATCGTCGCGGCGTGGTCGGGCTCCATATGCGAAACGATGAGATAATCCGGCGTTCTGCCGCCGAGCGCGTAGGCGAGGTTTTCAAAGTACGTCTGGTACACCGCCTTGTCCACCGTGTCGAACACGGCGACCTTCTCATCAAGCATCACATAGGAGTTGTAGGACACGCCGTCGGGCACGCTGTACACACCCTCGAAACAGGCGAGCCGCCGGTCGTCAGCGCCGACCCAGATAAGATCATCAAGGACTTTTCTCGTGCAGTGCATAGTATACCTCCAAAAATTTTTTATTCTTGTTATAATAGATTATATCCCACCCGCGCGCGGTCACTTGTTGCATTTGCAACAGAATTATGATATGATCATCAATATAATCAAAAATGAAATGAGGCACGGACACATGCCGGACACCGAACTTTTCAAAGGGATAAGCGAAGAGAGCCTCGCGGAGATGAACGCCTGCTTCAAGCCGGAGACGCGCACATTCCGCCGCGGGGAGACCGTGCTGGTCTACGCCAGCGAGCTGAGCTGGCTGTGCGTGCTGACGCGCGGCTCGGCGCATCTGTACTGCATGGACAGCGACGGGGAGTATGTCCTGCTGGAAAACTACCGCCCCGGCGACATCTTCGGTGAGGTATTCGCCATGCCCTACGGCGACCTTGGCTACGCCGTGGAGGCGGACAGCGAGTGCGAGGTGCTGTTCATCCGCTTTTCGTGCGTGTACGGGCGCTGCCCGCGTGCCTGTCAGCACCACACCCAGCTTACGCACAACCTCTTCGAGCTGTCGGCAAAAAAGGCGCAGTCGCTCGCAATGCGCATAAACATGATCAGCAAGCGCTCACTGCGCCGCAAGCTCACCGCGTATTTCGACTATCTCAGCGAGAAGACCGGCAGCCGCAGCTTTGATATAGAGACCTCGCTGTCGCAGCTGGCGGGCTTCCTCTGCGCTGACCGCACAAGCATGATGCGCGAGCTGAAAAACATGTGCGACGAGGGGCTTATCGCCCGGCGCGGGCGGCACATCACACTTTTGCAGGACGGCACGGCATGACATGATATTATAATAAGGAGGACGGAACAATGGCAGAAAAGAAATTCGCAACGCCGGATGGCGCGGTGCAGAGCGCGGAGCTGACCGCCGACTATGAGGGCGCGCGGAAGTTCGACGCGGTGCGCGTGGGCAAGCTGGGCGTATATTACCGCTCCGGGCTGAAAACCATGTTTCTGGCGTACCCCACGCTTGAGCGCGCGTTCATCCGCATACAGGAGGTCAACGGCCGGATGTGCTGCGGCAGCACGACGTTTGCCTATTACCGCCTTGTGCTCATCCGCGGCGGGAAGGAATACGCCGAGGTTATGAGCGAGAGCGAGCAGGCGATGGATGCCGCGCTCGCCGCAATACACGAAAACGCGCCCGAGCTGCCCATAGGCGTGGCGGATCGGGACGGGGAAAAGTAACATACAGCGCCACCGCCGCTTATAATGTACCGAGGCGGCTGACGTGCACCGGGCAGGACGGCTTACGTCCGCCCGGTGCATTCATTTTCCGCCGTATTATGTTGAAAAGGCGCTGATCAAACGTGCTTCGTTCTCTCGCCTGGGCCGGTCTCGGCACGGGCTTCATCTTTCTGATGACCACTTTGGGCGCGGCAGTGGTGTTTTTCTTCGCCGGTGAGCTGAAGCTGCGCTGTCAGAGTGCAATGATGGGCTTTGCGGCGGGCGTGATGCTGGCGGCTTCGGTGTGGAGCATGATAATCCCCGCGATGGAGCGCGCCGATGCTGCCGGTATGCACCCGGCATGGCTGCCCGCCGTGCTCGGCATTGCGGCGGGCATGGCGTTTTTGCTGCTGCTGGACGGCTTTATCGCGCGGCAGGGCTGGGGCGGCACGGGTACGCTCGCCACGCCCCTGCTCGTCACCGCCATCACCGTGCACAACATACCTGAGGGCATGGCTGTCGGGCTGGCGTTCGCGCTCGCCGCGCGCGGCGAGCCTCTGGCCGGGGCGTTCGCCCTCGCGCTGGGTATCGGGCTGCAAAATCTGCCGGAGGGCGCGGCGGTGTCGCTGCCGCTGCGGCAGCTGGGCATGACGCGGCGGCGGGCGTTCTGGACGGGTGTGCTCTCCGGCGCGGTCGAGCCGCTCTTCGGTCTGCTGGCGGTGCTCGCCGTGTCTGGCGTGCAGGGCGCGATGCCGTGGCTGCTAAGTTTTTCGGCAGGGGCGATGCTCTACGTCGTCATGCACGAGCTTATCCCAGCCGCGCCGGGGCGCGCGGGCACGTTCGGGTTCTTCGGCGGGTTCCTGCTGATGCTGGTGCTCGACGTGGCATTGGGATAAACACGCGCATCCCGCTATTGACAAAACCCGATTTACATTTTATAATTCCTCCTGTATTCAAATAACGTGAGTTATATAACGCTTTTGAAATATACACAGGAGGAATTTGCCATGCCGCCGAAACCGAAATTCACAAAGGATGAAATAATCAACGCCGCGTATGAGCTTGTACGTCGGAAAGGGTCGGACGCCGTGACCGCGCGCGAGGTCGGAAAACAGCTCGGCGTGTCCTCGTCGCCCATCTTCACGGTGTTTCGCGACATGGATGAGCTGAAAGCCGCCGTCGCCGCGCGGGCGAAGGCCACGTTCGACAGCTATGTCGCCGTGGCGGAGGAGTATAACCCCGCGTACAAAATGCGCGGGATGCAGTGGGTGAAGTTCGCGCAGGATGAGCCGATGCTTTTCCGGCTGCTGTTCATGTGCGACAACGGGTCGGACACGGATTTTGACGCGGCGATGGATATAATCCCGTTCGGGCGCGAGGCGGACATCGCCATCATCTCGCGCGATTACCACGCCTCGCCCGAGCAGGCGCAGCATCTCTTCCGCCAGATGTGGATATACACCTACGGCATGTGCGCGCTGTGCGCATCGAAGGTGTGCCGCTTTACGGATGAGGAGATCGCCATCCAACTCGGCGAGATATTCGCCGGGATGGTCCACGTGCTGCACTCCGACAGCGACAAGCCCTCGCTCATGCCCGTCAGATCCGGCACGCCGGAGAGCGCGGACATACAGCGCGCCCACCCGGACTTCCGGAAGTAAAACGGCGTAAATATGATCAGAAACAGATTGTACTGATATGCAAAGCCGCAGGGGAAGAGCCACTTTTCCGTCGCATGGATGGGGACTCGTGTTGCCGTACCACATTGAATACATGGTACCGGCACGACAAGAGCGAATCGCCTATGGAGGTTTACCGCGCAGTGGGGCGAAGCCTGAACATCATCGGAAAGCAGCTTTTTGAAAAATGAGTACAGCTTGCGCCGCCATATCTATAAAATAATGAGCCTGCCGCAGATCGCGGCAGGCTCACAACATATCTATCATACTATATGCGTGCTGCTATTGTCAATAATGCACGGAGAGCGTTAACATATATTCAATAATTTTTGTCAGCAGCGCACAAAAACGGCGGACCAAAATCATGAACAATGGCAATTGAAACGCGCGGCGTGCTGTGGTATATTATAGCCAGAAACAGAAAGGGTGAGTCCGATGTACATGTGAAAGACCCCGCACCGCTGACGAAGGCGGGGAGCAGGGGCTGGCGCTGTGGATCAAAATATGCAGGAGGACAAAGGCGGCACAGAGCTTATCTCGCTTGAGATATTCCGATGGGAAACAGAGTGCCGGAGTTTAGTGTCCCGTTGACGGACAGTGCCAAAGAAGAAAACAGGAATCGAAAAGAAAGCGAGGTAACCAATGATGTTGGATACTAAGAATTCAGAGAAGTGACCCTTGACTGCTGACGATGTTATTGAGTATGCGGTCAAGGGTCACTTCTTTTTTAAATAAAATGCTTGACATCTGCGCCTCGCGCAAATAAACTCTGATTATAGAAAAATGTAGTAAAAGGTGGTGGATGGGCGATGCGCAGACTGGCGACGGCGGCGGTGGCGTTCTCGGCGGCTGTGTTTGCCGCGAACTATCTGCTCCCCACCGGCGCGATTACTGTGCTTTGCGCGGCGTCTGCCGTCCTCGCGCTCGTGCTCACTGCCTTTTTCCGCAATAAGCATTCGCACCGCGCGATCATCGCGCTTTTCGCGTTCGCCGCGGGACTTGCGTCGTTCATGCTGCACTCCGCGCGCACCACTGTGCCCGCGCATGAGCTGGACGGCGAGACCGTTGAAATGACCGCCGTTCTGCTCGACTACCCAGATAAATATGACGATTACTGCCGCGCCGAGGTCAGACTTGGCGGGGCATTGCCGCATTTGAAGGCGATACTCTATGATAATGGCGGCGCACTTGCCTCCGCCGAACCGGGGCAGACCGTGCGCCTCACGGCGAGGCTCCGCGCCGCGGACACGCGATGGGGCAAGGATTATGACTATTATAACTCCAAGGGCATATACCTCACCGCGAGCGCAAAATCGGATATTGAAATACTCCCGCAAGCGCGCCGTACCGCCGCGCTTTGGGCTGCCGCACGCAGTGCGGCAGCCCAAAGCATTACGCGCATCTTCCCGTCGGACACGGCGCATTTCATGCGCTCGGTCATGCTCGGCGACAAGGACGGGCTCTATGACGATCTGCCGCTCTATACGGCGCTGAGCCGCGCTGGGTTTATGCACGTGGCGGCGGTGTCTGGAATGCACGTGTCGTTCCTTGTGGGGCTGCTGCGGGTGTTGCTTGGCAAGTCCCGGCGCAGCGCGCTGGTGTGCGTTGCCGCCGTATGGGTGTTCGTGGCGGTCACGGGCGCGGGCGCATCCGCTGTGCGCGCCGGGTTTATGCAGTCCATGCTGCTCCTTGCGCCCATCGTCCGGCGCGAGAATGACCCCGTCACGTCGCTCTCGACTGTGCTTGCGCTTGTGCTGCTCAAGAACCCGCACGCCGCCGCAAGCATAAGCCTCCAGCTTTCGTTCGGCGCGATGGTCGGCATTTTCGGGTTTTATGAGGGCGTCAACTCCGCCCTGCTGGGCTGTGTGCGGTCGCGCCGCGCCCGGCGTCTCCTTGAAAAGCCCATAGGCATCGCGGCGTGCTCGCTCGCCGTCATGGTCGTCGCTGTGCCGCTGACGGCGGTGCACTTCGGCAGCGTGGCGGTTCTGTCGCCGGTGATGAATGTCGCGGCGCTGTGGGCGGTGTCACTGTGCTTTTGCGGCGGATATGCCGCGTGCGCGCTGTCGCTGGTGTCAGTGAAGCTCGGCACGGCGGCGGGATGGCTCGTCTCGTGGGCAGCGCGGTATATCTTCGCCGCGGCAAAGCTCGTCTCCGGCGTGCCCTTCGCCGTGCTGTATCTGGACAATGTCCCCGCCGTGTGCTGGCTCGTACTGGTGTATGTGCTCTTCATCGCGGCGGTGTTTCTGCGCGTGAGCACCGCGCGGCGGCTGATGTATCCGCTTGCCGCCTCTGCCGTCACGCTCGCGCTGCTGTTCGGCTTCCTCCGCTTTGACGCCTCGCGCGGCTATGGCACTGCCGCTGTGCTCGACGTCGGGCAGGGGCAGAGCATTGCCGTCACCTCCGGCAATGCCGCCGTTGTGATCGACTGCGGGGGAGGCGGCAAGACCCAGCGCGCCGGGGAGACCGCGGGCGCGTATCTCCTTGACCGCGGGCATAAGCGGCTGGATGCGCTCGTGCTGACGCACCTGCATGCCGACCATGCCAACGGTGTGCGCCAGCTGATGGAGCTTGTGGACGTGGGGCTGCTCATCCTGCCCGCCGAGCCGAATGACGACGACGGGCTGCTCGCCCCGATACTTGAAAGCGCCGCCGCGCACAACACCGCTGTCGTATACGTTGACCGGGACATGCGCCTTGAGGCGGACGGCATAACGGCGGAGCTGTATGCACCGGCGGACGCGGGCGACGCGAACGAGCGGTGCGTCATGTGCCGCGTGTCGCTTGGCAGCTTTGATATGCTCATCACGGGCGATGCGCCCATTGCGGCGGAACGCGCGCTCATCGCGGAGCACGATATACGCGGCGTGGAGGTATACGTCGTCGGGCATCACGGCTCGAAGTACTCAAGCGGGGAGGAACTGCTCTCCTCCATCGGTGCGGACACGGCAGTGATAAGCGTCGGGTACAATAACTACGGCCATCCCACGTCGGAGACGCTGGAACGCCTCGCCGGAAACGGTTACAGTGTGTACAGAACGGACGAGGACGGGCGCGTCGAGCTGCATGTGCGCTGAATGCCGCGCTCACGCCCTGTACAGCGTGTAGAATTCATCTATCTGCGCGTCCAGTATGGCGAGCGCCTCGCCGTACTGCGCCTCACGACCGTGGTACATCGTCAGCAGCAGAAAAATAGGCGCGTAGAAGTTCACCGCGGCGGCGCGCGCGTCCGTCCCGCGAAATACGCCGGAGGCTTGCAGCGCCGCGAACAGCCGCGTCTGGTAATCGAGTGCCGCGTCCATGAATATGCTGTGGAACATCTCGTATATCCGCTCGTTGCGGTACTGCTCCATGTGCGCCAGCCGCCAGAAGCGCGAGATGTACGGATCGGTGAGGTAGAAGAGAAATATCTTCTCCGACAGCGCTTTCAGCTCACCGCGCCCAAGCCCGGTGTAGAATCCGGCGTCCGCCGCACCGTCCGGGCTCTGAGGCAGCCCAAGCTCCGCGGAGATGCCGGAGATATGTGCGTTTATCAGCTCGACGATGGAGTCGAATATCTCCTGCTTGCTTTTGAAATGCTTATAGAGAGATGCATCGCGTATGCCGACGGCGTCCGCGATGTTTTTCACGCTTGTCCCGGCGTAGCCGCGCTCAGAGAAGAGCGTCAGCGCCGCGTCCGTGATGCGCTCCTTTGTCGTCATGCCTTGTCCTCCGCGCACAGCGCCTTCACGGTCTCCTCCTGCGTGAAGAGCGTGCACCCGCCGACGTGCGTCTCCTCAAGCGCGCCGCATTCGCGCAGCTTTACAAAGAGCGGCGATGCCAGCGCCTCGCGCAGTGAGGTGCCGCGCAGGGACGTGTCGGAGTACGCCGAGAATGGGCAGGGCTCCGCGCCGCCGTAGGCGTTGATGTGGAAGAAGCCGCGCCCCGCGGCGAGACAGCCGCCCATGGCCTGCTCATCACCGGGGAAAGAGACGAGCAGCAGCTCCGGGAATTCCGCGCGGCGTGCGGAGAGCTCCGCCGCCATATATTCGCGCTCCGCCTGACCGGGGGCCTGCTCCGCAGTCGCGCGATCGACCGGGACGTACTCGACATATATAATGACCTTGCAGCCGCGGCGCGCCAGCTCTGCCACGAAATCCGCGCCCATCACTTCGTGCAGGTTGGATTTCTGCACGGTTACGGAGCAGCCGAAGGGGAGCGCCTCATCGCTCAGCGCGGACATGGCGCGGCGGAGCGCGGAGTATGTACCCTCACCTCGGCGCGCGTCCGTCACATCGGTGCCGCCCTCAATGCTCAGCACCGGCATGAGATTCGGGTGCTCCCTTATAAGCTCCAGCCCTGTGCCGGAGAGCATTGTGCCGTTGGTGAAAACGGGGAAGATGATCCGACGCTGCCGACCCGCCGCGCGCAGGACCTCCGGGCGCATGAACGGCTCGCCCCCGGCGAGCAGAATGAATGCCACGCCCAGCTCGGCGGCCTCGTCGAAGATGCGCGCCCACCCGTCCGGGGAAAGGAGCTGTGCCTCCGCCGCGGCAGAGTCCGTGCAGTTGTGGTTTGCGCGCGCATAGCAGCCCTTGCAGTGCAGATTGCAGCGCGTTGTGATGCTGGCGATGAGAAACGGCGGGATATGCTCGCCGCGAGCGGCGGCGTCAAGGCGCAGACGGTTGGCACGGCGGCTCGTGAGCGCGTACTCCGCCATAAACCGGGCGGTGCGGGGGTTCTTTGCCGCGGCGCGCGCAATGCCGCGCACCATGCGCTCCACGCCTCCGGCCAGATAGCTTTCAAGGTCAAATGCCATAGCTTTATATCATCCTCTCTGTTGGCTAGTGAACACTAGCTGATGATAGAGATTATATATCATCGTCCCGGTGCTGTCAAGTGCGGGCGTGACCGTGCGCGGGAGAAAAAATTTTGAGATTTTGAAAAAATTCTGTTGACAAATGGCGTTGTATTTGCTATTATTATCGAGCCGGTCAAGTGCTGGTGTAGCTCAGTCGGTAGAGCAGCTGATTTGTAATCAGCAGGTCGGGGGTTCAAGTCCGTCCACCAGCTCCAACGTCAAACGAAGCTCGCTGCACTCCGCTTCCGCCGAGGCGGCGAAAGCTCCGTTGCGTTCCCTCCGTTTTCCTTTTCCTCGCAGACCCGCTCCGCTGGGCTCTGCTTGGAGAACCGAGAGAATATCAAGTCAATATGGGGGAATTCCCGAGTGGCCAAAGGGGACAGACTGTAAATCTGCTGGCAATGCCTTCGGTGGTTCGAATCCACCTTCCCCCACCAACTAAAAGAGACATCCGAGCGGATGTCTCTTTTGGCATAATCATGTCAGGAGCGTGATTCTCATGGGTAATACAGTGAACGATAAGGATTTGGGTTTTGTCGTTGGCGGAGCATCCTCAGAAGCTGAAATTGCAGAGATCGAGGAATTCTTCGAAGGCATTTCGGCTGAAGAACTGTTAAATATGCCCACGGAAAAATTGCAGGAGTTGTGTCGGGTTGTATGCGTTCGCTATTCCTATATCCCGGAATACAAGGTCAAAAATAAGATCAGGAAGTATTTGCGCGTCATCGGCAGGGAAATTGAATTTTGATAAACTCCCTGTTTTTTACGCCAATCACCTACCAAATTACTATGCAGAAAGCGTGACACTATGATCATGATATATGCCGACAACGCCGCGACGACGGCGATATCACCCGCGGCGCTCGCTGCGATGACCGCCGCGATGCAGGATAACTACGCCAATGCGTCCAGCCAGCACCGTATGGGGCAGCGCGCCGCCGCGGCGCTGCTGAACGCGCGGCGGCGGATCGCCGCGGTACTTGGCGCGGACGTGGGGGAGATATACTTCACCTCCGGCGGCACTGAGGCGGACAACTGGGCGCTCGTGAGCGCAGCGCGCGTCGGAGCGCGTGAGGGAAAACGCCACATCGTAACCTCCGCCATCGAACACCACGCCGTGCTCAACACCCTCGCCGCGCTTGAGCGCGAGGGCTTTGACGTGACCTATCTCCCCGTCGGGGAAAGCGGCATTGTAAGCGTGGAGGCGCTCTCAGCGGCGCTGAGGGCGGACACCTGCTTTGTCAGCATAATGTATGCCAACAACGAGCTCGGCACCGTTCAGCCCATTGCCGACATTGGCGCGCTCTGCCGCGAGAGGGGCATTGTGTTCCACACGGACGCGGTGCAGGCGGTCGGGCATATCCCTGTTGATGTGCGGCGCGATAACGTGGATATGCTCTCGCTCTCGGCGCATAAGTTCCACGGACCGAAGGGCATCGGCACGCTCTACTGCCGCCGCGGCGCGCCGCTTGAGCCGCTTATGCACGGCGGCGCGCAGGAGCGCAATATGCGCCCCGGGACGAGCGACGTGCCCGCCGCGGCCGCGATGGCGGCGGCGCTGGACGAGTGCCGCGCCAATATGGCGGAGAACATGCGCCGCGTGACAGAGCTTCGCGATGAGCTCATCCGTGAGGTAATGGCGCGCATACCGGGCGCGCACGTCAACTGCGGCACGTCGCCACGTCTGCCGGGGATAGTGAGCCTGCGGTTTGACGGCGTGGACAGCGAAGCGCTTTTGATGCGCCTCGACCTCGCGGGCATCTGCTGCTCGGCAGGGGCGGCGTGCTCCGCGGGCGCGGCGGAGCCGAGCCATGTGCTCAGGGCGATCGGGCTGACGCGCGGTGAGGCGCGCGGCACACTGCGCATATCGCTGGGCGAATACAACACAGCCGAGGAGACCGCGCGCATCGCGGCGGAGCTTGAGCACAGCGTGGCCACACTGCGCCGCGCGAAGAAAGGGGAGAGCGGTACATGAAGAAAAGGGCGCTTGTCGCCATGAGCGGCGGGGTGGACAGCTCCGTCGCGGCGTATCTGATGGTGCGGCAGGGGTATGAGACCGTCGGCGCGACGATGCATCTTTACGATAATGCCGACGTCGGCCTGAAGCGGGAGAAGACCTGCTGCTCGCTGGACGATGTCGAGGACGCGCGCAGCGTCGCCGACCGCCTCGGCATACCGTTCTACGTCCTCAACTATACGGACGATTTCCACGCGCAGGTCATTGAGCGCTTTGTCGGCGAGTACCGCCGCGGCAGAACGCCGAACCAGTGCATCGACTGCAACCGCTATATGAAGTTTGACCTCCTGCTGCGCCGCGCGGAGGAGCTGGGCTTTGACTGCGTCGTCACCGGGCATTATGCCGCCGTCGATTATGACGCCGCGCGCGGGCGTTGGCTGCTGAAAAAGGCGGCGGACGAGAGCAAGGATCAAAGCTATGTGCTCTGCTCGCTGACCCAGCGGCAGCTTGAGCATGTGCGCTTCCCGCTGGGCGGACTGACGAAGCGCGAGGTGCGCGCCATTGCAGAGGAGCAGGGCTTTGTCAACGCCGCAAAGCACGACAGCCAGGACATATGTTTTGTCCCGGACGGCGACTATGCCCGCTTTATTGAGCGCTGGAGCGGCGAGCGCGCCGCGCCCGGGGACTTTGTCAACCGCGACGGCAATTTCATCGCGCGCCACAAGGGCGTCGTCAATTACACCATTGGTCAGCGCCGGGGCATAGGCGTTGCGGCGGAGCACCCGTATTATGTCGTCAGCAAGGACGCCGCGACGAACACCGTCGTCCTCGGCGCGAATGACGAGCTTTTTTCCACGCATCTTGAGGCGGAGGACGTCAATCTCATCTCCGTTGCCGGCCTCGACGCGCCCATGCGCGTCAAGGCGAAGATACGCTACCGCCAGCGCGAGACGGACGCGACGGTCACGCCGCTGCCGAACGGCAATGTCGCAGTCGACTTTGACGCGCAGCAGCGCGCCGTAACGCCGGGGCAGACCGTCGTTTTCTACGATGGGGATATAGTTGTCGGCGGCGGGACGATAAAATGATATAGATGATATAAAAATGATCAGGGCCGCACTCGCGATGAGTGCGGCCTTGACTTGTGTATGCGGTTTTGCCTTACAGCTTCCAGCCGGTGGTCTCTTTCTTCCCGCCGACAAAGTCCGCGTATATGCCGGGCTGGCGGATAAGCTCGTCATGCTTGCCCTGCTGCACGATCTGCCCGCCGTCCACGACGAGGATCTGATCCGCGCCGCGCACGGTCTTGAGCCTGTGCGCGATCATCAGCACGGTCTTCTCGTGCGTCAGCGCCTCTATCGCCTTTTGCAGCCTGTCCTCGTTTTCCGGGTCGACGTTGGCGGTCGCCTCGTCGAGAATGATTATCGGCGCGTCCTTGAGCATGGCGCGGGCAATGGCGATGCGCTGGCGCTCGCCGCCGGAGAGATGCGCCCCGCCTCCGCCGATCACGGTGTCGTACCCATCCGGCAGCGCCGCGATGAAATCGTCGCAGCACGCACGGCGCGCCGCCTCGACGACCTGCTCGTGCGTTGCGTCCGGGCAGCCGAACTTTATGTTGTTCTCAATGGTGTCCGCGAAGAGGTATACGTTCTGGAACACCATGCTTATCTGATCCATCAGCGATTCCAGCGTGTAGTCGCGCACGTCCGTGCCGCCTATGCGCACGCTGCCGCTGTCCACGTCCCAGAAGCGCGCCACGAGATTGCACAGCGTGGTCTTGCCGCTGCCGGAGGGACCGACGATGGCGGTGGTCGTCCTGTCGGGCAGAGTGACGCTTATATCGTGGAGTATCTCCTTGTGCTCGTAGGAGAAGCTGACATGGTCAAAGACGATGTCGTGCGCGGCGGAGGAGACGGCCTTGCCGTTCTCGTCCATCTGGGGCATTTTTTCGGTCTCGACAGTGCGGTCGATCGCCGCGCCCGCCAGACGCAGCATGGAAACGCCCATGCCGAAAAGCTTCACCTGGCTGAACACGAGGAACGATACCACAAGCGTCATCAGCGCGTTGGGCAGTGTCATGCTGCCGGCGGCCCACAGCGCCACGACGGCGAGCATCATGCCGACGCTTGCGATCTGCAATACGGCTTCCTCCGCGGCGGTGTACGGGGTCATAATGCTCTCGACCTCGAGATTTGCCTTGCGGTTGGCCTCCAGCGCGTTCTGGAGCTTTTTGTCGCCTTTGCCCGTGAGGTTGAAGGACTTGACAACGCTCATGCCCTGCACGGTCTCCAGCACGGCCTCAATGAGGTCGGTCTGGGACTTCTGCGTGTTTTCCGCGATGACGGCGGACTTCTTCTCCATCGCGGAGACAACGCACAGATAGAGAAGTATGCCGCACACCACGCCCACCACGGCAAGGATCACTGCCGTGATCAGCTTTCCGTGCTCGTCCTTGCCCAGCTCCCAAATACGCTGGACAGGGCTTTGTTTTTCCATGTTGGACTCCTACTGTTCCGGTTAGACAAAACTAACTGATGATTTATGGAAAGCTGCCGTTTCCGGCAGCATATCCGGCTTTATAAAGCGCCGCGGAGCTATTCCTGCGCGGTGAACACCGCGAAAAACCCCGTGCGGTGGTAGCGGCTGAGAAGCTCGATGTACTCCGCCGCCTCGTCGCGGCGCATCCCGTGGCGGATGACCTCAAAAATGCTCTCAAAGCGCGAGGTCGTCACAATGTGCAGCAGCTTTTCCGTCATTGCGCTGCCCATCTGCTGCGCGCACCCGGCGGTCTCCATGTATTTGTAGGTGTACTCCACCTCTATCCGCACCAGCTCATCCACAAAGTTGTGAAAGCGCGTGCCGTAGGATGCATCCAGCAGCAGCCGGAACTCGTCCAGATGGTCGTACATATAGTTCACAAGCTCCATCGTGCCGCCGTCGGCGTACTCCGCCATGTGTGCCTCCTGCGCGGCTTTGTCCATGCGGTGGAACTCCTCCTGTATCTTCAAAAAGCGCTCCGTCATCCCGCTGAGCACCGGCTCGACGATCGCGGAGAACAGCCCCTCCTTGTCGCCGAAGCGCACGTAGATGGAGTTTGTGCTCGTGTCCGCCGCCGCCGCGATAACGCGCAGGGAAGCGTCCTTGTAGCCGTTATTCAGAAACTCCTCCTTCGCGCAGGCAAGTATGCGCTCGGATACGCCCTCTATCTGCTTTGCCATCGTCTCGCCTCCAACTATCAATAACACTGTTTCATAACTGCGTTATGAATTATAGTTAGAGTGATTTAATTTGTCAAGCCCCATTTTCGCCGTGATCCGCAAAAATGCGCAAAAAGCCGGGTACCGCAATAATTTTTGCGGCACCCGGCCATGGATCATGTTATTTCGCGTTGTCCAGCGTGAGCTCCGCGTTCACGGAGACCGCCGTCTCCACCAGCACGACCTTCATCGTGCCCGTGCAGTTTATCGTGATGGTGTCTATCTCGCCGTCCGTCACGGCCAGCTCCGCCGTGCCGAGGGAGAACACCGCGCCGAGCTTTTCCGCCTCCGGCGCGATGATGGAGACGATGCGCTCAATGCTGTCAGCGTCAAGCGTCATGGTGTACACGGTGCTCTCGCCGTGCTTGGCGCTCGTCACGTCGCCGCTGATGCACGCGAGGTACACCACATCTGCCAGCTCCACGTACTTCGCGGCCGTCTGCTCGTTTTCGCCGTCGCTGCTGCCGTCAAGGTCGATGCCGATGTCGTTCTTGCCGATGCGGTAGCTCCGCTCGCCGTCCGTCACCGTGCTGCTCACGTCAAGCGTCGTGTTCAGCACGACAGGGCCGCAGTCCGCGCGCAGGGCGAGCTTGCCCGTCACGCTCTCGCGCGCCGCCAGCTCCGACCATGCGGAGATGACGTTCATCACGTCGTCCGTGATCGCCTCAAGGCTGTCCGCGTCGTTCTTCGCGATGGCGTCGCTCACTTCCTCCGGCAGGGTGAGGGACGAGGAGTAGGTGAAGCCGTCGATCACGGCATCCACGGTGAACGCCGTGCCGCCCGAGAGCCCGCCGTTCGCGGCAAGGGCGATGCGCTCCACCGCGCCGTCCGTGAGCTTGAGCGTCAGCACCGCGCTCTCGACTGTCAGACTGTCGCTGCCCAGCTCGGGGCAGAGTATGCGCAGCAGCTCATCTGCCTGCTCCGCGCCGACGGAGAGCGTCGTCTCGCCCTCGTCGTTCTCCGTTACATTGACGTCCTTGTATACCGCCGCGATCTTTGTCAGCAGCGCGCTGTAATCCGGCGCGGCTCCGCCGAGCGCGTAGGCCTTGCCGTTTTCGAGGATGAGCATATCGTTGGCAAAGTACAGCGACGCGCTGCCGATCTGCGTACGCGACACGCGCACCTCGTCAAAGGTCTTTGTGCTCACAGGAATCTTGGTGTCAAGCTCCGTGTCGCCGATGGCGGCGTTGACCGAGATATTCATCTCAAGCTGGGGGCTCGCGCCGAGCGCGGTGAGCGCGCGGTACGGCGACAGGACGCTCCCGACCTTCGGGGCCAGCACTATCGCCGCCGCGGCGATTCCTGCCAGCAATGCCAGACATATTATCAGCGTTATTATCTTGTTCGCGCGCCGTTTTTTGGGCTTTGCCGCGGCGCTGTCTGCGGTGTTGTCCGCCGCGGTGACTGCCGGAGTTTCGGTGCTCGCGTCCTCCGCGGGCTTTTCGGTCTTGTTCATTGCGGCTCCCTTCGCGCTGTGTCTGCGGCGCAGAATTATCGACAGGACGACTATCAGCATGATAACGGCAAGAATGCCGATGATGCCCGCGATGATCCCCGCGGTGCTGACCTCTGCCACAGCGGCAATGTCGATCTCATTGCCCGCAGCGTCAAAGGTGACGTAGCTGCCAAATTCCTTCGTGTCCGTGCGTATCCAGCGCCCGTTCTGCATCACGTACACCGCGACGCTGCCCACGCTGATCTCCGGCGGGAGATAGTGCACGGTGTGCGTGCTCTGTCCGTCGTCCGGGATGGAGATGTGCCGCTGCTCGATAATGCCGCCGGAGATGGGGGCGGCGAGCCGTGCGTACCACGGCAGACGCGCGGCGGAATCCTCCAGCGCCTTGTCAAGGCTCGTGTCAAGCTCCGTCAGCTCGCCCGGCTCTGCGGTGTCCGCCTCGTCGCTGACGGTGTCCGTCGGGGCGTAGCTGCCCTCGACGAATACTATGGGTTTGCCCTCGCCGCGCTCAGTGCCGGCGGCAATGGCGGTGCGCTCGCGGTCGTATACCGCTTTCACGCGCGTGTCAAAGTGAAGATCGTTTAGCTCTGTAATGTCCCAGTGCCCGCTGTACCCGTCCTTTGTGGGGATCTCCGGGTAGACGTCCGCGCCGAACGAGGCACCGTAATCAAAGGTCGCTTCCTTTATCACCTCGTCGTCCACCTCGAACGTGAGCGTCAGATGGCGCATATCGTCGGGGCAGCCGGGGATGGACAGCAGGTTTTCATAGCTTATCCTGTCGGAGCGCCCGGCGTAGCTCACCCCGTCAATGCCGGAGAGTGTGTCGGACACAAAGTAGTTTTCCAGAAACTCGCCCGTGTCCGCGCCGGAGACCGCGCCGTAATACTGCGCCGCGTCCGCGACCTCCACCATGCTCACATTGCCCGCCACGGTGCTTGTCGAGACTGTGCTGCTTGTGACGGTCATGGTCTCCGCCGTGCCGGAGCCGACGATGCCGCCAACGTACTTTCCGCCGGAGAGTGTGCATTTCGCCCAGTTGGAGCGTACCGTTGCGTTCGTCAGCCCCACGATGCCGCCGACATAGTCGCCGTTCTCGCTCTCAACATCGCCGTAACCATAGCAGCCCGTGATAATGCCAAGCTCCATGCGCCCCGCGATGCTCCCGGCGTAATTTCTCAGCGCGGACACGCTGCCCTTGTTCGTGCAGCCCTGCAGCACCGCCTTCAGCTCGTATTCGCGCTTGTACTCGGCGCTGATGTTGGAGGATATGTCGTCCTCCGGGTCGAGCTCGTACTCTATCGCGATCGCGCCCGCGACGCCGCCGATGTTGATGTCGCCCGATACCGCGCCGGAGTTTGTCGAGGCGCATATCTTGCCCAGCCGCACCAGCTCAATGTCGATGCCGGACGTATCTGTGAGTATGTCTCCGTCGGATGTGCCGATGGAGAATATCGCGTCGAACATCGTGTTCGACAGCTCGTTGAATTTTTCGTTCACGGCGCGGATATCGTTCGCAACCGCGCCGCTCGCCCCGGCGATAGCGCCGTTGAGCATGGTGATCTGTCCGCCGATGGCGGAGATGGCGGCGGTCAGACTGCTGAGGTCGGGCGTGACGATGATGTCGCTGCCTCCGCCGCTGATGTCCGGCAGGTCAATGCTGCCGGAGCCGGGGTCATAGCCGATGTCCGGCAGGGAGCCGGTGTCACTGCCTGTATCTCCGCTGCCGCTGCCGATGGTGATGTTGATGTCACCCGCCGCGTTGATGGCATTGCCGACGTAGCCGGACATTTCGTTCAGCCGCGCGGACACCGCGCCGCCCGCGCCCTGCGCGTCGTTTGCCGTCTGGTCGATGAGCGCGCTCAGCTCGTTGAGCTGCTGCTGCATCTTGGCGAGGGTGCTGTTTTCAATGTTGAGATCCATGTACGGCTCCATCTGCCCGACGATGCCGCCCACGTCCTTGCGCCCGTACACCTCGCCCTTGTTCGCGCAGCTTGCCATGAAGCCGCAGCTGCGCCCCGCGATGCCGCCGACGTTGTAGCCGACATGCTGGTAGCCAATTATCGCCTCGTTGACACAGCCGCGGATAATGCCGGAGGAGTACCCGGCAATGCCGCCAGTGTCGGAGGCGGAGTCCACCGTGTCGCGCGAGGAGAGCTTTGCCAGATCCATGGACGTGTCGATGGAGAGATCCTGTATCGAGAGCGTCTTGTCCCGGCTCTCGGTGTTGACATAGGCGGAGTTGCGGCACGAGGCGATGAGACCGAGGTTATACCCCGCGATGCCGCCTGTCATCTTGCTGCCGAAGACCGAGCCCTCGGCAATGCAGGCCTGTATGCTGCCGTTCACGGCGTTCTTCCCGGCGATAGCGCCGGTGTTCACGCTGCCGTTGACCGTGCCGGTGAAGCGGCAGGAGGCGATGAGCCCGTTGTTCACGCCCGCGATGCCGCCGACGGCCTCCGTCGTGCCGGAGATGTCCAGCGTGCCGGACACGGTCAGATCACGCACCGCGCCGCTCTCGCCTATCACGCCGAACAGCCCCGCGCGGGAGTATTTGCCCTCAAGGTCGAGATAGCTTATCGTGTGTCCGTTGCCGTTGAATGTGCCGTTGAAGTAGGGGATAGGGGTGAACGCCGTGGCGTCGAGCGATATGTCGCCGTCCAGCTCCACGGTCTTCCCCTGCGACCATGTGTCGCTCACGCAGTTTGCCGCGAGCGCGATGAGGTCGTCCGCCGTGGCTATGTGTATCGCGTCGTCCGCGTAGGCGGGAACGGCGAACGACATCGCGAAGATGAGAGCGAGCAGCGCGGACACCGCGCGTTTTGCTGTCTTATTCATTCGTCTTTCCCTCCTCGCTGGCGCTGCCTGAAATGAGATTGAGCTTCACGTCGCCGTCGATGTTCGCGCGCATCACGCCGGAGACCGTGCCGTTTATCTCGCCGCTGACTATGCCGTCGACGAACACCCGGCCGCCTGTCTCCACCTTCTTCTTCATTATCTTCGGCACGGCGAACGAGGTCTTGTCCACTATCGCCCCGCCGATGAGCAGGATCTGCGGCAGCACGAACATGACAAGGAACATGGAGATTATCGTGCCGCGCCCAAGGCTCTGCCCGATGCCGGCAATCGTCGCCTCGGAGGTCATCTGCCCAATCAGCGTGCCCGCCACGGTCAGTATCGTGCCGGAGGTCAGCACCGTCGGGAACGCGAAGTTCAGCGTTTCGATGATCGCCTCCTTGTGCGGCATCTTGTCTTTAAGCTCCTGATAGCGCGTTGCGATGACGATTGCATAGTCGATGTTCGCGCCCATCTGTATGGAGCTTACCACCAGATAGCTCATGAAGAACAGCCCTGTTCCCGTCAGCGTCGGAATGGAGAAGTTGATCCATATACTGCCCTGGATCACCAGTATCAGCAGCACCGGCATACCGGCGGACTTGAACGTGAACAGCAGCACAACAAGAACGATCAGTATCGACACGATGCTCACGACCGCGTTGTCGGTCGCGAAGGATTTCTTGAAGTCATATTCATTCGTGGAGTTGCCCGCGACGTACACGTTCCCGTCGGGGTAATACCCCTGCGCGATGGAGCGGATGGTGTCAATGAAGGAATAGGTCTCGTCGCCGCTTTCGGGCAGTGTGAGGTAGAGCAGCATACGGCTGTACTCCGTGCCGGAGAGCTGTGCCTTCGCGCTCTCCATCTGCGTTTTCGCGTCGGCGAGCATGTCTGTCTGCTCCTCGTCGAGCGTCACTATCCCGTCGTCCACCTGCTGGCACACGAACAGGAACATGTCTATCAGCGGCACCTTGTAGGATGCTATGCTGCCCATCAGCTTGCCGTAGTCGCCATTCTCGGCGGCGTATGCGGCGTAGATGAGCTGTGCCGCCTCATAGTCCAGCCCTGCCAGCTCCGAAAACTGCCTCGGGGTGAGCTTGTCGGCGAGCATGTACCCGTCCATCGCCTCAACGTTTGCCAGTCCCATGGTGTAGTCTATCTCGTCGTAGGTCTCCAGGTCCTCCAGCAGTGCCTTCTCCTTGTCGTAATCCCCCGCGGGCACGACGAGTGCGAGCATATTCTGCGAGGTGAAGTTGTCGGCGACCATGTTGTCGGCAATCTGACTCTCGTTGAGCTTGGGGGTCGTGAGCGAGCTGTACCCGTAGGCGTAGGGGCAGTTGTTGGAAAAGTGCAGCCCCAGCACTGCTATGACCACGAATACTATCGGCACGACGTGCCGCGTTGCATAGTCAATTTTACCCACGAACGGTATCTTCGGCACAAAGTTCTTGTGCTTTGTCTTGTCTATCAGCGGTCCGAACAGCACCAGCAGCCCCGGCATCAGCACGAACACGCTCAAAAGCGCAAACATGATGGCTTTTATGAGGTTTATGCCCATGTCCGGACCGATCTTGAACTGCATGAACATCATTGCCGCGAGACCGCCCACCGTCGTCAGTGAGCTTGCGCTGATCTCCGGGATGGACTTGGCGAGCGCGGATATTGCCGCCTCGCGTATGGGCATGGTCTCGTGCTGCTCTTTGAAGTGGTTGCAGAGTATGACCGCGTAGTCCAGCGACAGCGCCAGCTGCAATATGCTTGTGACGGAGTTTGACACGAATGAGATCGTACCCAGCAGGAAGCTGCTGCCCTGGTTGAGTATCATCGCCGTCACGAAGGTCAGAAGCAGCACCGGCACCTCGCCGTAGGTCTGCGACGTGAACAGCAGTACCGCCACAACTATGACGGCGACGTACACCATGATGATGCTGACCTCGTGGGCAATGGTGTCCTGCAAGGTGTTGCCCAGCTCCGTGGACACATAGAGGTCGTACCCATCCAGCGCGGCCTTCACCGCGTCCAGCGCGTCCAGACACTCGTCGTCGTTCTCGTCGTAATCGAACGTCACGGTGAACAGCGCGGAAGCGTGGTTGTAGTGATCCGTCGTCTCGTCAAAGGCGACGCTCTGCACGCCCTTGATGTCCGACAGCATATCGTGCAGCTCATCCGCCTCGTCGTAGCTGACGTTTGCCACCATGACCTCCGCCGTGCCGTAGGTCGTGAACTGCTCCTCCATCAGGTTGAGCGCAATCTTCGTCTCTGCATCATCGGGCAGATATGTGATGAGGTTGTTTTCAACATTCACCCAATTGCGCGAGAACGCAGAAAAGATTATCGCTATTATTATTATAAGGAAGAAGAGATTGCGCTTGTCGACAATGAATGTCGCAAGCTGTGTCATGAAGTCGTTCTTTTTCGGCTGCTGAGCCATGCTGACACTCCTTTGCTCATTGCTTATACAATAACAATCATATTATAGTATAAAATATCGGCCTCGGTCAAGTGTCACCGCGGCGGCGCTTAGATGCGTCTCCATGACGGAAAATGAAATTTTCATAGCATACGGTGTAACAAACGCCGTAGTTGCGCGTACATCATATCGAAAACACTTTTAGAAAGGAGCAATATCATGAACGACAAGAACGATGCGGTCACATATAAACTCTCGGAGGAGGAGCTTGCGCTTGCTTCCGGCGGAAAAGTGCAGCATTGGGAGGAGGATCGGCAGAAGCCGACTGGTATACCGTGCCCGAACTGCGGAAAGTTTATCCCGACCACTATTACAGAGCTGATCACGCAGGGGCATCTCCGCTGCCCGTACTGCCTCATGAAAATCACTATTGACAAATAAGACTTGCATAACAGAATAGAAGCAGCCATACCCCCAATAAGCTTTCACGTTTTCCGTGTCCGCTTATTGGGGGTATGCTCATGTCTGAGGTTTACGCTTCGCTTACATCCACCGCGGGTACAAGCTCAAGCAGAGCCTCGTACTCGTCCTCGGTTATGATGCCTGCGTCGAGCAGTGCGTCCAGCAGCTCCTCGGTCAGACCGGGGATGCCGTCAATGTGCTCGCCATCCTCCGGCAGCTCCGGCGGCTCGCTCTCGTCGCCCTCTGGCTTCTCCGGCGGCTCGGTGCCGTCATCGTCGGGCTTTGCGGGCGGCTCGGGGCGCTCGCTGCCGTCGGCGGCGTCATCGGGCTTGTCGGGGCCGTTCTCCTTGATATACTCCTCGATAGCGTCGCAGGTCTCCTGAGAGATAACTCCGTCCTCAACGAGCTTGCTCCACGCCATGCCGGGCATATCACCGGGCATGTCATCGGGGCGCTCGCCGTCGGGCGCTTCCGGCATATCGCCCGGCTGTCCGCCGCCGAAGCCGCCGTTCATGCCGTCATTGCCGTTCGGTCTTCCCATGCGGCAGGGCTTGCTGCCGCTCTGCTGGGTGGGAGCGCTCGCGGTGCCGCTCTGCGTGCCGTTGTTTGCCCACGCGGTCGCGGATATGCCCAGCACCAGACATGCGCCCAGAAACGCGGCTATCATCCTCTTGTACCTAATGTCCATCTTATACTTGGTTAACATAATATACATCCTCCTTGTTATTTCGGCGGGTGGAGCACTGTGCTCTTCCATGCCTGTGGCTGTATCATAGCATTCCACCCTAAAGTCCCGCTTAAGCGGAAAAATAAAAAAGCTTTAGTCTGACTTTAGCTTCCTTTAAGCTTGCCGGAGTATATTCTAACCAAATAAGAGAAAAACAGGAGGTATATCATGAAGCTGCTGATCGCCGAGGATGAGCGCGACCTTGCCGACGCGCTGACCGTGCTGCTTGAGAGGAACAAATATGCCGTGGACACAGTATATAATGGGCGCGATGCGTATGAGTACGCGCGCACGGGGGAGTATGACGGGGTCATTCTTGATGTAATGATGCCGCAGCTCACCGGGCTGCAGGTCGTCACGCGCCTGCGCGAGGACGGAGTGACCACGCCCGTCATGCTCCTCACGGCGAAAGGGCAGAAGGACGACCGCATCACGGGCTTCGACGCCGGGGCGGATGATTACCTACCCAAGCCCTTTGCGACGGATGAGCTGCTCGCCCGCATACGGGCGCTTCTGCGCCGCAGTGGGGATTATAAATCCACTGTGCTCGCCCTCGGCACGCTCTCGCTTGACTGCGGCAGCGGCGTCCTCTCCGATACGGGCGGCAGCGCCCGCCTCAGCGGCAGAGAGTTTCAGATAATGGAGCTTTTCATGCGCTCCCCGTCGATGATAATTTCTGCCGACCGTATCATTGAGCGCGTGTGGGGCTGGGAGAGCGACACGGAGGTATGCTCCGTCTGGGTGCATATTTCAAATCTGCGCAAGAAGCTGCGCGCGATCGGCTCTGCGGTGGAGATCAGCGCCGTGCGCGGCATGGGGTACGTGCTGGAGGCAAAGGCATGATAAAGCGCCTGCAAAGAAAGTTCATCCGCATCGCCATGCTTTCCGTCACGGCGGTCATGGCGGCGCTGTGCCTCATCGTCAACGCGGCGTACTATATATATGTAGACAGCGAGCTTTCTGATATGCTGCATATGATCGCCGACAACCGCGGCAGCATCCCCGCCGCGCAGGACTCCCACCCGCCGGAGCCGGGCGCGGACGGCAGACGCCCGGACGGACCGTTCACCGTGGAAACGCCGTATTCCACGCGGTATTTCGTCCTGCGCTACGACGACGCGGGCGAGCTGTCGGAGATGAAACTGGATTATATCGCCTCTGTCGACGGCGATAATGTTGAGCGCTATCTTACAGCCGCGGCCTCGAACGGCGAGGGCATGGGGTATATCGACAGCTATAAATACTATGTCGTCCATAACGGGGACGACCGCAACATGGCGGTGTTTCTCGACTGCTATCAGGAGCAGCGCACGCTCCGCGCTGTGGCGGCGGTGTCGGTGCTCGCCTCGGTGGTGTGCATCGCGGTGGTGTATGTGCTCGTGTGCCTGCTCTCCAAAAAGGCAGTGGAGCCGTTCATCGAGAGCAGCCAGCGCCAGAAGCAGTTCATCACCGACGCCAGCCATGAGCTGAAAACGCCGCTCGCCGTCATGACAACGGGTTTGAGCGTGCTGGAGCTTGAAGTGGGGGAGAACAAGTGGACGGCGATGCTCAAAGCGCAGACGGAAAAGCTTGGCCGCCTTGTATGTGCGCTCGTCACGCTCTCGCGCATGGATGAGGAAAAGCCGAAGCTGAATGTTGAGACCTTTGACCTTTCCGCGGCGGTCGGAGACACGGCGGAGGCGTTCGCCGCCCACGCGGAGAGCGCCGGACACGCGCTAGACGTGAGCATCGCCCCGGCGGTGAAATGCCGGGGCGACGAGGCGCTCATCCGTCAGCTCTGCTCCGTGTTGCTGGACAACGCCGTCAAGTACGCGCTCCCCGGCAGCGCCGTCTCGCTCACCCTCGCGCATGAGCGGGAGAGCGCTGTGCTCCGCTGCGCAAATGAGTGCGAGCCGATCTCCG
This sequence comes from uncultured Oscillospiraceae bacterium, assembly GCA_934572335.1. Taxonomy (GTDB): domain Bacteria; phylum Bacillota; class Clostridia; order Oscillospirales; family Oscillospiraceae; genus Limivicinus. The sequence continues at coordinate 27,772 of CAKTKU010000009.1, forward strand.
ACGAGGACATGAAGCATCTCTTCGACCGGTTTTACCGCCCGGACAAGTCGCGCAGCTCTTCAACTGGCGGCTTCGGCGTCGGGCTGTCCATCGCCCGCAGCATCGTTGAGGCACACGGCGGCACAATAACCGCCTCCGCGCCACGCCCGGGGATGATAGAGTTCACCGTGGCGCTGAAATGCTGAGTGGATGTATTGCGCTGTTCACAAAAAATCCAGCGGCGTTATACACCGCTGGATTCAAAAATATATGTTGGAGTTAATATTTGCGATAATCGCGTATGTGTTCAAGTCTCTGCGCATCAGGCGGCAGCATATAAACTCACCCTTTCTTTTATTACATTCGCGCGGAATGTGGCCTCACTCGGGCGCTGTATCGGCTGCTTGAGCGAGCTTACGGTTATCAGGTCAATTTGTTTATTCAAAGCTTCTTCAAGCTCGCAGTATACAGCGGCCAGATCGAGAAGACTCTTTATGTCCGTCCCAGCGGTATCTATCAGAAGGTCAATATCGCTCGCCTCCGTGGCAGTGCCGCGGGCGTATGACCCGAACAGATATACAGCGCTGAGTCCGTATTTTTTGGCGATCGGTGTGATGCAGTCGCGTATTGCGTCGACCGTGTATACCATGCGGCATGACCTCTCTTCGTAATTTTTGCGGTTTTAACCGTGAGCTTATTTTTCAGCCAGATATTCACTTATTACGGCGAGAAAATATCGCGCGCTTTCAACCTGATGAATGACGTCATCCTTTGAAATAATAAAGAAGTCGTCGTAGTCACTTTCTGTTCGTATATCAAACAACACTGAGATTATTGTGGATAATTCACTATCAAAAATACCCGTCTTGATATACAAGCGGCGGAACTCGGCGATAACGCCGCTGTGCTTCTTCATGTCGATCTCGTCGAACGCGAGAACAGCACGCATGGCGTGGAAAACGGCATAGTATGAGCGATTCGCGGCGCTTCTGTAGCTGCCGCTCGCCAGCAGACTTTCCGCGGCAGAAAGGCACTCGGCGTCATGCTCTATGCGCGCCTGAGACAGCGCCTTTTTATCTTCATACTGCATAGTTTATTCCTTCCCGCAGAACATTTTTGTAGAAAGGCATGACCTCGCCGTACTGCCTGAATTGTGCAAGCGGCTTTGCCGTCGCGGACACGGTTATATCATATTTCAAGCTGAGGCTGCTGGTTATTTCCGCGAGGGCATATCTGCGCTTGGCGATCTCCGCGTTGTCCGCGTCCACAGTCAGAAGAATATCTATATCCGATTCGCTGTCAAAGTCGCCGCGGGCGTATGAGCCATAGAGATAAGCGTCGCGTATCCTGCCGGGGAATACTTTGCTGTATTCGCGGTAGACCTCCCGGACGATCGCCCCTGCTTCCGGTGTGCTCATGCTTTTGCCTCCCCTCGTGCTTGCTATACATATTATATCCGTATTTCCGCCCCAAGTCAAATGAACTTCTCCGCAGGAAAAACGAAAACATCCGCAAGCGAATGCCTGCGGATGTTTTGATGGTGGACCCGAAGGGGATCGAACCCTCGAACCTCACGGATGCGAACCGTGCGCTCTCCCAGCTGAGCTACGGGCCCAAATTCAATTTCCCGCTGCCTTATCTCTGACAGCTTGTTCATTATAACACAAATTTTTAATTTGTAAAGAAAAACTTGATATAAATCTTGATAAATTTTAAAAGATGTAGTAATATATCATCGTGGCTTTTGACAAGGCTGCACTAGTCGGGGAGCCAGCGGTGCCCTGTGACCTGCAATCCGCTAAAGCAGGGACGAATTCCCGACCGAGGATGTGTGCTGTGTCGTCTGACCCCGGTAAGCAGTGATGACGACCCGGTCTTGCGCAACGGAAACCCGTGAACCATGTCAGGCGGGGAACCGAGCAGCATTAAGCGGTGCTTTCCGTGTGCCGCGAGGCAGCCGGGTTCGAGCCAGCTGCCGGCGTAACGGGCATAGCCCATTATTCGAAGTCGGGTGTGCAGTCTTGTCAAGAGCCATCACTATATCCATCAGTGATCCCAGCGCGAGAGAGGGTGCGTCATGTATCAGGCGCTGTACCGCAAATGGCGGCCGCAGACCTTTGACGAGGTCGTCGGACAAAAGCATATTACCGAGACGCTGAAAAACCAGGTGAAGTCCGGGCGCTTGTCGCACGCGTATATCTTCATCGGCACGCGCGGCACGGGCAAAACCACCTGTGCGCGCATTCTCGCCAAAGCGGTCAACTGCGAGCACCCGGTCGACGGCAACCCCTGCGGGGTGTGTCCGGCGTGCCGCGGCATCGCGGACGGCTCCGTGCTGGACGTTGTGGAGCTGGACGCCGCGTCCAACAACGGCGTTGACAACGTCCGCGCCCTGCGGGAGGAGGCCGTGTTCTCGCCCGCGGCGGTGAAAAAGCGCGTGTACATCATCGACGAGGTGCATATGCTCTCCGCCTCGGCGTTCAATGCCCTGCTGAAAATACTTGAGGAGCCGCCCGAGCACCTGATGTTCATCCTCGCCACGACAGAGCTGCAAAAGGTCCCCGCGACTATCCTCTCCCGCTGCCAGCGGCACAGCTTCCGCCGCATCGACACGCCGCAGATCGCGGAGTATCTGGAATATATCGCCCGGCAGGAGCAGTTTTCGCTCACGCATGACGCGGCGGAGCTGATAGCCCGGCTTGCCGACGGCGGCGTGCGCGACGCGCTCAGTCTGCTGGATCAGTGCTCGGCATATGAAAAAATCGACGCGCCCGCGGTGTACTCCGCGATGGGGCTTGCGGGCAACAAGCGCATCACGGATATGCTCGACCATATTCTGCGCCATGACGCGCCCGCCGCGCTGGAGGAGTTCTCCGCGCTGTGGATGGACGGGAAGGACCCCGCCACGTTTCTCAAAGAGCTTGGCACCCTCCTGCGCGACGTGCTCATCTCCGTCGTTGCCCCGAAAAGCGGCATGAGCCTCCTCACCGGCGGCTATGATGCCGCCTCGCTTGCCTCCTTTGCCGCGCGCATGACGCGGGAGGAGCTTATCTCCGCGATGGAGACCGTGCAGCGCTATTCCGCGCAGCTGCGCGAGGCGAAAAACCCCAAGACCGTGGTAGAGCTGTGCCTCATCTCCCTGTGCGACAACACGCTGGGGGAGGATGTGAACGCCCTGCGCGCGCGTATCTCCCGGCTGGAGGCCATAGCGGCGGGCAGCGCCGCACCGTCGACCGTGACAGCCCCTGCCGCCTCTGCACCCGCGCCCGCGGCAGCGCCAGCACCGACAGAGAGACCGGCACCCAAGCCCGAACCCATACCCGAACCCATACCCACGCCCCCGCCCGAGGAGGAAGCGCCGCCCCTGCCAGAAGACCCGGCGGCAGTGCCGCCGTCTGCCGACGGCGAGCTTTGGAGCGCGGTGTGCGCCGCGGTCTCGCCGAAGCTCACGCCCGATCTGCGCTACGTGCTGGGCGACAGCACGAAGGTGCGCGGCATGATGGAAAACGGCGTTCTGCACGTGGACTGTCTGCCCGGCTTTGTGTACGGGCGCTTCAACCGGCAGGAGGTGCTTGACAGCTTTGCCGCCGCGGCGAGCCGCAAGTGCGGCCGCGATGTGCGCGTCATCCTCGGCGAGCTGGGCGCGGACGCGCAGAGCACGCGCAGTGTTGAGGAGCTTCGCCAATTCAAGGAAGTCAGATTTATATGAGACCGCGCGCCCAACGTGCGCTCTTGATAAATAATATAAAGAATAAAATTTTCGGAGGATAAGAAAAATGGCAAAAGGCGGATTCCGCGGCGGCTACCCCGGCGGCGGACAGATGAACATGATGAAACAGGCGCAGAAGATGCAGCAGGAATTCATGAAGATGCAGCAGGAGCTTGAATCGACCAAGTTTGAGTTTACCTCCGGCGGCGGTGCGGTCAAGGCGACCATCGTCGGTACGCGCGAGTTCCAGTCGATCGAGATCAACCCCGAGGTCGTCGACCCCGAGGACGTCGAAATGCTTCAGGATATGATCCTTGCCGCGGTCAACGGCGCGCTCAAGCTCGCCGACGACAAGACCAGCCAGTCCATGGCGAAGCTCAACGGCGGTCTGCCCGGCTTCCCCGGCATGTTCTGATATAACCCCAAAACCGACTGCCCAGCCCGGACGATGCTCCGGGCTGGATTTCTGCTGTGCGAACGGAGTGCGCCCATGCGATTCAAAAAAGCCTATCTTGAGATCACAAACGTCTGCAACCTGCACTGTGCGTTCTGCCCCGGCACGCGCCGCGCCCCGCGCTTCATGACGCGCGATGAGTTCACGACGCTCGCCGCGCGGCTGAGACCGTATACGGACTATCTCTATCTCCACCTCATGGGCGAGCCGCTTCTGCACCCGGAGCTTCCCGCCCTGCTCGACGCGGCGGGGGCGCTGGGCTTTCGCGTCATCGTTACCACGAACGGCACGCTCCTGCATTCGCGCGGCGGCGCGCTCATCGCCGCCCCGGCTGTGCACAAGGTCAACGTCTCGCTCCAATCCTTCGAGGCGAACACCGGCGGAGCTTTAAGCGATTATGTAAACCAATGTGCCGCATTCGCCGCCCAGATGGACGCGGCGGGGAAGCTGTGCGTCCTGCGTTTGTGGAACGAAAACGGGCTGAACGCCCTCAACCCCGGCATTGAGGATATCCTCGCCGCGCACTTTCCGCGCCCGTGGCGCGCCGCGCGGCGCAGTGCGGGACTGGCGGAGCACGTGTGGCTCGAACCCGGGGAGAAGTTCGACTGGCCGGACATGGCGGCCGAGGACGGGGGAGAGCGCGTGTTCTGCTACGGTCTGCGTGACCAGATCGGCGTGCTCGCCGACGGCACGGTCGTGCCGTGCTGCCTCGACCATGACGGCGACCTCGCCCTCGGCAATCTCTTTCACAGCAGTATTGATGATATTATGTCAATCGACAAAGCCCGCGCCATATACGACGGCTTCTCCGCCCGCCGCGCGGCGGAGGAGCTGTGCCGCCGCTGCGGCTACGCCCGCAGGTTTGGATAAGTGACGCGAAAAAGCCCGCCGAAAGGCGGACTTTTTCGCAAATTTATGTATTTTTCAGCCGGTGTATCCGATCTCGTCGGCGAGCTTTTTCTCGATGAAAACAGTCGCGTCGCGGTGCAGCTTCATGAACGTCGCGGGGCATTTCGTCGTGATCTTGTCGTTCATCAGCAGCTCGCGCGCCGCATCCTGCTTGTTGCCGTTGATTATCAGCAGCAGGCTCTTTGCGCGCATAATGTCGCCCATGCCCATCGTCAGCGCGTAGCGCGGCACATCGTCGCGCGTGGCGAAGAAGCGGGCGTTCGCGTCGATGGTGCTCTCGTCCAGCGCCTCGCGGTGCGCGGTGTCGCACAGGGCGTCGCCCGGCTCGTTGAAGCCGAGATGTCCGTCCGGCCCAACGCCCAGCACCTGAAGATCAACGTCGCTGCGCACGAGGACCTCGCGGAATTCGCGTATGTTCTCCTCCACGTCACCCGTGCCTTTGGCGACAAAGGTGTTGCGCTTGTCGATGTTGATGTGGTCGAAAAGGTTCGTGTCCATGAAATAGCGGTAGCTCTGGTCGTGCGTCGGCTCAAGCCCGACGTATTCGTCCAGATTCACGCTCTTCACGCGGGAGAAGTCCAGCCCCTCCTCGCGGCAGCGGCGCGCCAGCTCCTTGTACATGCCCACCGGGCTCGACCCCGTCGCCAGACCCAGCGTGCACTCCGGCTTTGCCCGGACGAGCCGCTCGATCATATCCGCGGCGAGGGCGCACGCCCTCTCATAGTTTTCTGCGATTATCACTTTCATAATTGACTTTTCCTCTCTGCCGTCTCTCAGGCGGACGGCGTGCCATACCTCAATAGTAAGTATACCTTTTGCGCGGATTTCCGTCAAGCAAAATTCACAAACTTGCAGTTTACATATTCACTCCTTTGTGGTACATTCTCATGGGTCGATCCCGGCGCGCGGGGGAACATTTTCGCGCCCCGCGCGTCGTATGCTTATATAGGAAAGGATAGGTTTTGCCATGAAAAAAAGATTCATCTCTTTTGTTCTCGTTTTTGTGATGATCCTCTCGCTCGGCGTCACCGCCAGCGCGGATAATATACAGAGCCGTGCCGTTATCGGCGCGGACCTCACGCCCGAGCAGGTCGCCCTTGTGTATCAGGCGTTCGGCGTGCAGCAGGGCAGCGTCATTCAGCTCAACATCACCAACGCCGAGGAACGCGCGTATCTTGAGGGGTATGTCGACTCCTCCATCATCGGCACGCGCTCCATCTCCTGCGTGTATGTGGAGCTTCTGGGTTCCGGCGCGGGCATGAACGTCACCACCAGCAACATCACCTGGTGCACGCCGGAGATGTATATCTCCGCCCTCGCCACCGCCGGCATCACCGACGCGCGCATCATCGTCGCCGCGCCCTTTGAGGTCAGCGGAACCGCCGCGCTCACCGGCATCTACAAGGCGTATGAGGACATGACCGGGCAGAAGCTCGACAACATCGCAAAGCTCGTCAGCACGCAGGAGCTGACCATCACCGGCTCGCTCGCGCAGGAGATCGGCAGCATGGACTCCACCTCCATCGTGCAGGATCTGAAAATGATGCTCGACGAGACCCAGAACATGACCGACGACCAGATCCGGCAGGAGATCGTCCAGATCGCCGCGCAGTATAACGTCACCCTCACCGAAACGCAGATAAACCAGCTCATCTCGCTCTGCCGCTCGCTCGAGGGGCTGGATGCCGACCAGCTCAAGTCCCGCGTGGAGGAGGTGCAGAACACGCTCAACAAGGTCTCCACCGCGAAAACGCAGGTCGTCGGCTTCGTCAACAGCGTGAAAAAGGTCGTCACCTCCGTCGCCAGCTTCTTTGATAAGATAAAGGACATCATCGGCTTGCAGTAAGGTTCTGCGTAAACTCAAAAATATTTTCCAGCAGCGATTGACATATTTGCCAAGCGCTGTTATAATGCAAACAAGTTACAAAACTAAAACAAATTACACTGATATAATGTGGATGTTCACGGCGCACTTGTGCGAAATGCCCGGGCCCATCATCTTTCCCATGGGAAAGATGATGGGCGTTTGAGTATCGGCGCGCTGACGGAGGCGCGGGCATGAAAAAGCTCTGGAATTTCATAACAACCCTGTTCGTCGCCGCGGCGGTGGTGCTGGCGGTCGCCCTGGCGGGGGTGCGCCTCGCCGGTATACAGGTTTACACCGTGCTCTCCGGCTCGATGGAGCCGACGTATCACACCGGCTCTGTTATCTATGTCAAAAAGGTGGATTATACCGCCCTGCGCGTCGGCGACCCGATAACCTTTATGGTTGATGAGCATACCGTCGCCACGCACAGAATAGTTGACATAATACCTGATGATGAGGACCCGACCGTCCTCCGCTTTGTCACAAAGGGGGACGCGAACGCCGCTGCTGTCTCCGCCGCTTGGGGGAGTTATGTCTCCGTCAATGCCGGTGGGGCGCTGACGGTCTTGAATTGAGGTGCGGGGTATGAAGTGTTTTCGCCGTTTTGCCGCGCTCTGTCTCGCCTTGGTTGTGTTTGCCGCCGCGCTCGCGCCCTCGGCGCTCGCCGCGGGGAACGTCAGCTATCTTGGTCGCGCGGATAAGTTCGTTTTCTCCCCCGGCAGCAGCTATTCTCCCACCGATCTTTTCACCGATTTCAAAAATGTCATGCCCGGCGACACGCTCACGCAGTCGGTGTACATCGCGAATAACGCCGCCTATAACGTCAAGGTGAAGCTCTATATGCGCGCCCTCGGCGCGGAGGCAGGGTCCGAGGCGTTCTTTTCCCAGATGGGGCTTGCCGTCTCGTCCGGCGTGTCCACGCTCTTTGCCGCCCCTGCCGACCAGACCGCCCAGCTCACGGATTGGGTGTATCTCGGCACGCTCTACTCCGGCGGCAGCGCAGAGCTGAAAGTGACGCTCTCTGTCCCCATCGAGATGGGCAATGATTTTCAGAACGCCGTCGGCACGCTCGACTGGCAGTTCATGGTTGAAGAGCTTCCTGTCAGCCCGACCGATCCCATCATAAAAACCGGCGACGCGGCGCGTCCGCTCGCGTGGCTCGCGCTGATGGCGCTCTCCGGCGCGGGCGCGGCGTTCATCCTTGCCCGCCGCAGGAAAAACTGAAAATGCGCATTAAAAACGCCGCCCACCGGGCGGCGTTTTTGATGTTCATATCAAATTCTCTTCCACTTTGCGCCGTGGGGAATATCGGTCACTTCTATGCCCTCGGCTTTCAGCTCCTCGCGGATGCGGTCCGCCTCGGCGTAGTTCTTGGCCTTTTTCGCGTCCTGCCGCGCCTGTATCTTTGCTTCAACGGCGGCGTCGCTCTCGCCCGTTTCGGACACGATGGTGAACGCACCTGCGGCGACCTCGCTGCGCTTCAGCTCCTCCCGCCGCTTTGCCGCCTTTTCGATAAGGCTCAGGCTCAGCACGCGGTCAAAGTCCGCGATCACGGCCAGCTTTGTCGCGTCGTCCGTCTTGTATTTCAGCACGTCGTACAGCGCCGTCACGGCGAGAGAGGTGTTCAGGTCGTTGTCCAGCGCGAAGCGGAACTTCTCGCCCAGCGCCTTGACGGCCTCCGCGTCAGCCTCGCCCTCGCCGGGCTTGAGCGCCGCGATCTTGTTGATGAGCTTGTTGTACGCCGTCTGTGCGTTGTCGAGGTTTTCCCACGAGAACACAAGCCCGTTGCGGTAATGGCTCTGTAAGCAGAACAGCCGGTAGGCGAGGGGGTCATACCCTTTCTGCTCCAGCAGTGACACGGTCAGAAATTCGCCCTTGGACTTGGACATTTTGCCCGTGCTGGTGTTCAGATGGTGCACGTGCATCCAGTAGTTGCACCATTTGTGCCCAAGGTAAGATTCGCTCTGCGCGATCTCGTTGGTGTGGTGGGGGAAAGCGTTGTCTATCCCGCCGCAGTGAATGTCCAGATCCTCGCCCAGATGCTTCATGGATATGCCGGAGCACTCGATGTGCCAGCCGGGATAGCCCACGCCCCACGGGGAATCCCACTTGAGCGCCTGATCCTCGAACTTGGACTTCGTGAACCACAGCACAAAGTCGTTCTTGTTGCGCTTATTGGTGTCCTCGTCCACGCCCTCGCGCACACCGACCGCGAGGTCTTCCTCGTTGAAGTCGTTGAAGATGTAGTAGCGCTCGAGCTTCGACGTGTCAAAGTACACATTGCCGCCCGCAAAGTAGGCGTAGCCCGTGTACATCAGCTTCGTGATTATTTTTATATACTCGTCGATGCAGTGCGTCGCCGGTTCCACCACGTCCGGGGTCTTGATGTTCAGCTTCGCGCAGTCGGAGAAGAACGCATCGGTGTAGAACTTCGCGATCTCCATCACGGTCTTGTGCTCGCGCTGTGCGCCCTTGAGCATCTTATCCTCGCCCTCGTCCGCGTCGGATGTCAGGTGTCCCACGTCCGTGATGTTCATCACGCGCTTGACGTTGTAGCCGAGGTAGCGCAGGTATTTTTCCAGCACGTCCTCCATGATGTACGAGCGCAGGTTGCCGATGTGCGCATAGTGGTACACCGTCGGCCCGCAGGTGTACATCTTCACGATGTCGGGGTGGTTGGGGACGAACTCTTCCTTTGTGCGTGTTGCGGAATTATAAAGCTTCATTGTCGGACCCTCTTCCTTGTATCAGCATTTGAATACGTCGCGGTTGACCCAGAAGTAGTGTATGCCCGAGCCGACCGTCGTTATAAGTATAAGCACGGTGAATATTATGTTAACCATTTCAACCTCGGAGAACAACATCATCGCCGACAGCCCCACCATGGTGCACCCGGTCTTGAGCTTGCCCGACCATGCCGCGGCGATCACGCGCCCCTGCTCCACGGCGATCAGCCGCAGCCCGGACACCGCAAACTCGCGGAACAGCACTATCGCCACGCACCAGCCCGGCATCTGCCCGTTCTCGATGAAAAAGCACATTGCCGCCAGCACCAGCATCTTGTCCGCCAGCGGGTCAACGAACTTGCCGAAGTCGGACACCTGGTTGCAGTGGCGGGCGATGTACCCGTCCGCGACGTCGGACAGACACGCGATTATGTAAACCGCGAGCGCTATGTACAGATGCCCGATGTACGCCAGCACCAGAAACACGGGGATCAGCGCGATCCGGAACATGGTTATCTTGTTTGCCGTTGTTTTGAACATTTTTCAGTCCTCCATCCCGCCGAAGAGTATGCCGTCCTCGGCGCATTCGATCAATACGTCTGCCATCTCGCCCTCGGCGCAGCTGCCGGTGAAGAACACCTGCCCGTCAATATCCGGCGAGTCGGCATAGCTGCGGCCGTAGAACATTCCGCTCTCCTCGTCGTAACCCTCGCACAGCACGCGCAGGGTCTTTCCGACGAAGGACGCGCAGAAATCGTCCATTATCGGGGCTTGCAGCTCCATTATCATGTCCGCGCGGCGCTGTGCCTCGTCAAAGTCCACATGCTCCATCGCGGCGGCGGGGGTGCCCTCCTCCGGGGAGAACGGGAAAACGCCCACGCGCTCTATCCGCGCCTCGCGCAGGAATCCGCACAGCTCCTCAAACTCCGCCTCGCCCTCGCCGGGGAGACCCGCGATGAGGCTCGTCCGCAGTACGAGACCGGGGATGCGCTCGCGCAGGGTTTTGAAGAGCGCGCGTATCTCCCCGCCAGTGCCGCGGCGGTTCATGCTTTTGAGGATTTGGTCATTGATGTGCTGTATCGGAATGTCGAGGTATTTCACGATCTTGCCGTTCGCCGCGAGCTCGTCGATAAGATCATCGTCGAACTGGTCGGGGTAGAGGTAGTGCAGGCGTATCCACTCCACGCCCTCTATTTTCGCAAGCTCCCGGCACAGCCGCGCGAGACTGCGCTTGCCGTAGATGTCCGTGCCGTAGCGCGTGATGTCCTGCGCGATAACGATAAGCTCCTTCACGCCGTGCGCGGCGAGGTCGCGCGCCTCGTCCACGATGTCCTCCAGCTTCCTTGAGCGGTAGCGCCCGCGGATGTAGGGGATGGCGCAGAACGCGCAGAAGTTATTGCACCCCTCCGCGATGCGCAGATATGCCCAGCCCGGTCCCGTGGATACGACGCGCGGTATCTCGTCGATGGGCGCGCTCTGGTCGGCAAAGCGCCGCAGATGCCGCCCGGCGAGCACCGCGTCCGCCGCCTGAACGATGTCCCCGAAGCTGCCCACGCCCAGCACGCTGTCGATCTCTGGCAGCTCGTCCGTGATGTTGTCCTTGTAGCGCTCGGAAAGGCACCCCGTCACGATTATCCCGCCGAGCTTCCCGGCCTTTTTCAGCTCCGCCATTTCAAGAATGGTGTCTATCGCCTCGGTCTTTGCCGCGTCGATGAAGCCGCAGGTGTTCACGATCACGAGATCCGCGCCCTCCGCCTCCGGCACGAGCGTGTACCCCGCCTCGTCCATGAGGTAGAGCATCTGTTCGCTGTTCACGAGATTCTTCGCGCAGCCGAGGGAAACCAATGCAAAGGTTTTTTCCATAAAGTCCGTCAATCCTCGTATATTTCCGCCTCAGCCCTGTGCCGTTCCAGCGCGCGGCGTATCTCGTCCCACGAGTACCCGCGCCGGTACAGCGCGTTGCTGAGCTTTCTCACCTCATCCCTGTCCTCCGGGTCGTGGAGGCGGGAGGCGATGAATTTGTCTATCTTGTCCTCGTTTTCGGGCATGGCGCCGATCGCGCCGTCCCACAGCTCGCGCTCTATCCCGCGGCGGCTCAGCTCCGCGCGCACGCGCCCCGCACCGTAGCCCTTTGCGGCATAATGGCGCGCGACCACCGCGGCGTAGCTCTCATCGTCAATGAGCGCGTGGTCGCACAGCCACGCTGTGACGTGCTCCGCCGTGTCCTCATCCTCGCCCTTTTCGATGAGCTTTCGCCGCATTTCCGCGCGCGACATTGCCCGCCGCGACAGCATTTCTATCGCTCTCTCGCGCGCGAGCGCCCGCACGGACGCGGTTTTCAGCTCCTCCACGGCGCTCGCGTCAAGCTCCCGCCCGGAGTAGAGCCGCAGATCGGTCACGACGCCGAGCGTTGTTTTTATCTCCGCCCCGTCCTCAAGCCGGACGGTCAGCCGTCCCGGCGAGGTCTGGCGTATGTCGGATATGAGCATCAATCCTCGTCAAAGTCCGCCGCGCTCACGTCCACGGCCTTTGCCGCCGCGGCCTTCGCCTCGCGCTGTGCGCGCGGGCTGAGTTTGTATGCGTTCTCGCGCACCTGCTGCTCTATCTTGTCGGCGACCTCGGGATTGGTCTTGAGGTATTCCTTCACAGCGTCGCGCCCCTGCACGCGCTGCCCGTCGACCGTGAACCACGCGCCCGCCTTGTCGATGATCTCCAGCTTCACCGCGAGGTCGATTATCTCGCCTATCTTGGAGATGCCCTCGCCGTACATGATGTCGAACTCCGCCTCGCGGAACGGGGGCGCGACCTTGTTCTTCACGACCTTCGCGCGCGTTCTGTTGCCCACCATCTCTCCGTTGACCTTGAGCGTTTCAATGCGGCGCACGTCGATGCGCACAGAGGAGTAGTATTTCAGCGCGAGACCGCCGGGGGTGGTCTCCGGGTTGCCGTACATCACGCCGATCTTCTGGCGCAGCTGGTTGATGAATATAACGGTGCAGTTATTTTTGGATATTGCGCCAGCGAGACGGCGCATCGCCTGACTCATCAGTCTTGCCAGCGCGCCGACGACCGTGTCGCCGACCTCGCCCTCAAGCTCCACGCGCGGGATGAGCGCCGCCACGGAGTCGATGACCACAACGTCCACCGCGCCCGAGCGCACCAGCGATTCGGCAATGTCCAGCGCCTGCTCGCCGGTGTCCGGCTGGGAGATGAGGAGGCTGTTGATGTCCACGCCCAGCGCCTGTGCATAGGCGGGCTCAAGCGCGTGCTCCACGTCGATGTACGCCGCGTCTCCGCCCTCTTTCTGTGCCGAGGCGACAGCGTGCAGCGCGAGCGTCGTTTTGCCTGAGGACTCAGGCCCGTATATCTCGATTATGCGTCCGCGGGGCAGACCGCCGATGCCGAGCGCGAGGTCGAGCGACAGCGACCCTGTCGAGAACGACTCGACATTGATGGAAATGTCGTCGCCAAGGCGCATTATCGTCCCCTTGCCGTAGTCCTTTTCTATCTTCGCTATCGCGGTCTCCAGCGCCTTTTTCTTGTCGGAGCTGGCGGGCGCGACTATTGCGGGAACCTTTTTCTTTTCTGCCATGGTTATCCTCCTTATATCCTGCCGAATACGACCCGTTCGATGCCGAGCGTATCCTTTCTTGTGCTCGTGTAGTCAAACCCTGCCGAGCGCAGCATATCGCGCACGTCGGCGGCCTGTCCCTCGCCGACCTCGAACAGCAGCCAGCCGCCCGGACGCAGCAGGGACTTCCAGTATTTTATGATGGATTTGTAGAATTTCAGCCCGTCTTCGCCGCCGTCGAGCGCCCACACCGGCTCGAAATCCTTCACCGATGGGTCGAGGCTCTTTATCTCCTCCGACGCTATGTACGGCGGGTTGGACACGATGACGTCAAAGTCGCCGATGCCGAGCGGGGGAGAGGACAGCGCGTCCGCCTGCATGCATATCACGCGCGACACGAGCTTCATCGCGCCGACATTGCGGCGGCAGACCTCAATGGCGCTCGCGCTGATGTCGATGGACACAAAGCGCGTCGCGGGCATCTCGTGCGCGACGGCGCAGGTGATGCACCCGCTGCCGCAGCACAGGTCGAGTATGCGCGCGTCCATCTTCTTGCCCGTCAGCAGTTCCTTCACCGTGTCCACGAGCACCTCCGTGTCCATCCGGGGGATGAGCACGTCCGGCGTTGTGATGATGGGCAGTCCGTAGAACTCCCACGACCCGGTTATGTACGCCACCGGCTCGCCGCGAAGGCGGCGGGCGATGTAGTCCGTGACGGTGTCCTCGATCTTGTTGCTCGCGTAAAGATTCATGTCGCGCAGAAGCTGCGGCACGGTCTTGCCCGCCGCGCCCGCGACGAGGAGCTTCGCCTCAAGGCTGAACCCCTCTATTCCGCTCTGGCGCAGGAGGTTGCGCGCGGAGAGATATATGTCGTTGTATGTTCTCATTGACGCTTCACCTGCCCCACTCGTCGCTGCCCTTTTCCTCGGGAATAACGAGCTGCATCGCGCGTATCGCGCATTCTATCATGCCGTCGTCCGGCTCGCTTGTCGTCATGTGCTGAAGCCACTTGCCCGGCGCGGACAGCGCGGCGGACAGCCAGTTGTCGTGCAGCCCGCACCAGCGGTTTATCTCATAGCTGGTGCCCACCACGACCGGCAGCAGCAGCAGATGGTACGCCATGCGCAGGAAGCTGTTATCCGCGCGCACGACGGAGTTGACAAGTATGCTCACCACCACCACGACCAGCAGAAAGCTCGTGCCGCAGCGGGGATGGAAGCGCGACTCCGGGCGGACGTTTTCCACTGTCAGCTCCTTGCCGTGCTCATAGCAGAATATCGTCTTGTGCTCCGCCCCGTGGTAGGAGAAAAGACGCTTCACGTCCGGCGACAGGCAGCACAGGCGCATGTATACAAGCAGTATTATCACCCTCACCACGCCCTCGGAGAGGTTGCGCACGACATAGCTGGCCTTCAGCGCGGGGATGAGCCCGACGGTGAACGCCGGCAGGAAGATGAACAGGAACAGCGACAGCGCGATGCCCAGCACAACGGCCACGCCGATGATGAGCTTCTGCGCCTTGTCCTCCGGAAAATGCCGCTCTATCCATTGGTCAAGCTTGTCCGGCTCTCCCTGCTCCTCAAGAGGGACGAGGGAGGCGGAGTACGTCAGCGCCTGCATGCCCTTCACGAGCGACGACAGGAAGATGGCGCAGCCGCGCACAAGCGGCAGCCCCAGCACCGGGTACTTGTCCTTTATGAATTTCAGCTCCTCGGTCTTTTCCACAAGCCCGTCCGCCGTGCGGCAGACGATCGCCTGTTTTTTCGGACCGCGCATCATTATGCCCTCTATGAGCGCCTGACCGCCGATAGAGGTGCGGAATGAACAGTTTTTTGCTTTGTCTGACATATGTTTTTCGTCCTTGGATATGTTTGATTACTTTGCCGTGAGCGGCAGTGTGATGGACACTTTGCATCCGCCGCCCTCGGCGTTTTCTATTTTCAGCTCGCCGTTGTGGCGGGTGATGATCTCGTCGCACACGGAAAGCCCGATGCCCGTCCCGCGGTTTTTCGAGCTGCCCTTGTAGAACTTCTCCTTCACGTGCGGCAGCTCCGCCTCGGGTATGCCGTGGCCATAGTCGCGGAACGTGATGTGCACGCCGCCCGCGTCCGCCGCGAGCGACACGTCCACCGTGTCCCCGTCGCCGCCGTGCTTGGCGGCGTTGTCGAGGAGGTTGAGGAACACCTGCTTGAGCCGCTCCGGGTCGCCGGGGATGAGCGGGATCTCCGTGGGCGGCGCGGTGTAGTTGACCTTCATACCCGCCTGCTTTATAAGCTCGCCGTATGTGAACAGCGCGTCCTCCAGCTCCGCCGCGATGTCGATAAGCTCCACGCGCAGATTGAAGCGTCCGTCCTGAATGCGGGTGAACTCCAGAAGCTCGGACACCATGCCCGTCAGGCGCTCGGCCTCCTTGGAGATGATGTTTATCCCGCGCAGAGAGTCGCCCTGCACCGCAGGGTCGTAGGCGATGGTCTCCGCCCAGCCGGTTATGGCGGTCAGGGGTGTGCGCAGCTCGTGCGACACCTGCGAGATGAACTCCGTCCTTGATTTTTCCGCCACGGCGACCTTTTCGGACATGTCGTTTATCTCGGCGGTGAGACTGCCCAGCTCGTTGACGTATTTGTCCTCAAGCTTTATGCCGTAGCTTCCGCCCGCAATGCGCTTGGCAAAGCCCGTCAGCTCCTGTATCGGCATCGACACGCACCGCCAGAACCAGATGTTTACCAGAATGATGTACAGGCACACGATGCCAAGTATCGCGATGCCCCAGCCGAGATAACTGCGCGTGATGAGCCAGACGCTCAAAAGCAGCAGAACGATCGCAGCCACGGACGACGCCAGCAGCTGCCCCTTGAGAGTTTTAAACATTTATCCTCCATGCGGCGCGGATCGCCGCATACCTGTCTTTTCTTTATATATTGGGGAAGCGCGCAGAAGCTCAGTACCCCCACTTGTAGCCGTAGCCCCACACGGTCGTGAGGAACTCGGGCTCGGTCGGGTCGGCCTCGATCTTGATGCGGAGGCGGCGGATGTTCACGTCCACGGTCTTCAGCTCTCCCGTGAAGTCGTTGCCCCACACGGCGGCGAGAATGTCCTCGCGGCTCATCGCCTTGCCGGGGTTTTCCATGAAGAGCTTCATCAGCATATATTCTATCTGCGTCAGCTTCAGGCGCTGCCCGTTCTTTTCAAGCGTGCGGTTGCGGGTGTTGAGCACGAACGGACCGCTTTCTATCTCGGTGTTGGACTTGTCGTCCTCGCCGATGCCGAGACGGCGGATGAGCGCGTCGACACGCGCGGTGAGTTCAGCAGGGGAGAACGGCTTTGTCACATAGTCGTCCGCGCCGGTCATCAGCCCCGTCACCTTGTCGATCTCCTGGCTCTTCGCCGTCAGCATTATTATGCCCATCTTCGACCCCGTCGCGCGTATCCTGCGGCAGACCTCGAACCCGTCGATGTCCGGCAGCATCACGTCCAGCAGCGCCATGCATATGTCGGGGTTGACCTTCAGCTTTTCCAGCGCCATCATGCCGTTTTCCGCCTCGATCGGCTCATACCCGCTGCGGCGCAGATTGATCACGACGAAGCTGCGGATATTGGATTCGTCCTCTAAAACCAGTATCTTCTTCATATTTACGACCTCCATGTACAGAAGTTATAAAAGCGTATCAAAACGTATCAGGACATAGTAATGCACGATACTCTTCAAATTATAACATACCTTTTACAAAATTCATAGTCAAAGTTTCAAAAAAATATATAATTTTTTACGCATCAGTTACAGGTTATGTTAACCAAGCCGCAAATCAGAGGTTAATATTGATATTTTTGCCCCAAACTGTTAGAATAACCACTATGAAAAACGAAAGAGACATTACCGTCGGGGTGCTGGCGCACGTGGACGCGGGCAAGACCACGCTCACGGAAGCGATGCTCTACCTCTCCGGCAAGATAAAGAAGCTCGGCCGCGTTGACCGGCGCGACAGCTATCTTGACACACACTGGCTCGAACGCGAGCGGGGGATAACCATATTTTCAAAACAGGCGGTGTTCGAGCACGGCGGCAGAACGGTCACGCTTTTGGACACGCCCGGTCATGTCGACTTCTCCGCCGAGACGGAGCGCACACTCTCCGTGCTGGACTGCGCGGTGCTCGTCGTGAGTGGGACGGACGGCGTGCAGGCGCACACGGAGACGCTGTGGGCGCTGTTGCGGCGGTATAACGTGCCGTGCTTTGTGTTCGTGACGAAGATGGATCTGGCGAACGCCGACCGCGCCGCCATCATGTCCAACCTCTCCGCCCGCCTTGGCGAGCTGTGCGCGGACTTCACGCTCCCGCCCGCGGAGCGGGATGAGGCGGTCGCCCTCACGGGGGAGCGCGCCATGGATATATATGCCCGCACCGGCGCTTTCAGCGACGCGGACATCGCCGCGCTCGTCGCCGCGAGGGAGCTTGTGCCCTGCTTTTTCGGCTCCGGGCTGAAGCTCGACGGCGTGGAGGCGCTGCTCGACGCGCTCACGCGGTATATCCCGCCGCGCGAATGGGGCGGCGGCTTTTCTGCGCAGGTGTATAAGATCGCGCGCGACGCACAGGGCAAGCGCATGACGTTCATGAAGCTCACCGGCGGCGAGATTTCCGTGCGCTCTGCTATTATATATAATAGCGCGGACGGCGCGCGCCATGAGGAGAAGATAACCCAGCTGCGCATATACTCCGGCATGAAGTACGACACGGCGGACACTGTCCGCGCCGGGCAGGTGTGCGCCGCGCTTGGGCTGACGGAGACGTACCCCGGCGAGGGGCTCGGCGCGCAGACGGATTCTGCCGCCGCCGCGATGGAGGGCGTGATGAGCTACCGCGTCATCCTCCCCGCCGGGGCGGACGCGCGCGTCGTGCTGCCAAAGCTTATGCTCCTGCAGGAGGAGGACCCGCAGCTTCACATCGTCTGGGAGCCATCCTTGCGCTCCATCTCCGTGCAGCTCATGGGCAAGGTGCAGACCGAGGTCTTCAAAAGCCTTGTCAGGGAGCGCTTTGACCTCGACGTGGAGCTGGACGCCGGGCACATAATGTACCGCGAGACTATCGCCAATAAGGTCGAGGGCGTGGGGCACTTTGAGCCTCTGCGCCACTATGCCGAGGTTCATCTTGTGCTCGAACCCATGCCGCGCGGCAGCGGCATCGTCGTCGACTCCGCAGTCAGCGAGGATGAGCTGGACGGCAACTGGCAGCGCCTCATTCTCAGCCATATCCTCGAAAAGCCACACAGGGGCGTGCTGACGGGCGCGCCCATAACGGATATGAAAATAACGCTCGCCGCAGGGCGCGCGCATCTCAAGCACACGGAGGGCGGCGACTTCCGTCAGGCGACCTACCGCGCGATACGGCAGGGGTTCATGCAGGCGGAGAGCGTGCTTTTGGAGCCGTATTACGCCTTCACCCTCGCCGTCCCGCCGGAGCAGCTTGGGCGCGCAATATCCGATCTTCGCGCCATGAACGCGGAGTTCTCCTCGCCCGAGGACGACGGGGGCTTCACGCGCGTCACGGGCGCGGCGCCCGTCTCCGCGATGAACGGATACATGGCGGAGCTTGTCGCCTATACCCATGGGCGCGGACGGCTCTCTCTTAGGCTCGACAGCTACCGCCCCTGCAAAAATCAGCGCGCCGTGGTCGACGCCGCGGGCTACGACCCGCTTGCCGACACGGACAATACGCCCGATTCGGTGTTCTGCGCGCACGGCGCGGGCTTCAACGTCCGCTGGGACGAGGTCAAAAACTATATGCACCTTGACTCCGTCCTCGACTCCCGCAGGGAGGAGAGTGCTGTCCCCGCCGCCGTGCGCCGCACCGTCAGCATCGACGAGCGCGAGCTTGAGGCGATAATGGAGCGCGAGTTCGGTCCGATAAAGCGCCCGATGTACACTTCCTCCCGCGTCAATGCCGCCCCGGCGGCACAGGTGAACGCCGCGCCGCGAAAGCAGTATGTCATTGTCGACGGGTATAACCTCATCTTCGCGTGGGATGAGCTGAAGGCCCTCGCGGCGGACAGCATGGACCTTGCGCGCACGCGGCTGGCGGACATGCTCTCCAACTACGCGGGGTATACGAAAAACGAGACGGTGCTCGTGTTCGACGCTTACCGCACGCCGCCCAGCGCCGCCGCGCGTGGCGAGTATCACAATATCCGCGTTGCCTATACCGACATGGGCGAGACCGCGGATATGTATATCGAGCGCATCGCAAACGAGATCGGCAAAAACTACGACGTGCGTGTCGTCACGAACGACAGCCTTATCCGCCTCTCCGCGCTCCGCTCCGGCGTGCTTCGCTGCTCGTCGAAGGAGTTTATCGCGGAGCTTGAGTGGACGAGTGCGCGCATAGAGGAGATACTTGCCGCGACGAATAAAAACGCACACACCACGAGGCTTGAAGATGGAAAGAGATGAACTTTTGCGCCGCGCGGAGGACTTGTCCGCGCGCTGCGACAGGACGGGCAAGCTGACCCACACGGGATTTCTCACCCCGGCGGAGCGCTATGAGCTGGAAGGCTGGGGCAAATATGCCGCCGTGCCGCCGGTGTTCTCCGGCGGGCGCGCCGGGTGCGAGCGCACAGCGGCGTTCTTCCTGCCGTATTATATGGATAAAGAGAGCTTTGACCCGGCGGAATATATCGACGCCATCGCCTTCACGGCGCACTTCGGCGCGCCGGGGCACCGCGACTATATGGGCGCGCTGCTCGCTATGGGCATCGGGCGCGAGTGGCTGGGCGATATATGGGTGCAGAATGACCACGCGTATGTCTTCTGCATGCCGTCCGTCACGGAGCACCTGCTCACGCTCGACAAGGTCGGGCGCTGCGGCGTGACGGCGGAGCGTATCGCGCCCGCCGACGTTCCCGACCCCGTGCGCGAGGTGAAGGAGGTCAGCTTTTCCGTCATGAGCCTCCGGCTGGACGCTGTCGCGGCGGGGATGTTCTCCATGTCGCGCACCGAGGCGGCAAAGCACATCGCCGCGGGCGGCGTAAGCGTCAACTACGCCGAATGCCTCAAGCCCGATCTCGCGCTGCACGAGGGGGATATGCTCTCCATGCGCGGCGTGGGCAAGGGGCGGCTCACCGGCACGGGCGGCACATCCCGCAAGGGGCGGCTGTTCGTATACGCGGAGATATTCAAATAGCAGTAAGTGAAAGGATATAGGATATAAGTTATGAAAGAGGCTGTGTTCCATTTCCCGACGGAGGGCGTTCCTGTCGACTGCCGCCAGATAAAGAGCGGGCATATAAACGAGACCTATCTCATCACCACCGATACCGGCGCGAAGTATATCCTCCAATGGATAAATCAGTTCGTTTTCCCGAACGTGAACGCGCTGATGAACAATATGTCCGCCATCAGCGCCTATCTTGCGCACCGCACCGGCGAAAAGACCGCCATGATAAGCTATATGGACACGCTCGACGGACACAATTATTATGACGACGGCGAGGGCGGCGCGTGGCGCGTCTATCGCTTTGTCGACAACAGCGTCTGCCTCCAGGCCGCCGAAACGCCGGAGGACTTTGCCGAGAGCGCCCGCGCCTTCGGGCATTTCCAGTATGCCCTGCGCGACTTTCCCGCCGAAACGCTGGAGGAGACCATCGTCAATTTCCATAATACGCCCGACCGCTACCGGCAGTTCCGCGCGGCGATAGCCGCGGACGCAAAGCAGCGCGCCGCCGGGGTGCGCGATGACATCGCCTTCGCGCTCGAGCGGGAGGAGCGCGCCTGTGTGCTGCACAAAATGCGCATGGACGGTACTCTGCCCGTCCGCGCCACGCATAATGACACGAAAATCAATAATGTCCTCTTCGACGCGGACACGCGCAAGGCCATCTGCGTCATCGACCTTGACACGGTCATGCCCGGTCTCTCCGCCTATGATTTCGGCGACGCGATACGCTTCGGCGCGTCGACCGCCGCCGAGGATGAGCCGGACCTCGCCAAGGTCAGCCTTGATTTTGAGCTGTTCCGCGCGTTCACGCGCGGCTTCCTCGAAGCCTGCCCCAGCCTAACGGACGCGGAGATAGACGCGCTCGCCCAGGGGGCGTACACCATGACCGTCGAGTGCGGCATCCGCTTCCTCGGCGACTATATCAACGGCGATGTGTATTTCTCCATCGACCGCCCGGAGCAGAACCGCGACCGCGCACGCACGCAGTTCAGGCTTGCCGCCGATATGGAGCGCCATTGGGACGAGATGCGCGATATAGTCCGCGCCGAGCACGCGGAGCTCGCGGCAAAGCGTGCGTGAAATCTGACAAATACCGCATATCCGCTGTTGACGGACACTCGCGAAAATGATATTGTTACCCTCGGATGACAAGAGCACACACGCCTGACAGCGTGTCTTTCCGGTGCTTTTTGTCCTTTTCGCCTTGATGGGTTACGACACATCTGCGTCTCAAAAGCCAAAAATCACTCGAAAATCCAAAGCTGTCAGGTGCAAAGCAGTTTTGCCGTGGCAGAAAAGCGGTCAGACGACGAAAAGACCGCAGGGAATACTTTGTGTATTTACAAGGTCTTTGAGGATGTATGGGCGTTTTTCTGCCCGTCAAAACCGTGTGTGTCCTTGTCAACCGAGGGTATAACAACAATATATGGAGAGGTGCAGGTATATACATATGAAAGCAACGGTTTTGTATTTCAGCCCGACCGGCGGCACGGAGCGCGTGGCGCAGCTCATCGCGGGCGAGCTCAAGGCGCAGGCGCTGGACATCACGGTCTTTGACTACGACCTCAGCTACGGTGAGGACGAGGTCATCTTCTTCTGCTTCCCGGTCTACGGCGGCAGGATCCCCAAGCCCATGTATAAGCGCATGCAGGGCATACGCGGGGCGCGCACCCCGGCGGTGCTCGTGGCGGTGTACGGCAACCGCGCCGTGGAGGACGCGCTCATGGAGATGAGCGACCTTGCGCGCGAGAAGGGCTTCCGCACCGTCGGAGGCGCGGAGATGATCGCGCCGCATTCCATCGACCGCCGCTTCGGCGCCGGTCGCCCGGACGAGAGCGACACCGCAAAGCTCATGGACTTTCTCCGTAAGCTTGAGGCGAAGGAGACCCTCGGCGTCGTCGCCATGCCCGGCAGCCACGATTACCGCAAGTATGACGGTCTGCCGCTCCGCCCCGTCTCCGGCAAGGATTGCAGCGGCTGCGGCACGTGCGCGCAGGAGTGCCCCACGGGCGCAATCGACGGGGGAGACCCCATGAAGCCCGACCCCGCCAAGTGCATCTCGTGCATGCGCTGTGTCAGCGTCTGCCCGTTTGAGGTGCGCCATGTGCCCAAGGCGCTGCTCGCCGCGGCGTCGGCGTCCCTACGCATTGTCTGCTCGTCGAGAAAAGAGCCGAAGTTCTATATCTGACCTGAAAAGCGTTATCGCGCCGCGTGTGTCTGCGGCGCGATTTTTGCGCACTTAGTGGATTTTGTGTCAATTAAAATTGAAAATCAGTTGAACAACTGTTTACGATGGTGCTGTAAAGTATCTGTATAACGTATAATACCGTCAATATGGGGGGCTATGTGATGGCACAGTATACGCAGAAGGCTATTATAGAGACGTTTGAGAAAATGCTGATCGAGATGCCGTTTGACAAGATAACGGTGTCGGCGCTCGTGCGCCGGTGCGAGATCAGCTCCAACACGTTTTATTATCATTACAGCGATATTTATAATCTCCTGGACGTATGGCTGCGCGGCGAGCTGAGCACCTATGCCAGCGGCAAGCCGCCGTATGACGATTTCAAGCTCGCCATGAAGGACTTTCTGCGCGACTGTGCGGAGCATTCCGCCATTATTTATCATATCTTCAATTCCCTTTCCCGCGACAGGATGGAGCGCTTTGTCTTCACGCTGGGGGAGGACGTGTTCTACCGCTATGTGTGCCGCCGCGCGGCGGCGTATGAGGTGCCGGAGGCGCGGCTGAAGGAGATGGCGGACGTCTGCCGCTATTCGTTCGCGGGGCTGTTTCTGCGCTTCCTCTGGGGGCGCATGAAGGAGGATATCGACGCCATGGTCGACGGGTACAGCGAGGTGCTCGACGGCCTCGTCATGGGTACGGCGATGAAATATCCCCGCCGTGTCTGAGCGTTGCACAACTCGCTGAGAGTGTACTAAATCCGCCATTCCGGCACGTTTTATCAGTTTATTTCCGCACGGAAGTGCGGTACTATATACTCAGATAACACAGAAGGAGCGTTCATATGAAGAATATATTCAAGACCGTTCGCAAGATCATCGTTGTCACCGGCGTTGCCGTCCTCGGCGCTGTCGGGTACTTCGTGTATAAGAAGTTCATCAAAAAGTAAGCATCCCATATTTTCTCCAATCTTCCATTTCTCTGTTTCTCCCATCCCCTCTGCGTCATATTGCGCCCGGTCTCTTGCTCAGCCGGACGTATTATGATATGAAAAACAACAGGCGCGGCAGCCTCCCATATGCCGCGTCTGTTGTTTTTTTGCGTAAAAAGCCAGAGAGCGCCTTGAAAAACAAGAAAATTATGTATATACTATATTTGATATGTCGATTGCTCAGAAAGGCAGATGAGCGACTATGATAAATGTGCTGATATGTGACGATGACGAACGCTTTTTGGCAGTACTTAAAAACTCGGCCAGCGACATACTGCGGAGCATGGGCATTCCTGCGGCGGTGTATGCTTATAGTCGGGCAGAGGATATAACGGAGGCAAATTATCAAGATTGCGATATTGCTTTTTTGGATATTGACTTCAGGGGGGAGACATACAGCGGCATGGACATTGCCCGCACACTGCGCAGGCACGGGAGCAAAGCCGTCATTGTTTTTGTTACCGACTATATACAGTTTGCCCCGGAGGGCTATGAGGTTCAGGCATTCAGGTACATATTAAAAGAGGAAATCAACAGTAAGCTTGCGCCGTATATTGACCAGATCATACAGCACATCCGCACAACAAGGAAGACCCTGCGCATTCAGACAACAGAGGGCGGCGTTGAACTTAGGACGGATGACATATATTTTGTGGAGGCACAAGGGCATATTCTCACCTTTCATGTGTGTGATGATAATAAGCGCGAATGGCTTCTTTTCAGCTCTGTCACCTTGACGAGGATGGAAAGCGAACTTGTCGACCTTGGTTTTCTTCGCCTGCACAAGAGTTTTTTGGTAAATATGGCACATATAAAAAAGCTGACTGGTGAAGAGGTACGGCTCGACAACGGCACAAGGCTTCGCGTGAGCAAGAAAATGTACCCGGAATCAAGGAAGAGATATATGATGTGGATGGGAGAGAACTAATTGGAGTATGTGGTGTCGGCGCTTTGGATAGGAATAGAGGTATCTGCGCTTTATCTGGTGTGCAGGGCATATATGCCGCAGAAAAATGGCGCGGGATATACCTTGTGCGTGTTCCTGCTTGAGCTTTGTATAACATATATCTATTGCAACTTTATACCCAGTGCAACGGGGAATCCGTATGTCAGAATAGTGTTGTCCTTTGCCGTGTCGTTCTCCGCGGTGAGCCTGACGTTTAATGGCGCATGGTATACGCGCACGCTGATCGCGGCGCTGTGGCTTGTATGTATGGGGCTTGTGGACACTATCCTTCTGTCGGCGGTCTCAACGGTTCTTGGAATATCGGTCTCCGATCTGACGGATAAAAGATGGCTGTATGTCGCGGTGTGCACGGTCGATAAATGCGCGGTGCTCTTTGCCGCATGGTGTGTGTTCTATCTCAAACGGGGAAAAGGGCATTCCCCGTCAGCCAGCAGACGGCTTATGCTGATGGTGCTGTTCCCGGTCATAAGCCTTGCGATGATGTGCGTTATTTTTGATATTTATAAAGATCAGGAAGACTTATCGATCAACGCAATCGTTTTTAGCGTGATACTGGGGCTTGCCAATGTAGCGAATATATATCTGATGACAAGTCTTGACAGAACATATAAAGCGGAACAGCAGCTTATTATGCTCAATCAGAGTATGCAGCTTCAATCGGCGAGCTATGCGGCGCTTGAAAAAAGCTATAAATCTCAGCGGGCAGCAACGCATGAGTTTAAACATCAATTGCGCGCGATACGTGCTCTGCTGGAACAGGACAAGGTTTACGAGGCGATGGATTATATAGACGGGCTTCAAATCTCGCAGACATCGCGGATGTTCATTTCCAATACGGGCAATCCTATTATTGATGCTGTTTTGAACGACAAGTACCACACAGCAAAAGATAAGAATATCAATTTCCATTTGAAAGTGAACGACCTGTCAGCGGTAAAAGCAGAGACGGATGCCCTTGTTGTGCTTCTGTCGAATCTGCTGGATAACGCAATAGAAGCCTGTGAGCGGGTCGATACTGAGCGAGAGATAAACTGCTCTTTCCTTGCGAAAAACGACAGCTTTTTTATTTTGATAAAGAATACCTCCCTGCCGGTGACTATCAATGAGAATAGGATAGAAACGGTCAAGCAGCCAAGCTTTGAGCATGGTTTTGGCTTGCCGAGCATAAAACGGGTTTTGACCCAGCTGGACGGGGATTTTGCGATGGAGTATTCGGATGGTTGGTTTTGCTTTACCGCCGAGATACCGCTGAATTAGACGCCAACAGAATAGATTTAAATGCCGCAGCGCGCAAAAGCAGCTGCGGCATTTTTGCGTCTTGAACCTGCGACCACCCCAGTTGCGCTGAAAACCACCCCAGTTGCGCTGAACGTATTGAAAGTGTGGTCGAGTTTTGTTATGTTCAAGACGGAAAGGGGATGGGGATATGGAAAAACTGGTCAATGAAATAACTGAAAAGCTTGTCGCTTGCGAAGTCGTTGACAGCTGTGATGCTGAATGGTTTTCCTACGCGGTCCAGAAGAAGCTCATATCGCTTATCAGCGGTTCGGCGTTTTTGATTATTGGTGTTATGTTAACTGAGCTCAGCACGGTAGCCGCGTACTTAGGTAGTTTTTATTTCCTGCGCACAAGAACAAACGGCTATCATGCAAAGACATTCATCCTTTGCTTGCTGTATTCGCTCGCCTTGGAGTTGGCTATGCTGTATCTCCTGCTGCCGGAGCTGAACACGTTTTGGGCATTCGCTCTGAACGCAATCTGTATAGCATGTGTTTTCCTGCTTGCCCCGGTAAATGACCGAAGCATCCACTTGAACGCGGCGGAATTGAAAGCCTGCAAGCGGAGCGGGAGAGCAAGAATGCTGCTGCTTGACGCTTTGCTGATAGCGGCGTACCTGCTGTCCGCTGACAGCGTTGTGAATGGACTGACTCTCGGAAACACAATGACCGCTTTGCTGTTGGTCATTGCAAAAATAAAAAAGGAGAACAAAGACAATGAAGAAAATGACAGAGTGCCTCAAGAAAGCCGGTAGAAAAGCGACAGCCAGAATATCAGACCGCGAGCGCCGCGGCTGGCCTCCGGGGTGCAGCAGCTTCACCTATCAGCCCATGCGTCCGAGCGCCCGGGAGAGAATCGCAGACAAGCCCGACACGGTAGAAAATACTTGAAGCTCAAGTATGAATACAAAAGAAAGCGGTGATTCCAATGGGCCAGATCAGTTTCCACTCGCAGGGAACAATATCCAGCAATCAACGTCAAAAAATACAATGAAAGGAAAATATGAAAATGAAAAAGAGACTTATATCCGCACTGCTGGTGCTCGTTCTGGTAATATGCGTTTTCCCGGTCAGCGCGTTTGCTGTAGGTACGCCAGTTGCTCCTCCTTCAAATTTGGGGAATGACCAGACTTTTTTCTATAACGCCTATGGTCAGTATTACATTGTTGATAAAACTACGCAGGTATCTTACGGCGCGGTATGGGGATATGTTACCTGCATTCAAGACCTGATGAATCGATTTTATGAATGCACCGGAAACAAAGCATATTATGTCGGGAATGTGGACAGCGATTTTGGAGATAAAACCAGAAGTGCCGTGCTGACATTTCAGGCAAATCAGGGAATAACCGCTGACGGTATAGTTGGTTATGGTACGTGGACAGTATTTAATACAAGATGGCAGTATGACCTCAGTCTCAGCCAAAAAATTCTCCCGCATCTGACTTGATGGCAATATCAGAGAAAAGCGGCTATAAAGCTGTAATTTGAATTTGAAGATATGCCTAGAGGATTTCCCTCGGGCATATCTTCAGCAAAGGAGCACAAAATGAAAAGGCTTTTTATGACATTGCTCATCGCCATACTCGTCTGCGGTTTGACATCGTGTTCCGGAGAGCGCGGAGCGGGCAACAGCCCGGTTGAAGAGATCGACGCGGCTACAGAAGCGGAAAAAACCGTCACGCCGTGCTTTGCCCTCAAAACATCGAATGGAGAAAGCGACATATGGACGAGTGATCGGCTTGCCGCCTTCGACCGTTTTGTATATTATATCGGCAGTGATAGCAACAAATATTATGTAAACTGTTTTGACTGCGAAACAGCTGCCAATATGGAACTGCTGAGTTCCGCGGACAAGCTCTATTGTGACATTTCTGTGGACTTGGACGGTGTGGTGTATGTCCTTGCTGCGTCCGCAAACGAGGACGGAAACTATGAGGTCATCATGCTTGATACGCTGGGTAATACCGTTGAAAGCTATCCTTTCGGAAAACTGGACACGGCCGACGGGTGGCTTCCGAGTCAACTTGAGGTTTATGGAGGAAAGCTGTTTATTATAGGGAACGAGCAGCTTGTCTCAGCCGAGATCGAATCGGGGATAAAAGTCCTGCAAACGGTGCAGGTGCAGTCCGGAGCGAAGCTTGCGCGTACACATGACGGTGAGATACTGTTGGCGTATAATAGGGAAAACAATTACCGCATTGATGTATATTCGCCTTTGGAGGAAAACCTAAGCCCAGCAGACAGCGTGGCATTTAATATACCGTTTACGGATGTGAGTGGCGGTGCGGTTTGGGATGCTTATCTGAGCAGCAGCAACGCGCTTTTTGGGTATCGCTTTGATACGAAAGAGCTTAAAAAGCTTTTTTCATGGAACGGCATAGGTATCATACAGGGAAGCGTAGCCGAGGCAAAAGGCAAGCTTGTATGTGCTGGGCGTATTTCGTATGATAAGCCGTCTCCACCACTCATACTTGTGCCGATTGAGGTGAGCGCGGAGAACAGCGGTGTGATACGCTTTGCGACAACAGACCCCAACGGTATAGATTTCCGCGTTCAAGAGGCAATAAGAGCATGGAACGGCAGTCATCCAGACTGCCCGATAGAGATCGTGGATTATTCCGTGTATGGCGGCGGGAACAGTACATTGTCTGCCACAAAGCTTATGGCGGACGTTGTGGCGGGAAATATGCCGGATATATATGATTTTTCCATGACTTCTGTCGACACCATTCCTTCCTCGGCGCAGCTTGCCAGACGCGGCTTGCTGGAAAACATATATCCATATATCGACAGCGACCCGGAGTTGGCGCGCGCCGACTTCGTACCCGGTGTGATCAACTCGCTGGAAATAAATAGCGGGCTGTATGAGGTGGTTCCGGCATTTTCCATAGTGACTACTATAGCATCTTCAAACGCGGTCGGATCAGAAGAAAACTGGACGTATGACGCTCTGAACTCTGTGGTGAAGAGCAGCGATTTCTTCGACACTGTTTTTGACAATCACCATGACCGTATGTGGCTGTTGGGCAATATTGTTGATGCTTCCGGCGAGAAGCTTGTGAACTGGTCTGCCGGCAAATGCTATTTTGAATCGGATTATTTCAGAAATGTGCTCGAGACTGTGAAGCAAATGCCGGAGACAGGAGAGCAGATGGAAAGCGCCGTGCTGTCTGATGAGGTCTCGACGAGCACGGGCTTGTTGTACTATATAAACGCAAATGATGTGTGGATGGCGAGCACTGCGCCGCAGGCATTTTTCGAGGATTACTGTTTTCCGGGGCTGCCGGAGGTTGGCAGTGCTGTCTATCCGCTCCTCAGCTACGGTATTTCGGCATATTCAGAGAACAAGAATCTTTGCTGGCAATTTCTGCGGCAGTTTCTAACAGAAGAATACAAGATGAAATTCTTCATTTCACCGAGGATGGACGGGCTGAGAGAGCAGGTAAGCAGCACGTGGGAGGGCTTCATCGATATTCGGCAGTATCACCCATACGGACTGGAGGCAATGAACAAGCTTGCGGATATTATCATTGATGCGGACACTGTTGTCCGCCATGATGCGCAGATATGGCAGGTCGTACATGCAGCGGCGGGAGCATATTTTGCCGGAGACCAGAGTGTGGAGGACACCATGAAGCAGATACAAAGCAGGGTCAGCATCTACCTTGCCGAGCAGTACGGCTGATACGCAACAGGCGCGGCAGCCTCCCATATGCCGCGTCTGTTGTTTTTAAAAATCATGAAACCTTTTCCAGTAAAAATACGTCAATATAGATAGACACAAACCGAAAACTGATGATTCGGGAGGGAAGATGATGAAAAACCTGCGAAAGCAAGTGTGCTTTGCGCTGCTTGCCGCGATGCTGCTGGGGCTGTGCGCCTGCGGCGCGAGCCCGGCGGAGCCAAAGCCAACGCTGCCCGCCGCCCCGGCAACAGCGGAACCCACCGCCGCGCCCACGCCGGAGCCCGTTGCGACGGCGCGCCCGACCGTCCCCGGCTATATAGCCTCCGAGATACCGAATCCCGACTGGGTCGAGCGGTTTTATACCGCCGACGTGTACGGGGACAAGTTCTATCTCCAGACAGATACAACGGACGGTATGCCGGCCGTGGCAGTGTTCGACACGCTCACGGACACATTTTCGCGCATCGACATAAACCTTGATGGGCTTCATAACCCCGTCATAGGCGAAATCTCGGCGGCGGAGAACACGCTCTGGCTCTTTGTGTATGAGACCGAAACACTGGAAGAAATACAGAACAATAGCTACTCCGACGAGCTTGGTATTTATCTCGTCTGCGTGAATCTCGACACCGGGGAACAGATGTGCAGCATTATCCGGTGGAAAAACACGAACAGCGAAGCGCCCGCTTATCTGTTGGCGCTCGACAATGACCGCGCGCTCACGGGCAACGATCTCAACGAGAGCGACCCAATCGCACTTATAGACCGAAGCGCGAACGTTATCGGTGTGCCGGAGACTATCCTGCGCGGCAATGTGGGGCGCGTGCGCGTGAACGGCGAGCTGTGGCTGCAATCGGACGCTGGGCTTGCCCCGTATGACACAGGCACGCTCCAATTCACCGGCACGCCCGTGCCGGAGCTGTCCAATCAGCCGTATATTTATTCAAGCAACTGCGGGCGCATCCTCGTGACGCGCGATAATGTGCTCTATGCCTACGACCCCGCGACGCGGGAGGAGACGGAGGTCTTCAGGTGGATGGATGTCGCGCTCAGCATTAAGCGCATATGCGGCAGATACGGTCTGGAAAACTCCAACGGAGACATTTATCATCTCACGGACAGAATAACGAAAATATCTATGGGGGAAGTACCCGTAAAGGACACGCTCACGCTTGCCTGTCTCGGCGATACCACCTCCGACGGCTACCCGGTCAACGGCGGCTACTTCGGCTCGACAAACAGAACATATGTCTACTCCGACACGCTCATGGACGCAATATTCCGCTTCAATAACTCCGACCCGGATTACAGGGTGGAGATAAAGCCGTATATTTACAGCAGCGAGGAAGAGCGCACACGA
The DNA here is from genome assembly GCA_934572335.1 of uncultured Oscillospiraceae bacterium. GTDB lineage: Bacteria > Bacillota > Clostridia > Oscillospirales > Oscillospiraceae > Limivicinus. The sequence continues at coordinate 58,656 of CAKTKU010000009.1, forward strand.
CTGCTCATTGACCTTGCCACGGGCGGCGAGGTCGACCTCATCGACACGAGCCTCCTGCCGGACGGCGCAGCGGACAGCAGTATGCTCGTTGATCTGCTGCCGTACCTCGACGCGGACGCGGGCATCAGCCGCGAGGACTTTATACCTGGTATACTCTCTGCCATGATGCGGAACGGCGGGCTTTATGAATATATCGACCGCTTTGATATTCTCACCGTCACCACGCGGCAGAGCTTTGCCGAGGGCGGCGAGTGGACGGCGGAGCGGATGTGCCAGCTCGCGATGCAGAACCCGGAGCTGCGCATTGAGAACAACGCGGAAAACCTTGTGCTTCTCTTCTCACGCGCTGCGACGGCGGAGTTTATGGATACGGCAAATGCAGAGTGCCGCTTCACCGATCCCGCGTTTACAGAATGGCTCAAGCTCCTCAAGGCGCTCTGCACTTCCGACAGCCCCGATTGGCGCACGGAGGAATATACATTTTATATAGACTATGACTTTCCCACACATATCGGCGATAACTCGCGTCGCTTCGCGGGCGGGGAGTACAGCGTTGTCGGCTTCCCGAACGTTGAAAACGGCAGCTATCTCATGCGCTACGGTACGCCCACGGCGCGCGGCTATGGCAGCATTATAACTGACGGCATGATGACGGGGGGCGCGGACACGAGCATCGGCATCATGGCATCCAGCCAGCACCGCGACGGTGCTTGGAGGTTTGTGAAGACCTATATGTCCGGCGCGGAGGATGTTGATCTGCTGTACGGCATACCGGCGAACAAAGCCAGCTTTGAGCGCGCCGTGACAAACGCGCTGGCGAGGGAGCAGGACGAGCGCGACAGGTATCAGCGCTTTACGGAGAGCGACGCGGAGTATATCCGCTCCATTGCGTACAACACGACCAAGTGCGTCATAAATAGTCCCGAGGTCATGGACACCATGCGCACTGTCATCAACGCATACCTCGGCGGACAATATACTGAGGAAGCAGCATCAGCCCAGCTCCAAAGCCGCCTGAGCATCTACTTAGCGGAGAAATACGGATGATACCCCATATACGACAAAGAAGCGTCCGCTTGCGCGGGCGCTCCTTTGTTTGCTGGAATAGTGAGGTATGAGGAAAAGTGAGGTAGCAATATATATTGACCTTACACGCCGAACAGCAGCTCGCCGTAGGTCGGGAACGGCCAGTATTTCTCGGCGGTGAGGGTTTCCGCCTCGTCCGCGGGGACTCTCACAAGACTCATCTTGGGGATGATCTCGTCGCGGATGAAATTGGCCTGTGCGGTAATGTCGGTGGACATGCTCATGGTGACGAGCGCGCTCTCAAGCGCGTCTACCGCGTCGTCTATCTGCTCCAAAAGTGCGGACAGGCGGCGGATGCGCTTCTCTTCGTAGCGGCAGCTCGCACCCGCGTCAGCGGCTTTCTTTGCCTTTACCGCCTCGGCAAGCTCGGTGGTGTACGCCTCAATGGCGGGGAGAATCTCCTTCTTCGCCATGTCGACCATGGTGTGCGCCTCGATGCTGACGGTCTTGCAGTAGTTTTCCATCATTATCTCATAGCGGGAGTGTATCTCCGCCTCTGAGAACACCTTGTGCCGCACGAGCATACTGGCGTTCTTCTCTTCCAGCACCACGGGCATGCAGTCGGGCGTTGTGCGCAGGTTCAGCAGACCGCGCTTCTCGGTCGCTTCCTTTATCCAGCTGTCGTCGTAGCCGTTGCCATTGAAGATTATGCGCTTGTGGTCGGTTATGCAGCGCTTGATAAGCTCATGCAGCGCGCCGTCGAAGTCGTCGGCCTTTTCAAGCTCATCCGCGAACACGCGCAGGGACTCCGCCACGGAGGCATTGAGCATGATGTTCGCGCACGCGATGGAGTTGGACGAGCCGACCATGCGGAACTCGAACTTGTTGCCGGTGAAGGCGAAGGGCGAGGTACGGTTGCGGTCGGTGGTGTCGCGGTTGAAGCGCGGTAGCACGTGCACGCCGAGCTTGAGCTGCGCTCTCTCCGCTCCGGCGTAGGGCTTGTCGCCCTCTATGGCCTCCAGCACGCCGGTAAGCTCGTCGCCGAGGAAGATGGACACGACGGCCGGGGGCGCCTCGTTCGCACCGAGACGGTGGTCGTTGCCCGCAGTGGCAACGCTCATGCGCAGAAGATCCTGATAATCATCCACGGCCTTTATAACAGCGCACAGGAAAAGGAGGAACTGTGCGTTCTCATGCGGGGTGTCCCCAGGGGAGAGAAGGTTCACGCCCGTGTCCGTGGCGATCGACCAGTTGTTGTGCTTGCCGGAACCGTTCACGCCCGCAAAGGGCTTTTCATGCAGCAGACACACAAGACCGTGCCGGTCCGCGACCTTCTGCATTATCTCCATGGTGAGCTGGTTGTTGTCGGTGGCGATGTTCGCGCCGGTGTAGATGGGGGCAAGCTCATGCTGCGCGGGGGCGACCTCGTTGTGCTTGGTCTTTGCCAGCACGCCCAGTTTCCACAGCTCCTCGTCAAGATCGGCCATGTACGCCTCCACTCTCGGCTTTATCGCGCCGAAGTAGTGGTCGTCCAGCTCCTGCCCCTTGGGCGGCTTTGCACCGAAGAGCGTCCGCCCGGTGAAGATGAGGTCTTTGCGCTTCTTGTACATTTCCTTGTCGACAAGGAAGTACTCCTGCTCCGGTCCGACATAGGGACGCACGCACTTCACGTCGTCCTTGCCGAAAAGCTTCAGCACGCGCAGCGCCTGCTTGTTCAGCGCCTCCATTGAGCGCAGCAGCGGCGTCTTTTTGTCCAGCGCCTCGCCGCCGTAGGAGCAGAACGCCGTCGGGATGCAGAGCGTCTTGCCCTTGATGAATGCGTAGGACGTCGGGTCCCACGCGGTGTAGCCTCTTGCCTCGAACGTGGCGCGCAGCCCGCCGGAGGGGAAGGAGCTTGCGTCCGGCTCACCCTTGATGAGCTCGTCGCCGGAGAACTCCATTATCACGCGCCCGTCGGGGGACGGGGCGATAAAGCTCTCGTGCTTCTCGGCGGTTATGCCGGTCAGCGGCTGGAACCAGTGGGTGAAGTGCGTCGCGCCGTGGGCGATCGCCCAATCCTTCATCGCCAGCGCCACCGCGTCGGCGATCTTGGGGTCGATCCGCTCGCCCTGATCTATTGTTTTCCGCAGCGACTGGTATACGTCAGATGAAAGCATTGCCTTCATAACTCTGTCGTCAAATACTAAGCTTCCAAAAATATCGGGTACTGTGCTCATGTCGCTCCATCCTTTCGATCTCTAAGAAATAAAAAAGGCGCTGATGGGTCGGGAGTATCCTCCTGAGGCATCAGCGCCTTTAATATGCCGTATTATACGCCTCTTTTTCGGATTGTCAAGAGTAAATTTTGATAAAAATCAAATTTTTATTTTCCGCTGTCGCCGTAGTTCGACAGCACGCGCGCCGACGGGTCGTTTACGTCGCAGCCCTCCCACGTCTTGTTCGGCATCCAGAAATCCTTCACCATTTCGGACTGACCGGGGTAGTGCTTTTCAAAAAGCTCGCGGTAGAGCAGGGATTCCTTTGTGAACGGCTGTGCGTGGGCGTACTTCCTGCGCTTTTCTTCAAACTCCTCGTCCGTGTACAGCCCCTCGGCGTACTCCTTGAGGTAGTTGACCATCGAGTGCCCCACAGCGTCCGAGAACGCCGCCTTCTCGCGGTAGAGTATGTCATGCGGCAGATAGTCGCCCTCGAATGCGTGGCGCAGGAGGTACTTGCCCTTACCGTAGGTGTTGAGCTTGAGCGCGGGGTCGATGCTCATGACGTATTTCGCAAAATCAATGTCGCCGAACGGCACGCGCGCTTCGAGCGAGTTGACGGAGATGCATCTGTCCGCGCGCAGCACGTCGTACATGTGCAGCTCGCGCACGCGTTTTTCCGCCTCGCGCTGGAACTCCTCCGCCGACGGGGCGAAGTCCGTGTACTTGTAGCCGAACAGCTCGTCCGACACCTCGCCCGTGAGCAGCACACGCACATCCGTGTGCTCGTGTATCCATTTGCACATGAGGTACATCCCCATGCTCGCGCGTATCGTCGTGATGTCGTATGTTGCCAGCAGCGTCACAACGTCCTCCAGCGCGGCGAAAACCTCTTCCTTTGTCATGATGACCTCGGTGTGCTCGCTGCCGATGTATTCGGCGACCTCGCGGGCGTACTTGAGGTCGATGGCATCATACTTCATGCCGACGGCGAACGTGCGTATCGGCGTGCTGAGCTTTTTCTGCGCGATGGCGCACACAAGGGATGAATCCAGCCCGCCCGAGAGGAGAAAGCCGAGCTTCGCGTCCGACACGAGGCGCTTTTCAACGCCCGCGACGAGCTTGTCGTGTATCTTGGCGCAGACGGTCTCAAGGTCGTCGCGGCACACGCTCTCCACGTGTGCAATGTCGCAGTAGCACACGAACTTGCCGCCCTTCCAGTAGTGCCCCGGCGGGAAGGGCATGATGCGCGCGCAAAGCCCCATGAGGTTTTTCGGCTCGCTGGCGAATATTATCGTGCCGCGCTCGTCATAGCCGTAGTAGAGCGGTCGTATGCCGATGGGGTCGCGCGCGGCGATGAACTCATCCGTGCGCGCGTCGTATATTATCATGGCGAACTCCGCGTCCAGCATCGGGAACATATCCACCCCGTGCTCAAAGTACATCGGCAGTATTATCTCGCAGTCGGATGTGCTTTCAAAGCTGTACTTCGGCGTGAGCTTTTCCCGCTCGCGCTCAAAGCCGTAAAGCTCGCCGTTGCAGACGGCATAGCTCCCGTCAAGCTCAAACGGCTGCATCCCGTCCTCGCTCAGATCCATAATGGACAGGCGGTGGAAGCCCAGCAGCCCCTTACCCGCCTCGACTATCCGGCTCATGTCCGGCCCGCGCGACACCGTTTTTTCAAACGCCGTCTTGAACGCAGAAAAAGAAACACAGCTTCCGCAATAACCCATGATCGAACACATAATGATTCCTCCGATTTTCCTCATAAGAATTATCAGTATACGACAGGGCAAGTACTGCGCTCGCTGTGCCACCTATCTTTTGTCTCTTTTCAGTCTCAAACAAGACCTGGGTCATTAACGCCGACCCTCCGCGGCTCGCTTACTCGCCTGTGCTTTCGGCTTGCGGCTCGCCGGGTGTTATTCGCGCAAACTCCGCTGCGCGGCTTTCAGCTGCCGCCGCGCTCTCTGTGAGTGAGCCTTTGCGTTACTTCTCCCGGTTCAAACGCCTTTTTCGATATTAAAAAAAGAAAGACAAAAACGGTCAGAGATATCCTCCGAGGCGTCTTTGCCTTTGATGTCGGGTACTATACTCTCATTGCCGCGGCTTGTCAAGTGTTTTTTCAAGTTTTTTTGGCTTTTTCTCTTTTTTTCCATCCTAAACCATTGACAAACAGGGCGTATATGCTGTAATATTTCGCCCGTGGACGCAGACGTTCATCGGGGGAGCTGTGCCCCTTCCGATGGGCGTTATACTTTTTCAATTGATTATCGAAAGAGAGTGTGCAGATGAAGTACACCGCGCAAGAGGTAATGGAATATGTCCGTCAGGCGGATGTGAAGTTTATCCGCCTCGCGTTCTGCGACGCTTACGGGCGGCAGAAGAATATCGCCGTCATGCCGTCGGAGCTTGAGCGCGCGTTCGGCGACGGCATCGCGTTTGACGCTTCGGCGGTCGCGGGCTTCGGCGGCGCTGTGCGCTCCGATCTCTTCCTCCACCCGGACGCGGGGACGCTCGTCGGCCTCCCGTGGCGGCCGGAGACCGGGCGCGTCGTGCGTATGTTCTGCGACGTGACCCACCCCGACGGCACGCCGTCCGCCGGGGACACGCGCGCCCTTTTGAAGCGCACCGCCGCGAAGGCGGAGGCGCGCGGGCTGAGCTTTGCCTTCGGCCCGGAGATGGAGTTTTATCTTTTCAAAAACGGTCCCGACGGCGAGCGCACCGACACTCCCTGCGACAGCGCCGGATATATGGACATCGCACCTGATGATAAGGGCGAGAATATCCGCCGCGAGGTCTGCCTCATGCTCGAACAGATGGGCATCCGCCCGGAGAGCTCTCACCACGAGGAGGGACCGGGGCAGAACGAGATAGACTTCCGCTATTCCGACCCCGTCACGGCGGCGGACAATGCCGTCACGTTCCGCTCGGTCGTCAAGACCGTCGCCGCGGGCTATGGGCTGACGGCGGACTTCACGCCGAAGCCGCTCTCCGCGCGCCCCGGCAGCGGCATGCACGTCAATTTCTCTGTGAAGTCCTCGGACGGCGCGGACCGTATGCCGCAGGTGATCGCGGGCGTCATGGACAAGGTGGCGGATATGACTGTGTTCCTCAACCCGACGGACGGCTCGTATCTCCGCCTCGGCGGCGACAAAGCCCCCGGATATATCACATGGTCGAGCGAGAACCGCTCCCAGCTCATCCGCATTCCCGCCGCGAGCGGGGAGTTCAGGCGTGCGGAGCTGCGCTCACCCGACCCCGGCGCAAACCCGTATATCGCTTTCGCGCTCATGATAAGCGCGGGACTGTACGGCGTGGACAAGCTCCTCGCCCTGCCGCCGAGCACGGACGTCAACCTCTATGCCGCCGATGAGGGCGCGCTGGCGCAGCTGCGCCGTCTGCCCGCGGCGCGCCGCGAGGCGCAGAGCCTCGCGCGGTCGAGCGAGTTTATAAAAAACACCCTCCCGGCGGAGCTTTTGGAGCTTTATTGCGGCTGAACCGCTCCCCGCAGACACAGCGAAGAAGGGAAGTGTGCGCGTTTGGTATTTCAGGAGCGAACATACAGTGTGCTGATCGTCTCGGCGTCGGACAGCTTTAATAACGCGCTGACGGATCTGCTTCCCATCACGGACTATTGGCCCGTCAGCACCGTCAAAAGCACGGCCGCCGCGCGCCGTGCGATGCTGGAAAGAGTATATGACCTCATCGTCGTCAACACGCCCCTGCCGGATGAATACGGCTCGCGCTTTGCCATCGACGTGTGCGCCGCCACAAGCTCCGGCGTGCTGCTGCTCGTGAAGAACGAGCAGTTTGACGAGGTCTATTCCCGCGTGATGGAGCACGGCGTGCTGACGCTGGCAAAGCCCACGTCCTCCCAGATGATCGCCCAGTCCATGCGGACGCTCTGCACCATGCGCGAGCGTATGCGCATGGCGGAGGAGAAGCAGCAGACCGTGGAGGACAAAATAAACGAGATACGCCTTGTCAACCATGCAAAGTGGCTTTTGATAGAATGTCTGAGCATGACGGAGGCAGAGGCGCAGAGATATATCGAAAAACAGGCGATGGATGCTCGTATCTCCAAGAAGGAAATGGCAGAAAGCATAATCAAGACTTACGAATAACTCAAGAAGGGATGAATGAGATGACAAAGTACATTTTTGTGACGGGCGGCGTCGTGTCCGGTCTCGGCAAGGGCATCACTGCCGCTTCGCTCGGTCGTCTGCTCAAAATGCGCGGGCTTAAGGTCGCCGCGCAGAAGCTCGACCCCTATATCAACGTCGACCCCGGCACGATGAGCCCTTATCAGCACGGCGAGGTCTATGTCACCGAGGACGGCGCTGAGACCGACCTTGACCTCGGTCACTATGAACGCTTCATCGACGAAAATCTCAACAAGTTCTCCAACCTCACCACCGGCAAGGTCTACTGGAACGTGCTTAATAAAGAGCGCCGCGGCGAATATCTCGGGTCGACGGTGCAGGTCATCCCTCACATTACAAACGAAATAAAGGATTTTGTGTACCGCGTCGGCAATGAGACGAATGCGGATGTGGTCATCACAGAAATCGGCGGCACTATCGGTGACATCGAATCCCAGCCCTTTATCGAGGCGGCAAGACAGGTCTCATTGGAGGTGGGCAGGGAAAACAGCCTCTTTATCCATGTCACACTGGTGCCGTTTTTGCGTGGCTCCGACGAGCATAAGACAAAGCCCACCCAGCACTCCGTCAAGGAGCTTCAGGGCATGGGCGTCAGCCCGAATATCGTCGTTCTGCGCTGCGATGAGCCGCTTGAGGAGTCGATATTCAAGAAGATCTCCATGTTCTGCAACGTCAAGCCCGACTGCGTCATTGAAAACCTCACGCTGCCGGTGCTGTACGAAGCGCCGCTCATGCTGGAAGAGGAGAACTTCTCCTCCGTCGTCTGCCGTGAGCTCGGCATCGACGCCCCCGCGCCCGACCTCACCGAGTGGACAAATCTTGTCGAGCGCATCAAAAACCGCAAAAACGAGGTTGAGATCGGTCTCGTCGGCAAGTATGTGCAGCTGCACGATGCATATCTCTCCGTCAACGAGGCGCTCAGCCACGCGGGCTATGAGCTGGACACCACCGTGCATGTCCACTGGATAGACTCCGAGACCATCACCGAGGCGAACTATACCGAGGCGCTCTCCGGGCTGGACGGCATCCTTGTCCCCGGCGGGTTCGGCGGCAGAGGCATCGCCGGTATGATCCTCGCCGCGCGCTATGCCCGCGAGAATAACATCCCGTACTTCGGCATATGCCTTGGCATGCAGGTCGCCGTCATTGAGTACGCGCGCGACGTCGCCGGGATAGAAAAGGCGGACTCCGGCGAGTTTGACGAGCTCTGCCCCGACAAGGTCATCGACTTCATGCCCGGTCAGAGCAACGATATAGACAAGGGCGGCACGCTCCGCCTCGGCGCTTATCCCTGCGCCATAAAAGAGGGGACGACCATGCAGCGCTGCTACGGCGCGCTTGAGATATCCGAGCGTCACCGCCACCGTTATGAGTTCAATAACGATTACAGCGATGTGCTCACCGCCCACGGGCTGACGCTCTCCGGCCTCTCGCCGGACGGCCGCCTTGTGGAGACCGTGGAGCTCACAGACCGCCCGTTCTATGTGGGCGTGCAGTTCCACCCCGAATTCAAATCCAGACCCAATAAGGCCCACCCGCTCTTCCGCGGCTTCATCGCCGCCGCGAAGGACGAGCATGAAAGGAGAACAAAATAATGTGCGGAATCGTTGGCTTCACCGGCACACAGCAGGCAGCCCCCATACTTCTCGAGGGACTGAAAAGACTTGAATACCGCGGCTATGACTCCGCCGGTATCGCCGTGCAGGACGCGGACAGGATAAACACCTTCAAATCCAGCGGTCTGCTGGAAAACCTCTTCAAGCTGACCGACGGCGGCGCGAGCGTTCACGGCGTGTGCGGCATCGGTCACACCCGCTGGGCGACACACGGCGCGCCCACCACCACGAATGCCCATCCCCACGTCTCCAACGACGGTCACTTCGCCGTCGTCCACAACGGCATTATCGAAAACTATGCGGAGCTGCGCGAGGAGCTTCGCGCCAAGGGCTTCATCTTCCACAGCGAGACCGACACCGAGGTCATCGTCAATCTTCTTGAAATGTACTATGACGGCAGTCTCAAGCGCACCGTCATGAAGACCGTCGCCCGCCTTGAGGGCTCCTACGCCATTGGCGTTGTGTGCGACGAGTGCCCCGGTGAGCTTGTCGCCGTCAAAAACGGCTGCCCGCTCATCCTCGGCATCGGCGCGGGGGAGAACTTCTTCGCCTCCGATGTCACCGCCATCATCGGCCATACCCGCACGGTCATCTATCTTGAGGAGGGCGACTTCGCCCACCTTACGCCGGAGACCATCGCCGTCTATGACGCCGCCGGGCGCGAGGTGCACCGCGAAGCGTCGCGCGTGCTGTGGAACACCGAGGCGGCGGAGAAGGGCGGCTATGAGCACTTCATGCTCAAGGAGATCATGGAGCAGCCCCGCGCCATCAAGGCGACGGTCGAGCCGCGCGTCCGCGACGGGAAGATAGAGCTTGAGGGCTTTGAACTCAGCGATGAGGAGCTTGCGAATATCCACCAGATCGTCATCACCGCCTGCGGCTCCGCGTACCACGCCGGGTGCGTCGGGCGCTATGTCATTGAGGAACTGTGCCGCATTCCCGTGCAGACGGAGCTTGCCAGCGAGCTGCGCTACCGCAACCCGATAATTGACGAGCATACCCTGCTCGTTGTCATCTCCCAGTCCGGTGAGACGGCGGACACCATCGCCGCCCTGCGCGAGTGCAAGGCGCGCGGCGCCAAGACCCTCGCCATCGTCAACGTCGTCGGCAGCACCATCTCCAAGCTCGCCGATTCCGTGCTCTACACTTGGGCGGGGCCGGAGATCGCCGTCGCCACCACCAAGGGGTACACCACCCAGCTTGCAGTGCTCGACCTGCTCGCCGTGTACATGGCAAAGCGCCTCGGCCGCATCGACGATGCGCGCTATGCCGAGCTTGTGGACGGCATCTGCGCCCTGCCCGAGCGCTGCCAGCGTGCAATCGACCTCAACAGCCGCGTCAAGTGCCTCGCGGATAAGTATCACACCCAGTCCGCGCTCTTCTTCATCGGGCGCAATCTCGACTATGCCGCATCGCTGGAGGCGTCGCTCAAGCTCAAGGAGATCAGCTATATCCACTCCGAGGCGTATGCCGCGGGCGAGCTCAAGCACGGCACCATCGCGCTCATCGACGAGGATCAGCTCGTCGTCGCGCTCGCGTGCCAGACGCGCCTTTTTGAAAAGCTCATGAGCAATATCAAGGAGTGCAAGGCGCGCGGCGCGCAGGTGCTCGCGCTCGCGCAGGAGGGGGAGCGGCGTATCTACGCCGAGGCGGACGAGGTTCTCGCCGTGCCGCAGACGGATGCGCTTTTGCTGCCCATCCCCGAGATGATACCTCTGCAGCTCTTTGCCTATTATGTTGCAAAGGCGAACGGCTGCGACATAGATAAGCCCAAAAACCTCGCAAAATCCGTCACCGTGGAGTGAGAACAAATGTCCGAAATATATGAAAATCCGCTCTGCAAGCGCTACGCGGGGCGGGAGATGCAGGAGATATTCTCCGATGACCGCAAGTTTTCCACGTGGCGCAGGCTCTGGCTCGCCCTCGCCGAGAGCGAGCAGCAGCTCGGGCTCGACATAACGGATGAGCAGCTTGACGAGATGCGCGCGCATCTTTACGACATCGACTATGCCACCGCCGCCGCGCGCGAGCGGGAGGTCAGGCACGACGTCATGGCGCATATCTACACCTTCGGGCTTGCCTGCCCGAAGGCAAAGCCCATCATCCACCTCGGCGCGACGAGTTGCTTTGTCGGGGACAATACCGACGTTATTTTACAGCGCGATGCGCTGCTGCGCATTCGCCGCCTGCTTCTCAGCGCCATTGCCGCGCTCGCGGATTTTGCCGAGAAGTACAAGGCGCAGCCCGCCCTCGCCTATACGCATTTTCAGGCGGCGCAGCCCACCACAATGGGCAAGCGCGCGACGCTGTGGATGCAGGATCTTGTCATGGATCTTGACCATCTCGACTTTGCGCTCTCGCGCCTGAAGCTGCTCGGCTGCCGGGGTACGACCGGCACGGCGGCGAGCTTTCTGGAGCTCTTCGACGGCGACACGGACAAGGTGCGCCGCCTTGAAGCGCTCATTGCCGAAAAGCTCGGCTTTGACGCGGTGTATGCTGTCAGCGGGCAGACGTACACGCGCAAGGCGGATTATTTCACGCTCTCCGTCCTCTCCGGCATCGCCCAGAGCGCCATGAAGTTCTCCGGCGATATACGTCTGCTCAGCCACCTCAAGGCAGTGGATGAGCCGTTTGAGAGCGGGCAGGTTGGCTCGTCCGCGATGGCATATAAGCGCAACCCCATGCGCTCAGAGCGCATGACCTCCCTCGCGCGCTACGTCATTGCCGACGCGATGAACCCCGCCATGACCGCGGGCACGCAGTGGCTCGAGCGCTCGCTCGACGACTCGGCGAACCGCCGCATCAGCATTCCTGAGGCGTTTCTTGCAACCGACGGCATACTCACGCTTTATATAAACGTCATCAGCGGCCTGAAGGTCTACCCCAAGGTGCTGGAAAAGCAGCTCAACGAGGAGCTGCCCTTCATGGCGACGGAGGATATACTCATGTACTGCGTCAAGAACGGCGGCGACCGCCAGACACTGCACGAGGCTATCCGCCGCCACTCTGTCGCGGCGGGACTCGCCGTCAAGGAGCAGGGCGCGGACAACGATCTGCTCGCCCGCATCGCCGCAGACCCCGCGTTCAACATCACCCGCGGCGAGATCGACCGCCTTCTCCGCACGGATAACTTCACCGGCATGGCGACAGAGCAGACCGAGGATTACCTCAAAACCGTCCGCGCGCTCCTCCGCGAGAACGCGGCGTTCCTCGGCGAGCGTGAGCGTGGGAATATCAATGTGTAACGTTTCTATTTTTAATATAGGCTGCCAGAGCCAAATACACAAAAAGGGGATACAAGTATGTTAACTGCAATCGTGGGAATCAACTGGGGCGACGAGGGCAAGGGTCGCATGGTCGACCTGCTCTCTTCGGATTATGACATCATCTGCCGTTATCAGGGCGGCAACAACGCCGGTCACACCGTCGTCAACGAGAAGGGCAAGTTCATTCTCAACCTCCTGCCCTCCGGCATCCTGCGCGAGACGACCGTCAACGTCATCGGCAACGGCGTCGTCGTCGACCTTGAGCATCTTTATAACGAGTGTGCCAAGCTCCGCGAGGCGGGCGTCAGCATCACGCCCGACAACCTCAAGATAAGCTCCCGCGCGATCATCTGCCTGCCCTACCATAAGCTTCAGGACATTATGGAGGAGGAGCGCCTTGCCGACAAGAAGTTCGGCTCCACCCGCCGTGGCATCGCCCCCGTCTATGCAGACAAATACATGAAGAAGGCGCTGCGCATGGAGGATCTTTTCCACATGGACAGCCTCTATGAAAAGCTCCGCGACATCGTCGAGTGGAAGAACATCACCGTCACCGGGTATAAGCACGAGGCGGTCAATGTCGATGAGCTGATGGACTGGATAAAGACCTACGGCTCCGCCGCTCTGCCGTACATATGCGACGTGCCGGAGTACCTCTCCGCTGCCGCCGAGAGCGGGCGCAGCATCATGTTCGAGGCGCAGCTCGGCGCTCTGCGCGACATTGACTTCGGCATCTATCCCTACACGTCCTCATCCAACACTCTCGCCGCTTACGCGCCCATCGGCGCAGGCGTTCCGGGGCTGAAGCTTGACGAGACCATCGGCATCATGAAGGCGTATTCCAGCTGTGTCGGCGAGGGACCGTTCACGGTCGAGCTCTTCGGTGAAGAGGGCGAGAAGCTCCGCAAGGCCGGCGCGGAGTACGGCGCGGCCACCGGCAGACCCCGCAGAGTCGGTCCTGTGGACATCCCCGCCTCGCGCTACGGCGTGCGCGTGCAGGGCGCGGACTATATCGCCCTCACGAAGATGGACGTTCTCAGCATCTATGACAAGGTTCCCGTGTGCGTCGCGTATGACGTCGACGGCGAAATAACCAAGAGCTTCCCGACCGGCGAGCGCCTCAACCGCGCAAAGCCCGTCATCGAGTATCTGCCCGGCTTCGGCGACATATCCGCCTGCCGCAAGCCCGAGGAGCTGCCCGCCGCTGCGCGCGAGTATATCAGCTTTATTGAAAAAGAGATCGGCTGCCCGATAAAGTATGTCTCTGTCGGCGCTGAGAGGGACGAGTATATCCAGATGTTCTGAGCTTTGGAGGAAAAGTAAGGTATGGCATCACAGACCGTTTTGATTTTGGACTTCGGCGGGCAGTATAAGGAGCTGATCGCCCGGCGCGTGCGCGAGTGCTCGGTGTACTCCGTTGTGCGCTCCGGCGACATAAGCGCGGAGGAGATACGCGCCATCGCGCCCATAGGCATCATCCTCACCGGCGGACCCAACAGCGTGTACGACCCCGCCTCGCCGCACTGCGACAAGGAGATATTTGAGCTGGGCATCCCCGTGCTCGGCATATGCTACGGCGCGCAGCTCATGGCGTGGACGCTCGGCGGAAAGGTCACGACCTGCGCTACCAGCGAGTACGGCAAGACGAAAATGCGCGTGGACACCTCGTCCTTCCTCTTTACGGGGCTGGATGAGGAGCAGCTTGGCCTCATGAGCCACACGGATCAGATAGACGAGCTGCCCGCGGGCTTTGTCTCCATCGCGCATACGGAGACCTGCCCCAACGCCGCCATGGCGAATTATAAAAAGCGCCTCTATGCGTTCCAGTTTCACCCGGAGGTCGAGAGCACGCCCCGCGGCACTGACATGATTCGCGCGTTCCTCTATGAGGCGTGCGGCGCGGCAGGGGACTATAACCTCAAGAACCTTGAGCTGGAGCTTATCGAGAAGGTGCGCGCGCAGGTCGGCGACGCGCATGTCATCCTCGGGCTTTCCGGCGGCGTGGATTCGTCCGTGTGCGCCGCGCTCCTCTCCAAGGCGATACCCGGCCAGCTCCACTGCATTTTTGTTGACCACGGTCTCATGCGCAAGAACGAGGGGGACGAGGTCGAGGCGGCGTTCGCCGGGCGCGACCTGCACTTCATCCGCGTCAACGCGCAGCAGCGCTTTCTCACTGCGCTCGCCGGGGTCACGGAGCCGGAGCGCAAGCGCAAGATCATCGGCGCGGAGTTCGTGCGCGTGTTTGAGGAGGAGGCAAAGAAGCTTCCGCATATCCGCTTCCTCGCGCAGGGGACGATCTATCCCGATGTTATCGAGTCCGGCGGCAGCAAGGCCGCGACGATAAAGAGCCATCACAATGTCGGCGGTCTGCCGAAGGATATGGGCTTTGACGGCGTTGTCGAGCCGCTGCGCGGACTGTTCAAGGACGAGGTGCGCGCGCTCGGACGGCAGCTTGGTCTGCCGCGCGCGTTTGTCGAGCGCCAGCCGTTCCCCGGCCCCGGTCTCGCCGTGCGCGTCATGGGCGAGATAACCGAGGAGAAGCTCGCCATCCTCCGCGACGCGGACGCGATCTTCCGTGAGGAGGTCAGCCGCCGCCGTATCAAGGCGGATCAGTATTTCGCCGTGCTCACGGATATGCGCTCCGTCGGCGTTGTGGGCGACTTCCGCACCTATGACTATACTCTCGCCCTGCGCGCCGTCCGCACGTCGGACTTCATGACCTGTGAGTACGCGCCCATTTCGCATAAGGTGCTCGGCATCGTCTCCGCGAGGATCGTCAACGAGGTCAAGGGCGTCGGTCGCGTCGTGTACGACATAACCGGCAAGCCCCCTGCCACCATCGAGTGGGAATGAGAAAAAAGTGAACATGAGGGGCTGAAAAGCCTTGAAAACACTCATTTTTTGAAAATCTCATTTCCTGTTTGATAGCAAAATGATAGCAGATACCAAAGCCATTTTGTTTGTTCTTGTTTTGGCGAGCGAATGGTTTGCAGGTTTGCTATCGCATCCAATCCTATATTGAGAGCGAAAAAAGGCTCTGCTGACTTTCTGTAAAAGAAGGTCGGCAGAGCCTTTTGTTATTCTTCGGTGTGTTCCTTGAGATCAGCAAGGAGCAGGTCACTCAGCTCCTGCGACGGCGTGATCTTGTGCCACTGACCGGAGGTGTCAAGTTCAGGATAGCGGTAGCGCCAGCGGTCGTATTCTTCTTTGGTAATCTCCCCCGCTTTCAGCTTAGCGGCAACCGCACCCCATGCGGAAAGCATCATGTGAAGCGCCGCTGCGTCGCGTCCTTTGTGGATATGAACGCGCAGATGCACTTCACCCTCACACTCGCAGACCTCAAGACCGTATCTGTCCTCCAGCGTGAATAGCGTGTGCATCAGCCCTGTATAAGAATCAATGTCCGGTACATCCAGCGCCTTGGGCGAAACGTCAAGCGCCTGTGCCAGCGCAGCGGTCACGTCCGCTTTGGGCGTTCTGGAACCATTCTCGTACTGCGCAAGGCGAACATCTGCGGATTTCTCCGGAAAGCCCAGCGCCATGCC
>CAKTKU010000010.1 GCA_934572335.1 uncultured Oscillospiraceae bacterium
GACTCGAACCCATGTTACCGCCGTGAAAGGGCGGTGTCTTAACCACTTGACCAACGGGCCATATAAAAGGCGCAGTGTAAAACGCTGCGCCTTTGCTTGGTAGCGGCACCTGGATTTGAACCGGGGACACTGCGGGTATGAACCGCATGCTCTAGCCAGCTGAGCTATGCCGCCATATGCCATTCATCGAACAGCAATAAGGATTCTACCAGAGAGCGGCGAAAATGTCAACTATATTTTTTCAAAATCCAAATAAAAATTGCAAAATGAAAAATTTCTCTTGAAATGTGCGGAGCTATATGTTATAGTAATTAAGCTCTTGGAGGGTTAGCTCAGCTGGTTAGAGCGTCCGCCTCACACGCGGAAGGTCGACGGTTCGAGTCCGCCACTCTCCACCAAAGAAGCAGCACACCCGTTTGGGTGTGCTGCTTCTTTATGTGAAACTGGGGACGAGAACCGTAGGTTCGATAAGTGAGCCTCCAAAAATGCGAGAGAAACGGAGCATTTTTGGCTAAGGCGAACTTATGCATGCGAGCGAAGCGAGTCGCTGTCCACCACGTCGTCGCAAGCGATATGCAGCTTGCGACGACATGGCAGCGGGAGAAGGATTCGAACCCTCGCGCCTGCGGGGCGCAGCCGCGCCGCGATCTTATTTTATGTGAGGGTTTCGAATCCCGTAATCTATACACTGGCATAGCAAAAGCAGCCCGTCAGATGACGAGCTGCTTTTTGGCAGCGGGAGAAGGATTCGAACCCTCACATACGGAGTCAGAGTCCGCTGTGCTACCTTTACACAATCCCGCTAAACGCATATGCTATTATATAGATTTTTCGCGTTTTGTCAAGTGTTTTTTTCGCCGCAGCGCAAATTTTAGTTCAGCGTATCCTTTATCCCGCTGGCAATGGCGGCAAGCCGGTCGCCAATATCGCGCGGCAGGGCGGCGGCATCGGTCTCATCCCCGTTCTCGTCCGCGTCGGCGCTGTCAAGCCCGCACAAAAACTCCTGCCACTCGCTGTTTATCGCCTCTATCGCCGCAAGGTGCTGCTCGCGCGCCATGGCAAAGCAGCTCTCCACGCGCTTCACGGCGTATTCCTCCAGCCGGGCGTTGTCCTTCTCCAGCGCCGCGCGCTTGCGCTCCGCCTCCGCGACGATGTCCGCCGCGCGGGTGTTCGCCTTTTCAACGATCTCCCGGTATATCTGCTGCGCGGACATGACCGCCTCGCCTATCTCCGCCTTCTGGCTGTTGAGCGCGTCCAACTGCACACGCGCGGTATTCAGCTCCTCCGTCATGGCGAGCGCCTGCGCGCGTATATCGTCCAGCACGGCGTTGACCTTGTTGGCGTTATAATACTTCTTCTTCACAAGGTCTATGCTTATCGCGTCAAAATACTCCTTGTCGAGAGCCATCGACGCCCCCTCCTATCTTCTCGGATGAGACAAGGGGCTTTTTTATAAGCCCCTTGTACTTGTACGCATTATATCACTTCCGCCGTGTCACATCACGTCGCAGGAGTGTCGGAGACCTGCACGGTCGCCTCGGCGCTGGTCTTGGTGATGCCGTTGGTGTCGGTTATCACGCAGCGGTAGGTGCCCTCCGCGGCCTTGGTTATACCGTTCGCCCACAGCACGGAGACATACAGCCCGTCCTCCATCTTGTTCTCAAGGCGCAGACCGTACTCATCGTTCGTGGTGGCGCTGCCAGTGAACACTATATCCGTCCAGCCGCCGGTGGACTCATTATACTTCTGCCACGTGAACGATGTGTTGAGGTTGAGCGAGCCCTTCGCCTTGACGATGAACATCTGGTTATAGCGGTTGAGCGCGACGGGGCCCGTAAGGCTGGTGATGTTCTTATCGATGGTGATGGTCTGGCTGGCGAGCTGGTTGTACGCCTGCTGCTGAACATTGGCGACGGTGGAGTCAAGCCCGCCTATCTTGTCGTCGATCTGCGTGACGGAGCTTTGTATCTGGTTGACGCCGGTGAGGATGGTGTTGGTGCTGTCGGAAATGCTGCTCTTTATGGAGCTGACCGTCAGCAGGCACAGAAAGCTGAAAATCGCGCTGGCGATGGAGATGATAGTGGACATGGGGAGGTTCGGCAACTTGATTCCGCCGCCGCCGAGCTTTTTCTTCGGCGCAGGCGCGGAATAGTCCTGCCCGTCGTCCTCATATGCGCTGTCGTCATACGCCGCGCCGGAGTCATAGGCGGGGGCGTCGTCATATGCCGGGGCGCTGTCATAGCTCTCCTCCTCGGTGTAGCTCTGCACCGCGCTACCGCAGTACGGGCACACGGAGGTATTGTCATCTATCACGTTGCCGCAAAATCTGCAAATCATACTGATCCCTGTCTTTCTTGTGAAGTCTGTTGCTTTTGTATCTTCCACTTTTTTGTCCAATACATAGTTTATTATAGCATTTAAACCCGACCTCCGTCAACGATATCGCCCAAAACTTTTGCACAAACCCTTGGTTTTACTCAACTCTACTAATAGTATACTTAAGATTACTACGAAATTTTGAAATAAATATTGCTTTTTCTCCTCTCAGGCCTTAGAATCTCTCTTGCTTGGAGAATCGAAAGAAGACATCTCGGAAGAAGAGAGAACGCGAACTCAAAAGTGAGTTTAATGAAGGGAGAACACAAACAATATGAGCGAGACCGTGAAGAGAAAACGCCGCCGCGGCGACAGACGCGACGCACGCTGGGTGCGTGAGGTCACAGGGCTTCAGACCGTTATGGCGAACCTCATGCCGCACCGCGCCGAGTGCGAGGTGTACCTGAACGATACATTTGACGCAACAAATCTTGTAAAGTTCCTTGAGAAGAAGAACGCGGAGCACCCGGAGTACAAGACCACGGTGTTCCATGCGTTCGTTGTCTGCCTTGAGCGTATGCTGCGCGAGCGCCCGCTCATGAACCGCTACATCTCCGGCAGACGCACGTATGAGCGCTACGACATCACCGTCAGCTTCGTGTGCAAGCGCAAGTTTGCCGACGGCGCGGAGGAATCGCTGCTGACCGTCACCGCGCGCGACGAGGACACCGTTGACTCCGTCAGCCGCCACATAGTCGGCGATGTCACCCAGACGCGCAAAAGCGACCACTCCACCGGCGGCATTGATTCTGCCATTGACGCATTCGCGCGGCTGCCGCGCTTTCTGCTGATCCCCGTGTTCGGCATCATCCGCATACTCGACTTCTGGGGGCTCATGCCGAAATCCCTCACCGAGGGCGACACGAACTATTCCAGCGTCCTTGTCAGCAACCTCGGCAGCATAAAGGCGCCCGCCGTGTACCACCATCTGAACAACTACGGCACGAACAGCATCATGGTCACGCTTGGCACACTGCGCAAGGAAGAGATGGTCATGCCCGACGGGACGCGCGAGGTGCGCGATGTCGTCGACGTCGGCGCGACACTGGACGAGCGCATAGGCGACGGGTTCTACTTCGCGCGCAGCCTCAAGCTCATCAAGTACATATTTGAGCACCCCGAGCTGCTCGACAAGCCCCTGAGCGAGCCCAGCGGCTTTGAGTACAAATGATCCTTTGACCTCCGCATTTATTGTTGATATAGAAGAAGGAGAAGAAAATGAACGAAATAACCGCGAAAATGCCGTGGAAGGACTATGTGGGCGAAGTCCCGCTGCATCTGGACTACTTCGACGGCTCCATGTTCGAGGCCGTGGCAAAGATCGCCGAGACCTACCCCAACAACATCGCCTTTGACTTCATGGGCAAGTCCACCACGTACAAGGAGCTTGTCCGCGAGACGGAGCGCTGCGCAAAGGCGCTCAAGACCATCGGCGTGCGCGAGGGCGACAAGGTCACCATCGCCATGCCCAACTGCCCACAGGCGATATATATGTTCTACGCCGTCAACCTCGTCGGCGGCATCGCGAACATGATCCACCCCCTGTCGGCGGAGAAGGAGATAGAGTTCTACCTCAACGAGTCTGAGAGCGTCACCGCCATCACGCTCGACCAGTTCTACAACAAGTTTGAGAACATCCGCCAGAACACCAAGGTCGTCAACATCATCATCGCCAGCGTCAAGGACGCGCTCTCGCGCCCGATACGCGCGGGCTATATGCTCACCGAGGGTCGCAAGATAAAAAAGATCCCCGCCGACGCGCCCGTTATCCGCTGGGGCGATTTCCTCAAGCTGAGCAACGCATGCTTCTACAATTACAAGGTCGAGCGCCATGGCGACGACCCCGCCGTCATTCTCTACTCCGGCGGCACGACCGGCACGACAAAGGGCATCGTCCTTACCAACAAGAACTTCAACGCCCTCGGTCAGCAGGTCATCGCGGCCAACCCCATGTTCCGCCCCGGCGACCGTATGCTCGCGGCGATGCCGCTGTTCCACGGGTTCGGTCTGGGCGTGTGCATCCACACGATGCTCTCTCAGGGCGGGCGCTGCATCCTCATCCCGCGCTTCACCGCCAAAAGCTACGCAAAGCAGATCGTCAAGTACCGCTGCAACTTCATCGCCGGTGTGCCGACGCTGTATGAAGCGCTGCTGCGTCTGCCGAGCATGGACGGCGCGGATCTGAGCTGCCTTAAGGGCGTGTTCTCCGGCGGCGACTCGCTGTCGATCGAGCTGAAAAAGAAGTTCGACAAGTTCCTCTACGACCACCACGCCACCATCCAGGTGCGCGAGGGCTACGGCACGACGGAGACCGTCACCGCCTGCTGCCTGACGCCGCCGCACATGTTCAAGGAGGGCAGCATCGGTCTGCCGTTCCCGGACACGTATATAAAGATCGTCGAGCCAGGCACTGACCGCGAGCTTCCCTACGGCGAGGAGGGCGAGATACTGCTCGCCGGTCCCACCGTCATGAAGGAATACATGAAGCACCCCGACGAGACCGCGCAGACGCTGCGCCATCACGCCGACGGGCTCACCTGGGTCTACACCGGCGACCTCGGCTCGATGGACGAGCACGGCTTCATCTACTTCAAGGGGCGCGCGAAGAGGATGATAATCTCCTCCGGCTACAACGTCTACCCCGGTCAGATAGAGAACATACTCGACGCGCACGAATTTGTGCAGATGAGCTGTGTCATCGGCGTGCCTGACGCTTACAAGATGCAGAAGGTCAAGGCGTTCGTGAAGCTCTCCCCCGATGTCGCGCCCAACGACAAGACCAAGCAGGCGCTCATGGACTACTGCCGCAAGAACATCGCCAAGTACGCCATGCCCTACGACATCGAGTTCCGCGATGATATGCCCAAGACGCTCGTGGGCAAGGTCGCCTACCGCGTGCTTGAGGAAGAGGAGCTGGCAAAGATCAAGGCTGCCGAAGCCGCCGAGGAGGCGGAGAAGGAGCCCGTCACCGCAAAGTAAACCGTATATGCCAAGTGGGCCCGCTCCTGCGGACCCACTTATTTTTATTCAACTCTTATAATTACCGGCTCGCCGGTGCCGGCGAGCCTTCCGCCCGCGACGCGAACCGTACCGCCGGAGATAAGCTCCTCATACTCCCCGTCCAGCGCGTCGACCGTGACCTCGTACGGCTTTGCTTTCAGCGAGAACACCCCGATAAAGCGCCGCCCGCCACCGCCGCGCTGGCACACGGCAATATCGCGCGCGTCGTCCGCCTCGGCGCGGAACCAGTCCGCCGCGCCGAACACACCGCTCTTTATCTCATACAGGCGGCGCATGAGCGCGCTGAGGTCGCGCCCCGTGGCGCGGTCGATAACGTCGCGTTCGAAGAGACTAGGCAGGTGCTCGTTTTCAAACTCCTGCCCGGCGTAGATGAGCGTTGTACCCTTGAGGAAATAGATCAGCGCCGTGTAGTTGACGAGCGCGCGCTCATCGTGCACAAACGAGCGGATGCGCGGCTGATCGTGGTTTTCCAGACAGCGGAGCTTATTGTAGTTGGCGCGGTACGCCCCCTCCTGATAGTTCAGGAAGTCAAGCCAGTGGCTGAGTGCGACCTCCCCGGCGAGATACCGGTCGAACACCTCGCGCGTGTCGTAGTCATATTCCATGTCGAACGCGGAGTAGCCGTCGCAGTCGAGCATGGAGTATATCCCGAGCCGCCGCGCGCGGCAGCCGTAGCTCTGATGCACGGTCTCCGCCAGCCATATGCACCCCGGGCGCACCGCACTGACAGCGCGCCGCGCCGCCTCCCAGAACTCCAGCGGCACAAAGGACGCCACGTCGCACCGAAACCCGTCGACTATCCCCGCCCACATTTTCAGCGATTCTATCTGATAATCCCACAGCGCGCGGTTTGAATAGTCAAGGTCAATGACGTCCGACCAGTCGCCCATCTTGTTGCCGGGTCTGCCGTCCGCGCCGCGGTAGAAGAACTCCGGGTGCTCGGCGTAGAGCACGGAGTCGGGCGAGGTGTGGTTATACACCACGTCTATCATGCACTTCATGCCGCGCGCATGTATCGCGTCGACGAGCGCGCGGAAATCCTCCATAGTGCCGTAGGCGGGGTTGACGGCGCGATAGTCGCGGTTGGCGTAGGGGCAGCCGAGGCTGCCCTTCTTGCCCTTCTCCCCTATCGGGTGGATGGGCAGCAGCCAGATGATGTCCGTGCCGAGCGCCTTTATGCGGTCAAGGTCGGGTATGACGGCGCGGAACGTTCCCTCCGGCGTGTGGTTTCTTATGTATATTGAGTATATCACCTGATTTTGCAGTCTTATATCGGTGTCGTTCGCCATGGTATCATCCTCCTTCATCGCTCTATATCCGTATTTTAGCATATCCTGCGTAATTTTCAAGAGGACGCAGACGGCGCGAGCAAAACGCCCTCCCGCAAAAAATGCGGGAGGGCGCTGTTTCGTATATTCGCTTATCTCAGGAATCCGTTGACGATCTGCTCCTCCGCCTCGGCTTCGGTGAGCCCGAGGGTCATGAGCTTTATGATCTGGTCACCGGCGATCTTGCCGATGGCGGCCTCGTGGATGAGCGCCGCGTCGACGCAGTTGGCCTCAAGCTCAGGCACAGCAAGCACCTTCGCCGTGTCCATGATGATCGCGTCACACTCGGTGTGACCTGAGCACGCGGCGTTGCCGATAAGGCGCGAGCAGTAATGCTGGGTACTCTGCTCCCTCGCGACCGAGCGCGACACAACGTCCGCGCTGCTGCCGTCGCCGTTGAGCTCGATGGTATAGCTGCTGTCGGCGTGCTGCGTCCCGTGGGTCATCAGTCTTTCGCGCACGACAAGGCGCGCGTTCGCTTCGAGCTTGGCAGTCGTGAGGCGGACAGTGGAGTCCACGCCCTTTATCTGCACCATCTCCATCTCCATGGAGCTGCCCTCGCCGAGGTTGACCTCGGTCGTTGGGTTGAGGATGCGCTTGCCGGTGCCGTCGCCCTCGCCGTAGTGCTTCTCAACATACTTCACGCGGGCGTTCCTGCCGACGAAGAAGCGGTGCACGCCGTCATGGTCGGAGTCCTGACTGCCGCAGTTGTTGATGCCGCAGCCCGCGACGATGAGCACGTCGCTGTCGTCACCGACGAAGAAGTCATTGTACACCACGTCCTTCAGTCCGCTCTCGCTGACGACGACGGGGATGTGCACGCTCTCGTTTTTCGTGCCGGGCTTGATGCGTATGTCAATGCCGGGCTTATCCTCTTTCGAGGTTATCTCTATGTTCGCGGTGGAGCTGCGCCCGGCGCTCGTGCCGTTGGCGCGGATGTTGTACGCCCCCTCCGGCACCTTGTGCAGGTCGGCGATCTCCGCGAGCAGGCGCTTTTGTACATCACTGAGCATCGCTGCGTCCCCCTTCCATTATCCTGTTGCACATCGCGGGCGCGGTGGTCTTCATCAGCTCCGGCAGTATATCGTCCCGCCGTCCCTGCTTTTCCACCCTGCCGTCCGCGATTAGCACGATCTCGTCCGCGATCTCCAGTATACGCTCCTGATGGGAGATTATGAGAATTGAGCCGTGGGTGCGCCTGCGCATATTCTCAAAAACCTGTATGAGGCTCTGGAAGCTCCACAGGTCGATGCCCGCCTCAGGCTCGTCGAACACCGCGAGGCGCGTGCCGCGCGCGAGCACCGTGGCGATCTCAATGCGCTTGAGCTCGCCGCCGGAGAGGCTGGAATTCACCTCGCGCTCGACATAGTCGCGCGCGCACAGCCCCACTGCCGCGAGATAGTCGCACGCCTCGCCAATGGTCAGCTCCTTCTTCGCCGCGAGGCGCAGCAGGTCGACCACGCGGATGCCCTTGAAGCGCACGGGCTGCTGCAATGCGTAGCTGATGCCGAGATTGGCGCGCTCCGTCACGCCGAGGGCGGTTATATCCTGCCCGTCAAACACGATAGAGCCGTCGGTGGGCTGCTCAATGCCCATTATTAGGCGCGCGAGCGTGGACTTGCCGCCGCCGTTCGGACCCGTGACGACCACGAACTCCCCATCGGGGATCGTCAGACTCACGTCCTTGATTATCTCCTTGGACTTGTCCTCCGCTTCCACCTCAAAGCGGATGTTTTTCAGTTCAAGCATCTCTCTATTTAACCTTTCTTTCCGGAAAGCGCCGGGCGAAGCCGCGTGCCGCTCTCCTCCTGTACTGTATACTATTATATACAAATTGCGCCGCTATTATGTTGCAGCCGCAACATGGAGCGCAAACTCATACAAATTTAATAGGAAAATAAACAGCGACCCCATGAGGGGTCGCTGCAATATGCTTTTTTGAACTCAGACGGGTGCTCACTTGCCCATGTTCATCTGGGCAGCGACTTCCGCGGCGAAGTCTTCCTGCTTCTTCTCGATGCCCTCGCCCTTCATGAAGCGGACGGCGTCGACGAACTTGACAGAGCCGCCAAGCTCCTTCGCGGCGCTGGCGATGTATTTCTCGACGGTCATGGAATTGTCCTTGACAAACTCCTGCTGGAGCAGGCAGTTCTCTTCGTAGAACTTGTTCATCTTGCCCATGACGATCTTTTCCTTGACCTGCTGCGGCTTGGAGGCCATCTTCGGGTCCTGATCCATGAGCGCGAGCGCGATCTTCTTCTCCTCTTCGAGAACATCCTCGGTGACGTTGCTCTTGTCCCAGAAGCGGGGATTGAGAGCCGCGATCTGCATGGCGACGTTCTTGCCGATCTCGGTGGCGTCAATGCCGCCCTCGACCTCGAGGTTGACGAGCACGCCGATCTTGCCGCCGGCGTGGACGTAAGCGACGCTGGTGTTCTTGTCGAAGCGGACGAAGCGGCGGATCTGGAGATTCTCGCCGATGGACATGACCTTCTCGGGGAGGGTCTCGGCAACGGTGAGGTCAGAGCCGGCGTACTTGCAGTTCATAAGCGCGTCAACGTCTGCGGGGTTCTCGGTGATGACGGTCTTGCAGATGTCCTTGACGAACGCGACGAACAGCTCGCTCTTGGCGCAGAAGTCGGTCTCGCAGTTGACCTCGACAATGGCGCCGACGCCGCACTTGGGGCACACATCGGCGTAAGCCATACCCTCGGCAGCAATGCGGCCGGCCTTCTTCGCGGCCTTTGCCAGTCCCTTTTCACGCAGCCACTCGACTGCCTTGTCCATATCGCCGTCGGTCTCGGTGAGGGCCTTCTTGCAGTCCATCATGCCGACGTTGGTCATCTCACGGAGAGTTTTAACATCCTGAGCGGTAAATGCCATGTTCATTTTCCTCCTATTATAATGAAATATGATTACTCAAGATAAGGGGCTGCATAGCCGCCCCTTATCCATAGATATTAAAGTTTTGGGATTATTCCTCTGCACCGGCCTCGGCAGCAGCGGCTTCGACAGCCTCGCCCTCGGCGGCCTCGGCGTCAACGCCCTGACGGCCTTCCTGCACGGCGTTGGCCATGGTGGAGGCAATCAGACGGATGGCGCGGATAGCGTCGTCATTCGCGGGGATGACATAATCGACCTCATCGGGGTCGCAGTTGGTGTCGACGATGGCAACGATGGGGATGTGCAGCTTGCGTGCCTCGGCGATGGCGTTGTGCTCCTTGCGGGGGTCAACGACGAACAGCGCGCCGGGGAGCTTCTTCATGTCCTTCACGCCGCCCAGGTACTTCTCGAGCTTTTCCATCTCGCCCAGGTGCTTCATGACTTCCTTCTTGGGCAGCATATCGAACGTGCCGTCCTCCTGCATCTTCTTGAGCTGTGCAAGACGGTCAACGCGGGTGCGCATGGTCTTGAAGTTGGTGAGCATACCGCCCAGCCAGCGGGCGTTGACATAGTACATGCCGACGCGGGAGGCCTCTTCCTTGACGGCATCGGTCGCCTGCTTCTTTGTGCCGACGAACAGAATGCTCTGCCCGTTCTCGGCCAGCTGACGGACGAAGTCATAAGCCTCTTCGAGCTTCTTGACGGTCTTCTGCAGGTCGATGATGTAGATGCCGTTGCGCTCGCAGTAAATGTACTCGGCCATCTTGGGGTTCCAGCGGCGGGTCTGGTGACCGAAGTGGACACCGGCTTCCAGAAGCTGCTTCATGGATACTACTGACATTTCATTTCCTCCAAATATTTTGTTTTTTCCTCCGGGAACTTCAACCCCTCCACCAAGCCTCGCGGCCACATGGGGGAAAGTCCGTCCCCGTGCGAAATGCCTTGATATAATACCAGATTTATTCCCGTATTGCAATACTTTTATTATTATTGTCCTCAAATTTTTTGCGCTTTTTGAGCGAACTTACACAACAGCACCCGCCCGTTCCCGCCGCGCTGTGTGTAAATATTCACAAAACGTGAATATTGATGAATATTTTTTCATTTTTCTATTGACAGTATTGAATATTTATGCTATCATTCGCAGCGTAGTCAAATAAAAATTCATTCAACGCTATATGGAGCACACAAAATGAAAAAGCTTACAAAAATCGTTTCCCTCGCAATGGCCGCCGTCATGATGCTCGCGCTCTGCGCCTGCGGCAGCACCGGCAGCACCTCTTCCGACAGCAGCGCACAGTCCGCCGCACCGGCGAACGCGCTGGAGCAGATAAAGGCAGACGGCGTGCTGAGCGTCGCGCTCTCCCCGGACTTTGCGCCGATGGAGTTCGTCGATTCCTCGAAGTCCGGTCAGGAGCAGTACGTCGGCTTTGACGTGACGCTGGCCAAGTACATCGCCGACACCATCGGCGTGTCGCTCCAGATAGAGCCGATGAGCTTCGATGCCTGCCAGACCGCGGTCTACACCGCGTCCGTCCCCATGTCCATCTCCGGCTACTCCTGGACGGAGGAGCGCGCCGAGAACTATGAGCTGAGCGATTACTACTACGCCGGCGACAACGAGACCCAGCAGGTCATCCTCATCAAGGCTGACAATGCCGACAAGTACACCACCGCCGAGGACTTTAACGGCGTGGATGTCGGCGCGCAGAACGCCTCTCTCCAGATGCAGCTTCTCACCTCCCAGCTCCCTGACGCCAACCCCGTCACCATCGGCGACCTCGGCACCGGCGTGCTGGAGCTCCAGAGCGGCAGCATAGAGGCGCTTGCAGTGGCGCAGGGCAATGCCGAGGCCATCATTGCCTCCAATCCTGATCTCGTCGTCTGCGCATGGCAGTTTGACGTCGCCGCCGAGTACGAGGCGAACGTGATCATGATCACCAAGGGCGAGACCGAGCTGCTCGAGGTCGTCAACGAGGCGCTCGCAAAGGCCTACGCCGACGGGCTGTACGGCACATGGTACGACGAGGCTAAGGCACTTTCCCTCGAAGCCAGCGCCACGGAAGTCACCGTCGAGGACTGATCGAACAATAAAAATCCCGCGCGCCGCTGTGAGAATGCAGCGGCGCGCATAAGGAGCTATGGCCATGACCTTTATAAGTCTCGACAATATAATAAAGCTGTTCTCGAAATACTGGGACAAGTTCCTGATCGACGGCGTGTCGTACACGCTGCTGCTCTCGGCGATAACAGTCGGCTTCGGTGCGCTGCTGGCGTGCCTCATCGCATGGATGAAGACCGCGAAGATCGCGCCGGTGCGCTGGCTCGCCACGGCGTATATTGAGATCATCCGCGGCACGCCCATGCTTCTGCAGCTTTATTTCTTCTATTTTGCCCTGCCCTCTCTCATCCCCGCGCTCAACAAGCAGAAGTTTCTGTGCATCGCCATCGCCCTCATATGCAACAGCGCCGCCTATGTCTCCGAGGTCATACGCTCGGGGCTGCAGTCGGTGGACGTTGGACAGACGGAGGCGGCGCGCAGTCTCGGCATGAGCGCCGCGCAGTGCACGTGGCACATCATCGTCCCCCAGGCGCTGCGCACCATTCTCCCCGCGCTCGGCAACGAGTTCGTCATGATCATCAAGGATACCTCCCTCGCATCCACGTTCTTCATCGGCGATCTCATGACGCAATATCTCATCGTCAAGGGCGCGACCTATCTGCCCATAGAGCCGCTGGTCATAGTGGGCGTGATATATTTCCTCATGACGTTCTTGCTGAGCAAGCTCTTCGGGCATTTTGAAAGGAAGATGAGCCGTGTTGACAGGTGACAAGCTTATAGAGGTCAAAAACCTCAGGAAATATTATAATGACGGCGCTGTGAAGGCGCTCGTCGGCGTAAGCCTTGACATATATAAGGGCGACGTCGTCGTGGTGATCGGTCCGTCCGGCTCCGGCAAGTCGACGCTGCTGCGCTCGCTGAACCTCCTTGAGCAGCCCACGGCGGGCGAGGTCATATTCGAGGGCGTGGACATCACGAAAAAGCGCGGTGCGGACGGGAAGAAGCTCAACCTCGACCTGTACCGCCAGAAGATGGGCATGGTGTTTCAGCACTTCAACCTCTTCCCGCACAAGACCGTGCTCGACAACATGACCATTGCGCCGGTGCTCGTCAAGAAGGCGGACAAGGCGGAAGCCGAGGCGAAGGCCAAGGAGCTGCTGCGCCGCGTCGGGCTGGAGGACAGAGCCGGGGCGTATCCCGCGCAGCTCTCCGGCGGGCAGAAGCAGCGCGTCGCCATAGTGCGGGCGCTGGCGATGGAGCCGGACGTCATGCTCTTCGACGAGCCGACGAGCGCGCTCGACCCTGAGATGGTGGGCGAGGTGCTGGACGTGATGAAAAAGCTCGCCACGGAGGGGATGACGATGGTGGTCGTGACGCACGAGATGGGCTTTGCCCGCGAGGTCGGCAACCGCGTCGTGTTCATGGACGCGGGGCAGATCGTCGAGCAGGGAACGCCGGAGGAGATACTCGACCACCCGCAGAGCCCGAGGCTCCGGGACTTTCTCTCCAAGGTGCTGTGATACATATTTATTGAGGTATAAATGTCATGGATGAACTGAAAAAAAATGCACTGGCGTCCGTCGACGCCAACGCGGAAATATACAACGGCATTTCCGACAGCATATGGGACGACCCTGAGCTGTCGCTCAAGGAGCACCACGCCGCCGCGCTCTACTGCGACGCGCTGGAAAAGCTGGGCTTCAAGGTGGAAAAGGGCATATGCGGCATAGAGACCGCGTTCTCCGGCACCTACGGCGCGGGGCACCCCATCATCGGCATACTCGGCGAGTTTGACGCGCTGTCCGGCCTCTCCCAGAAATGCGGCGAGACCGCGCCCGACCCCATAGCCGACGGCGGAAACGGGCACGGCTGCGGGCACAACATGCTCGGCGCGGGCTCGCTCGCGGCGGCAGCGGCGGTGAAGACGTATCTCGTGAGCACCGGCAAGCCCGGCACGGTCATCTTCTACGGCTGTCCCGGCGAAGAGGGCGGCGCGGGCAAGGCGTACATGGCGCGCGAGGGTCTGTGGTACGGGCTGGACGCGGCGCTGACATGGCATCCCGGCGACGTGAACGAGAACTCCACCGGCACGAATAATTCCTGCATTCAGGTGCTCTATAAATTCAAGGGCGTTGCCGCGCACGCCGCGGGCGACCCGTATAACGGGCGCAGCGCGCTGGACGCGGTGGAGCTGATGAACGTCGGCGTGCAGTTTCTGCGCGAGCATATGACCGACGACTGCCGCATCCACTACGCCATCACCGACGCGGGCGGCATATCGCCGAACGTGGTGCAGTCAAAGGCGTCGGTGCTGTACATGGTGCGTGCCAACAAGGTCGCCGACTCCGTGAAGCTTCAGGCGCGCGTGGACGACATCGCCAAGGGCGCGGCGCTCATGACCGGCACGAGCTTTGAGCGCGTGTTCATCGACGGCACGGCGGAGACCCTGCCAAATTACACGCTGGAAAAGCTGATGCACAGCTGCTTTGAGGGGGTCGGCGTGCCGCAGCACACCGAGGACGAGCTGGCGTTCGCCGCCGCGCTGAAAAAGACCTACGCGCCGGAGACCTCCGCCCCCGGCACAGGCGCAAGGTTCGATTCCTCCATCGCAAAGACCGTCAAGGCGCTCACGGAGAACATGACAAAGCCGATGAACGACTTTCTCATGCCGCAGTATTCCGGCGAGGGCTTCACCCCCGGCAGCACGGACGTGGGCGACGTAAGCTGGCAGACGCCGACGGCGCAGATCATCGTCGCGGCGTGGCCCGCGGGCGTGCCGGGGCATTCATGGCAGGTCGTCTCCTGCGGGAAGACCGAGCTTGCCCACAAGGCGCTCAGCTGCGCGGGCAAGGTCATCGCCTCCGCCGCGATAGAGCTCATCAACGACCCGGAGCTTTTGAAAAAAGCCAAGGACGAGCACGCCGAGCGCTCCGCCGACGGCTATGTCTGCCCCATTGAGCCGGACGCCGTGCCGATCGCGATATAAACTCCATATAGTCCATATAGTGTCATACCCCTGCCGGAAGCCCGGCGGGGGTATGTTTATCTTATCTCTTTCAAAGCGGCAGTATCACGCTGAACGTGCTGCCCTCTCCCGGCGTGCTCTCGACGGCGACGGTGCCGCCGTGGAACTGTGTTATCTCCTTTACCATCGCAAGCCCCAGCCCCGTGCCTCCGTCCTCGCCGCGCGAGGCATCCGCCTGCCAGAAGCGCTGCCAAATCTTGTCCTGATCCTCCGGCGCGATGCCTATACCGTCATCCTGCACGGTCAGCACCGCCTTACCGTCGGCGCGGTGCAGCGCCACATTGATATGTCCGTCCTCGCGCCCGTATTTATAGGCGTTCTGCAAAAGATTCTGCACCACGCTCGACATGAGCGCGTGGTTATATTCCAGCTCCACCCCCGGCTCAATATCGGTCGTGAGCGTTATGCCGCGCGCGTCGGCGGGGACGAACTCCCCGCAGCAGGAGGCGACAAACTCGCTCAGATCGCCGCGGCGCAGGGGGTAGCGCTCCGTCCCCTGCTGCATGCGCGTCAGGCTCAGAAGCGACTGCACCAGCTCGCTCATCGCGCGCCCCTGCTCCTCTATCACGGCGACGGAGCCGAGAAAGTCCTCGCGCGTCTTGTCCTTGCGCTTGGCGCGGTCGCACTCGGCAAGGATGACCGTTATCGGCGTTCTCAGCTCGTGCGAGGCGTCGGAGGCGAACTGCCGCTCCGTGATGAACGACTGCTCCAACCGGTCGAGCATTTTGTCAAACGCCGCGCTCAGCCGCCGCATCTCGCTCGGTCCGCGGCGCATGTTCACCCGGCGGGATATATCGTCCCCGTCGGAAATGCTGTTGGCGGCATCTATGATCCTGTCCATCGGTCGGAACGCCCCCCACGCGATCAGCCACCCGCCGCCCACGGAGAGCACCAGCAGTGCGGGCAGGAGCGTCACTGTCAGTATAAGTATAGTGTGCATGAGCCCGGACGTGTCCTCCGTCGAGATCACCCCGCGCACCCATATGTCTGTCACGTCCATGTCCACCATCGTGTCGTAGACGTACAGCTCCTCATCCCCGGCGCGCACCGTGCGTATAACGTTCGCTTCCAGCGGAAGGTCAACGTCCCACTTGTCGTGCGCCGCGCCGCACAGGAGCTCGCCAGTCTCGTCATAAACACTGCAATACACACCGCGCTTGTAAAAATCAAGGTCGTCCCACTCGAAGCGCCCCTTGTCGAACTCCACATTGTCCGCGTTTTTCAGCACGACCTTCACAAGCCGCCCCGCGGGGTCGTCCGTGACCGACGCACCGTTTATCACCAGCACAAACACCAGCACCATCGCCGCCAGCAGCACAACCATCAGCGTTATCCACAGCGTCACTCTCAGCTTTGCCGACACTGCCCGCTCACTCCTCTCTCAGCACCCAGCCGGTGCCCCACACGGTGTGTATGAGCTTTTTTGAAAAGCCCGTGTCCATCTTCTTTCTTAAATACCCGACGTAAACGTCCACAACGTTCGTCCCGCCCTCGTACTCGTAGTTCCAGAGGTTATTCTCTATCATCTCGCGCGAGAGGACGACGCCGCGGTTGCGCACCATGTACTCAAGCAGCGCAAATTCCTTCTGCGTCAGGTCGATGCTCTTGCCCGCGCGCGTGGCGGTGCGCGCGGAGGTGTCGATCGTAAGGTCACCGACATTGTAGACATTGGAGCGGTTGCCGGTGTACTTTCGCGTCATGACGTGCACCACGGCTATAAGCTCCTGAAAATCAAAGGGCTTTGTGAGGTAGTAATCTCCCCCGCTCTCCAAGCCCTCCACGCGGTCGGCGACGCTGTCGCGCGCCGTCAGAAACAGCACCGGCGTGTGGTTGCCGCTGCGTCTCAGCCGCCGCACCAGCTCCAGCCCGTCCATCTTCGGCAGCATGATGTCGAGTATCACAACGTCGTACACCGCCGTCAGCGCATAATCGAGCGCGTCCGCGCCGTTGAAGCAGCTGTCGACGCTGTACCCCTCGTCCTCCATCGCCTCGGTGATTATCCTGTTGAGGTTTTTTTCGTCCTCTACGACCAGAATCCTCATGCTCTCTCGCTCCTGTCGGTTTTTTGGCATATTGTAACCGGGAAAATTAAGTATTCTTTAAATCTTTTCTTAAAATATCATATTATTCTAAAGCCGTAAAGCAAAAAAGAACCTGAGAGGAGAAAATGAAATGAGCAAAACTCTTAAAACCGTACTTATTATATTTCTTGTCCTTGTCATCATCGGGCTTGCCATCGGCGGATACTTCATCTGGCGGCACAACACCACCTATATCGGCAAACGCGCGGCAGAAGAGATCGCAATTGCCGACAGCGGACTGACCGCAGCGCAGATAAAAGAAGTCGATTCTGAGTTTGAGCACAACCGCTACTCCGCGTGGTACGACGTGGATGTTGACTCCTTCGGCGTGGACTACGAATACATCATCGACGCGCGCACCGGCGAGATCCTCAACACCGCAACGGAGATCGATTGATCATCCTCACGATATGCTAAAGGTCTTTCGCCTTTTCATACACTTTGCTTCCGTTTCCCCCTTGTGCACATCTCATACGGAAAGACGTCCGTGTCACACGACCCGGACGTCTTACTTTTGCTTTTTTATTTTCCGTACCCGCTGAGGAACTGCTTTGTGCGCTCCTCCTGTGGGTTTTCAAACACCTGCGCGGGCGGGCCCTGCTCGACGATGCAGCCGCCGTCCATGAAGAGCACGCGGTTCGACACCGCCTCGGCAAAGCTCATCTCGTGCGTCACGACCACCATCGTCATTTTCTCGCTTGCCAGCTGCTTTATGACGCCCAGCACCTCGCCCGTCAGCTCCGGGTCGAGCGCGCTCGTCGGCTCGTCAAAGAACAGCACCTCCGGCGTGAGCGCAAGGGCGCGGGCAATGGCGACGCGCTGCTGCTGTCCGCCGGAGAGCTGGTGCGGGTAAAAGCCCAGCTTGTCCCCCAGCCCGACGCGGCGCAGAAGCTCCTCGCTCTTCTGCTCGATGGCGGCATTTATCTCTCGCTTATTCGCGCGGTAGTCCGCGCGGCTTTTCGCCTGCAGCTTCGGCGCGAGGGCGACATTGTCCAGCGCCGTATACTGCGGGAAGAGATTGAAGCTCTGGAACACCAGCCCGAAGTGCAGCCGGTTGCGGCGTATCTCATCCTCGGAGAGCTTATGCTCCTCCAGGGAGGAATACAGCACATCCCCGCCGACGGTGATAACGCCGGAGTCCGGCATTTCGAGGAAATTCATGCACCGCAGCAGCGTCGTCTTGCCGCCGCCGGACGGTCCTATCACGGACAGCGTCTCCCCGCGCTCCATGGAAAAGCTTATGCCCTTGAGCACCTCAAGCTCGTCAAAGCTCTTGCGCAGATCCTTAACTTCCAGTAAAGCCATATTCCCGTCCCCCTTACACCTTGAAATAGTCCAGCCGCTTTTCCAGTCTGCCCAGCAGCAGCGTGAGTATACCGCTGAACGCGAGATAGTACACGCCCGTGAAGAACAGCGGCCATATGATGCCGGCGGACTTAATGAACGCCTGACCGTTCCACATGACCTCGTACACCGCGATCACGCGCACAAGGGACGTGTCCTTCACGAGGGTGATGACCTCGTTGCCCATGGGGGGGACGATGCGCTTTATGACCTGCATAAGCGTGACGCGGAAGAATATCTGCGTGTTCGTCATGCCCAGCACCTGCCCCGCCTCGCGCTGACCGCGCGGGACGCCCTCAATGCCGCCGCGGAATATCTCGGAGAAATAGCAGGCGTAGTTGAAGATAAAGGCGACCATCGCCGCGATGAAGCGCCCGCTCGCGCCGCTGCCCCACCAGTTGTTGCCCAGCACGATGCCGGGGCCGTAGTAGATGAGCAGAAGCTGCAGCATGAGCGGTGTGCCGCGGATGATCCACACGATGAGCTTGACAAAGTAATTGAGCGGCTTGAAGCGGCTCATCGAGCCGAGGGAGATGATAAGCCCCAGGGGGATCGCGCCCAGAAGCGTGAGCGCGAATATCTCAAGGGACTTCAGAAAGCCCAGAGACAGAGAAGCGAGAACGGTCTGGAACATGTTAAACCTCTTATGTATGTTAAAATTCTTCTGATCTTACAGTATCATATATAACGCCCGAAGCAGAGAGGGTCTGCGCCCTCTCTGCTTTTGGGAAAAGCTCTCTCAGTTTACACTAAGTCAGATCACTTTGCAATGATGGATTCCTGCACGCCGTAGGTGTTGGCGATCTCCATGAGGCTGCCGTCGGCGTAAGCGGAGGCAAAGAACTCATTGAGCTTGGCGGCAAGGTCGCTGCCGGTGCGGAAGCCGACGCCGTACTCCTCGCTCGTGAGCTGAACGGTGTAGGTCAGGTCGGGGTAGCTCGTCCCCTCGCCGATCATCGCGCCCGCCATCAGCAGGTCGATAACGCATGCGTCAGCGGTGCCGGCCTCGACCTCCATCAGCGCGGAGGACTGGCTCTGCACGGCGGTGGGCTCGATGCCCAGCTCCTTGACGGCGGCTTCACCGGCGGAACCGGCCTCGACCGCGAAGGCAAGCTCAGAAAGGCTCTCGGCGGTCTGGTACTGGTCGGCGACATCAGCCTTCACAACGACGACCTGCGCGTTGTTGCAGTAAGCCTCAGAGGTCTCCATGGAGTTCATGACCTCCGGGGTGAGGGTCATGCCGTTCCACACGCAGTCAATGCTCTTGTTGTTGAGCTCAAGGATCTTGTTGTCCCAGTCGATCTCGACAAACTCGGCAGTCACGCCGAGGGACTCGGCAAAGGCCTTCGCGGTGTCGGCGTCGAAGCCTATCCACTCGCCGGAATCATCCTTGTAGTCCATCGGGGCGAAGTCCGTGATGCCGACGATCAGCGTGCCCTTGTCCTGGACATAGGCGAGGTCGCTGTCAGCGGCGGTCTCTTCCGCGGCAGGCTCGGCGGCATCGGCAGAAGCGTCAGCAGCGGGGGCGGCAGTGGCCGCAGGTGCGGCGCTCTGTCCGCAGGCGCACAGCGCGAACACCATTGCAAGCGCGAGGATCATGGAAAGTATCTTTTTCATTTTTGTGTTCTCCTTTTCAAATACTGAAGATCGTTTGTTGTTTTTATCGGTAGCTTGTTAGCACGCTGCTATAATACCACATTAGTGAAATAAAGCAAGAGTTTTTTCGCATTTCTGCTGTGCAAATTTTGCACAGCATTTTTGAGGTCTTGCCACACTTTGGGTGTTTAATTCCTAGTCAACTTGTGGTATATTAAATGCACCACATAATATAAAGCCGTCCGCCGCACCGCGGCGCTGTCTTATAAAAGGAAGGACAAAAGCATGAATGTGACCACCAAGGGGCGCTACGCCCTGCGCGTGATGCTCGACCTCGCCCAGCACCGGGACGAGGGGTTCATCTCGCTCAAGACCATTGCCGAGAGGCAGCAGGTCTCCATGAAGTATCTCGAAATCATCGTGAGCAGTCTGAAAAAGGCCGGGCTTGTGGACAGCACGCGCGGCAAGGAGGGCGGATACCGCCTCGCGAGACCCGCATCGGAGTACCGCGTGGGGGACATCCTGCGCTGCATTGAGGACAACCTCGCCCCGGTCGCATGCATAAAGAGCGGCAGCATCCACTGTGAACGCGCGGCCGAGTGCATGACCGTGCCGATGTGGATGGAGCTGGACGAGATCATCAACGGCTATCTCGACACCGTAACCCTCGCCGATCTGCTGTCCGGCGAACGGTGGAGAAAATAATATATGTGTATACCAAATGCGCGCCGCGTGATGCGGCGCGCATATTTTTTTCAGAAAGCTGTTGACAAATCCGCGCGGCTGTGTTATTGTATTAATCGCTTAACACAGCGATACGCAGGAGGTGTAATAATGGAATGGCAGTTTGACAGCAGCATGCCGATCTACACTCAGCTTGTGGACAAGATAAAGCTCGCCATCGTCTCCGGCGAGTATACGCGCGGGCAGCGGCTCGCGGCGGTGCGCGATCTTGCCTCGGAGGCGGGCGTGAACCCCAACACCATGCAGCGCGCGTTTCAGGAGCTGGAGCGGCTGGGGCTTGTGTACACACAGCGGAGCAACGGAAGATTTGTGACGGAGGATGAGGACGTGATAGAGACCACGAAGAAGGCGCTGGCGGAGGCGAGCATACGCTCGTTCATGGATTCGATGCAGCGCATAGGCTACACGAGAGAGGACATTATAAGGCTGCTTGAGAGCAGCGAAAAGGAGGACAACAATGGCAACACTTGAATGCAAAGGCCTCACCAAGCGCTACGGCAAGGTGACGGCACTGGAGGACGTCAGTCTCGCGATCGAGCCGGGGCGCGTCGTCGGGCTTCTGGGTCCGAACGGCAGCGGCAAGACCACGCTCATAAAGCTGGCGAACGGACTGCTCGCCCCGACGGCGGGCGAGATACTCATCTGCGGGGAGCGCCCCTCCCCCGCGACGAAGGCAGTCGTGAGCTATCTGCCGGATAAGCTGCACCTGCCGGAGTGGATGAGCGTTGAAAAGCTCATGGATATGTACGCAGACTTCTATGCAGACTTTGACCGCGAGCGGTGCACGCAGATGCTCGCGCGCCTCGCACTCGAGCCGAAGCAGAAGCTCTCGCAGATGTCCAAGGGCACGCGGGAGAAGGTGCAGCTCATCCTCGTGATGAGCCGCCGCGCCAAGCTCTATCTCCTCGACGAGCCGATAGGCGGTGTCGACCCCGCAACGCGCGACTTTATCCTTGACACCATCATCAAAAACTACGACCCCGACGCCTCAGTCGTCATCTCCACGCACCTCATCAGCGATGTGGAGAACGTCCTTGACGAGGTCATCTTCGTCAACCGCGGCAAGATCGTGCTGCAGTCCGGCGTGGACGAGATAAGAGAGAAACACGGCAAGAGCGTCGACGCTCTTTTCAGGGAGGTATTCAAATGCTAGGTAAACTTATAAAACAGGAGCTGCGCGCGACGAGCCGCGTAATGCTGCCGCTGATCGCGGCGGTGCTGGTGCTGGCGATACTGTCCGGCATATCTGTGGTGCTGCTCGACCGCGAGCAGGATCTGGGCTTCATGACGGTGGTCTTTGTGCTCACCCTCATCGCGTTCACGGTGTGCGTTTTCGCCGTGTGCGTGGCGGCGCTCGTCGTCATGATAGAGCGATTTTATAAAAACCTCCTCGGCAGCGAGGGGTACCTGATGTTCACTCTGCCCGTGAGCGTGGACGCGCTCGTGTGGGCAAAGCTCATCGTGTCGTTCATATGGTTCGCGGTCACGGCTGTTGCCGTGCTGCTGGCGATGATGCTGATGGTCGTGGTGAGCGCGAACTTCGCCTTCACCGGCGAGGATGCCGCCATCGTGCGCAGCGCCGTGCACGATGTGTTCGCGCAGATCGGTGCGGGCAACGTCATCGGCGTGACGCTCGAAACGCTCGCCGCGCTGTTCATCACGTCCGTGACCACCTGCCTGCACTTCTACTTTGCCATGGCGATTGGGCAGAGCTTTGCCAACCACAAGGGCGCGTGGAGCGTTGTGTTCTACTTCATCATTAGCATCGGCGTGTCCGTGCTCTCAGGGGCCGTGCTCGGCGCGCTGAACGGAAGCGGACTTCTTGACCGCTTCGAGATAACAGTCAACGATCTCCTCACGCTCTCCGGCGGCTTTGCCGCGGTGCACGCTGTGCTCATCGGCAACGTCATTCTCTCCGCCGTGCTCGCTGCGATCCTCTACTTCCCCACCACCGCGCTGCTGAAAAAGCGGCTCAATCTCGCGTGAATATATATTCGATAACAGCAAACGCCGCCCGGAGCAGTGCTCCGGGCGGTTTTTCAGCGGCAGGGGCGAAAACGCCCCGCTCATATCAGCTTTGTGCCGTGGCTGCCGAGCTCTCGCGCGATGTCCGCCGACAGCTCGCTCTCGCAGACGATTATGTCTATATCCTCCGGCATGGCGAAAGTGTAGGTCGAGATGACGCCGAGCTTTGCCGAATCCATCAGCACGATGCTCTTCTCCGCGCGGCGTATCGCCTCGGATTTCAGCTTTGCGTCCTCGGCGTTATTGCACGTGAAGCCCAGCGCGGCGTCAAACCCCGTGCTGCCGATAAACGCCATGTCAAAGTGGATATTCTTTATGCTGTCCACCGCGGCGGAGCCGTAGGTCGCCATGCTCTCCGCGTTCAGCCTTCCGCCGAGAAGATAGACCTCCGCCCGCTCGCTGCCCTTCAGTTCCATCGCGCAGGTGAGCCCGCTGGTGTATATGAGATAGTGCTCCGGCGGCAGCACGCGGCACAGCTCCGTCGCCGTCGTGCCGGAATCAATGAAAATGCAGGTGTTCGGCCGGATGAGCGAGAGCGCCTTGCGGGCAATGGTCTGCTTGCTGTCCATGTGGCGCTCAGCGCGGAAGGCATAGCTCTTCTCCCGCCCGACGGAGCAGTCGAGCGCCCGCGCCCCGCCGTGTATGCGTATGATCCGCCCTGCGCGGTCAAGGCTGTCGAGATCGCGCCGCAGCGTCATCTCCGATATGTCCGGGAACTGCCTTTTCAGCTCCGCGACGGATATGCTCCCGTCCGATTTCACTATGGCTTCTATTCTGGTCTGGCGCTCCGAGGCTTTCATCGCGACACCTCCGCATAAATGTTCATTCGGGGCTTGACATTTTGTTTGTTTGAGAATATCATTCATCCGAAATGTGATAATTCCGAACAAATGAACATTTCGCGTGCGTGTGTAATGTTCGGAACCGTCTCTTTCATCCTCTGGATTTTATCATTTCCGCCCGGCACTGTCAACGCGGACAGCGGCGCGGAGCACATTATTTGACACCACAAGGAGAACAGAAATGAACAAAGCGATCATGATAGGCGCAGGACAGATAGGGCGCGGCTTCATCGGCATGGAGCTCGAGCAGGCGGGCTACCACGTTCTGTTCGCGGACATCAATATGGACGTGATAAACGACATGCAGCGCCGCGGGGAGTACACCGTGCACATGGTGGACACGGAGTGCGTCGACACCACCGTGCGCAGCATCTCCGCCGTGAGCTCGCTCGACCCTGCGCTCCCCCGTGCGTTCGGCGACGCGGATGTGACGCTTGTGTGCACAAGCGTGGGGCAGACGGCGCTTGTAAAGGTTGCCCCGGCGATCGCGCAGGGCATCGCCGTCCGCGCCGCGGCGGGGATAACCGCGCCCATGAACATCATCGCCGTGGAGAATGCCATCGGCGGGACGAGCCAGCTGAAAGCGCACATATATGAACACCTTGACGACAGCGCGCGGCAGTACGCCGAAGAACACATCGGCTTTCCAAACTGCGCGGTCGACAGGATAATCCCGCCGAACAAGCGCGGCACGAACGAGGGCGACGTCGTCGTGGAAAAATACTACGAGTGGGACGTTGAAAAGTCCGGCATAAAGGCGGAGATACTGCCGATAGACGGGCTGCACCTTGTGGACGACCTCAGCGCGTATCTTGAGCGCAAGCTCTTCACGCTCAACGGGCCGAACGCCGTCACGGCGTGCTATGGCTGGCTGAAGGGCTACGCCACGATAAACGAAGCGCTTGAAGACCGCGAGATATATGACCTCATCTGGGGCATGATGACCGAGTGCGGCGCGATGCTGCAGCGGCGGCACGGCTTCACGGCGGAGGAAATGCTCGCCTACCGCACAAAGCTCATGCAGCGCTTTATGAACCCGCACATCATCGACAGCGTCACGCGCGTGGCGCGCGAGCCGATAAGAAAGCTCTCCCCGAACGACCGCATCATCGCCCCGCTGCGCTATGCGGAGGAATACGGGCTGGATACGTCGTGCTACCGCACGGGCGTGGCGGCGGTGCTGCTCTATAATAACCCCGACGACGCGCAGAGCCAGCAGCTCACAGCGCTCATAAAGGACAAGGGCGTGCGCGCCGCGCTGGAGAGCGTGAGCGGCATCGTCGCCGACAGCGCGCTCGCCGCGGAAATAGAAAAAGAATATCTCCGGTTGCAAAAGCAGTATGTAATCTGTTAATATAGTAAAGTAAAATGATTGCCGGATAAGCGGCCGGGGAGGTAAGCCTTTGAAAAGCAGCAAAGTGACGATAAGGGACGTTGCGGCCAAAGCCGGTGTCTCCCCGTCGACGGTCTCCATGATACTCAACGGCAGCAGCCGCTTTCCCGAGCAGACCTGCCGCAAGGTCGTGGACGCCTGCAACGAGCTGGGCTATGTGCGCGGGGAGCTTCTGCGCACGGAGAGCAACCGGGAGAGCAAGGCGCTCGTCGCCGTCGTGCCGACGCTCTCCAACCTCTTCTTTGTGAAGGCCGTCGGCGCGATGCAGCGCCGCGCCAAGGAGCTGGGCTATTCCCTGCTCGTGTTCGAGACCATGCGCGAGCGCACACAGGAGGCGCGCATCATCCAGATATGCAGCAGCTTCCCCTTCTCCGGAGTCATCTTCTGCTACCCGCCGGAAAACAGCATGCACATGGCGCAGCTTGAGGCGACAAAGCCCGTCATACACATCTACGACAAGAATGTCAACAGCAACGAAAACAGCCTCGCCATCGACGGGCTGCGCGTCGGCAGGATAATTGCCGAGCACCTGCTCTCCCTCGGGCATGAGCGGATCGTGTACCTCTGTCTCGATTTCGAGATGAAGCAGATCATGCGCGTGCGGCGGCTGGAGGGTCTGCGCTCCGTATACCGCAATGCGGGGTACGACGCGGAAAAATGCGTGGCCGTATGCACGCCGCAGACCGTGCTGCCCAAGCACCACGGCGAGGTGGACGGCTATGAGCTGGGCTATCTTCTGACAAAGCACCTGCTTGAGCGCGGCGACGATTTCACCGCCGCCGTCGGCCTCAACGACATGATCGCCATCGGTGCGATGGACGCGATACTCGACGCCGGGAAGCGCATCCCGGAGGACTATTCCGTCTGCGGCTGCGACAATACCAGCGTCGCGCATTACCGCGGCATCTCCCTCACGACCGTCAACAGCTACCCCATCCAGTCCGGGCAGGAGGCGATAGAGCTCCTCGTGCGCAAGCTTGAGCATGAGGACATGTTCAGCGTCGAAGAGGACCCGGACGGGATAACCCAGATTGAGTATTATCCCAAGCTGATCGTCAGAAAAACCACAGGTCCATGCCGCAAAAAATGACATAAACGCCGCGCAAACGGGAAATGCGCGGCGTTTTTTGTATTTTATGGCACGGTTTCCTCTATGTTTTGCACAAAAGCAGAGGCACAAAATTGGGGAGTACGCCGGTTTTTTCGTTAAGAAAATGGCGTGAAAATTCTGTTTATTAAATTGTTTAGCGCGAGTTCAACGCATTTAACCGTAGGTGCGGCAGTTTGTGGCATAATATGGGTGATTGTCCAAGTTCAACATTCTTCAAAAATTCCGTGCTTTCGGCAAAATATGCGGAATGGCAAAGTTTTGGCGCTTTATTCCATTGAATCGCGTTATTAAATATTTCAATAAATTTCACCGCGTTACCCCCGCTTTGCCCCGCCACAGATTACTTTTGCAAAAGCAAAAACGCGCAGATATAATATAGACACAGTTTGTTCACGAAGAGCAAACGACGAAAAAACAAAACCCGAAAGGAAATGGAAGCACATGAAAAAGGTTATTGCACTCCTCCTTGCCGCAGTGATGATGTTCGCGCTCTGCGCCTGCGGCTCCTCCTCCGCCCCCGCCGCGACCGAAGCACCCGCGGCAGCCGACGCCGCCCCTGCCGAGGCAGAGGCAGCCGTCTCCACCGATCCCATCGTCGTCAACATTTCTCACTCCTACACTGAGCTTGACCAGGTCAGCGTGGAGCTGAACACCGCCGCCAAGAACATCAACGAGCGCACCAACGGCGTTGTCACCGTCAACCTCTTCCCCAACAACACCTTCGGCAACATGGCCGACGGCGTTGAGGCAGTCATGAGCGACTCCCCCTTGATGCTGATGGCAGCATTCAGCCAGTGGGAGGATATGTACTATGACGCGAGCGCGCTCCAGTGCGGCTTCGTGTTCGAGACCGGCGAGGAGTTCCTCAAGGTCATGGACACCGACCTCTTCCAGAAGATCGTCACCGAGATGGACAAGGTCAACGTTCACCCCATCAACTGCAGCTTTGTTGGCGGCATGCGCCACGTCATCGGCAAGGCTCCCTATGTTGAGCCCGCAGACATCAAGGGTCTGAAGCTCCGCGTTCCCGCCTCCACCACTTATCTTGAGTGCTTCGAGGCCATCGGTGCCTCCCCCATGGGTATGCCCGCTTCTGATCAGCTCAGCGCTCTCTCCGCCGGCACCATCGACGCCCTTGACCAGTCCATCAGCCTTATGTACTCCACCAAGAGCTACGAGCTCGTTGACAAGGTCACTCTCCTTGCCCAGCAGCCCCTCGCCGACGCCCTGTTCTGCAGCACCAACTGGTGGAACTCCATCCCCGAGGAATACCGCGTGATCATCGAGGAAGAGCTGCACAATGCCGGTCTGCGCTACAACGAGTACTCCGTTGAGAACGAAGGCAGAATGCGCGAAGAGATGGAAGCCGCCGGTGTTGAGTTCTTCGAAGCCGACCGCGACGCTTACAAGGAGCTGGCGGGCGACCTCGTCCTCAAGTACAGCATCGGTCAGGAGCTTCTTGACACCCTCGCAGAGATCCGCACCGCGGCATAATTCCGTGCACGGTATCCCGCACAATATATAGCAGCTTAACGCTTAGAGGCATAGTCCGAAGAAGGCGCAGCCCTCTTCGGACTATCATTTAATATAAAGAGGGTACTCTATGAAAAAAATTATCTCCTTTTTCAAGGACGGTAAGTTTGAAGAGATACTTGGGTGCACGGCGATAGCGCTCGTCATCCTGCCGGTCATCATCAACATTATAAACCGTTCTTTTCTGAACAAATATTCGCTCAATCTTGAGTCGATCGCGCTTCTGGCATACGTCTGGATAGGCTACGGCTTCTTCGGATACATGTACAAGAAGGACGCGCACGTCGACGTGAAATTCATCGTCAACAAAATGTCGCCCGGTGTGCGCACCGTGTTTGACGTTCTGCGCGATGTCCTTATTCTCGCCTTCGCGGTCTATATGACCTATTGGGGCGTGAAGCTCACCATGTCCAACACCGCGCGCTACGTCGCCGGTACAAAGATCCCCCTGGCGTATGGCTACGCCAGCATTGCTTTCGGATATTTCAGCGGTGCACTCAGCAGTCTCCGTGTTCTGTGCCATCGCGTTTACGGTCTTTTTAACAAAAAAAAGGAAGGAAGGTGCAGCCTGATGAGCGGTATTGAAGTCTGGCTTCCGCTGATACTCGTTTTTGTTCTTCTCGCGTTCCGCATCCCGGTCTGCATGGCCTTTATCGGCGGCGCCGTTTTCTTCTTCGGCATTATCGCGCCGGAAATGCCCCTGAATGTCGTCCTCTCCAAGATGGTGTCCGGCGGCATGAACATGAACCTCATGGCCATCCCGTTCTTCATCACCGCGGGTCTTCTGATGAACTATACCGGCATCACCACGCGCATGATGAAATTTGCCGACCTCCTCGTCGGTCATATGTGGGGCGGTCTCGCGCAGGTCAACGTGCTGCTGTCCACGCTGATGGGCGGTCTGTGCGGCTCGTCCAATGCGGACGCTGCCATGCAGTGCAAGATGCTCGTCCCCGAGATGGAGAAACGCGGCTTCAACCGTGCGTTCTCCGCCGGCGTCACCGCGGCCTCCGCGCTCATCTCCCCGATGATCCCTCCCGGGGTCATGCTCATCCTCTACGCATCCATCACGGAAAACTCCGTGCTTGATATGTTCATGGCGGGCTACTTGCCCGGCATACTCATGTGCATCGTGCTCATGCTCGCCGTCAACTACGTCTCCCATCGCGACGGCTACAAGCCGACCCGCGAGAAGAGAGCGTCGTTCAAGGAGATTATGGTCGGTCTTGTCGAGTGCTTCTGGGCGGTCGTGATGATCGTTGTGCTCATCGTTGGTCTGCGCAGCGGTATCGTCACCGCGACTGAGGGCGGCGCTGT
This sequence comes from uncultured Oscillospiraceae bacterium, assembly GCA_934572335.1. Classification (GTDB taxonomy): domain Bacteria; phylum Bacillota; class Clostridia; order Oscillospirales; family Oscillospiraceae; genus Limivicinus. The sequence goes on from CAKTKU010000010.1 coordinate 28,682, forward strand.
GCTGTGCGTGCTTTGCATCATCGTCGGCGCGTTCATCTACAAGCAGCTGCACTGGAAGGACCTGCTCATCGTGGCGAAAGAGGCGTTCGCCTCCGTCACCAACGTTTTCGGTATCATCGTCTCCGCAACGGTGTTCGGTCTCTACCTCACCTATGCCCAGATCCCCCAGCGCATCACCGCGCTTTTCATGACCATCACCTCCAGCCCCATCGTCTTCCTGCTGCTCGTCAACCTGATGCTGCTCATCATGGGCATGCTCGTCGACGGCGCGGCCGTGCTGATGATCGCGGTGCCGCTGCTCTACCCCGTTGCGATGCAGCTTGGCATCCACCCCATCCACTTCGGCATCATCTTCGTCCTCAACCTGTCCATCGGCGGTCTCACGCCGCCCTTCGGCGCGACGATGTACCAGTGCTGCAACCTGTGCGGGATAGAAATACCGGATTTTTTGAAGCAAAGCAAGGAGCTTATCCTCGCGCTGCTCGTTGCGCTGCTGTTCGTCACGTTCATCCCCGGCATCTCCACGCTGCTGCCGACCCTTATGAAGTAAAGCCGGAGGAAGCTGCATGAAAAGATCCTATTTCCCCGAAGCCGGTATATGGCTGAAGGGCAACACGCACAGCCACACCACGGTCTCCGACGGCGTGTTCACACCTGAGGAGCTTGCAAAGCTCTATGTCTCGCACGGGTACGATTTTCTCTCCATGACAGATCACAACGTCTTCGTGCCGCACAGCGAGGTGCCGGAGCTCATCCAGCTCACCGGTGTTGAGCACGACATCGAGTACAGCGCCGACAAGTGCACCCACGTCGTCGGTCTCGGTGCCGCGGGCAAGGACGAAACGGGCTATGGATGCCGCCGCTACAGCAAGGAAGAGCTCAAAGATCAGCAGCTCGTTGACATGATGCACGACGACGGGCAGTTCGTCACCCTCGCGCACCCGTACTGGTCGCGTATGGAGGCGGAGGAGATATTCGCGCTCGACCGGCTCGACGCTATCGAGGTCTACAACAACGGCACCGAGCATCTCTGCCACGGCGGAAATGCCGAGGTCCTCTGGGACATGATGCTGCGCCGGGGCAAGCGGCTGTACGCCACCGCGTGCGACGATGTGCACGTCCCGTGCGACCTGTTCGGCGGCTGGCTCTGGGTGAAGGCCGCGGAGCGCAGTGCCGGGGCCGTGCTCGCCGCGCTGCACTCCGGGGCGTTCTACGCCACGAGCGGTCCGCAGATATCCGACTTCGGCATCGAGGACGGCGAGGTATACGTCGCGTGCAGTCCCTGCCGCGCCGTGCACTTTGTCACCTATCCCCCGCGCGGCGAGTCCCTGTTTGCCAACGGCGGGCCGCTCACCGAAGCCCGCCACAAGCTGACCGGCCGCGAGAGCTATGTGCGCGTCGTCTGTGAGGACAGCGAAGGCCACTGCGCCTGGTCGCAGCCCATCTATTTCTGACACGGCAAATTATTTAACCCTATAAGCAACGCGCCGCCCACACGGGCGGCGCATTTTTCATGCCTTGACACGGCGCGCGGGGCATGCTATAATGGCCTCAATAAGCAACAAGTGTTACCTATGATGTGCAGGTTTCGCAAGGGTTCGGGAGGGTCAGCAATGCCGCCGAAGGTGCAGTTTTCAAGTGAAAGGATCATCGCCGCCGCCATCGCCGTCACCCGGCGGGAGGGGATCTCCGCCGTGACCGCGCGCTCGCTGGGCAAGGAGCTGGACTGCTCCGTCAAGCCCATATTCACCGCCTTTGAGAACATGGACGCGGTCATCGCCGCGACGGCGCGCGAGGCGAAGCGCATCTTCCTTGAGCATATGCAAAAGCCGTACAAAAAGCGCATATCCTTTATGCAGATCGGTCTGCGGTGGATAGACTTCGCGCGCGTCGAGCCGCGGCTTTATCAGCTGCTGTTCATGCCCGTGAGCAAGGGCGGCCGCGCCGTCACGCCGCTGAACGTGTTTGAAAACTTCGAGGGGCTGACGGAGAAGGTGCTGCCGATAATTGAGGCGGAGTTTTCCCTGCCGGAAAAATACGCTCTCAAGCTCTATAACCAGATGATACTCCACGCGCACGGCATCGCGTGCATCCTCGTCGCCGGGGAGACGGATTTTACCGAGCAGAACATCCGCGAGATATTCTCCGAGACTGTCGAAAGTCTCGTCGCGTACTACAAAAACGCCAATACGGAGGACTGAGCCATGAGGTATGTTTTTCTCGCCGCGCTCGCGCTTTGCAGCGCCGCGCATCTCTATTACAGCTGGGTGGACAACAAACGCGGCCGCGCCGCGACAAAGCCGTTTCTGCTCATACTGCTGGTGCTGTATTATGTTTTCTCCGCCGACCGGCTTTCTTTCGTGCTGCTCGGCGCGCTGGTGACGAGCTGGCTGGGCGACGTGCTGCTCATCCCGCGCGGACACGGCTGGTTTGCTGCTGGCGGCATAAGCTTCATGCTCAGCCATTTTCTCTTCATCGCCGTCTATGTTGAAAACATAAACTTCGCCCTTGTCCCGTGGGTCCCGGCGGTCATTCTCGCCGTCGTGTACTACGGCATCTCGGCAAAGATAATCTCCATGCTCTGGCCGTATGCGCCGAAGAAAATGCGCGCAGTGATGTATATTTATCTGCTCGCCAACAGCACGATGAACGTCTTCGCCTTCATGCAGATGGTCACAACGCTGCACCCCGGCGCGATCGTCGCGTACATCGGGGCGGTGCTCTTCTTCATTTCGGACTGCACGCTCTTCCTCGTGCGCTATTATGAGCCCAAGCGCCTCATATTCAAGGATCATTTCACGGTCATGCTGACGTACATCGTCGGCGAATTTCTCATCACGCAGGGCATACTCATGCTCGCTGTCTGACGGCGGTATGATTATCGGATATATAACATAACAAGGAGAGTTTGCGGATGAAATATGTATTCATCATCAACCCCCGCGCGGGTGAGGCGGACAACGCGGATAAGCTGCGCGCGGCGATCGCCCAGCTTCCGCAGAGCGGAGACTGCGAGGTATACGTTACCCGCGCCGCCGGTGACGCGACGGAGTACGTCCGCGCACGCTGCCGCGAGAGCGCGGGCGAGGCGCTGCGCTTCATAGCCTGCGGCGGCGACGGCACGGTCAACGAGGTCTTCAACGGCGCTGTCGGGTTCGGCAATGTCAGCGTCACGTGCTACCCCTGCGGCAGCGGCAACGACTTTGTCAAGGCGTTCGGCGGGGCGGAGCGGTTTCTGGACATTGAAAAGCTCGTCACCGCGCCGGAGACGAAGCTCGACCTGCTGAAGGTCGGCGAGCGGTACAGCAACAACGTCGTCAACTTCGGCTTTGACACCACCGTCGCCATCACCATCAACAAGGAGCGCGAAAAGACCGGGCACGGCAACAAGAACGCCTACACCAAGGGCGTCATCACCGCGCTCATCAAGAGCATGAACAACCGCTGCACCGTCATTGCCGACGGCGAAACGCTCAACCCCGACGGGCGGCTGCTGCTGTGCACGCTGGCAAACGGGCAGTACGTGGGCGGGTCGTTCCGCTGCGCGCCGCGCTCGAAGCCGGACGACGGGCTCATCGACGTGTGCCTCATCAAGCCCATCTCGCGTCTGCGCTTCGTCAAGATACTCACGCCCTATACCAACGGCGAGCACCTTGACCGCGAGGATATGCGCGACATCGTCACATACCGTCAGGCAAAGCGCGTCGAGATTATCGCCCAGCCCGGCTTTGCCTACTCGCTCGACGGGGAGATCATCAATTCCGAGCACTTCACGGTCGAAATTGCCGAAAAAGCGCTCAACTTCGCCCTGCCGGAGGCGTAAGGACGATCAGGACAGCAAAAAGCCCGCAGCACCATTGATTTCGTGGTGCCGCGGGCTTTTGTGCTCTTATGAAAAGAAGTAATCGCCGCTCCCTCAACAAGTCCGGCGATCACTTCAAAAGCTATTTAGGGAGCTAACCGTCAACCGGCAGTGCCTTTTTATGTATTCATTATACATCCCACCCCGCGCCTTTGTCAAGCGCCGAGGGCATATATCACGACAAAAACCCCGGAAGCGATCGCTTCCGGGGTTTTGGCACGCCGTAAGGGATTCGAACCCCTGACCTTCTGGTCCGTAGCCAGACGCTCTATCCAGCTGAGCTAACGGCGCATATCTCATTCGAGAGCTTAGTTATATTAGCACAGCCGGAGGGGAATTGCAAGGGGTTTTTTAAATTTTTTTCAGAAATCTCGGATAAACCGTCATCGTCGCAGATATTGCCGCCGTATTCCGCCGCAGTCTCCGCGCCCGATAGTCCGATTTTACCAGCCCATCGCGGCGGAAATTGAATCGGCGACCTCGCCCATGGTCTTGAGCGTCTTGCCGACAACGCTCTTCACGCCGTGCTTTCTCGGGCGCATCGCGTATGCCGCGCACCCGCCGACGATAAGCCCCATACCCATGCCCACGTAGAAGTTCTTCTTGTTCATTTCTCTGCCATCCTTTCGCAAAGCAAATTTATATTGCGCAATTATTATGTGCATAAATGCATTGATTGACCTATGTAAATTGTGGTACAATAAGAAAAATTAAAGTTTGGGGAAAAAGATTTCCTTATACGGAGGATAAGCTATGAGCGTTAAAATTCTGGCCGTGGGCGATGTGTGCGGCGAGCCCGGACTGGATTTCCTGACCGCGCGGCTGCGCGACTATAAGCGCGAGCACGACATCGCCTTTACCGTCGTCAACGGCGAAAACACAAACGTCGTCGGCATCACGCCGAAGCAGGCGGACGCGCTGTTCCGCGCCGGGGCGGACGTTGTGACGCTGGGCAACCACACGTGGACGCGCACGGAGCTGCGCCCCTATCTTGACGAGCGGCGGCGCATACTGCGCCCGGCGAACTTTGGCCCGCAGTGCCCAGGCAAGGGCATCAATGTTTACTCCACGCCGTTCGGGGACGTGTGCGTGCTCAACCTGCTCGGGCGCTTCACGCTCGACACCAACACCGATAACCCCTTCGTCATTGCCGACGGGTACATGGCGGAGATAAAGGAAAAGATCATCCTGGTGGACTTTCACGCCGAGGGCACGAGCGAGAAGCGCGCAATGGGCTTCATGCTCGACGGGCGGGCGAGCGCCGTATGGGGGACGCACACGCACGTGCAGACCTCGGACGCCGCCGTGCTGCCCAACGGCACCGGGTACATCACGGATCTCGGCATGACAGGTCCGATAAACTCCGTGCTCGGCATCGACCCGATGCAGAGCATCGGCAAGTTCATGGGCGACCCTCCCCGGCGCTACGAGTCGGCAAAGGGTCCGTGCATGATGGAGGGCTGCATATTTGAGATAGACCCGGAGACGGGCAGATGTCTCAGCGCGGAGGCGATAAGGCTGAAATGAGCACACTGAGGATCCTTCACTCCGCCGATCTGCACCTTGACTCCCCGTTCGAGGGGCTGACGCGCGGGAAGGCGACAATACGCCGCGCGGAGCAGCGCCAGCTGCTCACGCGGATGGCAGAGCTGGCGCGGACGGAAAACGTCGACCTTGTGCTGCTCGCGGGCGATCTGCTGGACAGCGAGAGCACGTATCTTGAGACCGGCGAGGAGCTGCTGCGCAGCTTGCAGGGCATGGGCGTGCCTGTGTTCATCGCGCCGGGGAATCACGATCATATCTCCCACCGCTCGCCGTATACGCGCCTCAAGCTGCCCGGCAACGTGCACGTTTTCACTGAAAACGAGATCTCCTGCATGGAGCTGCCGGAGCTGGGCGCGCGCGTCTACGGTGCGGCATTCACCGACACGAAAAGCCGTGCGCTGCTCTCCGGCTTCACGGCGGAGCGCGCCGAAGGCGTATTCAACATACTCTGTCTGCACGGTGAGGTCGGCGCGCCAAGCTCGCCCTACGACCCCATCACCGCGGAAGAGCTCGCCGCCTCCGGCATGGACTACGCCGCGCTGGGGCATATCCACAAGGCGAGCGGTCTCATGCAGGCAGGCGGGACATACTATTCATGGCCGGGCTGCCCGGAGGGGCGCGGCTTTGACGAGACGGGCGAGAAGACCGTCAACATCGTTGAGCTATCCGACGGCGGCTGCACGCTGGAGGAGGTCAGCATCGCCGCGCGGCGGTATGAGGTGCTGACGGCGGACGTGACCGGCTCCGACCCGCTGCTCGCGGTGCACACGCTGCTGCCGGACGAGACCGTGCGCGACATATACCGCATCGTGCTCACCGGCGAGACCGCGCAGGCGCCGGACATAAACCGCCTGTACGACAGCCTGTCGGAGCTGTTTTTCGATTTGCAGATACGCGACCGCACCCATGTGCGCCGCAGTGTATGGGAGCGCGCGGGCGAGGACAGTCTGCGTGGGATATTCCTCATGAAGCTGAAAAAGCTCTACGACGAGGCGGCGGACGATGCCGCGCGCGAGCGCGCCGAACAGGCGGCGCGCTGGGGTCTTGCGGCGCTGGACAACGCCGAGGAGGTGGTGCGCCATGAAGATAAATAAGCTGACCGCATCATTTGGCAAGCTTGAAAACGAGACGCTGAGCTTTCATCCGGGGCTGAACGTCATATACGCGCCCAACGAGAGCGGCAAATCCACCTGGTGCGCGTTCATCCGCGCGATGCTCTACGGCGTGGATTCGTCCGAGCGCTCGCGCGCGGGGTATCTGCCCGATAAGCTGCGCTACGCCCCATGGTCGGGCGCGCCGATGGAGGGCAGCATGGAGCTGACCTCCGACCGTTTTGACATCACCATAACGCGCACGACGAAGGCAAAGGGCGCGCCGATGCGCGAGTTCACCGCAACATATACCGACAGCAATGTCCCCGTGGAGGGCGTGACCGGCGCGAACGCCGGAGAGATGCTGACAGGCGTGAGCCGGGACGTGTTCTGCCGCAGTGCGTTCATCGCGCAGGGCACCGTCGCCGTGACAGGCAGCCCGGAGCTTGAGCGGCGCATAAGCTCCATCGTCTCCACCGGGGAGGAGCAGACCTCCTACACCGAGGCGGACGAGACGCTGCGCGCGTGGCAGCGCAAGCGCCGCTTCAACCGGCGCGGCTACCTGCCGGAGCTTGAGGCAAAAATGGACGACACACAGCGGCTTCTCTGCACGATGGACAGCACCGTGGACGAGATAGACACGCTTGAGACCCAGCTTGACGATATCGCCGAGCGCTGCACCGCGCTTGAGGCCTCCGTGACCGACAGCCGCAAGCGCCAGCGGCGTGAATCGCTGGAAAAGCTCAGCGGCGGGCGGGCGGAGCTGCGCGCCGCGGGCGAGGCGCACGACAGCGCGCTGGCGGAGCTGGCACAGGCAAAGGACGCTTACCGCGCCGGTCCCTTCGGCGCGATAAGTGCGGACGAGGCGGACGAGCGCGCAGCGGACGACCTTGCCGAGCTGGACGCTCTGCGCGCAAAGAGCCGCCCGAAGGGTACGCCGTGGGCGGCGGTGATCTGCTTCATCCTCGCCGTCGCTGGCGCGGCGCTGTACACGCATTTTCAGTCAGTCGCGCTCATCATGTTCGCCGCGCTCTTCTGCGTGGCGGCGGTCGTGCTGCTGATGCGGTATTCAAAGCTCCGCCGCGCGGCGGCGGATGCGCGCGATCAGCGCCACAGGATATTAGACCGCTACGGCGCGCGGTCAGCGTCGGATATACGCCGCGCGCTGGAGAACCAGCGGGAGCTCTGCACCGCGCTGGAGAGCGCGCAGGAAGAAGAGCGGCGCACGCGCGAGGCCTACGAGGCGGCGCGCGAGCGGCAGGAGCATCTGGAGGAGGCCGCGCTTGGCGAGCTGGACTTTTCCGGCGGAAGCTCAGAGGCCGCGCGGCTCAGCCGCCAGCTTGCCGCCGAGCGGCAGAATGCGGAGCTTATCTCCGCGAAGATCGCATCCCTGCGCGGCAAGCTCGCCGCCGTGGGCGACCCGCTTGTCCTGGCGAGCGACCTCAAGTCAATGGAGGAAGAATACGACGCGCTGAACGACGAGTACGACGCGCTCACCCTAGCGGCGGACACCCTGCGCGCTGCCGACAGCGAACTGCAAAGCCGCTTCTCCCCACAGCTGGGGAAGCTCGCGGCGCAGTACATGTCGTTCATGACCGGCGGGCGCTATTCCGACGTGCTGATCGACCGGGATTTTTCCGCCCGCACCAAGACGCAGGACGACACCGTCGCCCGCGACAGCGAGTATCTGAGCGCGGGGACGCTGGATCTTATGTATCTGGCGGTGCGCCTCGCGGTGTGCGAGCTTGCCATGCCCGCGGGCGAGGCCTGTCCGCTGATAATTGATGACGCGCTCGTTAATCTCGACGAGGAGCGGCTGAAGCAGGCGATGGCGCTGCTGCGCGAGCTTTCGCGGCGCAGACAGGTCATACTCTTCACCTGCCGCGAGGTACCCACCGGCGCGTAACGTCCATATACGCACAAAGCCCTCCCGCGCGGCATACGCGGGAGGGCGTAATTTACGGATACATTATATTTTAATAGTGTCAAATATTGAATCGTCGTTCTCTATCCAGTCGCTGACCATGATGGTCTTGTACTCCGCGGCAGTCACGCGAATGTCGACGCGCTCTATCCCGGCGTTTATGATCTGCCGCTTGCACATTGAGCAGCTCATCGCGTCGCCCAGAAGCTCATTTGTGCGCGCGTCGCGCCCGACGAGGTAGAGCGTCGCGCCGATCATGTCGCGCCGTGAGGCGGAAATGATGGCGTTCGCCTCGGCATGGACGCTGCGGCACAGCTCGTAGCGCTCCCCGGAGGGTATCTTAAGCGTTTCTCGCGTGCACACGCCAAGATCGCTGCAATTGCGGCGGCCGCGCGGCGCGCCGTTATAGCCGGTGGAGATTATCTCGTCGCTCCGCACGATTATCGCGCCGTACTTGCGCCTGAGGCAGGTGGAGCGCTCCAGAACGGAGTCGGCAATGTCGAGATAATAGTTCTGTTTGCTGGTGCGGCTGTCCATGATATGCCCTCCTGTGGGTGTGGTTTTTTCATTATTATAGTCTAAGTGCCGCGCAAAGGCAAGAAAAAAGACCGGCGGGCGTATTTCTATCTTTCATATTTGGCTATGGATTTTTATCTGGCGCTGTGCTATACTGCAAAATATGAACAAGAGAAATTACCAGAAAGAGCTTGACAGGATAATTCAAAAGCGCGGCAAACGCATGCCGCGCGTGCTGCTGCACAGCTGCTGCGGTCCGTGTTCCAGCGCCGTGCTGGAATACCTGACGCAGTATTTTGACGTGACGCTGCTTTGGTACAACCCCAACGTCTACCCCAAGGAGGAGTTCGACCGCCGCTTCAAAACGCAGGTGGAGATCATCGAAAAGATGGGGCTTGCCGACCGGGTGAGCGTGCTGGCGGAGCCGTGGAAGAGCGAGGACTACTACGCGCGCATAAAGGGGCTGGAGGCGGAGCCCGAGGGCGGCAGGCGCTGTGCGGAGTGCTTCCGTGTGCGCCTTTTGGAGACCGCGCGCCTCGCCAAGCATTACGGCTTTGATTATTTCTGCACAACGCTGACCCTCTCGCGCCATAAGAATGCCGAGCTTATCAACACCATCGGCGAGGAGATCGGGCGCGCCGTCGGCGTGAGCTGGCTGCCGTCGGATTTCAAAAAGCGCGACGGGGAGAACCGCTCTGTTGAGTTGAGCGAGCAGTACGGCATATACCGGCAGCTCTACTGCGGGTGCGAATTCTCACTGCACCGCAGGGAAGATGTCGCAGCGGAGCACGCCGCAAAGCAAAACGACCACAGTGAAAACGAGGAAAACAAGACCAATGAAAAATAAGACCCGTGTACTCTGTGCCGCCGCCGTCATCGGCGCGGCCTACGCTGTCATGACCATCGCCCTCGCGCCGATAAGCTACGGCGCGTTGCAGTTCCGCGTGTCGGAGGCGCTGTGCATCATGCCGCTGTTCATTCCGGGGACGGCATGGGGGCTCGCCGCCGGGTGCGTGCTTGCAAACCTTCTGACCGGCAATATATTCGACATCATCTTCGGCTCGCTCGCCACGCTCGCCGCGGCGTTCTGCACCGCCGCGATCGGCAGACGCGGCAGCACCCGCCTTATAACACTCGCGGGCTGCATGATGCCGGTGGTGTTCAACGCCGTTGTCGTTGGCGCGGTGATAACTCAGGCCTATAACGGCATGGACATATTCTCGCACCTCGGCGTGTTCGCGCTCAACGCGGCACAGGTTGGACTGGGCGAGCTTGGGGTGATGCTGCTCATCGGCTACCCGCTCGCGCGCTTCCTGCCGCGTCAGGCGTTTTTCAGCGACTTTGTGGAAAAGTGTAAATGACCGCTACTATATAAATATCGAAAGGAAAAAGGAAACAATGAAAGTTCGCAAAGCCATAATCCCCGCCGCAGGGCTCGGCACGAGGCTTCTGCCCAACACCAAGAGCATCCCCAAGGAAATGCTGCCGCTGGTGGACAAGCCCGTCATCCAGTACATAGTGGAGGAGGCAGTGTCCGCCGGTGTTGAGGAAATACTCATCATCACCAACCGCGGCAAATCCCCCATTGAGGACTACTTTGACTACGCCCCCGACCTTGAGGAGCGCCTGATACGCGACGGCAAGGTCAAGGACGCGGAGACCGTGCGCCGCGTCGCCGACATGGCGGATATTTTCTTCCTGCGCCAGAAGGAGACGAAGGGGCTTGGGCACGCGGTGTGGCGCGCAAAGACCTTCGTCGGCGACGAGCCGTTCGCCATTCTCCTCGGCGACGACATCATGCTGGCGGAAAAGCCCGTTCTCAAGCAGCTCGTCGAGGCGGCGGAGGTGAACGAGTGCTCCGCCATTGCCATCCGCGAGCAGCCGGACAGCCAGATCACGAAATACTCCTCCGTCAAGCTTGAGGAGAAGCTGGGCGAGCGCGTATACCGCATCAGCGACATGAACGAGAAGCCGACGCTTGAAGAGAAGTTCTCGAACTTCGCCATCATGGGGCGCTACGTCCTCACGCCCGCCATCTTCGATATTCTCGGGCACACCGCGCCCGGACGCAACAACGAGATACAGCTCACCGACGGCATGAAGGAGCTGTGCCACATGGAAAAGATGTGCGCGGTCGACTTTGAGGGCCGCCGCTACGACACCGGCAACCTCAAGGGCTACCTCGAATCCACCATCGACTTCGCGCTTCAGAACGAGGAGGCCGGCGAATGGCTGCGCCAGTTCATCATCGACAAGGCAGAAATGCTGAAATAACTGTTGACAAAGCGCGAGTCATGGATTATTATGTCTCTTGGCAAAACTAAATAAGGGGTGCTGGGTCTCTCCCGGCTGAGACGGAGCTAATTGATGCTCCGGTACCCTCATACCTGATCCGGATAATGCCGGCGTAGGAAACATCAGATACGTCAACAGAGCGCAGGATCAAGTGATTTTTGATCCTGCGCTTTTTTGCGTATGTGTGCTTCCGGAAAACTATTTTTTCATGGAGGTCAGAAAAATGAAAAGCTACTCCCATCTCAAGCTTCGCGCCCTGTGCGAGGGCGCACTCCTCGTGGCTCTGGCGCAGGTGCTGGGCTACATCAAGCTCTTTGAGCTGCCGCAGGGCGGCTCGGTGTGCCTGAGCATGCTGCCGATATTCATCTACTGCGCACGCTGGGGCTTCGGCCCGGGTATGCTGGCAAGCTTTGCGTTCAGCCTTCTTCAGCTTCTGCTCGACGGCGCATACGCCTTCGGCTGGCAGTCGATGCTGGGCGACTATATCGTCGCGTTCACGGTGCTGGGTCTGGCGGGTCTCTTCCACGGGAAGAAGAACGGCTTCTTCATCGGCTCCGTCGTCGGCTCCGCCGCGCGCTTCCTCGTGCACTACGTCGTCGGCGCGACCGTCTGGGGCGAATATATGCCCGACACGTTCTTCGGCATGACCATGACCACCCCGTGGTTCTACTCCGCGCTCTACAACGGCAGCTACATGGTGCTCGACCTTGTGATCTGCCTTGTTGTGGGCTGGCTACTGTGGAAGCCGCTGGGCAAGTACATCCGCGGCGAGGATATCCCCGCAAAGGCGTAAACCATCTGTATTTTTCACGGCTGTCATGGTATAATGACAGCCGTGAATTTTTTTCGGAGGCAGAGTATGGACAGTGAAAAGATTTGCGCGGTGATCTCCGGCGGGGATTACGCGCCGATGGAGTGCATAGAGGAGTGCGCGTTCATCATCGCGTGCGACCGGGGGTATGTCCACGCGCAGCGCGCCGGGGTGCGCCCCGACGTAATCCTCGGCGATTTTGACTCCTATTCCGGCGCGCTGCCGGAGGGAGCGGAGATACTGCGCCTGCCCGTGGAGAAGGACGACACGGACACCATGTCCGCCGTGCGCCACGCGCTCGATATGGGCTGTCGGCGCATACGCATATACTGCGCGCTCGGCGGGCGGCTCGATCATCTCTACGCCAACATACAGACCGGCGCGTTCGCCGCGGCGCACGGGGCGCGCGCGGAGATCATCGGCAGGGATGCGCACATATACGTGCTGCCCGGCGGGGCGATAGAGCTGCCGTACCGGCAGGGGTGGTCGCTGTCGGTGTTCGCGATAGCGGACGAGGTGCGCGGCGTGTCCATCACGGGGGCAAAGTACGCGCTCTCCGGCGCCGTCATCACCAACACCTTCCCCATCGGCACGAGCAACGAATGGCTGCCCGGAGAGACAGTCACGGTGCGCGCGGAGGCGGGCATATACGCCGTGATGCTCTGCCGGATGCCGCAATGACCCGCCGCAGGGGTCAAAACAGCCCGTTCGTGCATTTTTTTGTTGACAAGCCGGTTTATTTTAATGTATAATCAACAATCGACAGCGTTGTGCGCTGTCGGAGAAAATGTCAACTGCTTCGGGGGCGACCCCGATGTTGAGTATTAACCTGAAAGGAGTGCCAGACAATGTTACGTACCTACCAGCCCAAGAAGCTTCAGCGCAAGAAGGAGCACGGCTTCCGCAAGAGAATGAAGACCGCCAACGGCCGCAAGGTTCTTGCCCGCCGCAGAGCAAAGGGCAGAGCAAAGCTCAGCTACTGATCCCTCCCCCGGCACGTGAGCAGGTTCTAAAAGGGAATATTTTCAGGGCGGAGCAATCCGCCCTAGTCGTGTTTATTCGGGGAATAGAACTAGCAAAGGAGCTTTCGCCTTGAACGTCAGATGTACTTTAAAAAAGAACAGTGATTTCAGGCGGCTGTACTCCAAGGGCAAAAGCACGGTGAATCCCTATATGGCGGTCTACTGCCGCCGCAACGGGCGCGGTGTGAACCGCGTCGGGTACACCGTGTCCACAAAGCTCGGCCATGCCGTCGTGCGCAACCGCGTCCGGCGGAGGCTGCGCGAGATATACCGCCTCAACTCCCCCGCCCTCAAATCTGGGTGGGACATCGTCGTCGTCGCGCGCATGCGCGCCGTCGGGGCGGAGTATAAAAGGCTGGACGCGGCGTTTGTTGACGCCTGCGGAAAGCTTGAGCTCGTGCGGGAGGCGCAGATATGAAGCGTCTCATGCTCGCGCTCATCCGCTTTTACAGAAAGTATATCTCCCCCAACCGCCCGCCCTGCTGCCGCTTCATCCCCACCTGCTCGCAGTACGCAATGGAGGCCATAGAGAAATACGGTGCCTTGAAAGGCGGCGCTCTCGCCCTCCGTCGCATTTTGCGGTGTCATCCCTTCCACGGGAAGGACTATGACATCTACGACCCCGTCCCATGAAGAAACTATAAACACATCAAGGAGAAACTATGTGGGCAGCAATTACTAAGCCCTTTGCGTGGCTCATGGTCAAGCTCTATGAGCTGACCGGCAATTACGGTGTGTCCGTCATATTCTTCGCTCTCGTCGTCAACCTCATTCTGACCCCGTTCATGGCGAAGAGCAAGAAGGGCATGATGCGCACCTCCCGTCTCCAGCCCCAGATCCAGGAGATCCAGCGCAGACACGAGGGGAACCCCCAGAAGCTCAACCAGGAGATGCAGAAGCTCTACCAGGAGAACGGCGCAAACCCCATGTCCGGCTGTCTGTGGTCCCTCATTCCCTTCCCCATCCTCATCGCCCTTTACAGCGTCATCCGTCAGCCACTCACGCGCATGATGTTTGTCGCGCAGGACGTTGTGGACGCTATCCAGACCTATTTTGTCGACGCGGGACTGTACACCATCCCCGCCAAGACCGACGCTTACTTTGAGATAAAGCTCACGGAGCTGGCGCACCGCTACTGGCAGCCGCTCCATGACGCGCTCCCCGATCAGCTCACCGGGCTCATCGATGTCGACTTCAGCTTCCTCGGTCTCAATCTCGGCAGCCAGCCGCAGTGGAACTTCATGTTCAAGACCGATTGGAGCGACGTTTCCGTGTGGCTGCCCGCACTGGGGCTGTTCCTCATCCCGTTCATCTCCGCGTTCCTCTCCTGGGCGTCCATGAAGATCTCCAACTCCATGAACCCCCAGACCGGCAACGAGCAGGCGCAGGCCTCCATGAAGAGCATGAACATCATGATGCCGCTGATGAGCGTGTGGATCTGCTTTGTCATGCCCGCCGCAATGGGCATCTACTGGATCGCCAACAGCGTTTTCGGTCTCATCCGCGACTTCATCCTCACGAAGGTCTACACCAAGAAGCTCGACCGCGAGGATGCCGAGCGCATCGCCGCCAGAAGCGCCAGAGAGAAGGAGCTTGAAGCAAAGCGCCTTGAGACCGAGCGTCTGCGCGCCGAGGGCAGGACCGAAAAGAACGTCAACACCAGCAAGAAGAAGATGCAGGCCGTCGAGAAGCAGAAGAGCGACGAGCGCAAGGCCGCGCTCGACCGCGCCGACAGAGCCGCCCGCCGCGAGAGACTGGGCATAAAGGACAACGAGCTCCCCCCCTCTCAGGTCGGCAACCGCCGCTATGCGCGCGGACGCGCCTATGTCCCCGACCGCTTCACCAACCCCGAGACCGCCGAGGAAGCGACGCTCGCCGCCGCTGCCGAGTCGGAGTTTGCCCCCGCGATCGACGAGAGCATCCCGGATGACGTCCCCGCCGTCGAGACCGCCGAGGTCGAAACCGAGGTCACGGAAGCCGCGGAGGAGACCGTCGAAAGCGCCGAGGAGACCGTCCCCGCCGAAGAGGCAGAGCCCGTCTCCGAGGAGAGCAAAGAAGAATAACTAGGAGTAACGACAATTATGATAAAAACTTTGGAAAAGTCCGGCCGCACTGAGGACGACGCCATCAATGCGGCACTCAAGGAGCTTGGGCTTGACCGCGACGATGTGTCCGTTGAGATCGTCGAGCGCGCGAAATCCGGCTTTCTGGGTATTGGCGCTTCCCCCGCAGTTGTCCGCGTGAGCTATGAAGCCCCGGACGAAGAGTCCGCCCCCTCCGCCGCTTCCGCTCCCGTGAGCGCGAAGGTCGCGGAGAAGGCTGCTCCCGCTGCCGCGCCCGCCGCGGCAGACGAACCGGCGGAGTACGCCGCGATCCGCGCGTTCCTCACCGGTCTTCTTGACCGCATGGGCGTCAAGGCGGACATCGCCATCGCCCCGCGCGAGAACGGCGGCATCAACGTCGACCTCTCCGGCAGCAGCATGGGCGCGATCATCGGCCGCCGCGGCGAGACGCTCGACGCTATACAGCATCTCACCAATTATGTTGTCAACCGCGGCAGCGACACGCATCTGCACATCAGCGTCGACGCGGAGAACTACCGCAGCAAGCGCGAGGAATCGCTCACGAAGCTTGCCGAGAAGATGGCTGAAAAGGCGATAAAGTACAAGCGCAGCATGGCGCTTGAGCCGATGAACTCCTACGAGCGCCACGTTATCCACACCGCGCTGCAAAACTACGAGGGCGTCACCACCAGCTCCACCGGCGTTGAGCCGAACCGCCGCGTCGTCGTGTCCTACGTCAGGGGCGAGGACAGCCGCGCCTCCCGCGGCGACCGCCGCGACCGCCGTGAGGCACCGCGAGCGAACACCGGCGCATCCGCGAGCGCGGGCACTGCCGAGAGCAGCCCCGCCCCCGCCGTCAATCCCGCTCCCTCCGCCAACAAGCCGCAGAGCCGCGAGTGGGCGTGAGTTGATTTCATTTGTATTGTCTGAAATACTTTATGTGCACAGCACATCGGAGGAATTGCAATGATTTTTGAAAATGTAAGAGACGCACTTGCCCAGCAGTTTGAGATCGACCCCGAGACCATCACCATGGACACCAGCCTCATTGACGACCTCGGCGCGGACTCCCTCGACGTTGTCGAGCTTATCATGTCCCTTGAGGACCTTTTCGGCATCTCCATCAGCGACGATGAGGCGGCACAGCTCACCACCGTGCGCAAGATCGTCGACTACCTCGAAAAGCTCAAGTAAGCGGGCTTTTCGTCAGACTACTTAAAGACTATGCTGAGAGGAGAGGGCGTCCGGCTCTCTTCTCTCGCGCTCTATCCGCCCTTTGTCCCCGCGCCGCAGCGCGGGCTGTTCCAGAGAAAGGATGTGACAGCTTCCGATGATAAAGCAGCTTTTGAAAAGCGTGCGTGAATATAAAAAACCGACGATCATCACGTTCATCCTCATGGTGTGTGAGGTCGTCATTGAGGTCATTATCCCGTTCATAACCGCCGAGCTCGTCAACGCCATAAAGGCGGGCGCGCAGATGGACGAAGTTGTGCGCACGGGGCTTATCCTCGTCGCGATGAGCTTTGTGTCGCTCGCGTGCGGCTCCGCCGGCGGGTTCACCTCCGCCCGTGCCTCCTCCGGCTTTGCGAAAAACCTGCGCCATGACATTTTCGCCAAGGTGCAGAGCTTCTCTTTTGAGAATATAGACCGGTTTTCCACCGCCTCCCTCGTCACGCGCCTCACCACCGACATTCAGAATGTGCAGTTCGCGTTCATGATGCTCGTGCGCACCGCGATACGCGCGCCGCTGATGTTCGTGTTCGCGATAGTCATGGCGTTCGTGATGGGCGGCTCTCTCGCCGTGACCTTCGTCATTGTCATCCCCGTGCTCGGTCTCGGCATGTACTTCATCGCGAAGAAGGCCATGCCGGCGTTCCGCGCGGTGTTCAAGAAATACGACAAGCTCAACGAATCCATTGAGGAAAATGTCCGCGCGATGCGCGTTGTGAAGAGCTTCGCGCGCGAGGACTACGAGAAGGAGAAGTTCGCCGCGGCTTCCGGCGACATCTGCAAGGACTTCACCTTTGCCGAGCGCATCGTCGCGCTCAACTCCCCGCTGATGCAGCTGTGCATCTACTTCAACATGATCTTCATCCTCACCGTCGGCTCGCGCATCATCGTCACGAGCGGCGGCAGCGTTATCGACGTCGGGCAGATCTCCGCCATGCTGACCTACGGCTTCCAGATACTCATGAGCCTCATGATGCTCTCGATGATCTATGTCATCCTCACCATGTCGGCGGAGTCCGCCGCCCGCATCGGCGAGGTGCTGGTCGAGACCCCGGCGCTCACGAATCCCGAAAACCCCATATACGACATTCCCGACGGCTCTGTCGACTTTGACAACGTGTCGTTCAAATACTCCCGCAAGGCGAAGAAATACGCCCTGTCGGACATTGATCTGCACATCCCCTCCGGCGCGACCGTCGGCATCCTCGGCGGCACAGGCGCGTCCAAG
Source organism: uncultured Oscillospiraceae bacterium (assembly GCA_934572335.1). Lineage (GTDB taxonomy): Bacteria > Bacillota > Clostridia > Oscillospirales > Oscillospiraceae > Limivicinus. The sequence continues at coordinate 46,269 of CAKTKU010000010.1, forward strand.
TCCACGCTCATCCAGCTCATCTCGCGCCTTTACGACGTGACCGAGGGCAGCGTGAAGGTCGGCGGGCACGACGTGCGGGAATACGACCTTGACGCGCTGCGCTCCGCCGTGGCGGTCGTGCTGCAGAAGAACACGCTCTTCTCCGGCACGATAAAGGAAAACCTTCGCTGGGGCAACCCGGACGCGACGGATGAGGAGCTTGTGGAGGCCTGTCGCCTCGCGCAGGCGGACGACTTTGTCCGCTCGTTCCCCGACGGGTACGACACGTATATTGAGCAGGGCGGCACGAACGTCTCCGGCGGGCAGAAGCAGCGCCTGTGCATCGCCCGCGCGCTGCTGAAAAAGCCGAAGGTGCTCATCCTTGACGACTCCACCAGCGCCGTCGACACAAAGACCGACGCGCTCATCCGCGCGGGCTTCAAGTCGTACATTCCTTCCACCACCAAGATCATCATCGCCCAGCGCGTCGCCTCCGTGCAGGACGCGGACGTCATCGTCGTCATGGACAACGGCTCCATCGCCGACATGGGCACGCATGATGAGCTTCTCGCGCGCAGTCCCATCTACCGCGAGGTATTCCAGCAGCAGACGAACGGAGGTGAGGTCAGTGAATAACAGCGCAAAGACCCGTCCGGACATGCGCGCTCTCGGGCGCACGGTGAAGAAATTCTTCGGGTACTACCCCGTGCTCGCGCCGCTGACCGTCGTGTGCATCCTCTTCTCCGCCATCGTCAGCTCCATCCCGTCGCTGTTCGTGCAGAACGTGCTGACCGTTGTCGAAAAATGGTACACCACCGGCGACTGGGCGTCCGCCAAGGCGGAGATCGTCCCCTACCTCGTTCTTCTCGGCGTGCTGTACGTGCTGTCCGTCGCGGCGCAGACGCTCTATACCCAGCTCATGGCCATCATGACGCAGGGCTTTCTCGACAAGCTCCGCTGTGAGGTCTTCGGCGGGATGCAGGATCTGCCGATAAAGTACTTCGACACGAATAAGCACGGCGATATAATGAGCTATTACACCAACGACATTGATACGCTCCGCCAGCTTATATCCCAGGCGTTCCCCTCGCTCATCCAGTCCGCGGCCATCGTGCTGACGGTATTTGCGATAATGCTGTACTTCTCCGTGTGGCTGACGCTGGTGCTCGTGCTGGGCATCGTGGCGATGGCGGTCGTCGCCAAGCGCATCGGCGGCGGCTCCGCGCGGTACTTCCTCGACGCACAGAAGTACGTCGCGCGCACCGAGGGCTTCGTGCAGGAGATGATGACCGGGCAGAAGGTCATAAAGGTGTTCTGCCACGAGGAGCAGAGCCTCCGCGACTTTGACGTGCTGAATGAGGAGCTTTATAATGCGAGCTTCCGCGCCAATGCCTACGCCAACGCTCTCGCCCCCATCATCGGCAACATCGGCAACGTGCTGTACGTTGTGCTCGCGCTCGTTGGCGGCGTGTTCATGATCGCTGGCGTGCCGAATGTCAGCTTCTCCGGTCTCGCCTTCGACGTGACCATCCTTGTGCCGTTTCTGAACATGGCAAAGCAGTTCACCGGCAACGTCAACCAGCTGTCGCAGCAGATAAACGCCGTCGTCATGGCGGCGGCGGGCGCACAGCGCATCTTCACCCTCGTCGACCAGCCCCCCGAGGCGGACGACGGCTACGTCACCCTCGTCAATGCCGACATCGCCCCCGACGGCACCGTGACCGAGACGGCGGAGCGCACCGGCCGCTGGGCATGGCGTCACCCGCACAGCGACGGAACGCTCACCTATACCGAGCTTCGCGGCGACGTGCGCATGGTGGATGTGGACTTCGCGTATGAAGAGGGCAAGGATGTGCTGCATGACGTCACCGTGTACGCTGAGCCCGGGCAGAAGGTCGCCTTCGTCGGCGCGACAGGCGCGGGCAAAACCACCATCACAAACCTCATCAACCGCTTTTATGACATTGCCGACGGCAAGATACGCTACGACGGCATAAACATCAACAAGATAAAGAAGGCCGACCTCCGCCGCTCGCTCGGCATCGTGCTTCAGGACACCAACCTCTTCACCGGCTCCGTCATGGAGAACATCCGCTACGGTCGTCTCGACGCGACGGATGAGGAGTGCATTGCCGCGGCAAAGCTCTCCGGCGCGGACGACTTCATCACCCGTCTGCCGCAGGGCTACGCCACGGAGCTGTCCGGCAACGGCGCGAACCTCTCACAGGGTCAGCGCCAGCTCATCGCCATCGCGCGCGCCGCGGTCGCCGACCCGCCCGTCATGATCCTCGACGAGGCGACAAGCTCCATCGACACGCGCACCGAAGCGATCGTCCAGCGCGGCATGGACAAGCTCATGGAGGGGCGCACGGTGTTCGTCATCGCCCACCGGCTCTCCACCGTCATGAACTCCGACGTTATCATGGTGCTCGACCACGGGCGCATCATCGAGCGCGGCAGCCATGAAAAGCTCATCGCCGAAAAGGGCGTGTACTATCAGCTCTACACCGGCGCGTTCGAGCTTGAATAACTCCCACATATATGCTTTTGACCCTCTGCCTTTCGGCAGAGGGTCATTTTTTACTCTTTTTACGCTTATCAGTCTCTGAACATCAGCAGTCTGTACGCCTCGACCTCCAGCTCAGCGGCGAGGTTGAAGAGCAGGTCCAGCGATATCGGGCGGCAGAGGTTCGGCGCCTCTATCGCGCCGAGATGCTGCCGGCTGATTCCCACACGCTCGGCAAGCTGCTCCTGCGTCAGCCCCTTGTGCTTTCGGTAGTACGCAATGTTGTACCCCAGCTCTATATACTTGCTGCTGTTGTCCCGCAATTTTCCACTGTTCTCTGCCATCCATATCACCTCCGCAATTCGTCGGATGCCTGTACATTGTTTTATGATAATGCATTGCGCACTTGAATTAAATTGTCTGGCATTTATCACGTGATATTTGTAATGCGACAAAATATAATAGTTAGGTATCAAATAACAATATGGAGGGATATGAGAATGGCAGTAAACGCGCAAAGCCGCTGCGGCGCGCGCAGCGGTGCTGTGCTTCTGGCGTTTGACGCTGTTTATCTTGAGCTTGTTCTGCGCCTGACGACGGATCAGACGCTTTTTGTGCGCGGCTCGGCGGGCGGGCTGTGCGCCGCGCTCGCCCTCGCGCTGCTTTTTGCCGCGCTGTGCAGCCTTTTCAAGGGCGAGCGCGCAGCGTGGCGCGCGGGTGTTGTCTGCGCCGCGCTTATGACCGTGTGGTTTCTCTTCTGCGCGCTCACATACGACGCATACAAGGTGTTCATGCCGCCGGACATCATCCTCAGTCAGGCGGGGAACGCCGCGCGCGACTTCGGCGGCAACGTCCGCAGCACGGTTTTGAAGAGCCTCCCGCTCATATTGCTGTACTTTCTGCCCGTCATCGCGGCGCTTCCCATGCCGCGCATCCTCCGGCGCGGCGCACATTCCGCCGCGAGAGCGCGCGGGCGGCTGACACTGCGCCTTGCGCTGACCGCGCTGGCACTCGCCGCCGCGGGGTATCTCCTCTCCAACTGCACCGCCGCCCTGCGCGCGCAGTATGCCTCCTGCACATATGACACCGCGATAAAAGAATATGGCGCGATCGCCGCGCTTGTGCGCCCCTCCGCAAGCGGCGCAGGAGCGGATAGCTTCTCCGCCGTGTCCGTCTCCCCCGCCCCCGAGAACTCGGAGACAGGCTCCGCTGATAGCTCCGCAGCATCGCCCGCGCCGGAGGAGGAGCATGAGGAATACGGCTTCAACGTCATGGATATCGACTTTGCCGCGCACGATACCTCCAACGCAAAGCTCGCCTCGCTCAATGAGTATGTCCAGCGCGTTGAGCCGACGAGGAAGAACGAGTATACCGGCCTCTTTGCGGGCAAAAATCTCATCCTCATCACGGCAGAGGCGTTCTCCAAGGAGGTCATTGACCCTGAGCGCACACCGATGCTCTACCGTCTCGCCACGCGCGGCATAGTGTTTGAGGACTTCTATCAGCCCGCGTGGGGCGGCAGCACCTCCACAGGTGAATATTCGTTCCTCACGGGGCTTGCGCCCATCGACCCGATGGTGATGATGGCATCCCGCAGCGCGAACATGTATTTCACCATGGGCAATCAGCTCCGCCGGCTCGGTTACAGCAGCTTTGCCTACCACGACGGCAGCCGCACCTACTATTCCCGCGATCTCACCCTGCCGAACATGGGCTATGACAGCTTTGTCGGCATCGGCAACGGCATGGAGAAAGGCTTGACCGGCGGGCTCTTCCCGGAGAGCGACAAGGAGATGATGGGCTACACTGTCCCCATCTATATCGACTCGCAGCCGTTCAGCGTCTATTACATGACCATCAGCGGGCACGCCAGCTACGCTTTCAAATCGGACATCAACGACATGTCCGTGAAAAACCAGTCCGTCACGGAGGGGCTGGACTACTCCGAGCCGGTGCGCGCCTATCTCGCGGCGAATCAAGAGCTGGAATACGCGCTGGAAAGCCTCGTCGGACAGCTTGAGGACGCGGGTATTGACGATGACACGGTCATCGCCCTCGTGCCTGACCACTACCCCTACGGGCTGCTGCCGAGCAACGCATGGGGCGGGCAGACCGGGCTTCTGGAGGCGCTTTACGGTGCGGAGGCCACCACCTGCCGCGGGCGTGACCACAACGCCGCCATCATATGGAGCGCCTGTCTTGAGGACGACGCGCCCATCACGGTCTCAAAGCCCGTCTCCAGCATTGACATTCTCCCCACGCTCTCCAACCTTTTCGGCGTTGAGTATGACTCCCGGCTGCTCGCGGGGCGTGACGTGTTCTCCGGCGAGGAGGGGCTTGTGTTCTGGAATGACGGCTGCTGGCTGACGGAGCACGGGTATTATGACACGCATCAGCGCGCGTTCACGCCCACGGAGGGCGCGGAGACGGCGGATGAGGAGTACATAACGCGCGTGAGCGCCACGGTCGCCGACCGGCTCTCCCTCTCGCGCATCATCGAAAACGAGGATTATTACGGGTTCTTATTCAATTAACCTTATGCGTCAAAAGGCGCGCTGCACAGTGCAGCGCGCCTTTTCAACGTTCATTTAAGCTTTTTATTTCTCTATCATCTTTTTCAGTATCTGCACCGCGTTTGCCGCCGCGCCCTTGCGTATCTGGTCGCCGCAGCACCACAGCGTCAGCCCGTTCGCGTCCGTCAGATCCTCGCGCACGCGCCCGACCCACACGAGGTCCTGATTGGACGTGTCGAGCGGCGTGGGATAGTTTCTGCCCTGATAGTCGTCAATGAGGCGCACGCCAGGGAAGGCGCGTATCGCGTCTCTCGCCTCATCGACGGATATCTTGCGCTCCGTGCGCAGTGTGACGGAGATGGAGTGCGAGCGCATGACCGGGACGCGCACGCAGGTGCAGGTCACGGCGAGCTCCGGCGCGTGCAGGATGCGCCGCCCCTCGTTCTGCATCTTCATCTCCTCGTCGGTGTAGAGGTTGTCGAGCTCATCGCCGATGTGCGGGATGACGTTCATGGCTATCTGCGCGGGGAACACCTTCGGCTCGACCGCCTTGCCCTCCGCAAGGGCGAGCATCTGGCTCTCAAGCTCCACAAGCCCCGCCTGACCCGCGCCGGACACCGCCTGATATGTGCACGCGATCATGGACTTTATGGGGCTGAGCTTTGCCAGCGCCGCGACCGCCATCAGCGTGATTATTGAGGAGCAGTTCGGGTTTGCGATGATGCCCTTATTGCTGAAGGCGTCCTCGCCGTTTATCTCCGGTACGACGAGCGGCACGTCGGGATCCATGCGGAAAGCGGAGCTGTTGTCTATGTACACAGCGCCGCTCTTGACAATGGCGGGGGCAAAGCGGCGGGACATCGGGTTTTTCACCGCGCCGAGGACAAAGTCCATGCCCTCGAAGCTCTCCTCGCGCGCCTCTTCTATTTTTACGTCCTCGCCCTTGAAGCGCACCGTGCCGCCCGCGCTCTTCGCGCTCGCCAGCGGCAGGAGCTTACCCACGGGGATGTCGTACTCCTCCAGTACCTTCAGCATCTCCTGCCCGACAGCGCCCGTCGCGCCCAGTATTGCAACATTGTATTTTTTCATTTTTCGTTTCCTCCTTGTTTATTACCCCGCGAAGCCGTCGTACAGCACCTGTATCGCGGTCTCAAAGTCCTTGTTTTCCACGCCTACTATTATACTCGTCTCATCCGCGCCCTGTGCAATGGTGCGGATATTCACGCCGTTGTCGCCCAACGCCTTGAATATCTTGCCAGATACGCCGGGGCGGAACGGCATCTTGCGCCCGACCGCCGCGACAAGGGCGATCCCGTCGCGCACCTGCACATCGTCCGGGCGGCAGCCCTTTTGTAGCTCGTTTACAACGTCGTATATCGCGTCGCCCAGCGCCGCCGTCGCGCACACGAGCGCGAAGCTGTCCAGCCCCAGTGTGATATGCTCGATCGTCGCCTTGAAGCGCTCCAGTATCTCAAGCGTCCGACGGAGCGTCTGACACACGTCCATATTGTGCTTGGTAACGGTGATGATGGTGAAGTTGCGCCGCCCGGCAATGCCGGTGATGAAGCGCTCATGCGCGCCGTCGCTGTCCTCCACGTGCTCCACTATCATCGTGCCGGGGTCGTCGGGGGCGTTGGTGTTGCGGATGTTGAGCGGTATGCCCTTTTCCTTCACCGGCTGCACCGACTCCTCATGCAGCACCGACGCGCCCATGAACGCCAGCTCCCGCAGCTCTCCGTAGGTTATGCGCGGGATGGGCTTCGGGTCGTGGACGATCTTCGGGTCCGCCATCAGTATGCCGGACACGTCCGTCCAGTTTTCATAGACGTCCGCCCCCGCCGCCGCTGCCGCCAGCGCGCCGGTTATGTCGCTGCCGCCGCGGCTCATGACCTTTATCTTACCCGTCGGCGACAGACCGTAGAACCCCGGTATCACGATGCGCCCGTACTCTTCCACGGCGGATCTTATCGCGGCGTAGCTCCGCTCGGTCTCCACCTGCCCGTCAAAACCGAAGAACACGCAGTCCTTCGCGTCCACGAAGGTATAGCCGAGATAATCCGCGAGGAGCTTCGACGTGAAGTATTCCCCGCGCGACACAAGCTCGTCCACGCTCATGTCACGGCTGAGCCGCGCACGCAGTGCCTTGAAGTCCGCCTCCACATCGTAGGCGATGCCAAGCTCGTCGCGTATCTGGGCAAAGCGGCTTTCTATGCCGTCCATTATCTCGTCGCACGACACGCCGTAGGTGAGGTGCGCATGGCATAGGTACAATAGATCGGTCAGCTTGTGGTCGTCCGGCGTGCGCTTGCCCGCCGCGCTCGAGACGACGATGCGCCGCGCGCTGTCCGCCCCGACGATGTTCTTCACCTTTCGAAACTGCTCTGCCCCCGCGACGGACGAGCCGCCGAATTTCACAACTTTAAGCATTTACTTTCATCTCTTTCTTTTTCCGCACTGTATGTTATAATCAAGCAAGCTCCGCGAAGAATATCTCCGCGCCGCCCCGGCGCAGTGCGCGCACCTTTTCGTGCATCGCGCTGACGCTTATGGGCTTCACCACCGCGCGCACAACATCGCCCTCGCGCTCCGCGCTCTCGCAGTCGAACTCATCCGCGAGCGCCGCCGGGCAGCGCACATAGTAGCGGCAGAGGCAACTGTCGTTGTTCGCCTCGACCTCGCGGCAGTCTTTTTTCAGCATCTCCCGCTGACCTATGGCGAGGCACTCAAGGTCGCGCAGCACGGCGGATGCGGTCGGGTAGCGCCCCGCGCCCTGACCCATCAGCACTATGTCACCGGAATTTTTCCCGTGGTATTTTGCCATGTTGAAATTCTTCTTCACGGCGCACTCCGGCGCGTCAGCCGTCAGCAGCACGGGCTGCACATAGGCATAGACGCTTCCGTCGGCATTCCGCCCGCCCTTTGTCACAAGGCGGCAGCAAAGCCCCCTGCGCTTGAGGTCGGCCACGTCGGCGGCGCGCAGACTCTCTATGCCCTCGTTTTTCAGCCCGTCCGACGGCAGCATATCATATGCCACCGCGCACGCCAGCATTATCTTTCTCAGCGCGTCCAGCCCGCTCACGTCCGCCGTAGGGTCAGCCTCGGCATAGCCGAGCCTCTGCGCGTCGCTCAGCGCCGCGTCATAGTCCAGCCCCTCCGACTGCATCATGTCGAGCATATAGTTCGTCGTGCCGTTGAGTATTCCGCCGAGGGAGACTATCTCGTCGCTCTCGCGCGCGAGCTCAAGGTTATGCAAAAACGGCACCGCGCCGCCGCACGCCGCGCTGAAGAGGATGCCCACGCCGTTTTCCCGCGCGAGCGAGGCAAGCTCTATACCGCGCGCGGCGACGAGCGCCTTATTGGACGTGACAAAGTGCTTCCCCGCGCGCAGCGCCATCGCGGCGTATGCGTAGGCGGTGTCCACGCCGCCCATCGTCTCGGCAACGGCGCCGATGCTCGCGTCGGCGCAGATGCTCTCGATAGAGTCGCATTTGAAATCCTCATCCGCCTTGCCGCGCCGCACCAGTACCGGTCCCGCCTCAAGAAGCGGACAAGTTCGCAGCATGTCGTAAACACCCTTGCCTACCGTACCGTATCCTAAAACTGCAACTTTCATAATTCCGCCTCCGAAAAAATTTTGTGTCCGTTTGTCAAAAACACTTGTTTTTTTGACGTGGACAGTGTATCATATACCTGTGAGAAAAACAAGCCCCTTTTTTGTCCACATATTATACAAGGAGTTTTGTCATCATGCTTGAAAATTATCTCATCATTCACAAAAGCATACTCCCGGAGTATTACGAGAAGGTGCTGGAGGTGCGCCACCTGATGGAATCGGGGCGCGTGCGCGACGTGAGTCAGGCCGTGCGCGAGGTCGGCATCTCTCGCAGCACGTATTATAAATATAAGGACTACATACTCGAGCCCTCGGAGATGGCGGGCGGGCGCAAGGCGGTGCTGTCGATGATGCTGGCGCACGAGCCTGGTGTGCTGAGCGCGCTGTTGAGCTGTATATCCGAGGCGGGCGCGAGCGTGCTGACCATCACGCAGAGCCTCCCCATCCATAACCGCGCGAGCGTAACGCTATCCATCGACGTCAGCTCCATGTCCTGCGAGCTGACACAGCTCCTCGCTCTCATGGAGCAGACCCCCGGCGTGGACAAGGCGAAGCTCCTCGCCGTTGAATAAGCTCTATATTTTATTACCTTTTGGAGGACAGAGAACCATCATGTACTATCAGAGCACCAGAAGCAGCCACACCGCAAACTCACTTGAGGCCGTGATAAGCGGCATCGCGCCGGACGGCGGGCTGTATGTTGACCCGGATATCGCCGCGCGGCCATTTGACTGGCGGCGCTGCCTCCCACTGGATGAGTTCGGCATGGCGGAAATGCTGCTGTCACACCTGCTGCCCGACTTTGAGAATATGAGTACGCTTGTGGAGCGCGCGTACCGCGGCAGGTTTGAAAACGAGCGCCTTTCGCCGCTCGCGCGCGCGGGCGACGCGTGGGTGCTTGAGCTTTTCCGCGGCCCGACGAGCGCCTTCAAGGACGTGGCGCTATCCATGCTGCCCCAGCTTATCACCAAGGCGCGCGAACAGCTCGGCATTACCGAGCGCATCGTCATCCTCACCGCCACGTCCGGCGACACGGGCAAGGCCGCGCTGGAGGGCTTCCACGATGTGCCGGGGACCGGCATCGCGGTCTTTTACCCCGACGGCGGTGTCTCCGCCGTGCAGCGCGCGCAGATGGTCACTCAGCGCGGCGACAACGTCCATGTTACCGCGGTGCGCGGCAATTTTGACGACTGCCAGCGCGGCGTGAAGGAGGCGTTCCGCGATGTGGACGCGGCGGAGTACGGCATGCGTCTCAGCTCCGCGAACTCCATCAACATCGGCCGTCTCGCGCCGCAGCTTATATATTATTTCTCCGCCTATGCCCAGCTTGTCTCCGCGGGCAATATTGCCGTGGGCGATCCTGTCGACTTCATCGTCCCGACCGGCAACTTCGGCGATATACTCGCGGGGCTGTACGCAAAGCTTCTGGGTCTGCCCGTGGGGCGGCTCGTGTGTGCGTCGAACGTCAACAATGTCCTCTGCGACTTTATCTGCACCGGCAGATACGACGCGCGGCGCGAGTTCATGCGCACATCCTCCCCGTCGATGGATATTCTCGTCTCCTCCAACCTTGAGCGTCTTCTGTTCCTCGCCTCCGGCGGCGATACCGATGCTGTGAGCGGCTGGATGTCCGCCCTCTCCAAGGACGGCGTATATGAGGTCGACCCCGCGGCGCATGAGCACATACACGGCTGGTTCTCCGCCGGGTATGCCGACGAGGGCGCGACGCGGCGCACCATCGCCCGCGTGTGGGCGGAGTGTACGTATCTGTGCGACCCGCACACCGCCGTCGCCATGTCTGTGCTCGACGATTACCGCCACAGCGCGGATTACAGCGGCGCGCCCTGCGTCGTATTGTCCACGGCCTCCCCGTTCAAGTTCCCCGCCGTCGTGCTTGACGCTATCACCGGCGGCGCGGAGGGCGATGAGTTTGCGCAGATGGAGGCTCTGTCGGAGCTGTCCGGGTTGCCGATACCGAAGAACCTCGCCTCTCTCCGCTCCCTGCCGGAGCTGCACCACGCCGTGGTCGACCGCGGCGGCATCACCCCCGCCGTGCGTGATATTCTCTCCGAGGAGGCAAAAAGAGCATGAAAATACTTGTCCCTGCCAGTTCCGCCAATCTTGGTCCGGGCTTTGACTGCTTCGGCGTGGCGTGGAAGCTCTATAACGAGCTGGAGTTCATCCGCGGCGGCGACGGGCTTGTTGTCAATGGCTGCGTGGAAAAATACTGCAATGAGGATAACCTCGCTTACCGTGCCTATAGGGCAGTGCTTGAGCGCTATCAGCTTGCGCCGGAGCCGCTGACGATCAACTTCCTGCGCTGTGATATTCCCATCTCGCGCGGGCTCGGCTCATCGTCGGCGCTGCTCGTCGGCGGCGTAATGGCGGCGAACGCCATTCATAAGCTCAGCATGAGCCGGGATGAGCTGCTCTCCGTCGCGACGGCGCTTGAGGGGCACCCCGACAATGTCGCCCCGGCGCTCTTCGGCGGGCTGACCGCCTCCGCGGTCGAGGCGGGCATTCCCCTCTCCGTGCACTATCCACTCTCCCCCAAGCTGCACTTCACGGCGCTCATCCCGCCGTTTGAGCTGTCCACCGCGCTTTCGCGCGGCGTTCTGCCGCACGATGTGCCGCGCGCGGACGCGATATTCAACGTCTCCCGTGCGGCGCTGCTGCTGAGCGCGCTGGGCAGTGGGGACATTGCACTGCTGCGCGCCGCAATGGCAGATCGTCTGCATGAGCCTTACCGCCGCGCGCTCATTGATGGGTATGACACCGCGCGCGGCCTTGCGTACAAGCACGGCGCGGAGGCGATGTGCATCTCCGGCGCGGGGTCGACGCTGCTGTGCGTCGCGGCTCACCCGACCCTTGCTGGGGATATTTCCGCCGACCTTGCGGCGCATCTGCCCGGCTGGCGCGCCGTGACGCTTCTGCCGGAGCTTGAGGGCGCACACGTGGAGGAATAACGCCCCCATATAACGGAAATTGCCCGCCTGTGCGTCTGCACAGGCGGGCATAGTTATGTCATAAGATGTTTTACTTTTTGTACCCCGTCGTAAAGTCGACGATGTTCATCAGCTCCTCGCCGCGCATGAAGCGCCCGAGATTTTCCGCCGCGATGTCGACGATGCGCTCGAAGGTGTACGGCAGGTGGTAGTACCCCGAGACGTGCGGCGTTATCACGAGGTTGTCGAGCGACCACAGCGGGCTGTCCGGCGGCAGAGGCTCCACCTCGCTCACGTCTATCGCGGCGGAGGCAATCTTGCCGTTCTTCACTGCGTCATAGAGCACGCTGTTCTCCACGGACGCGCCGCGCCCGCAGTTGATGAATATCGCGCTCGGCTTCATGAGGTCGAAGCGCTCCGCGGTGTAGAGATGCGTCGTGGCGGGGGTGCCGGGCAGCACGGAGAACACCACATCCGCGCGCGGCAGCACTTCGTCCAGCTTCTCCATTGTGTACAGCTCATCCACGCAGTCGGGCTTTGCGCTCGCGCGGCGCTTTACGCCGATGACGCGCGCGCCCAGCGCCTTCACGATCGCGGCAAAGTGGCAGCCGATGTCCCCCAGACCGACGATGACCACCGTCGCGTCCGTGATGGATGTGACTGTCCCGAAGTCCGTCCACTCGTGCTTTCCCTGCGCGTCGCGGTAAAGGTGTAGCTTTTTCTGCAGCATGAACAGCATCGCCGCGCCATGCTCCGCCACCGCCTTGCTGTAAGCGCCCGTGGAGTTGGTGAGCTTCGTCTTAGGTGCGAGCACGCCGGGCTTGACATATCTGTCCGCGCCCGCGATATTCAGCTGCAAAAGCTCAAGATTCTCCGATGCGTTTATAAGCTCCGGCTCCGGCATGCCGAGGATTATGTTCGCCGCGGCGACATTCTCCGCCGTCGCGCCGTGCTCGCCGACATACACAAAGCTGCACTCCGCGCCGCCGGCGCGCTCCAGCTTCTCCTTGTGCCGCTGCTCGACCGGCAGCATGCAAAGAACTGTTTTCATTGTGTTATCTCCTCCTTGTTATACGCCCAGCAGCCGCGCTGTCTTGAGTATGGCCGCCTGCGTCTTTATGTCCACTATCTCTCCGTCCATGACCTCGCGCACGAGCTGGGCGAGGGGCACGGTCTCGATATTCAAAAATTCGTCCTTATCCAGCTTCTGCTCGCCCTCATGCAGTGAGCGCGCGAGGTACATGGTTATGCGCTCGGTGCTGTACGCCACGGCGGAGAAAAAGTCGCCCATCTCCGTCCACTCGTCGGCGGTCAGACCCGTCTCCTCGTGCAGCTCGCGCTTGGCGGCAGACAGCCTGTCCTCCTCCGGGGAGTCGAGCTTTCCCGCGGGTATCTCGGTTATCACCATGTCCAGCGGGTAGCGGTACTGCCGCTCGACGACGACCTGACCGTCCTCCGTGACGGGGACGATGCACACCGCGCCCAGGTGCTTTATATAGTCCCGGCCGCTCTCGTCGCCGTTCGGCAGACGCACGCGGTCATGGAACACATGCAGCAGCGGCCCGTGGTACTTCTCCTCGCCGGAGATGCGCGCCTCGGCAAGCTGCCGGTACTCTTCTTCGTTTCGTTTCATAGACTTTTCCGTCCTTTTGAAAAAATCGGAAGTGAGAATTTTCACTTCCGATTTTTCGTGCGTTATTGGGGTGATTATACGAGCTCGATGACTGCGGTCTCGGCTGCATCGCCGCGGCGAACGCCGACGCGGGTAATGCGGGTGTAGCCGCCGTTGCGCTCTGCGTACTTGGGCGCGATCTCATCGAAAACCTTCTTGGCGACGTCCTCGCGGGTGATGAACGCGAGCGCCTGACGATAGCTCGCCAGATCCTTTGCCTTGCCAAGAGTTATCATCTTCTCGGCCATGGGCGCGATCTCCTTGGCGCGGGTGACAGTGGTCTCCATACGGCCGAGGTCAAGGAAATCCGTGACCTGCTGGCGGAGCATTGCCATACGGGCAGCAGTCGGCTTGCCGAGCTTTCTAGTTCCGGGCATAATTGCAATTCCTCCTTCTTGAGAGCTTACTGTTTGTTGTCGTCATCGTCAGCAAGCGTCAGACCCATCATGGTGAGCTTATGCTCGACCTCTTCAAGGGACTTGCGGCCAAGGTTGCGCACCTTGATCATCTCGTCCTGGGTCTTGCTTACGAGATCTTCGACAGTATTGATATTTGCGCGTTTGAGGCAGTTAAAGCTTCTGACACTGAGATCCAGCTCTTCGATGGTCATCTTGAGCATGGTGTCGGGCTCCTTCTCGACCTTCTCCACAACGGTGGGGTTATTGGAGATGGTGTCAGACAGGTCAGTGAAGAGCGTGAAGTGATCGCAGAGTATTTTTGCACCCAGCGATACCGCGTCACGGGCGGTCATAGTCTTGTCTGTCCACACCTCGATCGTCAGCTTGTCAAAGTCCGTCTGATTGCCCACACGGGTGTTCTCGACGGTGTAGTTGACCTTGAGGACGGGGGTGTATATGGAGTCGACAGGAATAGTGCCGATGGGCATCTGGGGGTTCTTGTTCTTCTCCGCCGAGACATAGCCTCTGCCGTGGTCGAGGACGAGCTCCATATTCAGCGCGCCGTCCGGACCGAGAGTGGCAATAGGCTGTTCGGGGTTGAGGATCTCCACTTCCGCGTCCGCCTTGATGTCGCCGGCGGTGACAACGCCCTCGCCGGAGGCCTCGATGTAGACGGTCTTGGGTCCGGTGCTGTGGAGGCGGGCGATAATGCTCTTGACGTTGAGCACTATCTCCGTCACATCCTCCTTGACGCCGGGGATGGTGGAGAACTCATGCTGCACACCGGCGATCTTGATGCTGGTGCAGGCAGTGCCGGGGAGAGAAGAAAGGAGTACCCTGCGAAGAGAGTTACCAAGTGTTGTGCCGTAGCCACGCTCCAACGGTTCGATAATATACTTGCCGTAGGAACTCTCGGTGGGAGTCTCGATGCACTCGATGCGCGGCTTTTTGATTTCGATCATATTGTTATATAACCCTCCTTTTAAGTCTAGCGCCGGGCGGCGCTGCAATGAATCAGCTTACCAATTTGAGGGTGTCTTTATTACTTGGAGTACAACTCGACGATAAGATGCTCTTCGATGGGCATATCAATGTCATCACGCGCAGGAACTGCAACGATCTTTGCCGTCAGATTGTTCTTGTCATACTCGATCCACTTGGGAGCGGCGCGGAAAGCGTTATCCTCAATGTTATCCTTTATCTTCTGCATGCTCTTGCCCTTCTCGGTCAGGGAGATGACCATGCCGGGCTTGACCTGGAAGCTGGGAATATTGACCTTGCGGCCGTTGACCGTGACGTGACCGTGGTTGACGAGCTGGCGCGCCTCGCGGCGGGTCATGCCGAAGCCAAGTCTGAACACCACGTTGTCAAGGCGCTGCTCGAGGATGGCGAGGAGGTTTTCACCGGTGATGCCGGGCATTTTCTCGGCTCTCTCGTAGTAGAGACGGAACTGCTTCTCCAGCACGCCGTAGATGAACTTGACCTTCTGCTTCTCATTGAGCTGCATGCCGTACTCGCTCTGCTTTTTACGGACCTGAGCCTTGGGATTGCGGATGGTGTCGATCTTGCTCTTGCCGGTGTAGCCCAGGGAAGCCGGGGTAACGCCGAGAGCCTTCGCACGCTTAACAACAGGCTGTGTATTCTTTGCCATTATCTGTACCCTCCTTCAATTAGACGCGGCGACGTTTCGGAGGACGGCAGCCATTGTGGGGGATGGGGGTAACGTCCTTGATCATCGTCACTTCGAGACCGGCGGTCTGCAGGGCGCGGATAGCAGCCTCACGACCCGAGCCGGGACCCTTGACAAACACTTCGACGGTCTTGAGGCCGTGCTCCATCGCTGCCTTTGCAGCGGTCTCAGCGGCGGTCTGAGCGGCGAAGGGGGTAGACTTCTTGCTGCCACGGAAACCGAGCCCACCGGCGGATGCCCAGGAGATCGCGTTGCCCTGAGTGTCGGTGATGGTGACCATGGTGTTGTTGAAAGAAGAGCTGATATGAACCTGACCCTTTTCAATGTTCTTGCGCTCTCTTCTGCGGGTTCTGACTTTCTTCTTTGCGTTGTTAGCAGCCATAATTCATATCCCTCCTTACTTCTTCTTATTTGCGATGGTGCGTTTCGGACCCTTACGGGTACGAGCGTTGGTCTTGCTTCTCTGTCCGCGAACGGGCAGGCCGCGGCGATGACGCATGCCGCGATAGCAGCCAATCTCGGTCAGGCGCTTGATGTCGAGCGCGGTCTGGCGGCGCAGGTCGCCCTCCACGATGTAGTGGTGGTCGATGCACTCACGCAGCTTGGCTTCTTCCTCTTCGGTGAGGTCCTTGACTCTGGTGTCGGGGTTGATACCGGTTGCTTCGAGAATCTTCTTTGCGCTGGTTCTGCCGATACCGTAGACATAAGTGAGACCGATCTCTATTCTCTTGTCCTTGGGCAGGTCAACGCCGGCTATACGTGCCATATTATACGATCATCCTTTCGATAATTGTTTCCGCATTCATAAGAAGCGGGGACTTGTTCCCGCCGGAGGGAGTCCCTGTTCCATGCGGGTTTTTTTATTAGGACAGGTTTTAACCTTGTCTTTTGGTTTTATGCGCTTTCGCGCTGTCTGTGAGCTTAACCCTGACGCTGCTTGTGCTTGGGGTTCTCGCAGATGACCATGACTTTACCCTTGCGCTTGATTATTTTGCACTTTTCGCACATGGGCTTCACGGAAGGTCTAACTTTCATTATAATACCTCCTACTTACTTCTCCACGTGATCCTGCCGCGGGTGACGTCGTAGGGCGACATCTGCACCGTGACCTTATCGCCGGGAAGTATTCTGATAAAGTTCATCCTGAGCTTGCCGGATATATGCGCCAGTATGATGTGACCGTTGCCGATATCCACCTGGAACATGGTATTGGGCAGGGATTCAACGACCGTGCCCTCGAGTTCTATTACATCGTCTTTTGCCAAAGTAAATTTCCTCCAAAGTCGGTTTTAAATGTCCTCTGCCATCGTGAGTATCTCCGCCTCGCCGTCGGTGATTGCGATGGTATTCTCGTAGTGCGCGGACAGCGTGCCGTCAGCCGTGACGACTGTCCAGTCGTTGTCGAGCACCTCGACGTCATACCCGCCGATGTTGACCATCGGCTCAATGGCGATCGTCATGCCCTTTACAAGTCTGGGGTCGGGGTGGCGGTGTGCGCGGTAGTTGGGGACCTCGGGCGCTTCGTGCATCACATGCCCGACGCCGTGCCCGACATAGTCGCGGACAACTGAGTAGCCGTGGCTCTCCACATAGTCCTGTATCGCCGCTCCGATGTCGGAGACGCGGTAGCCCACCTTCGCGAATTTCAGACCCTCGAAAAAGCCCTGACGGGTCACTTCTATGAGCCGCCGCGCCTCTTCGCTGATCTCGCCGCAGGGGTAGGTGCCCGCGCAGTCTCCCACGAAGCCCTTGTACGTCGCGCCCACATCGACGGACACTATGTCGCCGTTGTGGATGACGCGCTTGCCGGGAATACCATGTATGATCTCATCGTTGACGGATACGCAGGCGCTGGCGGGGAACCCGCCGTAACCCAGAAAGGTCGGCACTGCGCCGGATTTCACAATGAACTCATGCACACATTTGTTTATCTGCTTGGTGGTCACACCGGCGGCGATCGCCTGGCGCGCGATACTGCGCGCGCCGGCGGTGATCTTTCCGGCCTGACGCATCAGCTCGATCTCGTGCGGGGATTTAATATATATTCTGTCTGACATATCAAAGCCCCAGTTTCTCTCTGATTGCTGCCGTTGTGGCCTCAATGCTCGGCTGATTCTCCACAGTCTTGAGAACGCCCCTCGCTTCGTAGAAGGCCTTGAGCGGCTCCGTATCCCTGTGGTAGGTCTCAAGGCGGGCTCTCACGGTCTCCGCCGCGTCATCCTTGCGGATGTTCAGCTCCCCTCCGCAGAAGTCGCACACGCCCTCCGCCTTCGGCGGGTTGGACACGACATGGAAGGTTGCGCTGCAATCGCGGCAGGTGCGGCGGCCGGACATGCGGTGGACAATGGTCTCGTCCGCGATCTCTATCGAGAGCGCGCAGTCGATCGCAATGCCCATCTGCTCCATTGCCTCCGCCTGCGGGATCGTGCGGGGAACGCCGTCGAGGATATAGCCCCCGGCGCAGTCGGGCTGGGCAAGGCGCTCCTTGATGATGGCGATTATCACCTCATCCGGGACGAGCTTGCCGGCGTTGATGAACGCCTCTGCCTTGAGTCCCACGGGCGTGCCATCCTTGATGGCAGCCCGCAGGATGTTGCCTGTGGAAATTGTAGGTACGTTAAGGATCTTGCTCAAAATCTCTGCCTGAGTACCTTTACCGGCGCCGGGTGCGCCCAAAAGTATAAGCCTCATATGCACCCCTATCAGGAAAGGAAGCCCTTGTAGTTGCGCATCAACAGCTCGCCCTCGAGGGTGCGGACGGTCTCAAGCGCAACACCGACCACGATGATGATCGACGTGCCGCCCAGAGACAGGCCGGTGAGGTAAGCCGAAGAGCTGAAATGAGAGACAAGAATGGGTACCACGGCGATTATGCCCAGGTAAATCGCACCGAAGAGGGTGATCTTGTTGAGAACTCTCTGGATGAATTCGCTGGTGGGCTTGCCCGGACGGAAGCCGGGGATGTAGCCGCCGTTCTTCTTGAGGTTGTTTGCCACTTCAATGGGATTGAACTGTATCGTGGAGTAGAAGTAGGCAAAGAAGATTATCAACAGGAAGTAGATAACCGCGTAGGTGATGGAGCTGGTGTCGAACGCGCGCATTATCCAGCTGTCGGAGCCCTTGCCGCTGAACGCCGCGATGGTGGCGGGCAGGGAGGCGATGGACTGGGCAAAGATAATGGGCATGACGCCGGACATGTTCACCTTCATCGGCAGATGCGTGCTCTGCCCGCCGTACATCTTGCGTCCCACGACTCTCTTCGCGTACTGGACGGGGATCCTGCGCTCTGCGTCGTTGACGTAGACGATCAGGACGATTATCGCCAGCGCACCGAGGTACATCAGCACCGCGACCCACCACTGGAGATTGCCGGTGATGCAGTTGCGGATAGAGGAAACGATGCTGACGGGGAAGCGGGAGATGATGGAGGCAAACAGGATCATGGAGATGCCGTTGCCGATGCCGTTTTCGGTGATCTGCTCGCCGAGCCACATGATGAGCGCGGAGCCGGAGGTGAAGGTCAGGATGATGACGATCGCCGCCCAGACGTTGCCCTGAGCCTCAGCGGTGAGGATACCGTTGTTCTTGATGAGCATGTAGTAGGCAAAGCCCTGGAGAAGGCCGATGCCCACGGTGGAGTAACGGGTGATGGAGGCGATCTTCTTCTTGCCTTCCTCGCCGCCTTCCTTGCTCAGACGCTCAAGTGCAGGGATCGCGATGCACAGAAGCTGAATGATGATGGAGGCGTTGATGTAGGGCTGGATAGAGAGCGCGAAGATCGTCGCCTGCGAGAACGCACCGCCGGACATGACGTCCAGCAGACCGAGAACGGTGTTCTGCATATAGGTGAAATACTGCGACAGAGCCGCGGTATTGACGTAGGGCACAGGTATCGAGTTGCCAAGACGATAAAGCAGGATTATAAGCAGAGTGAAGAGTATCTTTTTGCGCAGCTCTTCAATCTTCCATGCATTACGTAAAGTCTGAAGCACTTATACCACCTCTGCCTTTCCGCCGGCCGCCTCAATCTTCTGTTTCGCGGTTTCGGAGAAAGCAGCAGCCTTTACAGTCAGCTTCTTGGTGATCTCGCCGTTGCCAAGGATCTTGACACCGTACTTGCACTTGGAGAGTATGCCCGCGTCGAGCAGAGCCTGTGCGTCAACAACGGCGCCGTCGTCGAACTTGTCGAGCACGGAGACGTTGACGGACTCCAGAGGCTTTGCAAAGATGTTGTTGAAGCCTCTCTTCGGGATGCGGCGCGCCAGAGGCATCTGGCCGCCTTCAAACCCGATGCGGACGCCGCCGCCGGAGCGAGCCTTCTGACCCTTGTGACCGCGCCCGGCGGTCTTGCCGTTGCCGGTCGCGTGACCTCTGCCCTTGCGCTTGTCGACGTGGGTAGAGCCTGCTACGGGAGACAGTTCATGGATATACATTTAACTTGCCCTCCTTATTCTTCTGTAACCTTGACAAGGTAGCCGATCTGGGCGAGCTTGCCGCGGGTCTGGGGATTGTCGGGCTGTACGGTCTCGTTGCCGATCTTGTGCAGACCGAGAGAGTAGGCAGTTGCGATATGCTTGTCGTGTCTGCCGCTGAGGCTCTTAACGAGCTTTATTCTAAGATTAGCCATGTTTCGCCCTCCTTAACCCTGGATCTCTTCAGGGGTCTTGCCTCTGACAGCCGCAACCTGAGCTGCGTTGCGCAGAGACTTGAGGCCTTCCATAGTGGCGGCAACGACGTTGGCGGGATTGTTGGTGCGCAGGCACTTGGTGCGGATGTTCTTGATGCCGGCAGCCTCAACAACGGCACGCACAGCGCCGCCGGCGATAACGCCGGTGCCTTCGGGAGCCGGCTTGAGCAGGACGCGGCCTGCGCCGAAGCAGCCGATGACCTCGTGAGGGATGGTGGTACCCTGAAGGGTAACGGTGCAGATGTTCTTCTTTGCGTCCTCGAGGCCCTTGCGGATAGCCTCGGAGACCTCATTGGCCTTGCCCATGCCGAAGCCCACGCGGCCCTTGCCGTCACCGACGACACAGAGCGCGGAGAACTTTGCGACACGACCGCCCTTGACGGTCTTGCTGACGCGGTTGAGGGAAACTACCTTTTCGATATACTCGGAAGCGACCTCTTCCTTGCGGCGATCTCTTCTGTCATTGTTGTATGCCATTTTAAGTCTCTCCCCCTTCCTCAGAACTTGAGGCCGCCCTCGCGGGCGCCTTCTGCCAGTGCCATGACGCGGCCGTGGTAAATGTAGCCGCCGCGGTCAAACACTACGTCCTCGATGCCCTTCTTGAGAGCGCGCTCTGCAATCGCGGCACCGACCTTCTTTGCGGCCTCGCAGTTGCCGCCGTTGCCTTCAAAACCCTTCTCGACGCTGGACGCAGAAACGAGAGTGTTGCCGGCGACGTCGTCGATGATCTGGGCATAGATGTTGTTTTCGCTGCGGAATACACAGAGACGGGGTCTCTCAGCGGTGCCGGAGATCTTGCCGCGAACTCTGTTGTGGCGCTTGATGCGCTGTCCTCTGGTATCAGGTCTTTTAATCATTCAGGCACACCTCCGTTTACTTAGCACCGGTCTTGCCTTCTTTGCGGCGGATGACTTCGTAGTCGTACTTGATGCCCTTGCCCTTGTAGGGTTCGGGAGGTCTCTTACCACGAACTTCTGCTGCAAACTGGCCGACCTTCTGCTTGTCGATACCCTTGATGACGACGTGGTTTGCGTCGGGAACGTCGATCTGGATGTCCTCGGTCTCAGGTACGATGATCTGATGCGAGTAGCCCAGGTTCATGACGAGGTTCTTGCCTTCCTTGGAGGCACGGTAACCAACGCCGTTGATCTCCAGCTTCTTCTCAAAGCCGTGAGTAACGCCTACTACCATATTGTTGAGCAGGGATCTCGTCAGCCCGTGGAGGGAGCGGTTCTCTTTGGTATCGTCGGGGCGCTTGACGTGAAGGACGCCTGCGTCCATCTCGACCTTCATCTGCGGGACCATGGTGTACTCGAGGGTACCCTTGGGTCCTTTGACGGTGACATGGTTGTTGTCGTCGACCTTGACTTCAACACCGGCGGGGATGGTGATGGGTTCTCTTCCTATTCTAGACATTGTGCTACCTCCTTACCAAATGAACGCAAGGACTTCGCCTCCGACATGCTCACGGCGAGCCTGCTTGTCGGTCATAACGCCCTTGGAGGTGGAAATGATAGCAATGCCCAGTCCCTTGAGGACGCGGGGCAGCTCGTCGGCACCGGCGTAAACGCGCAGTCCGGGCTTGCTGACACGGCGGAGACCCTGAATAGCCTTCTCCTTGCCGGGCAGGTACTTGAGGGTGATGCGGATGACGCCCTGCGTACCGTCGTCGATGACCTGATAGTTCTTGATGTAGCCCTCGTTGAGCATGATCTCAGCAATGGCCTTCTTCATCTTCGACGCGGGGACGTCAACGGTCTCATGCTTCGCGTTTCCGGCGTTGCGGACACGGGTAAGCATATCTGCAATGGGGTCTGTGATCTGCATAGAGTTTATCCTCCTGATTTAGAGTTACCGCAAATGCGGTTTCGGCGGCGAGGTTCCATGGCAATGCTTGATTGCCCACGGCCTTTCGCCATCCTCAGATCGGGTTTGCTATGCTGCGCGCGCCCGGTCTGTTTATCCATATGGCGGGAGTGATCGGCTCCCGCCTTATGAAACGGTTTGTGTGACCCGGATTAGAAAGAAGCCTTTCTCACACCAGGAATTTGTCCCTTGTACGCTAATTCACGGAAGCAGATACGGCAGATGCCGTAGTTGCGCAGGTAGGCGTGGGGACGGCCGCAGATCTTGCAGCGGTTGTACTTGCGGGTGGAGAACTTGGCAGGAGCCTGCTGCTTGAGAATCATAGATTTCTTTGCCATAACTTTTCTCCTCCTTAGTTCACGAAGGGAGCGCCCATGAGCTTGAGCAGCTCACGTGCCTCTTCGTCAGTCTTTGCGGTGGTGGTGATCGCGATGTTCATGCCGCGCAGCTTCTCGATCTTGTCGTACTCGATCTCAGGGAAGATGATCTGCTCCTTGAGGCCGAGGGAGTAGTTGCCGCGACCGTCGAACGCGTCTGCGGAGATGCCGCGGAAGTCGCGGACACGGGGCAGAGCAACGTTGAACAGACGGTCAAGGAACTCCCACATACGATCCTGGCGGAGAGTGACCTTCACGCCGACCTTCATGCCCTCGCGGAGCTTGAAGTTAGCAACGGACTTTCTCGCCACGGTGGCAACAGCGTGCTGACCGGTGATGGCGGAGATGTCCTTGATGACCGCGTCAAGAGCCTTCGCGTTGTCCTTGCAGTCGCCGCAGCCGACAGACACGACGATCTTGTCGATGCGGGGGATCTGCATCACGGACTTGTACTGGAACTTCTCCATGAGAGCCGGAGCAACTTCCTCAACATACTTTTTCTTCATTCTTGTCATAGTAAGTTATCTCCTTTCTCAGATTTCTGCGCCGCACTTCTTGCAGACGCGGGACTTCTTGCCGTCGGCGAGCTTGTACGCAACGCGGGTGCCCTTGCCGCACTTGGGGCAGACGAGCATGACCTTGCAGGCGTAGATGGGAGTCTCGACCTTGATTATGCCGCCGTCCTGACCCTGCTTGCGGGGCTTCTGGTGCTTGGTTGCGACGTTGACGCCCTCGACAGTGACCTTCATTGCCTTGGGGTCGGCGGAGAGGACCTTGCCCTCCTTGCCCTTGTCCTTGCCGGACAGGACTATGACTTTATCGTCTTTCTTAATGTTCATTCTCTGCGACCTCCATTAAATCACTTCGGGAGCGAGGGACAGGATCTTCATGTACTCCTTGTCACGCAGCTCACGGGCGACGGGTCCAAAGATACGAGTGCCGCGGGGGTTCTTATCGCCGGTGTTGATAAGAACGGCTGCGTTCTCGTC
>CAKTKU010000011.1 GCA_934572335.1 uncultured Oscillospiraceae bacterium
TTGTTGATGTAGTACGGGCTCTTGATGGGCTTGTCGCCGAAGCGCAGGTGGCTGATGGTGACGCCGCCGGTCTTCTTCGAGTCGTACTGGAAGTAAGCCTGAACGAACTTGTCGGTATGGTCGCCGATGATCTTGATGGAGTTCTTGTTCGCGCCGACAGTGCCGTCGCCGCCGAGACCCCAGAACTTGCACTCGATCGTGCCGGGGACGGAGGTGCTGGGCGCGGGACCCTCTTCAAGGGACATATGGGTGACGTCGTCAACGATGCCGAGGGTGAACTGGCGCTTCATCTCGGGCTTCTTGAGCTCGTTGTACACCGCGAACACGGAGGCGGGAGGAGTATCCTTCGAGCCGAGACCGTAGCGGCCGCCGATGACCTGAATGTCGGTCTTGCCGGCGTTGGCGAGAGCGGTCATAACGTCGAGATAGAGAGGCTCGCCCTGTGCGCCGGGCTCCTTGGTGCGGTCGAGCACCGCGATCTTCTTTGCGGTCGCGGGGATGGCGGCGATGAGCTTGTCCGGGCAGAACGGACGGAACAGGCGGACCTTCACAAGACCGACCTTCTCGCCCTGCGCGGTCAGGTAGTCGATGACTTCCTCTGCGACGTCGCAGATGGAGCCCATGGCGATGATGACGCGGTCAGCATCGGGAGCGCCGTAGTAGTTGAAGAGCTGGTAGTCGGTGCCGAGCTTGGCGTTGACCTTGCCCATGTACTCCTCGACGATGGCGGGAACTGCCTCGTAGTACTTGTTTGAGGCCTCACGGTTCTGGAAGAAGATGTCGCCGTTCTCGTGAGAGCCGCGCATGGTGGGATGCTCGGAGCTGAGGGCGCGCTCGCGGAATGCCTTGACGGCATCCATGTCGACCATGTCCTTGAGATCCTCGTAGTCCCAGACCTGGATCTTCTGGAGCTCGTGGGAGGTGCGGAAGCCGTCAAAGAAGTTGACGAACGGGACGCGGCCCTTGATGGCGGCGAGATGCGCCACGGGGCTGAGGTCCATGACCTCCTGCACGTTGGATTCTGCGAGCATGGCAAAGCCGGTCTGGCGGCAGGCCATAACGTCGCT
Organism: uncultured Oscillospiraceae bacterium; assembly: GCA_934572335.1. Lineage (GTDB taxonomy): Bacteria > Bacillota > Clostridia > Oscillospirales > Oscillospiraceae > Limivicinus. The sequence continues at coordinate 1,068 of CAKTKU010000011.1, forward strand.
GTGGTCGCCGAAGATGTTCAGCGTGTGGCTGGCGACGGTGCGCGCGGACACGTGGAACACTGCGGGCAGCAGCTCACCGGCGATCTTGTACATGTTCGGGATCATCAGGAGCAGACCCTGAGAGGCGGTGTACGTGGTGGTGAGGGCACCGGCGTTGAGAGAGCCGTGCACAGCACCGGCAGCGCCGGACTCAGCCTGCATTTCCTGCACCTTTACGGTCGTGCCGAAAATGTTCTTTCTGCCGGCAGCCGACCACTGGTCAACATAGTCGGCCATGGGGCTGGACGGAGTGATGGGGTAGATAGCTGCGACTTCGGTGAAAGCGTAGGATACGTGGGCGGCCGCATTGTTGCCGTCCATGGTTTTGAAGTGTCTCTGCATGTCTATATTCATCTCCATTAAAAAATTTGACAAAAGCATAACGAACAAAAACCCAACTGTATGTTACGCCTATACAGACATGGATATATTATCATTCTTTCGTCAAAATGTAAACCGTATCAGCGCATAAATTTTTAGTTAATAATATACGAAATTTCCGAAATTAGAGGAACCTGGCGCAAAAGAGCGCGAACTCGGAAAACTTTGTAGAAACTGCTCGAAAAAATCAACCAAAATTGCCTTGTGATTTTGAAAACACTGTATTATAATAAATAATCGGCTTTGTATGTGTGCAGTACGAGGTCAGACTTGAAGAAAGGAGCATGACACTTATGGTGAATATAATAAACGGCAACGGAAAGATCAGCATCACCGACGAGGTGTTCACCAACCTTGCCGGGGACGCGGCGACGAGCTGCTTCGGCGTGAAGGGCATGGTGACGTGCAGCAAGGAAGGCGGTCCGTGGCAGCTTCTGCGGCGTGAGTCGATGTCCAAGGGCGTTGTCGCGCACAATAACGACGACGGCACGGTCTCCCTCGAGCTGCATATCGGCGTGGATCACGGCGTGAACATCAGCGCGGTGTCCCGCAGCATCATGAACGAGGTCAAATATAAGCTCAGCAAATCCACGGGCGTACCCATAAAAAGCGTGGATGTCTATATAGATACGATTATCGGATAAGCTCCCGGAGGTACTTTAACTTGAAAGATTATATCGACGCCGCCGCGTTCAAAGAGATGATACTGTGCGCGGACGCGGCGCTCCACGCAAATATACAGCAGATAAACGAGCTGAACGTTTTCCCCGTGCCTGACGGCGACACCGGCACGAACATGTGCCTCACGCTCAACAACGCCGCCAACGAGCTGAGAAAGCGCAGCTTCACATCCATCGACAAGGCGGCGGACTGCGTTTCGTCCGGGCTGCTGCGCGGCGCGCGCGGCAACTCCGGCGTTATACTGTCGCTGCTGTTCCGCGGCATCGCAAAGCGCCTCAAGGGCATGGAGACCGCGGGCGCGGTGGAATTTGCCGGCGCGCTCAACGACGGTGTTGACGCGGCGTACAAGGCGGTCATGAAGCCCGCCGAAGGCACCATACTCACCGTATCCCGCCTCGCGTCCGAGGCGGCGGCACAGGCGGCGGACGCCGGTGCCACGCTGGAGCATACGCTTGAATGCGCCATCGCCGCCGGAAACGACGCGCTGGCCGACACGATAAACCTCAACCCCGTGCTGAAAAAGGCGGGCGTTGTCGACGCGGGCGGCAAGGGCTACATGGTCATACTCGGCGCGATCCTCTCCTCCCTGCGCGGGGAGGTCGTCTCCCCCGACAGCGCGGTCGAGGTCAAGGACGAGGGAGAGAGCCCCTTTGACGTTTTCGACACGGAGGACATCACCTTCGCGTTCGACACGGTGTTCATCGTGCGCAAGACCGATCCCGACGTCGACCTCACGCCGTACCGCGCGTTCCTCAACAGCATCGGCGACAGCCTTGTCATCGGCGAGGACGACGAGGCGTTCAAGGTGCACGTGCATACCAACACCCCCGGCGACGCGCTCAACGAGGCGCAGAAGTACGGCGTGCTGGAGTTGGCGAAGATAGAGAACATGCGCACCCAGCATGACGACATCGTCGCCGGGCGCAAGGCGCAGACGACGGACGACCTCGACGCGATCGAGGAGGAGCTGGAAAACGGCGGCGGCGTTGCCGCGCCGGAGAAGGAGTTCGGCATCGTCACGGTGTGCGCGGGCGCTGGCATGGAAAAGCTCTTCCGTGAGCTCGGCGCGGACGGCGTCGTCACCGGCGGGCAGACCATGAACCCCTCTACCGACGACATACTCCGCGAAATAAACCGCACCCCTGCCTCGACGGTGTTCGTGTTCCCCAACAACAAGAACATCATCATGGCGGCGGAGCAGTGCATACCCCTGACGGAAAAGCGCGTCATCGTCATCCCCACCAGGACCGTGCCGCAGGGCGTGTCCGCACTTCTCAACTTCAACCCCGACGAGGGCGAGGCGGAGCTTGCGGAGATGATGGTCAACGCGATGCAGAGCGTGCACACCGCAATGGTGACCTACGCCGCGCGCGATTCGGACTTTGACGGTCACGCCATCCACGCGGGCGAATATCTGGCACTGCTGGACGGCGCGCTGCTTGGCAGCTACACCAATCTCAAGACGCTCTTCAAGGAGCTCAGCTGGGCGTTCGACGAGTTCTCGCCGGAGTTCATCACCGTGTACTACGGCGCGGACGTGCAGCAAGCCGACGCGGAGGACGCGGCGGGGACGATCACGGGCTGCTTCCCGGACGCGGAGGTCAGCGTGGTCGACGGCGGTCAGCCGGTGTACTACTACATGATAAGCGTGGAATAATAAAGCAATAATGAAAAACGGGTATCGCCGCCGGCATACCCGTTTTTTCGACAGGTCTAGGCTATGATAAAAAACACGAAGATCACATACCGTGTCTGCGCGCTTGCGCTTGCGGCGGTGCTTCTGGCGCTTGTAGTGCCGCTGCTTGCCGTCGCGCGCTATGATGTGCCGTGCGCGGACGATTTCAGCTTCGGGGCGCGCGCCCACCTCGCATATGAGAGCACGCACTCGCTCCTCGCCGCAGTCTCCGCCGCCGCGGAGGAGGCGAGCACCGCTTACGGCACGTGGCAGGGGTCGTTCTCCGCGATATTCCTTATGGCGATACCGCCGATGGTGTTCGGCGAACAGGCATACGCCCTCACGGCGTGGATAATGCTCGCCGCGCTCATTGGGGGGACGTTCCTGCTTTGCGCCGCGCTCTTTGCGCGAGTGTTCGGGACGCGGCGCTCCGTCGGCGTGTGCGCGGCGGCGCTTGTGTGCGTCATCGCCACGCAGACGCCAATTTCCCCGGTGCAGGGGTTTTACTGGTATAACGGCGCGGTGTACTATACGTTCTTCTACGGTCTTACGCTCGCCGCGCTCGCGCTCGGCATACGCCTCGCATTGGACGGGGGCGCGCGGCGAGCCGTGCTGCTGACCGTGCTCGCCGTGTTCATCGGCGGGGGGAACTATGTCACGGCGTTCAGCACCGCGATCGTCGGCGTAAGTGCGCTGGCGCTCCTCGCCATTATGCGCGATAAGTGCGCAAAGCGGCTCGTCGTACCCGTTGCGGCGCTCATCGCGGCGCTCGTCGTCAGCGTCGCCGCGCCCGGCAACGCAGTGCGTCAGGCGCAGTTTGCCGACACGCCCGGCGCGCTCGAGGCGATATTCATGTCCTTCGGCTTCGCGGCGCGCTGCGTTGTGCAGTGGTTCCGGCTGCCGACAGTGGGTATGCTGGTGCTGCTTGCGGCACTGCTGTGGTGCGCGGCGCGGACGGCAAAATTTGAGTTTCGTTACCCCGTGCTCGTGACCGCGTGGTCGTACTGCCTGATGTCGGCAATGTTCTGCCCGCCGGTGTACGCCATGGGCGACGGCGGGGAGCTGCGGCTGTACAACATCATCTATTTTGCGTATCTTCTGCTGCTGGCGCTGAATCTCTTTTACTGGATGGGCTGGCTCGCGCGGCGCAGGGGATGGAGGACGGATAAGGACGCGGACAGTGCGCCGCTCGTCCCGGCGGCCGCGGGCGTGGTCGTGATGGGGCTGTGCTGCCTCGCCGCGCTGCGCATGGGGCAGCCCTATACCTCCGCCGGTGCGCTCAGCTCTCTGCGCAGCGGAGAGGCGGCGGCGTACTACGCCTGCGCGGAGGAGCGCTATGCCATCCTCCGGGACGACACGGTGCGCGACGCGGTGCTTCCGGCGTTCCCGTGCTATCCGGATCTGCTGTATTATGACGATTTCATGCCGAACGCGGACGACTGGCGCAACGGCGCGGGCGCGCATTACTACGGCAAGGACAGCATACGGGTAGGGTAAGAAGCTATTGTCGGTCGGACAATTTTTCGTGTCCGGCCGATTTTTTGTAAAAACCGTGTAACCTTTGCGGAAAAAACGCGACATAAGGGGTGAACAGACTGCCGAAAAGCCATGCTTTGAAGCCAGGCAACAGAGCAGCAGGGGAGCTTGAGGGGGCAAGGCCCGCCTCAAATTGGATGAACCGCCGTCGAAAGCCTTGATATATCAAGGCTTTCGGTAACAGCATTTTGAACGCTTTCAAAATGCTCGGCGGAAAGCGCGGTCAAAAAAGTCCCGCAAGGACTTTTTTGACAAGCTGGTGAAAGCTTTCAACACGAAGCGCGGAAGGAGAGAGACCATGGAGGACGAGAGCATAATAGCGCTCTATTGGCAGCGCGACAGCCGCGCCATAAGCGAGACGGACGGAAAGTACGGCGCGCTCTGCCGAAGTATTTCCAGGGGCATTGTCCGCTCGCGCGAGGACGCGGAGGAGTGCGTGAACGACACGTATCTCGCCGCGTGGAACGCCATCCCGCCGCAGCGCCCGCGCCGATTCGGCGCGTACATCTGCGCCGTCGTGCGCAACATCAGCGTTTCGCGCGTGCGGCAGAGCTGCCTCAAGCGGCGCGGCGGCGGGGAATACACGGCGGCGCTGGATGAGTTGGACGAATGCATACCGTCGGACGCCGACCCCGCGCGCCGCGCGGAACTGCGCGAGCTTGCCGCGGCGGTGGACACGTTCCTCTCCGCGCTCTCTCCCGACGAGCGGAAAATATTCATGTGCCGGTACTGGCTCGTCGCGTCAACTGCGCGCACGGCGGAGATCGTCGGCTGTTCGGAGGCGAAGGTCAAGACCTCGCTGCACCGCACGAGGAAGAAGCTGAAAAAGCATCTTGAAGAGGAGGGGTTAGTGTGAGGGCGGAGGATCTGATAACGGCGATGGGCTATGTCGGCAGCGAAAAGGTAAAGGAGCTTATCGACCAGATGAATAATACGGAAAGAAAAACGCGCCGCGCCCCGCGCGGGAAGATCGGTGGCGCGCTGCTCGCGGCGGCGCTTGCTGTGAGCCTGCTGACGGTGTCGGCGTTCGCCGCGGAACGGTACTTCGGGCTGTTCGACTTCTTCGGCGGGCGTGGCCTGCCGGAGGAGGCGCGCGGGCTTGTAGAGCATGACGTGCCTGCCGCGTCGACGGCGGAGGATGACGGCTTCCCGCTGGACTGCCGCGTGACGGAGGCGCTCTCGGACGGGCGCAGCGTGCGCCTTGTCGCGGAGCTGAGCGCCGATGAGACGGCGGGGCTGCTGCTCGTGCCGGAGGACGCGCTGGAGAGTGACTATGTCCGCGACTTCGGCATCGACAGCGATCTCACGCTCGCCGAGTACGCGCGCGAAAAGGGGCTTGAGCCGCTGTGGGTCGGCGTGGGCGTGAAATATGACGGGGCGCTGGACATCGGCGCGCAGTCGATGGAGCAGCGCGCGGTGTCCGACGGCGTGATGGATATAATGATAACTGCGGTGGCGGGCACGCCGGCGGAGGACATGACGTTCACACTTGTGTGCACGGCGCGCGGCAGGGACGCGAAGACCGCGGCGGATGTCGCGCGGCGCGAGCTTACGGTCACGCTGAAAAACGGCGCGCAGAGCACGGTGACGGAGTATGCACCCGTGGGGGACGGGGCTGTTCCCGGCACGGCGGTGACGCTGGTGAGCGCGACAGTGACGCAGACGGCGGTGGAGACATATCTTGAGGTGCACTACACGGCGGACTATGCCAGCGTGGAGGAGATGTACGACGAGGCGCTGTTCTTCCGCGTGTACGCGCCCGACGGCACGGAGCTGACCGACAGCTCCGCCAGCGTGGGCAGCGAGGACGGCAGTCTGAGCGCAAACGGGGAGTACACCGGCAGCTTTGTGCTGCAAAAGTGCGATATCGGCGACGTGTTCACGCTGGAGGCGTTCAACTGTATGGAGAAGAATATCTATGGCCGCGTGGAGATGGCAGCAAAATAGGGTCAAGAAATAAAAACACCTCTCCTGCTGTGCTTGACATGCCGCGGCGGGAGAGGTATAATAAAAACATATGATACCAATTATCACAAGGCAGAACTGAAATATCCGCCGGGGGAATGTCCCTCCGGCGGATATGTTTATTCGAGCTCTGTGTCGAGCCCGGCAAAGAACTCGTCATAGCTGCAATTATATATTTTCCTCAGTTCTATGATGATGCTTGCGCGTATATTCAGCTCGCCGCTTTCATATTTGGCATAGGTCGTGCGCCCTATATCACAGCCGCGGCGCTGAAGCTCGGCGCAAAGCTTTTCCTGTGACAGTCCGCTCATTCCGCGCAGACGGCGCAGATTATCGCCAATATTGCGGTCACGCCTGATTTTTTGCTCCATATTCTCACCAATGCATAAAATTTTGACCAGTATCGGTTGCAACTGGGTCAAGTTTATGCTAAAGTGAAAGAAAATATTGACCGCTATACTGGTCAAAAGATTAATGGAGACAAAAAAGATGACAGATTATCAAAAAATGTATGCAGTGTTGTGCAGCGCAGTGGATGATGCTATTACACAATTGAGAAGCAAATTTGGGGAATCGGAGGAAGCTGACAAACTTGCAACGGCAATGAATGAGGCGGAAAACATCTATATTAATACGTCAGACTATTCAGAAGCCGATGGGAACAACGGCATCTGACGTAGACATCCGCCGGTGGGATTGTTCCTCCGGCGGATGTGCGTATTTAACTCCAATTGCCGGAGACGCCGTCCGGCGCGTCCGATTCGCGTTCAAACTCGCGCCTGTCGCCGGAGCGGCGCTCGGCGCGTTCGTCATGCCCGGTGAGCACCGGGGCGGGCTTGACGGTTTTCTTCTTGGATTTTTTGCTCATTAAAGTATCCTCCTACATTATTATAAAAGCGCCGCGCTCATGCCGCGCCGAACAGACACAGTATGAGCCCGTACACCGCGCTCGCACTCACGCCGTAGACGATGACCGGACCCGCGATGCTGAACATCTTCACGGCGGTGCCGGTGATGAAGCCCTCGGTCTTGAATTCCAGCGCCGGGGCGGCGACAGAGTTGGCAAAGCCCGTGATGGGGACAAGCGTACCGGCACCGGCAAAGCGCGCGATGTCGTCATATACGCCGATGCCGGTCAAAAGCGCGCCGAGGAACACCAGCGTGATGGAGCAGGCCGTGGCGGCATCACTCTCGCTGAGCCCCGCAAGCCCCCAAAGCGCGGTGATGAGCTGGCCGAGGGCGCATATCGCGCCGCCCACAAGAAAGGCGCGGATGAGGTTGCCTGTCATCGGGGAGCGCGGGGCGTGCAGCTCGGCATATTTCTTATATTCGTCGTTGGTCATGTTCATGGGTAAGCCCTCCGTGAGTTTTTTGCTCGCAGTATAATTTTTGCGGAAAACGAAAAAATATTCCTTGACTTTGGTGTGTGGTTGAATTATAATGTTCAAGCTGACAAGTTCATATTATTGTTTCTTGAGCAAACACGGAGAAGTCGCGTAGTTGGTCGAGCGCGCACGATTGGAAATCGTGTATACCTCATAAGGGTATCAAGGGTTCGAATCCCTTCTTCTCCGCCACGTCGGAGCTAAGTACGCTCCGCTCAAAAACCGACAGCTCGTTAGAGTTGTCGGTTTTTTCGTCTGAGCTTCCTTGCTCCTCCTTTCCAACTTGAACCCGCTTCGCTGGGCTTCAAGTTGGCTTTTTGCTATCTTTAAATCTGGTTGACCAATAAAAACACCGGGGAAGTTAATTCCTCGGTGTTTTTTTGAAACAACTAAAAATCTCTGAAAATAATTACGATAGTGCAAAAGCGCAGAACGCAAAATCGAAGTTTTCCCTTTAGAGTTTTTGATAGGCGTTGATACTGTGCGCTTGGTGCGCGGGCATTATTTCCCGAACAGGTCGCTGTGCGTCCCGGTGCGGGTCAAGGTCAGCACCAGAACTTCATCCTCGACGCGGTAGATCAGCAGCCAATCCGGGAGGACGTGACACTCGCGGTGACCGACCCAATTCCCGGTCAAAGCGTGATCCTTGTGCTTTTCGGGGAGCGCTTCACCCATTGCGAGGAGGGCGATCACTTCTTCAAGCAGTTCGATTTTCAAGCCGCGTTTCATTGCCAGCTTGAAATCCTTCTTGAACTGCGCGGTGAGCTTGACAGTGTATTTTGTCCTTCTTATGCTTTCAGGTCGGTGAATAGCTCATCCAGATCGTTATAGCCCTTTACGGACGGGTCTTTTGCAATCCGTTCTGCCTCCAGCATGGCGCTGATCGTCTCCTTGCTGGGCTGATTGAGAGAAATGTCAAACGGAATGCGCCCCTCGCGGAGCGACTGGCGGACAAAGACATTGAATGCCGTGGACAGGTTCATGCCGAGTTCACCAAAGAGCGCGTCGGCCTGTGCTTTCAAGTCCGAATCCATGCGGATGCTGATATTCGTGGTAGAGCCAGCCATAAAACCATCTCCTTTACTGCTGTTGAATATATTATATGCTGTTTGCACGAAAAAATCAATACATTGCACGAACAATTCACAACACGCTCACAAAAAAACGGGTGCAGACTGGTCTGCACCCGGCAATATTTTTGCTTAACTGATGCCCTGCGGCAAATCAGAAGTAAGCAACAACGGAGCCCTTGTAGGTGTCGTTGATGAACTCCTTGACAGCGTCGGTCTGGAGGGCCTTGATGAGCGCCTGAATCTTTGCGCTGTTCTCGTCGCCGTTGCGGACGGCGATAACGTTGGCATAGGTCTCGGTAGCTTCACTGTCGGTGCTCTCGTAAGCAAGAGCGTCAGCGGAGGTGTAGCCAGCCGCGAGTGCGTAGTTGCCGTTGATGATAGCTATCGTGCCCTCGTCGCTGTTCTTGAGCTGAGAGGGGATGAGGTCTGCCTGAACGGGAGTGATAACATAGCCGTGATCGTCAACAACGTCAAGGGTCGTGAGGCTGCTGTCAAGGGATGCGCCCTCGGGGAGCTCAATGAGACCTTCCTGCTGGAGGAGGAGAAGTGCGCGGGTGCCGTTGGAGTCGTCAGCGGGGATGAGGATGGTCGCGCCCTCGGCAAGGTCAGCAAGAGAGGTCACGCCGTTGCTGTAGATGCCGAACGGCTCGTAGTGGATAACAGCTGCGGAGACAAGGTCAGTGCCGTTGGACTCATTGTAGCTGTTGAGGTAGGGGCGGTGCTGGAAGTAGTTTGCGTCAAGCTCACCGTCGGCAAGAGCCTTGTTGGGCAGGACGTAGTCGTCATAAATAACGATATCGAGGTCGTAGCCCTCTGCGGCAAGCGCGTCCTTGATGCTCTCAAGGATCTCGCCGTGAGGAGTGGCAGTTGCGCCGACCTTGATGACTTCGAGCTCTGCGGGAGCTTCGGCGGTGTCGGCCGCGGTGTCTGCGGCTGCGGGAGCCTCAGTGGCGGCGGGGGGGCTTGCGGCGCTGCCGCAGCCGGTCAGGGCTGCAAGAGCCAGCACGAGTGCGAGGACGATGGAAAGAGTCTTTTTCATTTTCGTTTTCTCCTTTTTATAAAAATATTTGGGTAAGTGAATTGATCCGGCTTAAAGCCGCTTGTCGGTCTTGCGGGCGATGAACATACCCGCCTCCTGGATTATCTGCACGATAATGACCGTCAGAAACACGCATATCCACGTGATGTCGGGGTTGGAACGCTGATGACCGTATATGATAGCTATCTGACCCAGCCCGGTGCCGCCGATGGTCGCCGCCATGGCGGAGTAGCCGAGGATAGTAACAACGGAGATGGCGGCGCCCGTGATAAGCGCGGGCTTGGCCTCGGGGATGAGCACCTTGGTGATGATCTCGAAGTTATTCGCGCCCATTGACTGCGCGGCCTCGATGACACCGGCGCTGACCTCCTTGAGGGAGCTTTCGCACATGCGCGCCACATACGGCGCGGCGGCGATGACGAGCATCACGATGACGGCCTTGTTGCCCAGCGACGTGCCGACAACGAGCTTTGCCACCGGCAGCATCGCGACCATCAGTATAATGAAAGGAATGCTGCGGAAGAAGTTGACGATGAGGCCGAGCACGGTGTTGACCGCCTTGTTGGGACAGATGCCCTTTTCATCGGTGATGTTGAGGATAACGCCGAGCGGCAGACCGATGAGATAGGCGACGGCGGAGGAGATGAACGTCATATATACGGTCTCCCAAATGCCGAGCTGTATGAGACCGTTGTCCCAGAGCTTGTAAAACATATCGGAAAACATCGCTTATATCTCCTCCTTCCAGTTCACGCCGCTGCCGCGGAGCCATGTGATGATTTTTTCCGCTTCCCTTGTATCATTGGGAAGCTCTATGACCATATGTCCGTGAAGGACACCCTCGAAGAATCTTGTGTCGGCAAAGAGTATGTTCACCGGTGCGCCGCACTCGAGCACCATCTTGGAGATGAACGGTTCGTTCGTCTTTTCCTCGCCGTTGAACGTGATGCGCACCCGGCGTCCGCCCTCGGTGCTGATTGCACGGCTGTCCTTGGGGACGATGAGGTCGCGCGCGATCTTGGACTTGGGGTTGGTGAACACCTCGGCGACCTTGCCCATCTCGGCGATGTGGCTGGAATCTATGACGGCGACGCTGTCGCATATACGGTCGATGACGCGCATCTCGTGCGTTATCACAACTATCGTCACGCCGAGCTTTTCGTTTATCTCTTTGAGAAGGTCGAGTATCTGGCGGGTGGTGTTGGGGTCGAGCGCGCTTGTCGCCTCGTCGCAGAGGAGGTACTTGGGGTTGGTGGCGAGCGCGCGGGCGATGGCGACGCGCTGCTTCTGTCCGCCGGAGAGCTGTGAGGGATAGCTCTCGCCTCTGTCCTCAAGCCCGACGAGCTTCAAAAGCTCCTTCGCTCGCGCTTCGGCGTCCGCCTTTTTCACACCCGCGATCTCAAGCGGGAAGCAGATGTTGCGGATGACATTGCGCTGCTCCAGAAGGTTGAAGCCCTGAAATATCATGCCGATCTGCTGGCGGAGCTTCAACAGCTCCTTGCGGGGGAGCTTTGTGAGGCTCTGCCCGTCGATGATTACCTCGCCGCCCGTGGGGACCTCGAGGAGGTTGATGCAGCGCACGAGCGTGGACTTGCCCGCGCCGCTCAGGCCGATGATGCCGAAAATCTCGCCGTCGTGTATCGTGAGGTTTATCCCGTCGAGCGCGACGATCTCTTTATTTGCCGTGTGGTAGGTCTTGCAGAGGTTTTTTAGCTCTATCATTTCCTCAACTCCAACAACTCAAAAAATAAAGGGCCGAAAGCTCGTTGCTTTCAGCCCTGATGATTACTTTAACGTGGTAAAGACGGGTTATGAAGCAAGCGAGCAATTTTGGGCGCGCATCATCATGCACATGAACATCATGCGCATCATACCCATCATCATGTTGTCGCTGCGGCGAATAGACATGTGAGGCTCGCTCCTTTCTCAAGATGGCTCGATTATATTCCTACTAACGCGGTATGTCAACAGGCAATATTTCACGTTGTTGCACAAAAACATCGGTCGATAATTGTAGGGTTTGAACAATCCGCGCGGCGGCTCTTGCATAATGCGGCATTTTGTCGTAATATATACGGCGGTGCCGGGCGGTACCGAGAGGATAAACGCCCGACACTATATTTTGTGTTCAAAGCGGTTACAGAGCGATTAAAAATCAATATTTTGTGTTTGGGCTATTGACAAGAGAGCACAGAGACGATATTATTAGTCTCGGTCGCCGGCGTGAGCCAGCGACCGAGGTATGGTTATGATATGTTTTATTATTGGAGAGAGTATATAAGATGCTGATATCAGGGCTGCAAAAGCTCACGCTGCTGGATTATCCGGGCAGAGTGGCGTGCACGGTGTTCACGGGCGGGTGCAACTTCCGCTGCCCGTTCTGCCACAACTCCTCGCTCGTCCTGCCGGAGCGTCTGGCGCACGACACGGACGAGGAGCAGGTGCTCGCGTTTCTGAAAAAGCGGCAGGGGACGCTCGACGGCGTGGCCGTGACGGGCGGGGAGCCGCTGCTGCACAAGGATATAGATGCGTTCCTGCAAAAGGTGCACGAACTGGGCTACATGATAAAGCTGGACACGAACGGCTCGTTCCCCGACCGGCTCATTGATATAGTGGAGCGGGGGCTTGTCGACCGCGTGGCGATGGACATCAAGAATGCGCCGGAGCTTTACGCCGCAACTGCGGGCGTAAAGCTCGACCTTGCGCCGATAGAGCGCAGCAAGAACTATCTCCTTGAGGGGCATGTCGACTATGAGTTCCGCACGACGGTGGTGCGGGGGCTGCACACGGCGGAGAGCATCGCCGGTGCGGCGAAGTGGATCGCGGGCGCGAAGGAGTATTACCTCCAGCAGTTCAAGGATTCGGGCGACGTATTGAAGCTCGACGGACTCGGCGCTTACGGTGAAAAGGAAATGCATACACTCGCCTCGTCCGCGGCGGAATACGTTCCGGCGGTGCAGGTGAGAGGTATCTGAGTATTATAGAAGTAAACAGTATCAGAGCGAACATTGGGAGGATAAGCTAATATGTATCAGGTGGTAAAGCGCGACGGCAAGATAGTTGATTTTGACATCGTCAAGATAGCCGACGCGATAAAAAAGGCGTTCGACGCGACAAAGACAGAGTATAACGACAGCGTTATCGACTTTCTCGCCCTCAAGGTCTCGGCGGACTTCCTGCCGAAGATAAAGGACGGCAAGGTCGCGGTCGAGGATATACAGGACAGCGTTGAGACAGTCCTCAGCCGCGGCGGGTACGAGAGCGTCGCGAAGGCGTACATACTCTACCGCAAGCAGCGCGAGAAGCTGCGCAACACGAAGTCCACGTACCTTGACTATAAAGAGACTGTGGACAAGTATCTCAACATTGAGGACTGGCGCGTGAAGGAGAACTCCACCGTGACGTACTCCGTCGGCGGACTGATCCTCTCCAACTCCGGCGCCATCACCGCCAACTACTGGCTCAGCGAGGTCTACGACCAGGAGATCGCCGACGCGCACCGCAACTGCGACCTGCACCTGCACGATCTGAGCATGCTGACCGGCTACTGCGCCGGGTGGAGCCTGCGCCAGCTTATAAAGCAGGGACTCGGCATCCCCGGCAAGATCAACTCCTCCCCCGCGAGCCATCTCTCCACGCTCTGCAACCAGATGGTCAACTTCCTCGGCATCATGCAGAACGAGTGGGCGGGCGCACAGGCGTTCTCGTCGTTTGACACGTATCTCGCCCCGTTCGTCAAGGTGGACGGACTGACGCAGAAGGAAGTCAAGCAGTGCATCCAGTCGTTCATCTTCGGCGTGAACACGCCGTCCCGCTGGGGCACACAGGCGCCGTTCTCCAACATCACGCTCGACTGGACCGTCCCCGCTGACCTCCGCGATCAGCCCGCGATAGTCGGCGGCAAGGAGATGGACTTCACCTACGGCGACTGCAAAAAAGAGATGGACATGGTCAACAAGGCGTTCATCGACATCATGATCGAGGGCGACGCGAACGGGCGCGGCTTCCAGTACCCCATCCCGACCTACTCCATCACCCGCGACTTTGACTGGTCGCCCACGGAGAACAACAAGCTCCTCTTTGAAATGACCGCAAAGTACGGCACGCCGTACTTCTCCAACTACATCAACTCCGACATGGAGCCGAGCGACGTGCGCTCCATGTGCTGCCGCCTCAGACTCGACCTGCGCGAGCTGAGAAAGAAATCCGGCGGCTACTTCGGCTCCGGCGAGTCCACGGGCTCCGTCGGCGTCGTCACCATCAATATGCCGCGCATCGCGTATCTCGCGAGCGACGAGGCGGACTTCTACAAGCGCCTTGACCGGCTCATGGACCTTGCGGCGCGCTCGCTGAAAATAAAGCGCACCGTCATCACAAAGCTCCTCGACGCGGGGCTCTACCCCTACACGAAGTATTACCTCGGCACATTCGACAACCACTTCTCCACGATCGGCCTTGTCGGCATGAACGAGGCGGGGCTGAACGCCAAGTGGATACGCAGGGACATGACCCACCCCGAGTGCCAGAAGTTCACCAAGGAAGTGCTCGACCATATGCGCGAGCGCCTGAGCGATTATCAGGAGCAGTACGGTGACCTCTATAACCTCGAGGCGACCCCGGCCGAGTCCACGTCCTACCGCCTTGCCAAGCACGATGTGGAGCTCTACCCCGACATCATCACCGCGGCGGAGCCGGGCGGCACGCCGTATTACACCAACTCCTCCCATCTGCCCGTGGGCTACACCGAGGATATATTCGAGGCGCTGGACATTCAGGACGATCTCCAGACGCGCTATACCTCCGGCACGGTGTTCCACGCTTTCCTCGGCGAGAAGCTGCCGAGCTGGGAGGCGGCGGCGAACCTCGTGCGCAAGATAGCGGAGAACTACAAGCTGCCGTACTACACGCTGTCGCCGACGTACTCCGTGTGCAAGAACCACGGCTATCTCAACGGCGAGCAGTTCACCTGCCCCGAGTGCGGCGAGAGCGCGGAGGTATACAGCCGCATCACCGGCTACTACCGCCCCGTGCAGAACTGGAACGCGGGCAAGACGCAGGAGTACAAGGAGCGCAGGGAGTACAACATCGACCACTCCGTGCTGCGCCACGACGGACCGCTCCACGAGGATGCCCCCGTCCCCGCGGCGGAGCCGGAGGAGCCCGTTGACGAGGCGCACAGCCGCGCCATCCTCTTCGCGACGCCCACCTGCCCCAACTGCCGCATCGCCTGCTCGTACCTCGACAAGGCGGGCTTCAAGTATGAAAAGCTCATGGCGGAGGAGCACGCGGAGCTGGCGCTGAGCTACGGCGTGAAGCAGGCGCCCACCCTCGTTATCACCGACGGCAAAGAATTTGAGAAATTTGCCGGAGCGGGCGCGATAAAGACGTTCCTCAACGAGCACAAGCAGTAATAAACGAAATAAATACAGCCCGGTAAAAAGCCGGGCTGTATTTGGTATATGACACAGGAGAAGAAAAATGTACGAGGTCTATAAAGATGTATACGACATAATCGTCATCGGCGGGGGACCCGCGGGGCTGACCGCCGCGACATATGCCCGCCGCGCGGGCAAAACCGTGCTCGTGCTTGAAAAGAGCGCCTTCGGCGGGCAGATAACATGGTCGCCGCTCGTGGAGAACTTCCCGGCGATACAGTCCATATCCGGCACGGAGCTTGGCGACAGGATGCTGGAACAGGCGATGGAGCACGGCGCGGATGTGGAGCTGGAGGAGGTCACATATGTGGAGGAGCGCAATGGCCTGAAGCACGTTGTCACCGACTCCGGCATGGAGTTTGACGGACGCGCGCTGATAATTGCCGTGGGCGCAAAGCCGAGGATGCTGGGGATAGAGCGCGAGGAGGAGCTTGTCGGCAGCGGCGTGTGCTACTGCGCGGTGTGCGACGGCGCGTTTTATAAGGACCGCCCCGTCGCGGTCAGCGGCGGCGGCAACAGTGCCCTGCAGGACGCGCTCATGCTGAGCGAAAAGTGCAGCCGCGTCTATCTCATCCACCGGCGCGCGGAGTTCCGCGGCGAGAAGGAGCTCGTGGAGCGCCTCAGCCGCCGCCGCAACGTGAAGTTTGTCATGGAGGCGTCCGTCACGGAGCTCATGGGCGAAAGAGAGCTGGAGAGCATCGCCGTTTCACAGCGCGGGAGCCGGATAGAGCTGCCTGTGTCGGGGCTGTTCGTCGCGATCGGCCACGCGCCGGACAACAGCATGTTCGCGCGCTTTATCGACCTTGACCGCGCGGGCTACGCCGCCGCGGACGAGAGCTGCGTCACCAAAACCCCCGGCGTGTTCGTCGCAGGGGACTGCCGGTGCAAGAGCGTGCGCCAGCTCACCACCGCCGTGGCGGACGGGTCCGCCGCCGCGCTCGCGGCGTGCGCGTGGCTGGACGCATGAGAATACGCGATTACATGACCCGCGTGAGCCGCTGGCGCGGGCATATAATGGGCTTCTGCATCCTGTGCATATTGTTTTTCCACAGCGGGGTGCGCCTTCGCGAGCCGTGGAACTATTTTGTTAACCTCCTGTGGGGCGTGGATATATTCTTTTTCTGCACAGGCATGGGGGTGCACCGCTCGCTCATAAAAAACAGCGACACACTGGCGTTCTATAAGCGCCGCGCGGCGCGCATCTATCCGGCGTACCTGCCGGTGGTGCTGCTGTTTTTCGTGCCGGTGCTCGTGCGCGCAGCCGCGGCGGGAGAGACCCTGCCCGCGCTGGGTGAGCTTTGGGGCAACGTGCTGATGCTCGGCTGGGTCAACCAGATGGACAACCAGTTCAACTGGTATCCGCAGGTCATCGCGCTTTTCTACCTCGCCGCACCGGCGGCGTGGCTCGCCGTGCGCCGCGCGGACGGGAAAAGGCTCGCGGCGCTGTTCGCGTTTTTCATCGTGTCGCAGCCGTGCTTTTTCAACTCGCACTTTCTCATCGCGTGGTCGCGTGTGCCGTACTTCATGATGGGGCTCATCGCGGCGGAGCTGGGCGAGCGGGACGCGGACTTTCGCCTGAGCATCCCGGTGCTCGCGCTGCTCTTTGCCGCGGGCAACGCTTTGATGTACTACGGGCAGCGCTTCCCCACGGAGATACTGTGGGGCTACGGGCTGAGCTGGTATCCGGGGCTGCTGATCGTGCCAGGCGCGCTGCTGCTTCTGCCGTGGGCGTTCGCGCTCATCGCGCGGGTGAAGTGGCTGGGGTGGCTCAACGCGCTGTTCGCGCTGCTGGGCAAGTGGTCGTTTGAGATATTCCTTGTGCATTTGCTGCTGTTCGGGTATATGAACGAGCTGGGGGTTGAAATGCGCGGAAATCTCGCGTGGCTTGCCGCGATCGCCGTGTCCGTCGTGCTCTCCGTGGGGTACGGGAAGCTTGTTGAACGCGTGAGAAAGAGGAAACAATAGTATAAAGAAAAAAACAAGGTCGTGTACGTCAGCACGACCTTGTTTTTATGCGTCTTTACTTTTCCTGCTGGGCCTTTATCTTGTCCACCCAGCACTTGTGGCACATGGCGACATAGCTGTCGTTGCCGCCGAGGAACACCTGATCCCCCTGCGTTATCACGCGCCCCGCTTCGTCGATGCGGGCATTGACCGTCGCCTTGCGCCCGCAGGCGCACACGGTCTTTATCTCCGTCAGCGAGTCCGACAGCTCCATCAGCCGCTGTGAGCCGGGGAACAGGTGCGTCAGAAAGTCCGTCCTCAGCCCGAAGCACAGCACGGGAATGTCGTCCTCGTCCACGAGCGCGCGCAGCTGGTCGATCTGCGCGGGGGTGAAAAACTGCGCCTCGTCCGCGATGATGACGTCGTAGGTGTCAAGCTTGCGGTATTCGTCGGCGATGTTCTGGTCGGGCGTGATGATCTGCGCGCGCGCCGCGAGACCGATGCGGCTTTTGACGATGTCCGCGCCGTCGCGCGTGTCGATGCTGGGCTTTATCAGCCACACCGTCATGCCCAGCTCCTCATAGTTGAATTTTGTTATCAGCGCCTGCGCGGACTTTGACGAGCCCATCGCGCCGTATTTGAAATATAGCTTTGCCATATGATCTCCTTATTTCACTGCTCAAGATGTGCGCGGACGCGCTCCATCACCATTTCAAGCGCGACCTGATTGTGCCCGCCCTCGGGGATGATGATGTCCGCGCGGCGCTTCGACGGCTCGACGAACTGCTCATGCATGGGTTTGACCGTGGTGAGATACTGGTTTATCACGCTGTCGAGACTGCGCCCGCGGTCGCGCACGTCGCGGATGATGCGGCGGAGGATGCGCACGTCGGCATCGGTGTCGACGTAAATTTTAATGTCCATCTGCTCGCACAGCTCAAGGCTCTGAAAAATGAGTATCCCCTCGACGATTATCACGCGCGCAGGGCGGACGGTGATGGTCCTGTCCGTGCGGTCATGAATGGAATAATCGTACACGGGGCACTGCACCGCGTGACCCGCGCGCAGCTCGCGCAGCGCGTCGACGAGCATTTCCGTGTCAAATGCGTCCGGGTGGTCGTAGTTGAGCCTGGTGCGCTCCTCATAGGGCATGTCGTGGTGCGCCTTGTAGTAATTATCATGGTTGATGACCGAAACATCGCCCGCAAAGCGCTGCATCAGCTTCCTTGTGATGGTGGTCTTGCCGCTGCCGGTCCCCCCGGCGATACCGACGATCATAACATCGCTCATAGCTCGTGCGCCTCCCAAAATTCATAGGATCCGATCGTTTTCACCATACTATAACACATAACGCGCCCGGTTTCAATTTGACTTTTTCCATTTCTGCTAATATAATTGGCTTCAAGGTATATTTTTTAAAATAAAATATTGGAGGATATACATATGCAGAAAATGAACACACCCCACAACACCGCGCACCCGGGGCAGATCGCCAAGACCGTGCTCATGCCCGGCGACCCTCTGCGCGCGAAGTTCATCGCGGAAAATTATTTTGAGGATGCGGAGCTTGTCAACAACGCCCGCGGCGTCCAGGGCTATACGGGCAGGTATAAGGACACGCCCGTGACGGTCATGGCGTCCGGCATGGGCATCCCGTCCATCGGCATATACAGCTGGGAGCTGTACAGCTTCTACGGTGTGGACAACATCATCCGCATCGGCTCCGCCGGTGCGCTTCAGGACGAGCTTCAGCTCATGGACATCGTCATGGCGCAGGGCGCGTGCACAAACTCCAATTATATAAAGAGCTTTGTGCCCAAGGGTTCGTTCGCGCCCATCGCGGATTTTGAGCTGCTCACCACGGCCTACGGCATCGCGAGAGAGCACGGCGTTGACCCAAAGGTCGGCAATCTCCTCTCCGCGGACAATTTCTACACCCCCGACACCGGCGTCAACGACATGTGGAAGAGCATGGGCGTGCTCGCCATAGAGATGGAGGCGGCAGGGCTTTACGCAAACGCGGCGGCGCTGGGCAAGCGCGCGCTCGCCATCTGCACCGTGTCCGACCATATCTACCGCGAGGAGGCGCTCTCCGCCGAGCAGCGGCAGACCTCGTTCCGCCAGATGATGGAAATTGCGCTCGACACGGCGGTCGCGATGGCAGAGAAATAAAAAAATATTAATAGAGAGAAAATTCTGTCGAAAAACCTGCAAGATTCCGTATGTTTCCCTTGATTTAATAGGAAGAGTCTGTTATAATCGGAACAGTACGGGGTGGAAAAGCCCCATACAGAAGAATGAAAATTTTAATGGAGGAAAAAACATGAAGAAGATTCTCGCACTTGTTCTTGCACTGTGCATGGTCTTTGCCCTGTGCGCCTGCGGCCAGTCCGCAGCCCCCGCGACCGAGGCTCCTGCCGCCGAAGAGGCTGCACCTGCCGCAGAGGACGCCGCTCCCGCTGAGGATGCTGCTCCTGCTGAAGAGGCCGAGGGTGAGTACAAGATCGCCATGATCACCGACTACGGCGACATCACCGACCAGTCCTTCAACCAGACCACCTACGAAGCCTGCAAGGCTTTCGCAGAGGATAACGGCGTTGAGTTCACCTACTTCAAGCCCGCCGGAGACAGCACCGCTGACCGCGTTGCAATGATCGAGAAGGCAGCTGACGAAGGCTACAACGTCATTGTTATGCCCGGCTATGCATTCGGCGGCGCTATCGTCGAGGCAGCCCCCGAGTTCCCCGATGTCAAGTTCATCGCTCTTGACGTCGGCAAGGGCGACCTGCTCGAGACCGCAGTTGCCAACGCCGGTGAGTCCTACGACTACAACCCCGACAACTGGAATCTCGACGAGTATGTCGACATGTCCAATGTTTACTGCGCTATCTACCAGGAAGAGCTGTGCGGCTACATGGCCGGCTACGCTGCTGTTAAGCTCGGCTACACCAAGCTCGGCTTCCTTGGCGGCATGGCAGTTCCCGCCGTTATCCGTTACGGCTACGGCTTCGTTCAGGGCGTTGACGCTGCTGCTGCAGAGCTCGGTCTGACCGACGTCTCCCTCAACTACGTCTACGGCGGTCAGTTCTTCGGCGATGCCGACATCACCGCTGTTATGGACACCTGGTATGCTGACGGCACTGAGATCGTCTTCGCCTGCGGCGGCGGCATCTACTCCTCCGCTTGCGAGGCAGCCCAGAAGGTCAACGGCAAGGTCATCGGTGTTGACACCGACCAGTCCGCTATCATCGACGCCGCTTACGGCGAGGGCATGACCGTTACCTCCGCTATGAAGGGTCTCTACCCCGCAACCTACGACACTCTCACTGACGTTGTTATCAACGGCAACTGGGACAAGTACGTTGGCCAGATCGCAACTCTGGGTCTCGTCTCCGGCGATGATCCCGAGGCCAACTACGTCCAGATCCCGATGACCACTCAGTTCGAGGATGGCAAGTTCACCGTTGAGGACTACACCGCTCTCGTCGGCGCAATGTTCGACGGCACTCTGACTGTCTCCAACGACACCTCCAAGGCCGCTTCCGACTTCGCGACCGTCATCACCGTCAACGATCAGGGCTCTATCAAGTAATAGAAACCAGGTTTTATGCAGCCGCGGCTTATGCCGCGGCTGTTTTTTGCGCTTTTCGCAAAAAAATATATAAAACCGTGGTGCAAAATGTAAAAATGGCTTTGCTTTATTGACAGGGTTATAGTATAATAAAAATAATATTTGGTTTCCGTCCCCGATGCGCAGACGATATGGAGACGACGCTGGGCCATGAAAACGGAAGGAGGGCGAAACTTGGAACAATACGCTATTGAAATGCTCAATATCACAAAAAAGTTCCCTGGAATAATCGCCAACGACAACATCACTCTTCAACTGAAAAAGGGAGAGATACACGCGCTTTTGGGTGAAAACGGCGCGGGCAAATCCACACTGATGAGCGTTCTGTTCGGGCTTTATCAGGCGGAGGAGGGCGTCATCAAGAAGGATGGCGTCGAGATCGAGATAAAAAACCCCAACGACGCGAACGCCTACGGCATAGGCATGGTGCATCAGCACTTCAAGCTGGTGGAATGCTTCAGCGTGCTGGACAACATCATCCTCGGCGTTGAGCCGAACAAGATGGGCTTCTTGCAGAAGAACGAGGCGCGCGCGAAGGTGCAGGCGCTGAGCGAGAAGTACGGGCTGTATGTTGACCTCGACGCGAAGATAGAGGACATCACCGTCGGCATGCAGCAGCGCACCGAAATTCTCAAAATGCTCTACCGCGACAATGAGATACTCATTTTTGACGAGCCTACGGCGGTGCTCACCCCGCAGGAGATCAATGAGCTCATGCAGATCATGCGCAGCCTTGCCAAGGAGGGGAAGAGCATACTCTTCATCTCCCACAAGCTCTCGGAGATCATGGCGGTGTCCGACCGGTGCACGGTTCTGCGCAAGGGCAAGTGCATAGGCACGGTGGAGACCAAGGACACGACCGTGGAAAAGCTCTCGGCGATGATGGTCGGGCGCGACGTCAACTTCCACGTGGAAAAGGGCGAGCAGAAGCTCGGCGACGTGGTGCTGGACGTGGAGAACCTCTCCGTAATGTCCAAGGTGCACAACAAGGAAGCGGTCAAAAACGTCAGCTTCAAGGTGCGCGCGGGCGAGATCGTCTGCATCGCGGGCATCGACGGCAACGGCCAGACGGAGCTTGTCTACGGCATCACGGGGCTTGAGCCTGTGAAGGAGGGCAAGATCACGCTCTGCGGGCATGATATTACAAAAGCCCCCATCCGCAAGCGCAGCACCATGGGCATGAGCCACATACCCGAGGACCGCCACAAGCACGGCCTTGTGCTGGACTACTCGCTTGAATACAACATGATCCTCCAGCGCTACTTTGAGCCGGAGTTCACCGACAAGGCGGGCTTCCTCCGCCGCGGCAATATCCGCAGCTATTCCGACAAGCTCATCGAGCAGTACGACGTGCGCTCCAGCCTCGGCTCGCTCACGACGGCGCGCAGCATGTCCGGCGGCAACCAGCAGAAGGCGATCGTCGCGCGCGAGATCGACAAGAACCCGGAGCTTCTCGTCGCGGTGCAGCCCACGCGCGGGCTCGACGTCGGCGCGATAGAATACATACACAAGCAGCTCGTGGCGCAGCGCGACGCAGGCAAGGCGGTGCTGCTCGTCAGTCTTGAGCTGGACGAGGTCATGGATGTGCCGGACCGCATACTCGTCATGTACGAGGGCGAGATCGTCGGCGAGCTTGACCCCAGGACCACCACGCAGGAAGAGCTTGGCCTCTACATGGCGGGCGCAAAGAGAGATGAGGTGAAGGCATGAAGAAGAACATTCTGAAAAATGACGGTGTTCAGTCTCTGATCGCCTCTCTGGTGTGCATCGTTGTCGGCGTGCTGATAGGCTATATCGTGCTGCTCTTCATAAACGCGGAGGGCGCGGGCGAGGCCATAAAGACGATATTGCAGAACTTCCTGACCTATAAAAAGACCACCAGCCAGCTCAAATACCTCGGCAACACGCTCGTAAAGACCGCGCCGCTGCTGATGTGCTCGTTGTCGATACTCTTCGCGTACAAGGTGGGGCTTTTCAACATCGGCACTGCCGGGCAGTACTGCGCGGGCATCGCGCTGAGCATCTACGCCGCGCTCGGCTGGGGCTGGAGCTGGCTGCCATGCATGCTGATCGCCATGGTCGGCGGCGCTGTCCTCGGCGCGATCAGCGGTCTGCTGAAGTCCTACTGCAACGTCAATGAGGTCATCTCCGGCATCATGCTCAACTGGATAACCCTGTACGCCACAAACATGCTCCTCACAAATGTGAAGGAGAGCGCGAGCCCGTATACCAAGGTCATCGCCCACGATAACCCCGACGCGATACTCCCCAGTCTCGGTCTCGGCGCGCTGTTCAACAATAATAAATATGTCACCATCGCCATCCCCCTCGCGATAATCGTGGCGATAATCGTGATGGTGGTGCTGGACAAGACGAAGTTCGGCTACGAGCTGAAGGCGACCGGCAACAACAAGAACGCCGCGAAATACTGCGGCATGGCGGAAAAGCGCAACATCATCCTCACGCTCGTTATCTCCGGCGCAATCGCCGGCCTCGGCGCGTCGATGCTGTATCTCACGGGCTATGAGCAGTGGGAGTGCAGCACCTCCTCCGTGCCGGGCATGGGCTTCAACGGCATCGCCGCGGCGTTCCTCGGCGGGCTCAATCCGCTGGGGTCGATCCTCTCCTCGTTCTTCATCCAGCATATCACGGCCGGCGGCGCGTATGTCGACAAATCGCTCTACTGCGCGCAGATATCCGACCTTATCGCCTCTATCATCATCTACCTCTGCGGCTTCGTGCTGTTCATGAAGCAGGTCATGAACAAGAACATCGCAAAGCGCGAGGAAAAAGCGGCAAAGCTTGCTGCGGAAACTGAGAAAGGAGGCGAGGAGTAATGATACTGCTGATACAGTACACGCTTATATTTGCTTCCGTCCTCATCCTTGTGGCACTCGGCGGCTGCTTCTCCGAGCACTCCGGCGTCATCAACCTCGGTCTCGAGGGCGTGATGATCATGGGCGCGCTCGGCGGCGCGCTGATGCTGCGCTACATCCCGGCGACTGCCCCCGCGATAGTCATGATCCTCGCGGTCATATTCATGGCGGCGCTGTTCGGCATGGTGTATTCCAGCCTTCTCGCCGTGGCCAGCATCAACTTCAAAGCTGACCAGACCATCGTCGGCACGGCGCTCAACATGCTCGGCATCGCGGCGTCCACCGTTATCGTCAAGGCGATAAACACCGCCGCCAACCCCGACGACGTCTCCTCCACCATCCAGTACACCGAGACGAAGAAGGCGTTCCTCTTCAACGTCGGCGGGCTGGAGCTCAACTGGTTTATGGTCGTGACGATCATACTGCTCATCGCGTCGTACATCACGCTTTATAAAACTCGCTTCGGTCTGCGCATGATGGCGTGCGGCGAGCACCCTCAGGCGGCGGACTCCGTCGGCATCAACGTGTACAAGATGCGCTGGGCGGGCGTGCTGATCTCCGGCGTGCTCGGCGGCATCGGCGGCATAGTGTTCATCACTGCCGGCGTCAGCGAGTGGCGCTTTGAATACGGTGTGGCGGGCTTCGGCTTCCTGTCCCTCGCGGTCATGATCTTCGGTCAGTGGAAGCCGACGCGCATCGCCCTAGCGGCGCTGCTGTTCGGTCTGTTCCGCGCGCTGAGCAATGTTTACATGGGCTTCCCCGGTCTCGTCGCGCTCAACATCCCCAGCCCCGTGTACAACATGATGCCGTATATCATCTCCCTCATCGTCCTCGCGTTCACGTCGAAATCCTCGCGCGCGCCGAAGGCGGAGGGCATCCCCTACGACAAGGGAACAAGATAACACATCGCAGACCCGTGCCGAACCGGAGCAAAGCCCCGGTTCGCACTGGCGTGTCCCCCGCATGAGGGGCAACAGCATATATTAAGGAGCAAAATCGAACCATGAACAAGTATCTTGACATTTCACCCGAAGTTAAGAAGGCGCTGGACGAGGGACGTCCCGTTGTGGCGCTGGAGAGCACCATCATATCCCACGGCATGCCCTATCCCAAGAACGTTGAGACCGCCCTGCTCGTCGAGCAGACCATCCGCGACAACGGCGCTGTTCCCGCGACGATCGCCGTAATCGGCGGCAGACTCAAGGCGGGGCTGAGCCATGAGGAGATAGAGTATCTTGGCAAGACCGGGCGCGGCGTCGCCAAGGCGAGCCGCCGTGACCTGCCCGCGCTCGTCGCTCGCGGGGCGGACGGCGCCACCACCGTCACCACCACGATGATCATCGCCCACATGGCTGGCATAAAAATATTCGCCACCGGCGGCATCGGCGGCGTGCACCGCGGCGCGGAGACCACCATGGACATTTCCGCCGACCTTGAGGAGCTTGCGCAGACGCCGGTGATGGTCGTGTGCGCGGGCGCGAAGTCCATCCTCGACCTTGGGCTGACGCTTGAGTATCTTGAGACGCACGGCGTGCCCGTCATCGGCTACGGCACGGACGAGCTGCCCGCGTTCTACACGCGCCGCAGCGGCTTTGCCGTCGACTACCGCGTGGACAGCCCCGAGGAGCTGGCGGCGATGTTCTCCGCCCAGCGCGGGCTTGACTACAAGGGCGGCATGCTCGTCACCAACCCCATCCCGGAGGAGTACTCCATGGATAAGGCGGTCATTGACAAGGCGATCGACGAGGCGCTTGCCCAGGCAAAGGCGCAGGGCATCCACGGCAAGGAGACCACGCCTTTCCTGCTCGCCAAGGTCGTTGAGCTGACCGGCGGCGACTCTCTCGAGAGCAACATTCAGCTCGTGCTCAACAACGCGCGCCTCGCGGCAAAGACCGCGGCGGCCCTCGCCTGAGCTTCTTTGCTGAGGCTTCACAGGTAAACAGAACACACCGGGGTCCGGTCAAACGGGCTCCGGTGTTATTTATTTGTTGAAAATAACGCCGCGCCGCGGTATAATATACTGATTAATTATGGCGCAAAGGAGCAGAAGCATGACCGAGGAGTGCAAGGTCTCTGTGCTGTGCACAGCGTTCAACCACGAAAACTATATACGCGACGCGCTGGAGGGCTTTGTCAGTCAGAAAACCGACTTCCCCTTTGAAGTGCTCGTAAATGACGACTGCTCCACCGACGGCACGGCGGACGTGATACGCGAGTACGCTGCGCGCTACCCGGATATTATCCGCCCGTTCTATCAGGAGGAGAATCTATATTCCAAGATCGGTATGCCCGCGCTCTTTGCCGCGGTGTTCTACCCCAACGCGCGTGGAAAATACTTCACGCTCTGCGAGGGGGACGATTACTGGTCTGACCCCGAAAAGCTCCAGCGTCAGGCGGACTTTCTCGATGCGCATGAGGACTACACCGCCTGTGTGCACAACACCATGCTGCACTACTGCGATGCATCGCAGCTGGACGCGCCGCTCCGCCCCGCTGGGGAGGGCGACCGCGATGTGGACTTTTTCACCGTGATACACGGTCCCTCGCATTCGTTCCACACAAGCTCCATCATGGCGCGGCGCGAGTATATCACCGACCCGCCGGACTTTCACTATGCCGCGGCGGAGCACGGCTTCACCGACTACGCCATCGGGCTGTGGCTGTCCCTCAACGGGAAGATACGCTTTCTCGACCGCGTGATGAGCGTTTACCGCATCGGCTCGAACAGCGCGGCGTGGAGCGCGAAGCTTGACGCGCATTACGCCAAGCTCAAGGAGTTCATCGTGGGCGAGCTTGCCATGATGGAAAAGCTCCTGCCCCACCTCGATGAGGCGCAGAGCGCCGCCGCGCGCGAGGTCATGCTCGAGCGGCAGTATGAGCTATATTATATAGAAGGACGGGTGGAAGAGCTTGTCCGTCCCCCGTATGACAGGATACACCGGCGAAAGCCGCTGAAGACGCGGCTCATCACGAGACTGAAAATAATGTTCCCCGCGCTGCACCGCGCGTACCGCCGCCGCCGCGGCTATGAGGATTACTGAGCCCATGGATAATAAGCAGAAAGTCGTTTCCAACTTCATATGGCGCTTTATGGAGCGCTTCGGGTCACAGCTCGTGTCCATCGTGGTGCAGATCGTGCTCGCGCGCATCCTCGACCCGGCGGTGTTCGGCACGGTCGCCAAGGTGACGATCATCACGAGCATCCTGCTCGTGTTCGTCGACAGCGGCATGGCAAATTCCCTCATCCAGAAAAAAGACCCGGACGACCTTGACTTCTCGTCGGTGTTCTATTTCAACGTGGTGTTCTGCCTTGTGCTCTATACCGGGCTTTTCTTTGCCGCGCCCGCCATCGCGCGCTTTTATGACGACGCGCAGCTCACTGCCATTGTGCGCGTGCTGGGGCTGACGGTCGTGGTGTCGGGCGTCAAGAACGTGCAGCAGGCGTATGTGTCGAAAACGCTGCAATTCAAGCGCTTCTTCTTCGCCACGCTCGGCGGCACGCTGCTGAGCGCCGCCGTCGGCATCGTGATGGTGTTCCGGGGCTTCGGCGTGTGGTCGCTCGTGGCGCAGCAGCTCACCAATGTCACGGTCAACACCGCCATCCTCTGGCTCACTGTCGACTGGAAGCCGAAGTGGATGATCTCGTTTGAGCGTCTGGGCGGGCTTCTGAGCTACGGGTGGAAGCTGCTCGTGTCCGGGCTGCTGGACACGGTGTACAATAAGCTCCGCGAGATAATGATCGCGGTGTTCTATACCGACACTGACCTTGCGTATTATAACCGCGGCATGACCTATCCCTATCTCATCGTGGAGAACATCAACGCCTCCATCGACAGCGTGCTGCTGCCGGTGCTGTCGGCGGAGCAGGATCACAAGGAGCAGGTCAGGAACATGACCCGCCGCGCCATACGCATCAGCACCTACGTGATGATGCCGCTGATGATGGGGCTGGCGGTCTGCGCCGAGCCGCTGATACGGCTGCTGCTGACGGAAAAGTGGCTGCCGTGCGTGCCGTATATGCGCATTTTCTGCTTCAGCTATGCGTTCTACCCGCTGCACACCGCCAACCTCAACGCGATAAAGGCGATGGGCAGGAGCGACATGTTCCTCAAGCTTGAGATAATCAAGAAGGTGTTCGGCGTTGTGATACTGATGATAACGCTGCCCTACGGGGTGTACGTCATGGCGCTGAGCCTCCTCTTCACAAGCGTCATGGCACAGATCATAAATTCCTGGCCGAACGCGAAGCTCCTTGACTATGCGTACATCCAGCAGCTGAAGGATATGCTGCCGGCAATACTGCTGTCGTGTCTGATGGGCGCGCTCGTCTATCCGATAACGTGGCTGGGCTGGAGCGACTGGGTGACGCTGCCGGTGCAGGTCATCGTGGGCGCGGCGATATACGTGGCGGGTTCGGTCATCTTCAAGCTTGACAGCTTTGACTATATGCTGTCGATAGTGAAAAAGCTGCTGCGCCGCGGCAAGGGTGCGGCAAAGGAGGGCAACGCATGAGTGATGTGAAAAATGTGCTGGTGTTCCCCGCGGGAACGGAGATCGCACTGGAGATACACGACGCGCTCAAGTTCAGCAAGTTCGTGCGCCTTTTCGGTGCGACGAGCGTGGCGTGCCATGCGGAGTTCGTGTTTGAAAACTGCGTGGACGGTGTCCCCTTTGTCGACGACCCCGCGCTCATCGACAGCCTCAATGAGACCATAGATAAGTACAAGATAGATTACGTCTATCCCGCGCACGACAGTGCGCTCCTCACGCTCACACGAGAGCGGGCGCGGCTGCACGCCGCCGTCGTCACCTCCGCAGAGGAGACGGTGGAGATCTGCCGGTCGAAGAACAAAACGTATGAATACCTCGCGGGGGCGGCATACCTGCCGCAGAGCTACCCCGATGCCGACGCCGTGCCGGGCTACCCGGTGTTCATCAAGCCCTCCGTGGGTCAGGGCGCGGTCGGCGCGCGGCGCATTGACGACCGCGCGCATCTCGACGAGGCGCTTTCCGACGGTGTGGAGTACGCGATATGCGAGTACCTGCCGGGGGAGGAGTTCACGGTGGACTGCTTCACAGACAGGCACGGCGCGCTCCGCTTTGTGGGGCCGCGCTCTCGCGCGCGCATCCGCGCCGGCATCTCCGTGCGCTCGCGGGAGTTTGAGCCGGACGCGGGCATTCTCGCCGTCGCGGAGGACATCAACCGCCGCATGAGCTTCAACGGCGCGTGGTTCTTCCAGCTGAAGAAAAACGCGGCGGGGGAGTACCGCCTGATGGAGATCGCGCCGCGCATCGCCGGGACGATGTGCATGGCGCGCAACCTCGGCGTGAATATGCCGCTGCTGACGCTGTACAACATGTGGGGCTATGACGTCGGGATAATCAACAACCGCAACGCCGAGCTTATAGACCGCGCGTTCATCAACCGCTTTAAAACCGATATTGAGTATGAGCGCGTGTATGTCGACTTTGACGACACGCTCACCGTGCGCGGCAAGGTCAACAGCATACTCATGATGTATCTCTATCAGGCGCGAAATGCCGGGAAGAGCCTCATACTGCTGACAAAGCACGCGGAGGATATAGAGGCGAGCATGGATAAATACGCCGTGTCGCCGCGCCTCTTTGACGAGATAATACATATCGCGCCCGGCGCGGATAAGTCTGAGTACATAAAGCCTACGTCCATCTTCATCGACGATTCGTTCGCCGAGAGAAAGACCGTGCAGGAGCGCTGCGGCATACCGGTTTTTGACCTCGACATGGTCGAGAGCCTGCTGGACTGGCGCGCGTAGGGCGCGGCAGGATGATCGAAAGGAGACTGAAAAATGAGTGAACTGATAAACGTTACGCGCTCCTCCATGCCGGAGTTTGAGGAATACTGCGCGGAGATACGCGATATATGGGACAGCCACTGGCTGACGAACATGGGCGAGAAGCATAAGGCGCTTCAAGCCGCGCTGGAGAGCTATCTCAGCGCGGAGCACGTCACGCTCTTTACGAACGGGCATCTCGCGCTGGAGAACCTGATAGAGGCTTTTGGACTGCATGGTGAGATCATCACAACGCCGTTCACCTTTGCCTCCACCACCCATGCCATCCTCCGCTGCGGCTGCACGCCGGTGTTCTGCGACATCCGCCCCGACGACTACACCATCGACGCGGAGAAGATAGAGCGCCTCATCACCGACAAGACCGTCGCCATCCTGCCTGTGCACGTCTACGGCAACCTCTGCGATATTGAGCGTATCGACGCCATCGCCAAGGCGCACGGATTGCGTGTGCTCTACGACGCGGCGCACGCCTTCGGCGTGAAGAAAAACGGCGTGAGCTCGGCGCTCTTCGGCGACGCGGCTATGTTCTCGTTCCACGCGACGAAGGTGTTCAACACCATCGAGGGCGGCGCGGTGTGCTGCCGCGACGCCGCGCTCGTGCAGCGCCTCAACGACCTGAAGAATTTCGGCATACACGGGCCGGACAGCGTGCAGTTCGTCGGCGGCAACGCCAAGATGAATGAGTTCTGCGCGGCGATGGGCATATGCAACCTGCGCCATCTCGACGGCGAGATCGCAAAGCGCCGTCACGTATCCGATCTGTATGACGCGCGCCTCGGCGGCGTCCCCGGAATACAGCTCAACCCCGTGCAGCCGGGCGTGGAGCGCAATTACGCCTATTACCCCGTCGTGTTCGACGGCTATAAATACACCCGCGACGAGGTGTTTGCGCGCCTCGCGGCGGAGAATATCGTCGCGCGCAAGTACTTCTACCCGCTGACGAACTCGTTCGAGTGCTTCGCCGGGCGCGCGGGCTTCGACCCCGACGCCACGCCCGTGGCAAAGCACATGGCGGACTCCGTCCTCACGCTGCCGCTCTACGCCGACCTCGCGGACGAGGATGTGGAGAGAATCTGCCGCATAGTGTTCAGCTGAGGGGGAGGATATGACGCGGATACTCTTCATCTGCCACGGGAACATCTGCCGCAGTCCGACGGCGGAGTATATAATGAAAGATCTCGTGCGCCGCGCGGGGCTGGAGGACGAGTTTGAGATCGCCTCCGCCGCGACGAGCACGGAGGAGCTGGGCAACGGCGTGTACCCGCCGGCGCGGCGTATGCTCGCCGCGCACGGGATCGACTGCGCTGCCCACCGTGCGCGCCAGATGCGCCGCGATGACTACGCGCGCTTTGACCTCATCATCAGCATGGACGAGGAGAACCGCTGGAACCTCGACCGCTTTTACGCCGGAGACCCGGAGGGGAAGATACACAACCTCCTCGACTACGCCGGGCGTCCGGGCGAGGCGGTCGACGACCCGTGGTACACGCGCGATTTTCAGCGCGCGTGGGACGATATTCACGCCGGGTGCGTGGGACTGCTGGATGCGCTGACCGGCACGGTGACGCTCGACCTCTCCGCCTGCCGCGACCGTGCGGGGCTGTACGCCGTGCTGCGCGGCAAAATGCCGTGGGAGGACTGGTACGGCGAGAACCTTGACGCGCTGTGGGACATACTCACGGAGCCGCAGCATAAGGGCAAGCAGTTTCGCATTATCCTGCCCGACGAGGGCGCGGACGCGGATGTGCGCGAGTACGCCGCGAAAATGAAAAACGTGTTCCGCCTCGCGGGTGCGCTGGCGGAGCAGGAAGCATAACAAACACCGCAAAGGCGCGCCGACAGCTGTCGGCGCGCCTTTGCCATGCAAATTCGATGTTTATTTTTTATTCCTCTTCCGTTTCCGAAGTCTCTGTTCCCTCCTCCGCGTCGCGGAGGTCCTCCGGGAGAATGGCGGTGAGGTCGTCCTTCGTGGGTGCTTCCATCTGCGCGACGCGGTTGGACTGACGGATGATCATGTCCTCAAAGCGGTTGCGCACGTCGCGCCCGTTGCCGAAGTTCTCGTCGCGCTCTGCGTACAGCTCGTCAAAGAGCTTCTTCGCCTCCTCCTCCGCCTCGGGGGTGAGGGTATAGCTGTTCTTTTTGCACTGCGAGCGGAAGATCGCCATGAGCTGCTCGCCGTTATAGTCGGGGAAGAAGAAACGCTTGTTGAAGCGCGACTCAAGACCGGGGTTGGAGTTCATGAACTGCTCCATAGGCTCAGTATACCCCGCGACAACGACGATAAGGTCGTCGCGGTGATCCTCCATCGCCTTGAGTATCGTCTCTATCGCCTCGCGGCCGAAGTCGTTGTCGCCGCCGGAGGAGAGCGAGTACGCCTCGTCGATGAACAGCACCCCGCCGAGCGCGGACTGTATGACCTCCTGCGTCTTGAGCGCGGTCTGCCCCACGTAGCCCGCGACGAGGCCGGAGCGGTCAACCTCGATAAGCTGCCCCTTGCTGAGCACACCGATGGAGGCGTACAGCCCGCTTATAAGGCGCGCGACCGTCGTTTTGCCCGTGCCGGGGTTGCCGAGGAACACCATGTGCAGACTCATCGGCGGGACGGGCAGGTCGTTCTGCGCGCGGAGCTTGCGCACCTTGACGAGGTTGATGAGGTTTTTGACATCTTTCTTTACGCTCTCAAGCCCGACGAGGGATTCAAGCTGCGCCATAAGGTCGTCAAAATCAGGCTTCTCCGGCTCGCTTGCCGCGCTGTCCGCCGACTTTTCGCCGCTTTTGGACGCGGCGGTCTGCGGCGCGGCGCCCGCCGCGGCGTGGGCGTGTTTTTCCGTGAAGGGGGCGGCGCCGCTCGTGACATAGTCCAGCGGGTCAAGCCCCTCCTGCCCGCGCCCCACGCCGCTGGCGTCGCAGATGGCGGAGAGGCGGTCGATCCCCTCGGTTATGTACTCCGCCTCCGCGAGCGTCACCTCGTCGTCCGCCGCGGCGAGATAGAGCATGATGTTGGTGAACATGCGGATGAATGTGCGGGAGGTCTGCGTGCCGCGCTTGGCGTCGTCCTCGGCAAGGCTCCAGAAAAAGAGCGGTGGCATGAACTCGTCGCTTGAGCACACGGAGCTTGTCAGCCCCCAGAGCATCCAGCTGGGCTTGGGCTGACTGCGGGAATATATCTCATTGGCGAGGTCGGCGTTGCGCTGGGTGATGCCGCCGCCGCGGCTCCACAGCTGCAGGGCGCAGCTTGTCATAAAGCTGTCGAGCTCCTTGGCGAAGGTATAGCTGCCGGAACGGTAAAAAGCGTCGGTATTCGCGGAATATATCCGGTGGAAGTCCTCCGGGGAACGGTTCCATGTAGTCGGCATAACGGCGTGTCTCCTTAGTATGTATATTATACACTATTATATTACAAAATCATGCCGGGTCAAGACAAAACATGACCCGGCATGATTTATTTGCAAGGCTGCTTCACGCGCGGCGGGGCTTGCCGTAGCGCACGGCGGCGCTCTTCGTCTCGCGGCGCGGCATGAGCTTTATGCCCTCCGGCACGCGCCCCGGCTCGCCGGAGACGCGCTTCCACACCGCCTCGAAGCCCGCCAGCTCCTTTTTATAATCCCGTTCCATTGAAGAATGCACCTCATTGCGTGATATTATCTCCGCCGTATTCTATGCCGGGGGTTGAAAAGACGTGAAAACTGTGCGATAATACCAATATAAATACGCTTCGGAGGGACATATTATGCCCAGATTCTTTATGGCGGGAACAAATATACTCGGCGGGATGGCGATAATGCGCGGACGCGACGCGGAGCATGTGCACGTGCTGCGTATGCGTCCGGGCGAGGATATGATAATATGCGACGGACAGGGGACGGACTATAAGTGCCGCCTTGTCAAGGCGGACAAGGAGCAGGTCGAGGCGGAAGTGATAGAGGTCGTGCGCTGCCCGGCGGAGCCGAACGTGAAGGTGACGGTGCTGTGCGGGCTGCCCAAGGGCGACAAGACCGACTATATCATCCAGAAGTGCGTCGAGGCGGGTGCGTATGAGATACTGTTCTTCGCCTCCTCGCGCTGCATCGCGAAGCTCGGCAACGAGGAAAAGAAGCTGGAGCGCTGGCAGCGCATCGCCGAGGAGGCGGCAAAGCAGTCCGGGCGCGGGATAATCCCGCAGGTCGGCTGGGCGGGCGAGCTGGCGGATGCCTTCGACGCGGCAGTGAAAAAGGACGTGGGGCTCTTCATGTACGAGACCGGGGAGCGCGAGGCGCTGAACGACGTGCTGGAGGCGAACAAGACCGCCGGGACCGCCGCGATAATCACGGGCCCCGAGGGCGGCTTTGCGCCGTTCGAGGCGGAGCTGGCGAAGATAGTGGGGCTGCACATATGCTCCATGGGCGAGCGCATACTCCGCTGCGAGACCGCGCCCGTCGTGGCGCTGACGGCGGCGATGTACGCCACCGGGAACCTTGCGTAAGGAGCATAAACCGTGTTCAGAGAAATGAAACGAAAGCTGCAGCAGCTGCCGCAGACAGAGTGCGAGCGCATACTGCGCGAGGGGAAGACCGCCGTGCTCGCCCTCGCGGGGGACGACGGCTATCCCTACGCCGTGCCGGTCAACTATGTGTACGACGGCGGGAAGATATACTTCCACTGCGCGAAGACCGGGCATAAGCTCGACGCGCTGCGCCGGTGCGAAAAGGTGTCAGTGTGCGTGGTGGACAGAGACGATGTCGCGCCGGAGCGCCTTGCCACGGATTATATGAGCGTCATCGTCTTCGGCCGCGCGAGGATATTAGAGGACGACGAGGAGATATACCGCGCGGTGGAGGTATTTGGGCTGAAATATAACCCCGACCGAGAAGCCGTGCGGCGCGAGATACGCCGCGAGTGGGATGCCCTTTGCTGCGTGGAGATCACGGTCGACCACATGACCGGCAAGGAGGGCAAGGAGCTTGCTCGGCAGAGACGGGAGCGCGGCTGAGGCGCGGGATTCAATATTGTAAACATCAAACGCCGAGAGGTCTTGGATAGACCTCTCGGCGCAAAGCTTTTCTATATACGCTGTTCGCGGATTCAGCAGCCGGGCTTGCCGAGCATGCGGAACATATTCTTCTTGTACGCCTCGACACCGGGCTGGTTGAACGGGTTGACGCCGGACATGTAGCCGGAGATGGCGCATGCCATCTCGAAAAAGCACACGAGCGAGGCAAAGCCCTCTTCGTCGCGGCGCTCGACCTCGATGGTCATATTAGGCACGCCGCCGGAGATGTGTGCCTCCTTGACGGCCTCTGCCACGGTGGCGCTGATGTCCGTGAGATCGCGCCCGGCGAGGTAGTTCAGCCCGTCCGCGTCCGCCTCCTCAAAGGGGACGGAGTAGCTGTGGTGGGACTTCTTGAAGCGCACGACGGTCTCCATCATAGCGCGCGGACCGTCCTGAATGTACTGCCCCATGGAGTGGAGGTCGGCGGTGTACTCGACGGAGGCGGGGAAGATGCCGATGCCGTTTTTGCCCTCGCTCTCGCCGAACAGCTGCTTCCACCACTCGGCCATGAAGCGGAAGCTTGGCTCATAGCAGGCAAAGATCTCGATATTATGCCCGTTCTTGTAAAGGCGCTGGCGCGCGGCGGCGTACTGCCACGCGGGGTTGTCGACGCCGCGGTCGTCGAGCTTGGAGAACTCCTCAATGGCGGTGTCGATGATCTTTCTGACGTCGATGCCGGCGACGGCCATCGGCAGCAGACCCACGGCGCTCAGCACGCTGTAACGCCCGCCGACGTCGTCGGGGACGACGAACGTCTCCCAGCCGAACTCATCGCCCAGCTCCTTGAGGACGCCCTTGTGCGCGTCAGTCGTCTCGAATATATGCTCATTGGCCTTGTCGCCGTACTTCTGCTGCAAAAGCTCACGGAAGATGCGGAAAGCGATGGCGGGCTCAAGCGTCGTGCCGGACTTGGAGATGACGTTCACGTCAAAGTCCATATCGCCCAGAAGCTCTATCGTGCCGCAGAGCGCATCGGCAGAGATGCCGTTGCCGACGAAGAATATCTTGGGGTCGTTCTCGCTGGGGATGGGCTTGAGAAGCTCAATCGCGCCGCGCGCGCCGAGGTAGGAGCCGCCGATGCCGATGACGACGAGCGCCTTGGAGCGGGCGCGTATCTTGTCCGCGGTGGCGATGATCTTGTTGAGCTCATAGTCCTTTATGCGGCGGGGCAGGTCGAGCCAGCCGGTGAACTCATTGCCGGGGCCGGACTTATTCAGCAGGGTTTCATATGCCTTCTCGGCGGCTTCATAATCCGGACCGTTGCCCAGAAATCCGGCGGCGCCGGACAGATCGACTTTGACCATGGTGTGCACTCCTTATCTATTTGTGTGAAAAAAATTATTCAATAAACGTACCTCATATATTATATACGCTTTCGCCGCCATTTCAACAGGTAATTGCGCCGTATGGGGTGTGCAAAATGACGAAAATGCCGCCCGGTATCGTTACCGGGCGGCATTTTCACGCGCAGTCATGCATTATAGACCTATAAGACTGCCGCCTAGAAGACCCAGCAGACCGAAATAGCCCAGCCGCGGCACATCCGCGCCCGCGACGATGGGCACGCTCGCCACGTTTTCCCCGGCAATGCTCACCGTCAGCGTGCCGAGACGGTCGCCCTCGTGCACAGGCGCGGGGACGGAGGCGTCCATGGAGAGGGAATACTCCGGCGCGGCAGCGGAGCGGGCGACAACGACGTATTCATCGCCCGAGAACACCGCCGACACAAACTCGCTCTTCCCCAGCTCCACGCGCACCTCCGGCAGCGCCGTGTCCCCGCGCAGGGAGCAGAGCGCGTAGTTCGCGAAGGCGAAGTCCAGCATTGCCTCCGCGTCGGCATTGCGCGAGTCGGCAGTCTCCCCGTGCATCACCACGGCGATGTATTCCACGCCGTCGCGCTCCGCCGTGGCGGAGAGACAGTATTTCGCGCCGGAGGTGAACCCGGTTTTCAGCCCTGTGCACCCGGGGTACCAGTAGACAAGGCGGTTTGTGTTGCTCAGCCCGAACTCACCGTTTCGTATGCTGTCCATCCATATGGTGGTGTAATCCTTTATGAAATCGTGGCGCAGCAGCTCACGCGACATGACGGCGACGTCATAGGCGGAGGTATAGTGCTGCTCATCCTCAAATAGCCCGGTGCAGTTGGTGAAATGCGTGTCGGCAAGACCGAGCTCCGCCGCGCGCTCGTTCATGCGCGCCACGAACGCCTCCTCACTGCCGGAGATATGCTCCGCCATCGCCACGGCGCAGTCATTCGCGGAGACGACCGCGATGCACTTGAGCATTTCCGCCACACTCATCTGCTCGCCCTGCGCCAGATACACGCAGCTTCCGCCGAAGCTCGCCGCGCGCGTGCTCGCCGTGACCGTGTCCGCCAGCGATATGCGCCCGGAGTCGACGTCCTCGGCGATGAGCAGCATCGTCATCACCTTTGTCACGCTCGCGGGGAAGCCGCGCTCATGCGCGTTCTTCTCATACAGCACCTCGCCCGTCACCTTTTCCATCAGCACCGCCGACGGGGCGGACACGCTCGGCACAGCGCCCGCCGGGAGCGCGGGCGCGGCACAGGCCGCGGGGGACAGCAGCGCCGCCGTCGCCGCGAAAAGTAAAAACAGAATGGAAAAACGTTTCATATTGTTACCAGTCCCATCTCAAACAAGCTTTTGTTCGAGAATATGCCGCGAAAGGTTACAATATGAGCCGGTTTACAAAATCGGACGGTTTTCGACAACGAAAATGAATATATGAATATTCCGTGAAAAGGCGGGCACGGCGTATCAATAGCTTTTCAACATTTTCAACAGAGTTATCAACAGCGATGTGTGAATATTCGGCGGCAGGGAAGCAAAAGTAAGTTTACATAACGCGAATTATTTCGGAGTCATAAATATTAACGAAGATACATCAATTATTAACAAAATTGTTCATTGACGGCAGGGCGGGCGGATAGTAAAATAAAACATGTACGATGAGATCAGGACAGCTGTAAATACAGAGATATAAATACGAAGCTTATATCGGAGGAAGGACAATGAAACACGGTTTCCGCTGGGATAAAAAATACCTGCATTGGGGCGTGACGGCGTTCTGCGTCATTGCGTGCGCGATAGTGTTCTACATGGCGCTCAACTACATCTCCGCTCTCGGCAGCGCGATAGGAAAGCTGATGAGCATACTAAGCCCGTTTTTGTGGGGGCTTGTGATAAGCTATCTGCTGCTGCCGTGCATGAAGGCGATGGAGAAAAAGGCGTTCCGCCCGCTGTGCGCGAAGATATACAAGAACAGCGAAAAGAGCAACGGGGAAAAGCTCGCGCGCGGCATCGCGGTGCTCGTGGCGGAGATCATACTGCTGGTGATACTCGCGGCGTTGGTGTACCTCATCATCCCGCAGCTGTACCAGAGCCTTGAGACCATAGTCAGAAACAGCAACACCTACATAAATAACGCCAGCCTCTGGATAGAGCATATTCTGCAGAACTACCCGGAGATAGAGCAGTACGCCATGGAGGTCATCGGCAAGGTGAACACCGGGCTGATGGATTGGATACAGACGACCGTCCTGCCGGAGCTGGGCAGCCTCGTCGCGAACGTGACGACGGGCGTATACTATGTCGTGATGGCGATATACAACCTCATCATCGGCATCATCGTCTCCATCTACATCCTCGCCAACCACGAGACGTTCTCCGCCAACGCCAAGCGCTGGCTGTACAGCATCTTCTCTGTCGAGACGGCGCAGAAGATCCGCCGCGGTCTCGCGTTCACGAATCAGACCTTTGCCGGGTTCATAAACGGCAAGCTCGTCGACTCCGCCATCATCGGGCTCATCTGCTACATCGGGTGCGCGCTGCTGAATATGCCGTATGCCCTTTTGGTGAGCGTCATCGTGGGCGTGACGAACGTCATCCCGTTTTTCGGCCCGTTCATCGGCGCGGTGCCGAGCGCGCTCATCATTCTGCTCGTCGACCCGTTCAAGTGCCTTGTGTTCGTCATCTTCATCATTATTCTCCAGCAGCTTGACGGCAATGTCATAGGTCCGAAAATACTCGGCAGCTCCATCGGCATCAACGGCTTCTGGGTCATGTTCTCCATCATCCTCGGCGCGGGGCTGTTCGGCTTCTGGGGGATGCTGCTGGGCGTGCCGGTGTTCGTGGTCATCTACACCGCGATCAACGAGCAGATAGACAAAAAGCTGAAAAAAAGCGACCTCCCATGGGAGACCGCGGATTATATAGGCGTGGATTATATCGACCCTGTCACGTATGAGCGCGTGATGAAGAACGACGAGAGCGCCGACGGCGCGGAGACTTCCGAGCCCGCCGGGGAAGAGGAGCACAAGGAGCCTTAAGCTCCCACTCCGCTGTGCCGCGCTCGCGCATCTCAGCGATGCGCGAGCGTGGAGCGCGCCGCGATGAGCGCGGCGCAGAGCGCGTCAACGTCCTCATCGGTGTTGAAGCGCGACAGACCGATACGAAGAGCGCCGTCGATGACCTTTGACGGCAGCCCGATAGCTTCGAGCACATGGCTCCGCCCGCCCTTTTTGCAGGCGGAGCTTTTTGACACGTAGATCTCCTGCGCCTCCAGCACGTTCATCAGCACCTCGCTGCGCCAGCCGGGCAGGGAAATGCTGAGGATATGCGGTGCGGGGGTGTCGACATACGTCAGCTCCGGGATACCGGCGGAGAGCCTTGCTATGATGTCCTTTTTCATCGCGGCCATGCGCGCGGTGCATTCGGGCATCGCTTTTTTTGCCGCCTCCGCCGCCGCTCCGAACGCCGCGATGGCGGGCATGGCCTCCGTCCCCGCGCGCCGTCCGCCCTCCTGAGCGCCGCCCATGATGTACGGCGCGAGGCGCAGACCCTCGCGGATATACAGCGCGCCTATGCCCTTGGGCGCGTGTATCTTATGCCCGCTGACGCTTATCATGTCCGCGCCGAGCGTTTTCGGCGTGAAGGGCAGCTTCATGAACGCCTGTACGGCGTCCGTGTGGATGAGCGCCTTTGACCCGGCGGCGCGGACGGCGCGCGACACGGCGGAAATATCCGTCACTGCACCCGTTTCGTTGTTGACCAGCATTAAAGAAACGAGTATAGTATCATCGCGGA
The DNA here is from genome assembly GCA_934572335.1 of uncultured Oscillospiraceae bacterium. Taxonomy (GTDB): domain Bacteria; phylum Bacillota; class Clostridia; order Oscillospirales; family Oscillospiraceae; genus Limivicinus. The sequence goes on from CAKTKU010000011.1 coordinate 40,696, forward strand.
GCGCCGCGGCGACGTCCTCCGGGCGTATCGCGCCTGTTTTGTCCGGCTTGAGGAGCGTCACGTCGTACCCGCGGCGCGTCAGCTCATCGAGGGATCTTCTCACGGCGTCATGCTCGACCGCGGAGGAGATGATATGTCTGCCCGCGCGGTGCATGGCCTCCGCCCCGGAGAGGAGCGCCCAGTTGTCGCTCTCGGAGCCGCACGAGGTGAACACCAGCTCCCCCGGCCTGCACCCGAGCGCCGCGGCGACCTGAGAGCGCGCCGTGTCGAGAAGCTTTTTCGCCTCGCGCCCTTTTGTGTGGGTGGAGCTGGGGTTGCCGTAAACATCGCACATCGCGCGCATTGCGGCTTCCGCCGCCTCGGGGCATACGCGCGTCGTCGCGGAGTTGTCAAAATAATGTTCCATATGTATACACTTCACTTCTTAGATATAGGAGATCTCTATGAAATACATTATAACCACTCTTGGCTGCAAGGTCAACCAGTACGAGACGCAGGCGGTGGAGACGCTTCTGATGGAGCACGGGCATGAGCACGCCGCCCCCGGCGAGAGCGCGGACGCGGTCATCGTCAACACCTGCGCCGTCACGGCCGAGAGCGGGCGCAAGTCCCGCCAGGCGATACGCCGTCTCAGAGACGAGAACCCCGGCGCAGTGCTGGCGGTGTGCGGGTGCTACTCCCAGCTGGAGCCGGACGAGGCGGAGAGCCTCGGCGCGCGCGTGATATTCGGCGCGTCCGACCGGGTGAAGCTCGTGGAGGCGGTGGAGCGCGCCGTGGCGGAGGGCGAGGGCTGCCGCAATATAGATGAGCCCTTCAAGCGCCGCGCGATGGAGCACCTGCCCGCGGGCGCGGTGTCGGGCAGGACGCGCGCGATGCTGAAAATACAGGACGGGTGCGTCAATTTCTGCACGTACTGCATCATCCCCTATACGCGCGGGCGGCTGTGCTCGCTGCCGGTGGAGGACGCGGCGCGCGAGACGGCGCGCCTTGACGCGGAGAGATTTAGGGAGCTTGTGCTCACGGGGATAGAGGTCGCGTCCTACGGCGTCGACCTGCCGGGCAGACCCGGCCTTGCCGACGTTATCTGCGCCTGCGCCGAGGCCGCGCCCGATATGCGCATCCGCCTCAGCTCGCTCGAGCCGACGGTGATAACGGAGGAATTCTGCCGCCGCCTCGCCGGGACGAAAAAGCTCTGCCGTCATTTCCACCTCTCGCTCCAATCCGGGTGCGACAAAACGCTCAAGGCGATGAACCGCAAGTACGACACGGCGCAGTTCTACCATGCAACGGAGCTTCTGCGCGAATATTTCCCCGGCTGCGCGCTCACCTGCGACCTTATCACGGGCTTCCCCGGCGAGACGGAGGAGGACCACGCCGCGACGCTGGAGTTCATCCGACGCTGTGCCTTCTCGGATATGCATATCTTCCCGTACTCACGCCGCCCCGGCACCCCGGCGGACAAAATGCCCGGCCAGTGCCAGCGCGCCGTGAAGGAGCGCCGCGCGCATGAGGCAAAGCTCATAGCGCAGGAGATGAAGCGCGCGTTCCTCGATGTGTCCGTCGGCGCGGTGCTGCCGGTGCTCTTCGAGACGCGGGACGGCGAATGCTTTACCGGGCACAGCGACACGTATGTCCTCGTCCGCGCCGAGGGGGAGGACCTGCGCGGAAAGACTCTTGACGTGCGCATAACCGCGCGCGATGGGGATGAGCTCGTGGGCGAGCTCGTCTGACAGATAATGATTTGACTTTTCACCGGCGAAGTTATATATTGTTGTAATAAGGTAATGAGCAAAAGCAAGGTAAATACCGTATGGGAGACAGAAAAATGGACGAACGAGTGTATAATTTTTCGGCAGGACCGTCGGTCATGCCGGAGAGCGTGCTGAAAAAGGCGGGCGCGGAGATACTCAACTACCACGGCACGGGCATGTCCGTGATGGAGATGAGCCACCGCAGCGCGGCATTTCAGGAGATATTCGACAGCACGAAGGCCGCGCTGCGCGCGGCGCTGAATGTGCCGGACAGTCATGAGATACTCTTTCTTCAGGGCGGCGCGACGCTGCAATTCGCCGCGATACCGATGAACCTCATGCGCGGCGGCGCGGCGGACTATGCCGTGACGGGCAACTTCTCCGGCAAGGCGGCGCGCGAGGCGGCAAAGTACGGCAGCGTGCACATCGCCGCGGACACCTCATCCACCGGGCACGACCGCATACCCGCGCAGCAGGAGCTTGCGGAGAGCGCGGACGCGAGGTATTTCTACTACTGCGCAAACAACACCATCTACGGCACGGAGTGGCAGTATGTGCCGGAGGTACACTCGCCGCTCGTGTGCGATATGTCGTCCGACATCCTCTCAAAGCCCGTGGACGTGGCAAAGTACGGACTCATCTACGCCGGGGCGCAGAAGAACATGGCGCCCGCGGGGCTGACGGTTGTCATCATCGACAAGTCCCTCGCCGGGTACGAGATGGACATCACCCCGGAGATAATGAGCTACAAAACGCTCATCGAGAAGGACTCCATGCTCAATACGCCCCCGTGCTGGTGCATATATATGCTGGGGCTGACGCTGGAATGGATACGCGAGCAGGGCGGCATCGAGGCGACGGCACAGCTCAAGAAGGCGCGCGCGGGGCTTATATACGACGTGCTCGACGAGAGCAGACTCTTCATCGCCCATGCCGAGCGCGGCTCGCGCAGTGACATGAACGTGACGTTCCGCACCGCCTCGCCGGAGCTGGACGCGGAGTTTATAAAGGGCGCGGCGGCGCGCGGACTTGTGAACGTGAAGGGGCACAAGCTCGCCGGAGGGATGCGCGCGTCGCTCTACAACGCCATGCCGATAGAGGGCGCAAGAGCGCTCGCGGACTATATGAAAGAATTTGAGGTGCACCATGTTTAAGATAAAAACGATGAACTCGATCTCCCCCGTCGGGCTGGAGACGCTGAAAAAACTCGGCTGCGCGGTGAGCGCGGAGGAGACGAACCCCGACGGCATGCTCATACGCTCCGCCGACCTGCACAGCTATGAGTTCAACCCGGAGCTTCTGGGCATCGCGCGTGCGGGCGCGGGGTACAACAACATCCCCATTGAGGACTGCGCCGAGCGGGGCATCGTCGTGTTCAACAGCCCCGGCGCGAACGCGGAGGCCGTCAAGGAGCAGGAGATATGCTCGCTCGTGATGGCGTCGCGCGACGTGCTGGGCGCGATAGACTGGGTCAAAAGCATCGCAGACCGCGGGGAGGAGATCCCCAAGCTTGTCGAGAAGGGCAAGTCGTCGTTCTCAGGACCCGAGCTTCTGGGCAAGAACCTCGGTGTCGTCGGTCTGGGCGCGGTGGGCGCGCTTGTGGCCAATATCGCGCTGGAGCTTGGCATGACCGTCTACGGCTACGACCCGTTCATGTCCGTGGAGGCGGCGTGGCAGCTTTCGCGCGAGGTCATACGCTGCGAGAATATAGAGGAGATATATCAGAACAGCGATTACATAAGCCTCAACGTACCCTATACCGAGACGACCCACCATATGTTCAACGCCGAGGCGTTCGCCAAGATGCGCCGCGGCGTGAGGATCGTCAACGAGTCGCGCGCGGAGGTCGTGGACGACGAGGCGATGACGGAGGCGCTCAAGAGCGGGCAGGTGTACCGCTACGTCACGGACTTCCCCAACGAGGTCATACTCAAGGCCCCCAACGTCATCGCCATGCCGCACCTCGGCGCGGTCACGCCCGAGAGCGAGGACCGCTGCGCCGACATGGCGGCAAGAGAGCTCTATGATTACCTTCTCAACGGCAACATCAAAAACTCCGTCAACCTCCCCAACGCCTCGCTCGGGCGTATGGGCGTGTGCCGCCTGTGCGTCATCCACCGCAATGTGCCGAGGATGATCACGCGTATACTCGACTTTATCAGCAACAGAAACATCAACGTTGAGCACATGATCAACAAGCCCCGCGGCGAGTACGCCTATACCATCGTCGACCTCGGCGAGAGCATTTCCGGCGAGGTCGCGGACGCGATACGCGCGATGGACAACGTCCTGCGTGTGCGCGTGCTGTGAGAGAGCAGGAAAAGAGCATGACGGAAAAGCTCTATTACGAGGACAGCCATCTCGCCGCATTCACCGCGCGCGTCACGGACTGCCGCGTGAATGAAAAGGGCGGGTACATCGTGCTGCTCGACCGGACGGCGTTTTTCCCCGAGGGCGGCGGACAGCTGGCCGACACGGGGCGCATAGGCGATGTGCGCGTTCTCGACGTGCACGAGCGGGAGGGCGAGATACGCCACTATACCGACGCACCGCTCACCGTCGGCGCGGAGTACGAATGCGCGCTGGACTTTGAGCAGCGCTGGCGGAGAATGCAGAACCACTCCGGCGAGCATACCGTGTCCGGCCTCGTCCACGCGCGCTTCGGCGCGGATAACGTGGGCTTCCACATGGGCGCGGAGTGCATGACGCTCGACTTCAACTGTGAGATAACCTGGGACGAGCTGATGGACATTGAGCGCCGCGCCAATGAGATCGTGCGCGAGAACCTGCCGGTGAAGACGTGGTTCCCCGCGCCGGAGGAGCTGGCGGAGCTTGAATACCGCAGCAAGATAGAGCTGACGGGCGCGGTGCGCATCGTGGAGATACCGGGCGTTGACCGCTGCGCGTGCTGCGCGCCGCACGTCGCGCGCACGGGCGAGATTGGGCTTATAAAGATACTCGACTGCGTGCGCCATCGCGGCGGCGTGCGCGTGAGCGCCGTGTGCGGTATGGACGCGCTGGACGCGGTGCGCGATATGCAGAAAAACGTCACCGCGGTGTCAAACCTCCTCAGCGCGAAGCGCGGAGAGACCGGCGCGGCGGTGGAAAAGCTGCTCGCGAGACAGCAGGTGCAGAGCGAAAAGCTCGCCTCGCTCGGCATGGCGCTGGTGAAGCTGCGCGCAGAGAGCGTCGCCCCATGCGAGGGGAACATCTGTGTTTTTGACGACACGCTCGACGAGATCGCCCTGCGCGAGCTTGTGAATCTCCTGTGCGAGAAGTGCACGGGGTACGCCGCGGCGTTCTCCGGCTCGGACGAGACGGGGTACAGATACATCATCGGCAGCCGCCATATTGACCTCAGAAAAGCCGCGCGCGATATAAACGCCGGCATAGGCGGCAAGGGCGGCGGAACGGCCGAGATGATACAGGGAAGAGCCGCCGGTCCCGGCAAAATGATACAAGAATTTGTGGAAAAGCCGCTTGTATAGACAAAAACGCACAAATTGTATAACAATTTTTCTCAAAAAAGCCCCCATTTTGGGGGCTTTTGCTTAAAAGTCGATTGACAACATATTCACAGTTTGTTAAAATAAGAGCAGCAAGGGTGGGCTTTTCACGCCCAAAAATGGAAACAAATATGGAGGGTTATCTGTGAAAGATCTCAAGCATCTTATCTACTTTGAGAATCTGCTTCAGGAAGCCAACAACGAGCTTGTGCAGAAGGCGAAGGCCGACGGCAAGTACGCCATTGGCTACACCTGCTACTTCATGCCTGAAGTTCTTCTCGATCTGCCCGGCTGCTTCGCAGTTCGTCTGCGCGCGCCGCGCTGCACTTCCCCCGACATCGCGACGTACTATATGTCCTCGCGTGTCTGCCACTATGCCAGAAGTCTTCTTGAGCGCGCGCTCGAGGGCGGCTTCAACTTCCTCGACGCTCAGATGGCGACAGAGACCTGCACCGGCACCTGCCGCTTCCAGGAGCATCTTCAGCAGAAGCACCTTGACTCCGTCAAGGATATGCGCATCATCAACAACGACAACTTCTTCTGCGAATTTTCCGACGTCCCGTTCAAAAATAACGAGAACGGCTACGTCCACTTCCGCGAGCAGCTCCGCGCCCACGTGCTTGAGCCTCTGCACGAGAAGCTCGGCATCGACGTGAGCGACGAGGCGCTGATGAAGACCATCGAGCGCCACAACGAGGTCTGCCGCCTGATAAACGAGATCGGCGATTACCGCAAGCTCGATAACCCCACCATCACCGGCTATGAGTTCCATGTTATCCAGCTCGTCAGCCAGGTCTGCCCCAAGGAGCTTATCCTCCCGTACCTCAGAGAGACCGCTGAAGAGCTCAAGACCCGTGAGCCTGACGCAAAGTGGCCGTTCCGCTGCAAGGTCGTGCTCGCCGGTTCCGAGAACGATGACCCCGGCTTCACCCAGCTCATCGAGAGCTGCGGCGCGGAGGTCGTTGTCGACCGCTACTGCTACGGCGCGGTCGAAAACCGCATCCCCATCGTCGTCAAGGACGGGCAGGAGCCGCTCGACGCCATCGCCCGCCACTATCTCGACACCTCCAACTGCCCGCGCTTCATGCCGCAGGACACCATGCGCCTGCGCAAGCAGCGCATTGCCGACCTCGCCAAGGAGTACAAGGCGGACGGCGTCATCGTCGCGTCCAACAAGTTCTGCGAATACTGGAGCTATGAGCGCGTCATCGACACCGTCGTTCTCCCGCGTGACTTCGGTCTGCCCGTGTGCTCGATAGAGAAGGAATACATAAACTCCGCATCCGGTCAGCTGCGCACGCGCTTCCAGGCCTTTGTCGAGAGCATCGAGATCAAGAAGATCCAGGAGGGCAAGTAAGATGGCGAAGAAGAACATAGACTACAAGAAGCTCGCGAAGGATTTCTGGAACGGCAAGCCTCACGGCGAGCGCCGTCTGGGCGACCTCTATGAGGGAAAGACCGGGCTTTATAAGCACAGAGAGTGGCGCGGTGTCAAGGACACCATGTACTACTTCTACAATATCTGGCTTTATAACTACATCCACATGGTCGCGGACGTCATGAAGTACGGCGGCGTGATCAACTTTGCCAAGGGCGTGTGGCGCTACCGCTGGGTCGGCCAGACCTACCTGCCCGTGCTGCACTGGTTCGACCGCGGCATGGAGGGTATGCGCGGCGAGGCTCTGAAGGCCTCCGCATGGCACTACCGCGGCATGGTCAACGCGACCATCACGCAGTTCATGCGTATGTTCGTCGCCGATACGAGACTGCACGGCGGCAAGAAGAACGACGCTTACTATCACACCATCGCTCATAATGAGACCGTCTGGGGCGGTATGTTCTACCCCTGGGCTGACAAGTTCCAGAACGTCCCGCTGGAGATGATCCCCTACTTCGTCACCTGCCACGTCAACTCCCACACCGTTCTCAACTACATCGACGCGGTGCAGTCCATCGGTCTGCCCGGTGACCCGTGCCCGATGTGCCAGGCGGAGTCCGGCCTGTTCGTGCTTGACGATATTCCCGATTACGCGCCCATGGTCGTCACCTGCAACGAGGCGTGCGACGCCTCCGTCGCGACCTCCGTTCTGCAGGACTGGTTCTTTGATAAGCCGCTGTTCGCCCTGCCCATGCCCATGCTCTTCGACGATCCCCTCGTCAAGAAGCACTGCATGGCCGAGATCGAGGAGTGCTGGAAGTTCATCGAGGATCAGACCGGCGTTCCCTTCAACTGGGATGTGCTCAAGGAGCATATTGAAAACCAGAACAAGCTTCAGGAGTTCGAGTGGGAGAAGTGGGAAGTCGCCGCGAAGACCGATTACTACCCCGTCAACGGCGTTGCGCAGGCGCTCTACCGCATCTACCAGAGTCAGTACGGCGATCTGCCTATCTGGCACTTTGTCGACAGCAAGGTCCGCAAGATCCTCAACAAGTGCGTCGACAAGAAGATAAACTCCTTCCCCAAGACCACCCACCGCGTCATCGCGTGGTCGTGCGCGCCGCTGTACTACTCCAACTGGTGCACATGGGCATATAACTGCTGGGGTCTGAACGTCATCATCAATATGGACTCTCTCATGTTCGACATGACCATCCGCACCGACTCCTACGAGCACTGCCTCGAGGATATGGCGCAGTACCACATGTGGGCGCCCATGCGCCGCATGGCAGTCGGCGGCATGAAGCACTTCTTCGAGCTGTGGGAGTACAAAGAGAAGTTCAACTGCGACATGGTCATGATGTACGACCAGCTGCAGTGCAAGGGCGCGCAGGGTCTGCACGGTCTGTTCGAGGATGAGTTCCGCGACAGGAACGTCCCCGCCATCTGGATGCCGCACGCGCTGCCCGACAGCCGCACCGTCTCCAGAATGGAGATACGCCGCATCATCAACGACTACATGACCACCGTCATGCACGAAGAGCCGCTCGATCCGTCCCTGCTCGACTTCGACGACTCCATGACGTGGTAAAGCGATAGGAGGAAAAGACATGAAAAAATGCAAGTGCAGGAAAAAATGCGGCTGCAAGCTCGGTAAGTTCCTCGGCAAGCTCGTCGGTATAGCGCTCGTCGCCAACGCCGCGCTGTTTGCAGTGTTCTTCTTCGACCTCGACGGCAAGCTGCTGTTCAACGTTGTCGAGCCGTTCCTCAAGAAGCACTACGACAACATGGAGCGCCGCGATATGCTCAAGGCGCCCTATGAGATGGACAAGCCCAAATACGAATACTAAAAAAATAATTTTTTGGAGGCGTACATAAAATGAAATATTTCGGCGGCTGCGACGTGGGTTCGACCTACACAAAGGCAGTTATACTTGACGAGACCGGCAAGATCGTTGCCGACACCACCATCCGCAGCAAGATCAACTCCGAGCAGAGCGCGATCGCGGCGATGGAAGAAGTCTGCAAGCAGGCTGGCCTTGCCAGCTCCAAGGATCTGGCGTACCTCATCGGTACGGGCTACGGCCGCAACAAGGTCCCCTTCGCGGATGAGAACATCTCCGAGATCAGCTGCCACGCAATGGGCGTGCACGTGACCGACCCCAGCGTCAAGGCGATCATCGACATCGGCGGACAGGACGTCAAGGGCATCTCCATCGACACCGACGGCACGGTCAAGAACTTCGCAATGAACGACAAGTGCGCTGCCGGTACCGGCCGCTTCTTCGAGGCAATGGCGCGTTCCTTCGAGCTGAGCCTGCCCGAGTTCTCTAAGCTCTCCCTCAACGCGAAGAACGTCATCCCCATCACGGCTCAGTGCACCGTTTTTGCCGAGTCCGAGGTCATCACCCTTGTCGGTGAGGGCAAGGCGACCGATGAGATCGCCGCGGGCATCGAGATGGCAGTTGCAAAGCGCTGCTTCGTCATGGCGAAGAAGGCGGGCGCGACCGACAGCATCACGCTGACGGGCGGCTGCGCGAAGAACGACGGTCTGAAAGAGGCTATCGAGCACGTTCTCAAGCTCAAGGTCGTCAACCTCAAGACCGACCCCCAGCTCATGGGCGCTCTCGGCGCGGCAGAGTACGCACGCCAGAAGGGCATGAGCAAGAAGTAAGGCTCTTGACGCATAGTGCGTGGCAGCCCTTTGACCTGCTAACTAACCATTGCAAACTTTTCGCAGAGCGCGGTATTATGCCGCGCTCTGTTTTTATAGTTTATTCACTTTATTTTTGGTCGGGAATAGGGTATAATCTAACCATGAAAACCAGTAAGGAGGATATATTAATGAAGCAGTATTTTGAAATAGTAGACGTTATGGCGCGTGAGATACTCGATTCCCGCGGCAATCCAACGGTCGAGGTCGAGGTCACGCTTGACGACGGTACGGTCGGCCGTGCCGCCGTGCCCTCCGGCGCGTCCACGGGTATGTACGAGGCGTGCGAGAAGCGCGACGGTGACAAGAGCCGTTACGGCGGCAAAGGCGTGCTGACCGCGGTGGAGAACGTCAACGGCGAGATCGCCGAGGCGATGGTCGGGCTGAACGCGCTGGATCAGGTGTCGCTGGACAGAATGCTCATCGAGATAGATGGGACCCCCAACAAGACCCGCCTCGGCGCGAACGCGATCCTCGGCGCGTCGCTCGCCTGCGCGAAGGCGGCGGCAGAGGCGACCGGCATGAGCCTTTATAACTACATCGGCGGCGCAAACGCCAAGACGCTGCCCGTGCCGATGATGAACGTCCTCAACGGCGGGCAGCACGCGCAGGGCTCCAACGTCGACATTCAGGAGTTCATGATAATGCCCGTCGGCGCGAAGAGCTTCAGCGAGGCGCTGAGAATGTGCGCGGAGGTGTTCCACGCGCTCAAGAAGGTCGTCCCCGCGTCCGGCGTGGGCGATGAGGGCGGCTACGCCCCCAACCTCGACAGCGATGAGGACGCGCTGCGCGCGCTCGTCGCCGCGATAGAGAAGGCCGGCTACAAGCCCGGCGACGATTTCCGCATCGCCATCGACGGCGCTGTGTCCGACTGGTACAGCGACGAGGACAAGTGCTACCACCTGCCCAAGCGCGGCACGGTCATGACGAGCGAAGAGATGGTGGATATGTGGGAGAGCTTCGTTGACAAATACCCCATCATCTCCATCGAGGACGGCATGGGCGAGAACGACTGGGAGGGCTGGCAGCTCATGACGCGCCGCCTCGGTCACCGCATCCAGATCGTCGGGGACGATCTCTTCGTCACAAATGTGGAGCGCATAAAGAAGGGCATTGAGCTGGGCGCGGCAAACGCGGTGCTCATAAAGCTCAACCAGATAGGCACGCTCACCGAGACGCTTGACGCCATTCAGGCGGCGCACCGCGCAGGATGGACGGCGGTCGTGTCCCACCGCTCCGGCGAGACCGAGGACACCACCATCGCCGACATTTCCGTCGCCGTCAACGCCGGGCAGATCAAGACCGGCGCGCCGTCCCGCACTGACCGCGTGGCGAAGTACAACCAGCTGCTGCGTATAGAGGATGAGCTTTTCGACGCGGCGCAGTACCCCGGCATGGACGCTTTCTTCTCGATAAAGTAATATAAATCGCACGGGCGTCCGAAAAAGATTTTGGATGCCCGTGTATATTATCCTCCATTGCAGGCAAGAATAGGTATGCAAGCAAAAGATTTACTGCAATGGAGGTCAAAAATATGAGCAGCAACAGCTCCGGCAAAAAGCTGGAGAGATTCTTCACGGGTAAGGGCTTTTACATAGTCCTTTTCCTGTGTGCCGCGGTTATCGGCGTTTCCGCATGGATGATGGCGGCAGGAAATGAGACTATGGCAAACGACGTTGTGAACTCCGGCAATTCCACGGCGTATTCCAACCGGCGCGTGGAGACAGTGATCATCCCGCCCGCCGACAGCACCGAGACCGGCCAGACGGATGACGACAGCGTCCCCGCGATGAGCAGCGCCGCTCCCGCCGACGAGGAGAGCGAGACCGCCTCGACCGGCGACGAGACCGTCGCCGCCTTCGCCGAGGAGAACGCCGCGCCCGTGTGGCTGTGGCCTGTCAGCGGCAGCATAGAACGCGGACACAGCACGGACCGCCTCACTTACGACGTGACGCTGCGCGACTGGCGCACCCACAGCGGCATCGACATTGACGCGCCCGAGGGCAGCACCGTCACCGCGACGCGCGGCGGCACGGTCGAGAGCATCGTCAACGACGACCTCTACGGCACGGTCGTCACCATCGACCACGGCGACGGCACAAAGGCCGTGTATGCAAACCTCGCCGCCGAGCCGCCCGTGAACGTCAGCGACGCGGTCGAGCCGGGCTATATCATCGGCGCGGTCGGCACGAGCGCCCTCGCAGAGGTCGCGCAGCAGAGCCATCTGCACTTTGCCGTGACCGTCAACGGCGCGAGCGTTGACCCGCTGGAATATCTCCAGACGGCGTAAAAAAGTAAAACATCTTGATATCCCCCCACAACACAATGAGGACGCACCCTGACGGTGCGTCCTCATATCGTCATTTTTGCCTCTTTCCACGGCGGGCAAAATATGTTATAAATAATTGATACCCTCGATTGACAAGGACACACACGGTTTTGACGGGCAGAAAAACGCCCATACATCCTCAAAGACCTTGCAAATACACAAAGTATTCCCAGCGGTCTTTTCGTCGTCTGACCGCTTTTCTGCCACGGCAAAACTGCTTTGCACCTGACAGCGATGTATTTTCGAGTGATTTTTGGTTTTTGAGACAAAGAACACAACCTGTCTCTGTACTCCGAGCAAAGCCCAGCAACGCGGGTTTGCGAGGAAAGAGGAAGAAGGAGCGAGCATAATGGAGTTTTCACCGTAAGGCGGAAACGAAATGGCGCAAGTTTCTTCTGACGTTGTCAGGCGTGTGCGCTCTTGTCAACCGAGGGTACCAGCATACATACAAGGAGACTTACACAGTTGGAGACCATCAACCAGATACTCGCCCGGGAGCTTGGCCGGGAACAGACGCACATAGACAACGTGATAAAGCTGCTCGACGAGGGCAACACCATCCCGTTCATCGCCCGCTACCGCAAGGAGCTGCACGGCGCGATGGATGACACGACTTTGCGCACGCTCGCAGAGCGGCTGGAATACCTGCGCTCACTCGCGGAGCGGCGGGAGACTGTGAAAAACTCCATCGCCGAGCAGGGCAAGATGACGGAGGAGCTCTCCGCCGCGATAGACGGCGCGCAGACGCTTGCCGCGCTCGAGGATATATACAGACCCTATAAGCCCAAGCGCCGCACACGCGCGACCGTCGCACGCGAGAAGGGACTGGGACCGCTCGCGGAGGAGATATTCTCCCAGCGCGCCGACCTGCCCGTGCCGGAGGTGCTGGCCGCGGACTACGTGGACGCGGAAAAGGGCGTGGAGACCGTGGAGGACGCACTCGCGGGCGCGTCGGATATAATTGCAGAGATCATCTCCGACGATGCGGATATACGCAGCGCGCTGCGCCGCTTCATTGAGAGCAATGCCTTCCTCGTCTCCAAGGCGGCGACGGAGGAGGACAGCGTTTACCGGCTGTACTATGACTTCCGCCAGCGCGTGGACAAGGTGCAGGGGCATCAGGTGCTCGCCGTCAACCGCGGCGAGAAGGAGGGCTTTCTGAAGGCCGGGATAGAGCTTGACCGGGAGCTTGCCTTGCAGCGCGTGCGCCGCGCGGTCATCGTGCCGGGCAGCGCCGTGATGGCGTTTGTGCGCGCGGCGGCGGACGATGCCTACGACCGGCTCATCTGGCCGTCGATGGAGCGCGAGGAGCGCTCCGCGCTGACGGACGCGGCGTGCGAGGGCGCGATAAAGATGTTCGCGCTCAACCTCAAGCCGCTGCTGATGCAGCCGCCCGTCAAGGGCAAGGTGACGATGGGGCTCGACCCCGGCTATCGCAACGGCTGCAAGGTCGCCGTCATTGACGGCACGGGCAAGGTGCTCGACACCGCGGTGGTGTACCCCACATTCAGCGAGGCGCGCAAAAAGGACGCCATACGCACCCTCTCCGCGCTCATCCGCAGGCACGGCGTGGAGCATATCGCCATCGGCAACGGCACGGCCTCGCGCGAGACGGAGCAGATGACCGTTGAAATGCTGCATGAGCTTGGCGGCGGGCAGTCGTATGCCATCGTCAACGAGGCGGGCGCGTCGGTGTACTCCGCGTCGCCCCTCGCGGCGGAGGAATTCCCGGATTACGACGTGAACCTGCGTTCCGCCGTCTCCATCGCGCGGCGGCTTCAGGATCCGCTGGCGGAGCTTGTGAAGATAGACCCGATGGCGATAGGCGTGGGGCAGTACCAGCACGACATGCCGCAGGCGAAGCTCGCGGAGACGCTTGACGGCGTGGTGGAGGACTGCGTCAACGCCGTGGGCGTGGACATAAATACCGCGTCCCCGTCGCTTTTGCAGCGCGTATCGGGGCTGACAAAGACCACAGCGAAGAACATCGTCGCCTACCGCGAGGAGAACGGCGCGTTCACCGCGCGCCGCGAGATAAACAAGGTGCCGAAGCTCGGCCCGAAGGCGTTCCAGCAGTGCGCGGGCTTCCTGCGCGTGCCGGAGAGCCGACAGGTGCTCGACAACACCGGCGTGCACCCGGAGAGCTATGCCGCGGCGGAGAAGCTGCTGGCGCTGTGCTCATATACGCTCGCGGACGTCGCGGCGGGGAACATCGCGGAGCTGCCCGCGCGCGTGAAGGCCATGGGCGCGGCGAAGGCCGCGGCCGAGTGCGGCGTGGGCGAGCCGACGCTTGAGGATATAATCAGCGAGCTGATGAAGCCCGGACGCGACCCGCGCGACGAGCTGCCGCCCGTGCTGCTACGCAAGGACGTGCTGGAGATAAAGGATCTCAAGCCGGGGATGGAGCTGATGGGCACGGTGCGCAACGTCATTGACTTCGGCGTGTTTGTGGACATCGGCGTGCATCAGGACGGGCTTGTGCACATCTCGCAGGTCAGCAATAAGTTCATCCGCCACCCGAGCGAGGTCGTGGCGGTGGGCGACGTGGTGAAGGTCGTGGTGCTCGATGTTGACGAGAAGAAGCACCGCATCTCGCTGTCCATGAAACAGACGTCAAAATAACGGAATATTCCGCCGCAAAGGGGGGGAAACGCATTTGATATACAACGATATTGCCGCGCTCGCCGGGTACGGCGTGACGGCGGGGCTCATCGCGCCGGAGGACCGCGTGTGGGCGGTGAACGCCCTGCTCGCGGCGCTTGGGCTGGACGGCTATGCGCCGGATGGGAGCACGGCGGCGAACGGGGAAGCGCTCAGCGCGATACTCGCGCGCATACTTGACGACGCGGTGCGCCGCGGCGTTATAGAGGACAGCATTACCGCGCGCGATCTTCTGGACACGAAGCTCATGGGCGTGCTCACGCCGCGCCCGTCGCAGGTCATCGCGCGCTTTGATACACTGTATAAAACGTCGCCGCGTGCCGCGACGGACTGGTACTATCAGTTCAGCGGCGACACGAACTATATCCGCCGCGACCGCATCGCCCGCGACATGCGCTGGACAGCGGAGACGGAGTACGGCGAGATGGAGATATCCATAAATCTCTCAAAGCCGGAGAAGGACCCCAAGGCCATTGCCGCCGCGGGGCGCGCGAAGTCGTCTGGCTACCCCAAGTGCCAGCTCTGCCGTGAGGCGGAGGGCTACGCCGGGCGCGCGGACTACCCTGCGCGGGAGAACCACCGCGTCATCCCCGTCACGCTCGGCGGCGAGCAGTGGTTTTTGCAGTATTCGCCGTATGTTTATTATAACGAGCACTGCATCGCCCTCTGCGCCGAGCACCGCCCCATGAAGATCGACGCGGCGGCGTTCGAGCGTCTGCTGGATTTTATAGAGCTTTTTCCGCACTATTTCATCGGCAGCAATGCCGACCTGCCCATTGTCGGCGGGTCTATCCTCAGCCATGACCACTTTCAGGGCGGGCGCTTTACGTTCCCGATGGAGCGCGCGCCGGTGGAGGAGCGCTTCACCGTGCCGGGGTTTGAGGACGTCGAATGCGGCATCGCCGCATGGCCGATGTCCGTCATACGCCTCACCGCCGCGGACCGGCGCCGTCTCGCGGCGCTCGCCGTGCGCATTCTCGGCGCATGGCGCGGCTACTCCGACCCCTCGGCGTTCATCTTTGCCGAGACGGACGGCGAGGCGCACAGCACCGTCACGCCTATCGCGCGCATGAGCGGCGGGCGGTATCAGCTCGACCTTGTGCTGCGCAATAATATCACGACGGAGGAGTACCCCCTTGGGGTGTTCCACCCGCACCCGGAGCTGCACCACATAAAAAAGGAGAACATCGGGCTCATTGAGGTGCAGGGGCTTGCGATACTGCCGCGGCGGCTCAAGCACGAGCTGGGTGAGCTGGAGCGCTGCCTTATCGACGGCGGCGATCTCTATGCCTCCGACGCCACGGCAAAGCACGCCGCGTGGGCGCAGGAGCTGCGCGAGAAGTACGATTTCACGCCGGACAACACCGCCGCGATACTGCGGCGCGAGGTCGGCGAGGTTTTCAAGACCGTGCTGGAGCACGCGGGCGTGTTCAAGCGCGATGCGGCGGGGCGCGAGGCCTTCCGCCGGTTTATAAGAAGTATTTGACAACAGGAGGAGAGCGCAATGGACAAGCTCAACGTATGCCTTATCAACGATTCTTTCCCGCCGGAGATAGACGGCGTCGCCAACGCCGTCACGAACTACGCCCGTATCGTCAACCGCGAGCACGGGCGCGCCACGGTCGTCACGCCGTCGAACCCGGACGCGGACGACAGCGTGTTCCCGTTCAACGTCCTGCGCTACCCCAGCGTGGATATGACGCGCTACGTCGGCTACCGCGCGGGTATGCCGTTCTCGGCGGAGGTACTGGGCGAGATAGAGCGCAGCGGCTTTGACATCATCCACAGCCACTGCCCCATAACGTCCACGATGCTCGCGCGCGTCGTGCGCGAGAGGATAGACGCGCCGGTCGTGTTCACGTATCATACGAAGTTTGATATCGACATTGCCAACGCCGTGCGCGGCAAGCTATTGCAGGAGGAGGCGGCGCGCATCCTCGCAGAGAACATCTCCGCATGCGACGAGGTGTGGACGGTCAGCCGCGGCGCGGGGGAGAACCTCCATAAGCTCGGCTACAAGGGGGATTATATCGTCATGCCCAACGGCGTGGACTTCCCCAAGGGCCGCGTGAGCGATGAGCTGATCGCCGAGGTGACGCAGGACGTCGACCTGCCGGAGGGCGTGCCGGTATTCCTCTTCGTGGGGCGCATGATGTGGTACAAGGGGATAAGGATAATCCTCGACGCGCTGCGCGAGCTCGCCGACGGCGGGACGGATTTCCGCATGGTGTTCATCGGCGGCGGCACGGATCGCGACGAGATAATAGAGTACGCCGAATCGCTCAAGCTCGGCGGACGGGTGCACTTCTGCCAGCCGATACACGACCGCGAGCGCATCCGCGCGTGGTACTGCCGCGCCGATCTCTTCCTCTTCCCGTCCACGTTCGACACGAACGGGCTTGTCGTGCGCGAGGCGGCGGCGTGCGCGCTGGGCAGCGTCCTTGTTGCGGGCAGCTGTGCCGCGGAGGATGTGACCGACGGCGTCAGCGGCTTTCTCATCGAGGAGAATGCCCCGTCCATGGCGGCAAAGCTGCGCGAGCTCTGTGCCGAGCCGGAGGCGATGGCGCGTATCGGCGAGGGTGCGCAGAGGGATATTTATATGTCGTGGGAGGAGGCCGTCAGCCGGGCATACACGCGCTATTTCGCGGTCATCGACAATTATAAGCGCGGGCTGTACCCCAAGCACGAAAAGCTCAGCGATGAGATGTTCAAAACCATGGCGAACTATCTCGACTCCGCCAACCGCGCCAAGGAGACCCAGCGCCGCCGCGCCGAGGAGCTGCGCCGCAGCTATGACGAGCTGAAAAGCGGGCTGACGGAGGAGCGCGAGCGGCTCATGTTCGAGATGCGGATAAACCGCATGGCCATGAAGGACGACTTTGACGACACCCGCGCAAGGCTCCGCGAAAAGCTGGAGGACATGAGCGAGAGGATAGACCGCTTTCTTTAATATTGCATACCAGAGTAAAGGACGCACCCGTGACGGTGCGTCCTTGGCATTTATTTGCCTTTGTACTTGCGCCTTGTGGCAAGCCCGCCCCTGATGTGCCGCTCTGCCTTGTTGAGATCCAGCAGGGTGCGCACCTGCCGGTACAGTCCGGGGTTGATGCGCGGCAGCCGCTCCGTGAGATCCTTGTGCACTGTGGACTTTGAGATCCCGAATTGCCTGGCGGCGGCGCGGACGGTGGTCTGGTTATCTACGATGTACGCGGCAAGGTCGGCGACCCGTTCTTCAATATTTGTACGCACATACACCACTCCCAATTTGCTCGTGGTTGATTATATGAGCGCGCGCAAAGCGATATGAAGACGCGGCGGCGCGGGGCGGGTTATACATTAAATGTGAAAAAGTATATTGACAAATCCCAGACGTTCGGTTATCATGCAAATAATACTTCAAAAATTTTATTCAAAAATTTTTGAGCATATCGAAAGGAAATGCGAACGATGGATATTTTCACAAAGTGCGAAAGCTTTACACTTGCGAAAACATACAGAGAGGCGGGCATATATCCATATTTCCACGCGCTTGAGTCGCGGCAGGATGTCGAAGTGATCATGGAGGGCAAGCGGCGCATAATGCTTGGCTCGAACAACTACCTCGGTCTGACGACGAATCCGGAGGTCGTTGAGGCGGGCATAAAGGCGTTTGAGCGGTATGGCACGGGCTGCTCCGGCTCGCGCTTTCTCAACGGCACGCTTGAAATGCATCTTGAGCTTGAAGCGGAGCTGGCGCGCTTTGTGCACAAGGAGGGCGCGGTCACATTCTCGACAGGGTTTCAGTCCAATCTCGGCATAATCAGCGCCATAGTCGGGCGAAATGACTATGTGATATGCGACCGCGAGAACCACGCCAGCATATATGACGGCTGCAAGCTGTCCTACGGGAAGATGCTGCGCTATAAGCACGCGGACATGGCCGATCTTGAGGCTCAGCTTCAGCGTGTGCCGGAGCAGAGCGGCGCGCTGATCGTGACGGACGGCGTGTTCTCCATGGGCGGCGATATTGCAAAGCTGCCGGAGATCGTCGCGCTCGCGAAGAAGTACGGCGCGCGGGTGATGGTGGACGACGCGCACGGACTGGGTGTCATCGGCGAAGGCGGCCGCGGCACCGCGAGCTACTTCGGGCTTGACGATGAGGTGGATATAATCATGGGCACGTTCTCCAAGTCCCTTGCCAGTCTCGGCGGATATATGGCCGCGAGCGAATTGGTGTGCGACTATGTGCGCCATAATTCAAGGCCGTTCATTTTCTCCGCCTCCATCCCGCCCAGCGCCTGCGCGACCGCGCTGGCCGCCCTGCGGTATATCGAGGCGCATCCGGAGCTGCCCGAGCGGCTTCTCTCGCTCTCGCGCTACGCGAGGGACGGACTGAAAAAGCGCGGTCTGCGCATCCGCGAATCGCTCACGCCGATCATTCCGATATACACCTATCAAGCGGAAAACACGCTGAGAAAGGCGAAGGAGCTGTATGAGGCCGGAGTGTACGTCAACCCTGTGCTGCCCCCGGCAACGGAGCCGACGGAGTGCCTGCTGCGCACGAGCTATATGGCGACGCACACCGAGGCGCTGCTCGACGAGGCGATGGATATAATAAGGGACGTTCTCGGTGTAGTAGAGGAGTGAGGGCTGCGACGGTGTTCGTGTCATAATCTGCGATGTTAGCCAAGATATTCGTGCGGTTTAGTGCGAAAATTCGAGGAATTTTCGTTGATTTTTACATGAATATTTGCGAAGAAAAAACTTCGGCTTTGAGGACGGAAAAAAGACCGTTCCCCTCTACGCCGCGTTTTGTATCTGAGCAAGGCAGCAAAGAATTGAACAGGCCATAGAGAGTCATGCAAGGCTGATGTGAAGAAAAGGGGGCGCGGTATGCGCCCCCTCTGTTGTTATCTGCCTAAGATTAGTGCCTCTTCATTTTTGGATAGTATGGCATATTATTTTATCATAATATCGTCTGCCGAAATAATGATTGGATCAATTAATTCAAACTTGCCTTCTCGTTTGACTGTATAAACTCTGTCAGAACCTTCACCATATGCATAATCAGTTATTTTGATCGAGCCAATTTCTTCTGCCAAGCAATTAACAGAGAAACTGTTGTCTGTCCTTGCTGCTTGCCCTGGTTCCACGCCAAAAACAGCTATGTCATTAGAAAGAATTATATCGCCTGTTTTATCAAGGATCTGATAATAGAGCTTAATAACATCTCGCCTGTTGCTTCCTGTATTCCTAATTTTCATGTTGATTACACAGGTTGTTGTTTTCTTTTCTACAAATACTGCTTCAACTGCCACAGGGTCACTATCAAATGCACCGTTTTTAGCATCCTCTATTACATTTTTAGGCACTAAATCCGAAACCTTATAAACCATCGGATTAAGGAAGTTCCACGATTCTTTCCACGAAGAACCGTTTTTGAAATTCATCATCTCATAATGAGTAAATACAATTGTCTCTACTTTGGAAATATCCAAAGTGGCATCGCTATCAGTGATATATCCAATAGTATCAGACCACCCCCCGTAATTATATGAAAGATTTTCGACTAAAAGCTTGACCGTATTTACAATTTCACCCTTCTTGTCAAGATACTGAAAATATAAAAAGAGCTGATTAGGATAATCATCTACTATGTTCTGAGGAAATATGCACTTTACATCAATGTTGGGTAAATATAGCTTACCATTAAGTTCTTCGAGCACCACATTATTGATTGCCAGATAGTCCTCTGTTGTTGGCGGGGCAATATTTGTTGCGTTTTTTCTTGTGCTGTTTCCTGCTATGTTCACCTCGCCCACATGCACGAAATTCTGAGATGCTTCATTTTTCGCACTATTCCCGCACGCGCACAGCGCAAATACCATTGCCATCGCTAAGATCAATGCCATTGCTTTCCTCATCTCTTTTACCTCCATAAAATAAAAAAAGTGTGCAGCCTCAAATGAGACTACACACGAAAAACGCAGAGCCTCACTTGCTGCCACACAATCATTTGACGAACCCAAGGGGATGCCAAAAAGAGGTTGCGTTTTTACCAAAATAAAAACCAACCCTTGGGTTCAAAGTATATGATTGTGTGGCAGTGTCATTGTATCACACACATTTTAGGAAAACAAGCATCTATTATCACGGCACACATATAAAAACCGTATAGTTTTCTCTAACAGAACGATATGAGAAAAACATAACTGCTGAAATAAAAGCACAGATAGAGTGCGAATACGCTGGGCAAATGCGGGAAAATCATTCATATCTGGCAAAACTGTACCGACTTGCAATTGTGATACCGACTTCTAAATATCAGATAGTTTCTCTAACAGGGTGTCGTTGTTACAACAGAAAAACGTTGTTACAATTGCTTTAAACATAAGAAAAACCGCCCCTTTCGGAGCGGTTTTAGATGTTTTATAGGAGAAATTATGCGTTGCGGACGGAGTCAATGTGGCGGGTGAGGTCAAGCATCTTGTTGGAGAAGCCCCACTCGTTGTCGTACCAGGCGACGAGCTTGACGAAGTGATCGTTGAGGGAGATGCCGGCCTGTGCGTCGAAGATGGAGGTATGAGCGTCGGTGCGGAAGTCGGAAGAAACGACCTCGTCATCAACGTACTCCAGAACGCCCTTCATGGAGCCTTCGGAAGCAGCCTTCATAGCGGCCTTGATGTCGTCCATGGTAGCGGCCTTCTCGAGGCGGACGGTCAGGTCAACGACAGAGACATCGGGGGTGGGAACGCGCATGGACATACCGGTGAGCTTGCCGTTGAGCTCGGGGATGACCTTGCCGACTGCCTTTGCAGCGCCGGTGGAAGCGGGGATGATGTTGTTGTAAACGGAACGTGCGCCGCGCAGATCCTTCTTCTTGGGGAAGCCGTCAACGATGGCCTGGGTGGCGGTGGAAGCATGAACGGTGGTCATGAGGCCTTCGACGATGCCGAAGTTGTCATTGACGACCTTTGCCATAGGAGCAAGGCAGTTGGTGGTGCAGGAGGCGTTGGAAACGAACTGCATATCCTTGGTGTACTTGTCGAGGTTGACGCCGCAGACGAACATCGGGGTGTCGTCCTTCGCGGGGCCGGACATGACGACGACCTTTGCGCCGGCGTCGATGTGAGCCTGTGCCTTCTCCTTGGTCAGGTAAGCGCCGGTGCACTCGAGAACGTAGTCAACGCCCAGCTCGCCCCAGGGGATGAGGGTGGCGTCACGGTAGGACTTGTCGGAGAGAACCTTGACGACCTTGCCGTTAACGGTGACAGTGCTGTCCTCGTCGTTGCCGACGACTTCGCCATCGAAGCGGCCGTGAACGGTATCGTACTTTACGCAGTAAGCGATGTGAGAAGCGGGATGGCCGGGAGCGTTGATGGCAACTACTTCGATGTCATCAGACTTGATGGCTGCTCTGAAAGCGAGAGAACCGATGCGGCCGAAACCATTGATACCAACTTTGATCATTTGTGATATCCTCCATTAAAAAATTATAAACTAAGCATATATACAAATTCCCTTTTGGGGAAACTTGTGCCTTATTTAACGTACTAATTCTAACATATAATATAAGCAAAATGCAATATTTCACCCCGGTTATTTTGACCAAAAAAGTGCCGAAATTTCGTGCGCGTTCGACCAAAATATAGGGAGACTATTGTATATTTTGTCGAGATTTGTTAGAATCAATAAAAAAGGAATAAGGGAGTGCCGCTTATGTTCCAAGTTTCATCGGATATACTCGCCCTCACGTCGGAGGCGCTCGTCCTCGCGCGGGCGGGCAAGATCGCGTTCGCAAACGCGAGCGCGAAGGCGATACTGGGAGAGGACTGCGTCGGGAAAAAGCTGAACACGGTGTTTGAGCCGGATATTATCAGCGCGCAGGCATCCAACTTCATTGCCGACACCGTGATCGCCGCGCAGCGCTACCTTGTGCGCGTGTCAAAGCAGGAGAACTTGCAGGTGATGTTCATCACAGCGCCGGCGGTGCAGCCTGTCATGCTCAACGACGCGCTGCTCTACTCCCTGCGCAATACGCTCATGACGATGTCCGTGTCGGTGGAGATGTGCCGCAGCCGCGCCGAGGACGGCAAGGACCCCGAGATGCGCGCGGGCATCGCCTCGCTCACGCAGAGCTATTACCGCCTCACGCGCACCGTGTCGAACATCTCAGCCGCGAAGAGCATACTGGACGGGGCGCTGTGCTTCGCACCCGCCATGACGGACATAACAGAGCTGTGCCGCAGTATTGCGGAGCGGACGCAGTTTTTCCTGCCGGAGCCGGAGGTCACTGTCGGCACGGCGCAGAGCATGTACGCCATGGTGGACAGCGCGCTTGTCGAGCAGCTGATATTGAACCTGATCTCCAACGCCGTTGCCCACGCCAGAGACTGCACGCGCATCAGCCTCAACCTCATCGACACGGCGGAGAGCGTCATCCTCTCCGTCAGCGACAACGGCTGCGGCATCGCGGGCGATGCGCTCTACTCGGTGTTTGACCGCTATGTCCACTCCTACGACCTCGGCGGTCTCGGCGTCGGCGCGGGGCTGGGGCTGACGGTCGTACGCGGCATCGCAGAGCGTCACGGAGGGACGCTGCTGCTGGAGAGCCGCCCGGAATACGGCACGACAGTGCGCGTGTCGTTCAAGAAGAAACTGAACGTGCCGGTAAATCTCAGCGCGCCGCAGGAGAACTACACCACCGGCAGCAAGAGCATACTCACCGGGCTTGCCGACTGTCTGCCGGAGCGCTGCTTTGAAGAGCGGTATATGGACTGAAAGCGATGAAAACGTAAACCGAGCGAGGGTATCTGCCCTCGCTCGGTTTATTGCTGGAGCTTTAGCGAAAATAAACCCCCAGTTGAACTGGGGGTCAATAAAAAGAACTTAAAGTATATACAGGGAA
>CAKTKU010000012.1 GCA_934572335.1 uncultured Oscillospiraceae bacterium
TTGAGGGTGACATTGAGAGCGCTCAGGGCGACGCGGACGAGCTGTTCAGCGCAGCCAATGAGGACGGCTGGAAGCTCGTCACGAGCAAGGCGTTCGGCACGAAGCAGACCCTCACTCTCGTTGTCGGCGGCGTGGAGTACGTCATTGACGTTGCGGATGATAGACCTGCAAATACAACTCAAGACATTATCGACATAATCAATGACAGCACCGGCAATGAATGGACGATTAAACTTGAACAGGATATAGAGTTGAAATCATACACGCTTGGTATAGACTCAAAAGGTTACTATAAAAATAGCCTTGAGATCCCGACCGGCAAGACCATCACTATTGACCTCAATGGGCATAAGCTTAGCAGATCGTATAATAACATTTGTATTGCGAACTATGGCAAGCTAACTATCAAGGATTCCAGCGCTAACCGTACAGGCAAGATAAGCGCAGGCAACCAGCCCGCTATCGTAAACTATGCCGATGCTGAGCTGACGCTTAACGGCGGCACTATCATATCTGGAAAAGGAATACAGTACACCGGCGGGAAAATAATCGTAAATGACGGCGTTAAGTTTGAATGCGAGCCCGATTTTTACGGCGGATGGAGTATCGCCCCTTTGACTGGCGGATCACCGAGTGAATCTGCGGAGATCGTGATCAACGGCGGAGAGTTTTCCAAGTCGGTTATATCCGAGCCGTCCGCGACCGATAATAGCACCAAGCTCACCATCAACGGCGGAACGTTCCATGAAAGTGCAAAGAGCAGCGGCTCCGGTTCAGAGCTCATTATCAACAATGGTACGTTCAACGGCGAAGTGACGTCCAGTTCTCGCGCAAGCCTCGTCATCAACAATGGTACGTTCAACGGCGTAGTGATGTCCAGTTCTCGCGCAAACCTTGTCATCAATAATGGCACGTTCAACAATAAGGTGTATGCGAGAAATGCAGATGTCACCGTCAATGACGGAACATTCAATAAAGACGTGTATGTCAACGGCTTCTATCCAAAGGAAAGCACAAACATCACCGTCAATAACGGAATGTTCAACGGCAGAGTATGGCAAAACGGCAGAAGCTTCGACGCCGTGGGCGGCATCTACACCGATGAGAACGTAAATGCCCTTGTCGATGAGGACACCGTTATTGTCGAGAGCAACGGAAAGTACGCTGTCGGCAAATCCGGCTACGACCTTGCCAAGGACGGCGAGACCGTCACGGTTATCAAAGCGCCCGCAAAAGCTCCTATCGACGATGTTCCCGCAGGTGTGACTGTTGTGAATGACACCGACGACAGCATCTTCATCAACGGTATTGAAGTCAAGCCCGGCGAGACCATCGTTACCATTGCACAGACCAAGACCGAATCCACCACCGCAGCCACCGCTTCCGCCCCTCTGTATGCGAAGTATTTCGTTATCGAGGGCAAGGGTCAGCAGTGGACAGCCGGAGACCTTGAGTTCGTGCTCAATTCCAAGGATGTTGTCAAGGTTCTCATCGACGGCGCGGAGGTGGAGTTCACGGTTGCCGAGGACGGCACTGTGACGATAGCCGCCGCAGTCATCGAGGCGCTTGAAGCCGGCACGCACGAAATTCAGTTCATCTTTGCCGACGGCAGCTGCATGACCACTTTCACCAAGTAATAACTGCAAAGCATTTTTCACGGAACTATTTCCAAGTATTTATCACGCATTTTTACAATTCTGATAATATATCATATCAGATGGCGACGATCGGCGCGTCTCAGCGCCGTGGCGAAAAGAGCGCACTGCCTGACCGCAGTGCGCTCAAATTATATCCAACCTTATGACAGCCGCCGCCGCTTGCCGTCGGCGGGCGGAATGTAGCCGTATTCGATCTCCGGGCGTATCTCTTTCAGCCGCGCGTGAATGCGGTCGACGTCCTCCTCCTCGTTGAAGATGAGGTTTGCAAACTCCTTCCCGTCGTGCACGAGGATGAGCCGGTAGTAGTGGATGATGGGGCCGTCGTCCGGCGCGCACTCGTTTATGCGGGTGAACCTGCGGTCGATGTACTCATAGGGAACGTAGTATTTCTTGCCGAGGTCGCGGTAATAAAGGCACAGCTTGCCCAGCCGCACACGCCCTATCTCCTCCGCAGAGTTGTAGTCGTCCACGTGCGCCGCGTCGTCAATATACTTTTTGTCGACGCCTCTGAATTTCAGCTTGCCGAATCCGAACATTCCGCGTCACCGCCCTTCTTGAAAAAGTTCAGCTCGTACCATATCGCGGGGAGCTTCGCGGCGATGAGCGTCCCGGCGATGCCGCCGATGAGCCCCACGATCATCCCGCCCAGCACGTCCGACGGGAAGTGCACGCACAGGTAGATGCGCGCCACGCCCATGAGAATGGCGAAGATGTACGCTGTCCAGCTCCAGCGCTTGTCGCCCACGAGGAACACCGCCGTCATCGACGCGAACGCCGCCGTGGTGTGCCCGGAGGGGAAGCTCTTGTCGCTCTCAACGTTCTGCCCCACGAGCAGCCACAGCTGATAGAATATACTGCTCTCGTCGGCATAGGGTCTTGGGCGCGCGATGAGGATCTTCAGGCAGCAGTTCGTGATGAGTGCGCCCACGGCGAGCGAAAGGCACATCGCCGTGCCGAAGCGGCGCGTCGGCTTGTAAAGCGTCAGCAGCAACGACAGGAAGATCAGCGGCAGCCCGCCCTTGCCTAGGAACGAAATAAACTCAAAAAACGGCGTGAAAAACCCGCCGCCCCAGTTGTAGAGCTGGTGCACCGCGAGCGTAATGCTCTGGTCAAAGCCCGCAAAGACTGTGTTCAGCCATATTGCGGAAGCAGTTATCTCCATGTTGAGACCTCCGATTATTCGTCTTATCTGACTGTAATCATAACACAATGTTGCCCTCCGCGTCTACCGCAAATTGCATATTCGCCCAAATTCAGCGCAGAATAAACCACGTACCACATATTATCAATGGAGGCAGCAACATGAAAAAAATATTCGTTTCCATCCTTAGCTTTGCCCTCGCGCTTTCCATGTGCGCGGCGCTGTGTCCCGGCGCTCTCGCGGCGGATGCCGACGCCGCGCCTGCCGCGCCGGTCGCGGAGAATCTTGAGCTCAAGACATATCAGAATGTCTCTGTCGGCGGCAGTCTCTCTGCCTATGACCCGGACGGCGGCGCGCTTGAGTACACCATCACCACCGAACCCGTCAAGGGCACGATAGAGCTTGCAGAGGACGGCAGCTTTGTCTACACTCCGCGCGAGAACAAGAAGGGGCGCGATTACTTCGGCTACAAGGCCGCGGACACCGACGGCAACCTCTCGCAGGAGGCAACGGTCATAATAAAGATAGAGAAAGCGAAGAAAGATGTGCTTTATTCCGATATGCGCGGCCACGCGGATGAGTATTCCGCTGTGCTGCTGAGCGAGCGGGACATTTTCACCGGTGAGCAGATCGGCGGCAGATATTGCTTCAGTCCGGAAAAGAGCGTCACGCGCGGTGAGTTTTTGAGTATGTGCATGCTCGCCGCGGGCGAGAGCGCTGTTGATGCCGTGCTCTCCACCGGGTGCGCGGACGACGCGGACATCCCTGCGTGGATGAAGGGCTATGTCTCAGCGGCGGCAATGCGCGGCGTGACCGCCGCGGCCTCCGGCGCGGTGTTCGCGGCGGATGAGCCCATAACCGAGACTGAGGCCGCGCTCATGCTCGACCGCGTCATGAATGTCACGAGTGTGTCGTATATCCCGCTCAACGCGGAGCTTGACGCCGCCACGGCGCAGGCCTGCGCCAACCTCACGGCGTGCGGCGTGCTCGACGGCGCACAGGCAGATATGCCGCTCACACGCGGCGCGATGGCGCGCATGCTCTCCGCCGCGCTCGCGGTGCTGGAAAAGCGGTAAGAATAAGTGACCAGAGCGGGACGCAAGGTTTTTGCGTCCCGCTCTTGACTTTTTCCGTGTAAAGCTTTAAAATGCAAAACAAGAAGCGGCGCTGCGCCGCACGGGAAATATAAAAAACCGCCTGATGTCTGTGCGCAGACTACGCGCAGATATTTTTTGCGGGAGAAGGCAGGGGTTACACAGAAAATGAAAAAACAAAAGAATACCAAGAGCTTTGCCAGCCGCTGGGGCTTTATTCTCGCCTCGGTCGGCTCTGCGGTCGGCATGGCGAATGTGTGGGGCTTCCCCAACAAGATGGGCAGCAACGGCGGCGGGGCATTTTTGCTGATATATCTGCTGTTCGTCGTTATTTTCAGCTATGTTGGGCTTCCGGCGGAGTTCGCGATGGGACGCCGCGCCGCCACAGGCACGCTCGGCGCGTATGCCAACGCATGGGCGACGCGCGGCGAAAAGATGGGCAAGGCCGGCGGCATACTCGGCTGGCTCCCGCTCGCGGGGTCGATGTGCATCGCCATCGGCTACGCTGTCATTGTCACCTATGTGCTCAAGGCGCTGGTGGACTCGCTTGTCGGTACGCTCATGACCGCCGACACCGCTGTGTGGTTCTCCTCGTTCTCCGCGCAGCCGTACTCCGTCATTCCGTACCACATCATTGTCGTTGTAGGCACGCTCCTCACGCTCTTCCTCGGCGCGCACAGCATCGAGAAGACCAACAAGATCATGATGCCGCTCTTTTTCCTCATCTTTGTGGTGCTGGCGGTGCGCGTGGCGTTCCTGCCGGGCGCGGCGGAGGGCTACCGCTTCATGTTCACGCCCCGCTGGGAGGCGCTCAAAGACCCGATGATATGGATATGGGCGATGGGACAGGCGTTCTTCTCTCTCTCCGTCACTGGCAGCGGCATGATCGTTTACGGCGCGTATCTCTCCAAGGAGGAGGACGTTGTCGATATGGCGCAGAACACCGCGCTTTTTGACACGATCGCGGCCGTCGTCGCGGCGCTCGTCATCATTCCCGCGTGCTTTTCCTACGGGCTTGACGTCGGCGCGGGGCCGAGCCTTCTGTTCGTCACGCTCCCCACAATATTGCAGGATATTCCTCTCGGGCGGCTCTTCGCGGTCATTTTGTACATAGCCATGATCTTCGCCGGGGTCAGCTCGCTCCAGAATATGTTCGAGGCAGTGGCGGAGTCGCTGCTGCACAAGTTCCCCAAGCTCAGCCGCACGGCGGTGCTGGTCATCCTGTGCGCGGTGTGCCTGGGCTTCGGCATCGGGATGGAGACCATCTCCAAGTGGGGACCGTGGATGGATCTCGTGTCCATTTACATCATCCCCATCGGCGCGACGCTCGGCGCGGTGTCATGGTTTTACATCATGAAGAAGGACGAGCTTCTCGACGCTGTCAATACCGGCAGCAATCGCCGCCGCGGTGCGCTGTGGTACAGCGTGGGGCGTTATGTATATGTTCCCCTCGCCGTGATCCTCTGCTGTGTCGCGCTGTTCAAGCACGTGGCGTTCTGATACGGATATAGACCTAGTCAATTATACCGGAAAGCATAGCAATACCGGCGGTTCGTTTTGAGCCGCCGGTATTGTTGTATGTTACACTCTCTCAGCTTATAGCTTTGCCACGATGTCGTTCACGCCCCACACGGCGGTGAGGAGGTTGCCTATCTGCGTGCAGTCGCCCGCGGAGTAAACCTCGACGCCCTCAACATCAATGTTGAGCTGGTGGGGATTATATCCCGCCGCGGCGACGACGTTTGCCGCGGGGATGATCCTGTCGCCGTCGGGCGTGCCGATGACAACGTGATCTTTCGTTATTTCCTTCACGCCGGAGCTTGTGTACACGTCGACATTATTGAACTTCAGCATGTCGCGCAGCATCCATGCGTTCACGGCGCACAGTGCCTTATCCTGAAGAATGTCTGCGCCCATTTCGACCACGGAGACCTTGTGACCCTTCTCAGCGATCTCGTTTGCGACCTCGCACCCGGTCAGCCCGCCGCCGATGACGACAACATCGTGACCGAGCGGACGCTTTTCAAGCAGGTACTCCTTTGCGTCGCACACGTTCTCGCCGTCAAAGCCGGGGATGGGTATGCGCTTTTTGTCAGCGCCGGTCGTGAGTATCACAACATCGGCCTTCTTCTCGCGGACTATATCGTTCGTGAGCGGGGTGCTGAGATGCACGGGGATGCTGAGATCGCGCATCTGCTTTTCATACCACGCGATGAGCTTCTTGTCGTCATCCTTGAAGTCGGGCGCGGCCGCGGCGCGGAACGTGCCGCCGAGGCGGTCTGTCTTTTCGTAAAGCTCGACGTCAAAGCCGCGCAGTGCGCTGATGCGCGCTGCCTCCATGCCGCCGATGCCGCCGCCCGCGACGAGTATTTTCTTCTTCGTCTCGGCGGGCTTGAGCGTGTACTTGTCCTCCTGAAGGCTGACGGGGTTGAGCGCGCAGGAGACATTCAGCCCGCGTGTCAGACGCCCGAAGCAGCCGTTGTGGCAGCCGATGCACGGGCGGATATCGTCGATCTTTCCCTCGCGCACCTTGCGTGCCCACTCATTGTCCGCGAGGATCGGACGCGCCATCGCGACGGCGTCGATCTCCCCGCTGGCGACGGCGTGCAGCGCCGTGTCGGGGTTGCCCATCTTGCCGGAGACAAACACGGGGACGTGGCAGAAGTTCTTGATGTACGCCGCCTCGGGGAGGTTGCAGGCCTCGGGCATGTACGTGGGCGGGTGGCACCAGTGCCAGGAGTCGTAAGTGCCGTTGTCGCAGTCGAGCGCGTCGATGCCGGCTTTTTCGAGTATGCGCACGACGGACATGCTCTCCTCAAGACTGCGCCCGAACTCCTCATAGTCCTGCCCGGGCAGCACGCTCTGGTTGAACCCTGCAGTCTTGCTCGCCACGCTGTAACGCATGAGCACGGGGTAATCCGCGCCGCAGACGCGCTTGATGCCCTCTATCATCTCCGTGGAGATGCGCAGACGGTTTTCAAGGCAGCCGCCGTACTCGTCCGTGCGGTGGTTGAAGTTGGACATGGCAAACTGGTCAAGGAGATAGCCCTCGTGGATGGCGTGTATCTCAACGCCGTCGCAGCCTGCTTCCTGTGCGAGGGCGGCGCTGTTTATCATCACATCGACGAGCTTGTGTATCTCGTCCTTGGTGAGCGCGCGGTGCTTCATCTCGGGCGCGAACACATTGGGCATGCCGTCGCTCGGGGCGACCATGGCGCGCTCATAGTTGAAGTAGGGCAGCGTCACGCCGAAGTTGGCGCGCAGACCGCGCCCCATACCGGCGCCGAGCTGGAGTACGAACTTTGTGTCCGTCTCCTCGTGTATCTGCGCCATGAACTCTTTGAGCGGGCCGCGGAACACGTCGCCCGCCTCGTCCAGCCAGCCGGGACGGCCCCATTTGTCCGTCAGGATGGAGAGCCCCGGGATTATCATGCCGACGCCGCTCTTCGCGGCGTTCATGAAGAACTTGACGCAGTTGGCGTTGAACTTGTTATCGATGATGGGCGCGGTGCCGCCCATTGCGCAAAGGATGATCCTGTTGGGCACTTCGAGCTGGTTTATCTTGAACGGCTCGAACAGGGGATCATACTTGTGGTCGATGTGATTTTGCATATACTGTTCTCCTTTGCCAGAAAAATATTCTATGCTTATATTAGCAATAAGATTTTAGCACAGCATGCTTTTTGACGGCAAATTGATATTATGAGATAGAAATATCGAAATTCATGATATTAGCGTCCCGACGCGCACGTCACAGGTCGAGCGGCTGATCGCTGCTGCGTCCGCCCGTGTAGCGCCACGGGTTCTTTTTTATGCACTCGTTGAAAGCTTTCACGAACGTCTCAACGCCTTGATGGATGATGTTGCTGCTGGAGTTCTTGCGGATGAGCATATAGCAGATGCGGTTCGGCGGCGCGGCGGTGAGGCGGTGTATCTCCAGCCCGAACTGCGCGCGGAAGCTCGTGGCGACGGAGGCGGGGGCGAGCGCCCAGTGCAGCGGGTCCGTGAGGAACGTCGTCAGAAGACCGCAGGAGTCGACCTTCACGAACGGCGGCTCGTGCTCGTCCCACCACTCGTTGTTCCAGCGCAGAATATTTTCGTCCCAGGTAAAGAGTATCTGGTCACTCTTTTTCAGCACCGACGGGTGCAGTGCACCCTCGGGGTAATATCCGGGCAGACAGATCATGTACATCGGCTCACTGAACACGGGCTTTGCCTGTATATCGTAGCGTATCGGGTAGAACGCGAACGCCACATCCATCAGCTGCGAGGTCAGGCGGGAGTATATCTCCTGCGAGTGGTAGCTCACAAATTCCATCTGAAGCTCGGGTATGTCCATCTTTATTTTGTGGAAGATGGGGGAGAGCAGATACTGGTTCATGCTGTCCATGCTGCCGATGCGCACCTTGCCCGCGCTGGAATTGGAGTGTATCTGGTGCATCTGGGAGTTCAGCTCCAGCCACTGCATCGCCAGCGGATAAAAGCGCTTGCCGTCCTCGGTGAGCGTCATTTTTTTAAACCCGCGCTGCCGGTCGAAGAGCGTCACGCCGAGCTCCTGCTCAAGCACCTGTATGCGGTGGCTTATCGTCGACTGCGAGGCGAGCAGCGTTTTTGCCGCGGCGGAAATGGTTTGCTGCTGGACGATGCATATAAAGCTCATGATTATTTCCTGATTCACGGTGTTTCCTCCTTGAAAGTCACAATGCAATATTATCGATAATTTAATACGAAAAATGTGGTTTGTCAACTAATTTGCAAAGGTGCTATGATAACTTCAGCAAAGGAAAACAAAGAAACGTACATTGAGAAAGGCTTTGTTAACTACCATGGATAAACTACTGACAGCAGAGGAAGCCATCCGGCACATCTGTGACGGCGACCGTATAATGATAGGCGGCTTCGGACTCCGCGGCTGCCCGGACGAGCTGGTGGACGAGCTTGTGCGCTCGAACAAAAAAGAGCTGACCATCGTCTCCAACGACCTCGGCTCTCCCAATCAGGGGCTTGGCCGTCTGCTCACGAACGGACAGATCAAAGGGCTCATAGGCAGCTACTATAACTGGAACCCCGAGGCGATAGAGGCATACAACAAGGGTGAGATAAGCGTGACGCTCGTGCCGCAGGGCACGCTTGCCGAGTCGATGCGCGCCGCCGGTATGGGCATCCCCGCGTACTACACGCCCACCTCCGCCGGCACCGACCTTGAAAAGGGCAAAGAGGTGCGCGAGTTCAACGGCAGAAAGTACGTCCTTGAAGAGGCAATACACACCGACGTTGCGCTCATCCGCGCGAAGAAGGCGGACACGCTCGGCAATCTCGTGTACAGCAAGACCGCGAGAAACTTCAACCCCGTCATGGCCATGGCGGCGACCTACACCATCGCGGAGGTCGACGAGATCGTCGAGCCGGGCGAGCTTGACCCCGAGGATATAGTCACGCCCCATATCTACGTCAACGCCATCGTGAAGAGGAGCGCAAAATGAGAGAGTTTACAAAAGAAGAAAAGCAGGAACGCATAGCCAAAAACGTTGCGGCCGTCATAGACGCGGACAAGACCATGTCCTTTGTCAACCTCGGCGTCGGCATTCCCACGCTCGTGGCGAACTACATCAAGCGCCCCGATGTCTACGTCATGGCGGAAAACGGCATGCTGGGTGTCGGTGCGGTTGCCCCGGCGGAGCTGGCGCACCCCGACCTTATCAACGCCGGACGCCAGAGCGTGCTGGAAACTCCGGGCTGCTCCTACACCGACAGCGCCTCCGCCTTCGGCATGATCCGCAGCGGCTATATCGACGCGACCGTCCTCGGCGCGTTTGAGGTCGACCAGGCGGCGGACGT
Organism: uncultured Oscillospiraceae bacterium; assembly: GCA_934572335.1. GTDB lineage: Bacteria > Bacillota > Clostridia > Oscillospirales > Oscillospiraceae > Limivicinus. Next base: position 9,732 of record CAKTKU010000012.1, read on the forward strand.
CGCCAACTGGATAATCCCCGGCGGAAAGCAGCTGGGCGTGGGCGGCGCGATGGATCTCGTCTCCGGCGCGAAGAAGGTCATCATCGCCATGACGCACACCAGCAAGACCGGCGCGAAGCTCGTGAAAAAGTGCACCCTGCCGCTGACGGCGAAGGGCGCGGTGAGCATCGTCGTGACGGAGTACGCGGTGTTCTTCTGCGAGAATGGCGCGTGGGAGCTGAAAAAGCTCGCCGAGGGCGTTACGCTTGAGGAGCTTGCCTCCGTCACCGATATAGAGTACAGCGTCAGCGCGGACCTCGCCGCGATGACCGAGTAAAAAACTGAGATCAGAGGTAATAACGACATGGATAACATTGTGATAGTTGAAGCCTGCCGCACTGCGGTGGGCAAGTTCGGCGGCAGCCTCAAGCCCCTTTCCGCGGCGGATCTCGCCGTGGAGACCATGAAGGCCGCCATAGAGAGAAGCGGTATAGACGTCAACGAGATCGACGAGGTCGATTTCGGCCAGTGCCGCCAGAGCTCCGACGCCTCCAACATCGCGCGCTATGCCGCGCTCAAGGCGGGCATACCCGAGCGCGCGCCCGGCAACACCGTGATGTGCGCCTGCGCGTCCGGCATGCTGGCCGTGCGCGAGGGCATGGACTCCGTCCTCCTCGGGCAGAACAAGACCGTGCTCGTCGGCGGCGTGGAGAGCATGACCAACGCCATCTATTATCTCTCCAACGTGCGCTGGGGTCTCAAGGCAGGAAGCACCGAGCTGAAGGACTCCCTCACCGAGGCACAGTTCTGCTCTCAGCCGACGGACATCTACGGCCGCTTCAACATGGGCATGACCGCCGAGAACATCGCCGAGAAGTACGGCATAACGCGGACCGAGCAGGACACGTTCGCCCTGCACTCGCAGGAGAAGGCCGCCAAGGCGATCGCCGAGGGGCGCTTCAAGGACGAGATAATCCCCCTGACCGTGCCGCAGGGCAAAAAGCAGCCCGACCTCATCTTCGACACGGACGAGTTCCCGCGCCAGACCTCTATGGAGGCGCTGGCAAAGCTCAAGCCCGCGTTCAAGCCCGACGGCAGCGTTACCGCCGGCAACGCCTCCGGCAGGAATGACGGCGCTTCCGCCCTCATCCTCACGACGGAGAGCCACGCCAAGGAGCTGGGGCTCGCCCCGCTCGCGCGCATCAAGGCCATCGCCAACGCCGGTGTCGACCCGAAGTACATGGGTCTCGGCCCCGTGGCGGCAGTGGAGCGCATCATGGCGCAGACCGGGTACACCCTCGGCGATATTCAGCTCATCGAGCTCAACGAGGCGTTCGCTTCCCAGTCGATCGCATGCATAAGACAGTTGAATCTTGAAGACAGAATGGATATTATAAATGTCAACGGCGGCGCGATAGCCCTCGGCCATCCGATCGGCTCGTCCGGCAGCCGCATAATCGTCACGCTCCTGCACGAGATGTGCAAGCGCAAGCTCGACCTCGGCCTTGCAACGCTGTGCGTCGCGGGCGGCATGGGCATGGCGGCAATAATAGAGACTGTCTGAAAACTTTAATTCAGGAGGTAAGCAGAATGAGTTTTGACATGACCGGCACGATAGACATCCACGTCCACGCGGGTCCCTCCGTGGCGAACCGCCGCGTCGACACCGGAGACATGATGCTCGACGCGATCCGCAGCGGTTATGATGCTTTCATCACCAAGGATCACTATTTCCCCAGCATGATGGGCACGGACATGATCACAAAGTTCCTCGGCGAGGGCAAGTGCAAAGCGTATGGCTGCATCGTGCTCAACAACTCCGTCGGCGGGATCAACATCCACGCGGTGGACGCCGCGTGCGCCATGGGCGCGAAGATAGTGTTCATGCCCACGGTCTCCGCCCTCAACCACATCAACCACCACAAGAAGAAGGCCTTCGTGGGCGCGGGCAAGATGAAGATACCCGAGAAGCCCATCTACTATCTCGATGAGAACGGCGAGCTCAAGCCCGAGGTCGTCGAGGTCATCGAATACCTCGCGCAGTATCACCCGGAGGTCACACTCGCGACCGGACACGGCAGCGTTGAAGAGAGCAACAAGCTCATCGACAAGGCGGTCGAGGTCGGTCTCAAGAAGATACTGGTCAACCATCCGTTCTTTGACATCGACGCGACGCTGGATGATATGATACACTGGGCAGACCAGGGTGCGTTTATCGAGCTGAACGCCGTTGTGTTCAACGCTGTCGAGCCCGCTGCGCACCATCTGGAGTTTGACATCGTCGAGCAGCTTTTCCAGAGCGTCGGCTGCGAGAAGCTCGTCGTCGACTCCGACATGGGGCAGGCAGTGTACATGCCGCCGGTCGACGGTCTGGCGAAGTTCGCAGAGACCATCAAGACACGCTGCGGCGCGACGGATGAGCAGATGTACACCATGATGCACAGGAATCCCGCCTATCTCATCGGCTTTGAGGAGTAATCAAAGGTTATTCACCCCGGCACGCCGGAGTCTGTAACATATAGAAAATATAATCGTAAAGGAGAAATAAAAAATGGCAAAACATCTTGATTGGGGCAAATGCGATTGGTTCAATCCCAAACCCACTGTGAAGCGCAAGGTATATCAGGGCAGCCAGCACTGCACCATCAGCATGGGCGTTATCCAGCCCGGTCACGTCCCCGGCCCGCACAAGCATGACTACGAGCAGACCGTCATCATCGTCAAGGGCAAGTGCGACTTCCACGTTGTCGAGGACGGCGTTGAGAACGTCTACACCTTCGATGCCGACATCTCCAACGAGAACGGCGCCGCCTGCTTCATGACCATCCCCTCCAACGCAATGCACTGGATCGAGAATCCGTATGACAAGCCCTGCTACAACATGGATCTCTTCATCCCCAAGCGCACCGCCGACCGCGAGGAGAGCGTTGAAGTCCGCTGATCGGGGAGCCTGAGCCATGGCAATAACAAGATCAGTCAAAGACAAGCTGAAAAACCACGAGACGGTTTTCGGCACGTTCTATAAGCTCAACAGCGCCATCGCCACGGAGATGCTCGGCTGGGCGGGGTTTGACTTCATCGTCATCGACGGCGAGCATTCCCCCATAGGCTATGAGAGCACCGAGAACATTATCCGCACGGCGGAGAATGTTGACCTCTCCACCATCGTGCGCGTTCCCTGCGCCTCGGAGGAGCATATCTTCCACGCGCTCGACAGCGGCGCTGTCGGCGTGCAGATACCCAACATGACGAGCGTGGAGCAGTTCCGCGAGAGCGTCAGCTCCTGCAAGTACTATCCCCTCGGCACCCGCGGTCTCTCCCGCGGCACGAGAAACGCCATGTTCGGCTTCTGGAACGAGGCTGAAAAGCCCTACGTCCAGGCGGCGAACGAGAAGAGCCTTGTCGTCGTGCACATCGAGAACAAGGAGATGGCGGACAAGGTCGAGGAGATCTGCCAGATACCCGAGATCGACGTGGTGTTTGTCGGTCCTGCCGACATGAGCCAGTCCCTCGGCATCCCCGGCAAGTCCAAGGACCCCCGCGTGGTCGAGATCGCTCTCAAGGTCATCGAGACCGCCGAGAAGTACGGCAAGGCGGGCGGCATCGCCTGCGGCCCGACCGACATGGATATGTACATCCAGCACGGCGCGCGCTATATCATGTACAGCTCTGATGCAGCCTTGTTTGCAAAGAGCCTGAAATCCACAGTTGCACAGTTCGCTCCTTACAGAGAGAACAAGTGATCGCGGTTTTAGGCAGCGGATAAAAACCGACGCCGCCGGGAGCGTTTGTTCCCGGCGGTGTTTTCTTTAAAATATAATGGCAAAATAAGTAAATTAGGAGCTTGTATATGAACAGTCTGCTTGCAATTTTCCTTATAATCACGCTGGGGTATTTCCTCGGCTCCGTGTCCGTAAAGGGGCTGTCGCTGGGCACATCCGGCATACTCATCATCGCGCTCGTGTTCGGACATTTCGGCGTTGAGATACCCGCCATCGTGAAAAACTTCGGTCTTGCGCTCTTCGTCGGCACTGTCGGCATGATCGCAGGTCCCGTGTTCTTCCGCAACTTCAAAAAAGGCGTGTACGCCTTCCTCACCCTCGGCATTTTCATCGTCGTGTGCGGCGGAGGGATCACGATGCTGCTGGCAAAGCTGATGGATATCCGCTTTGACCTCGCCATCGGCATCTTCACCGGCGCGCTGACCTCCACCCCCGGTCTTGCCGCGGCGACGGAGGCGACGAACGCCGCCTTTGCCGCGAACGGGGAGAACATCAAGTCCCTCGCCTCAGTCGGCTACGGCATCGCGTACCCGTTCGGCGTGGTGGGCGTGGTGCTATTCGTCCAGCTCTTCCCCAAGTTCGTCAAGTGCAACATTGAGGAGGCGACAAAGAAGCTGCACGACAGCCTTCACGACGCCGACATCGGCGACGCGGAGGAGGGGAGCGGTGACACACTCACCGACTCCAACCGTTTCAAGCTGCTTGAGCCGTTCGGCATCCTGCCAATCGCGTTCGTCACGGTCTTCGGCATCATGCTGGGACTTTTAGAGATACCTCTCCCCGGCGGGATGAGCTTTTCCCTCGGCACGGCGGGCGGTCCGCTCTTCATCGGGCTCATCATCGGTCACTTCGGGCATATCGGCAAGCTCTCGCTCACATCGCCCTCCGGCACGCTCAAGGTCATGCGCGAGCTGGGGCTGGTGCTGTTCCTGCTCGGCGCGGGGACGGAAGCGGGCGCAGGCTTCATCGAGGTCCTGCAGGAGCAGGGCGTGAAGCTTTTCCTCCTCGGCGTTGTGATAACGCTGCTGCCGATGCTGCTCGCGTGCCTGCTGGCAAAGCTCGCCTTCAAGCTCGACACGCTCACGACGCTTGGCTCTGTCTGCGGCGGCATGACGTCCACCCCGGCGCTCGGCGCGCTCATCTCCCTCTGCGGCAGTGAGGACGTTGCGGCGTCCTACGCGGCGACGTACCCGTTCGCCCTCGTGTGCATGGTGCTCGGCGCGCAGTTCATGGCGATACTGTGGTGAGCGTACAGGAGAAATAAACATGAAATATATACCTGAAAAACTGAGAACGCGCGTCATGTCCGCGGAGGACGCCGCGGCGCTCATCGGCGAGAATATGTGCGTGGGCTTTTCCGGCTTCACGCTCGTGGGCAACCCGCGCGTCATCCCCGCCGCTATCGCAAAGCTCGGCAAGGCAAAGAACATGAGCGTGCTCACCGGCGCGTCCGTGGATGATTCGCTCGACGGGGCGCTGGCGCGCGCGGGGCTGATGAAGTACCGCACGCCGTACCAGAGCAACAAATCCGTCCGCGCGGGCGTGAACGCGGGGGAGATCGGCTATAACGATTTTCATCTCAGCCATCTGCCCGTCATGCTCGACCACGGCGTGGGACCGCATGTGGACTTTGCGATCGTGGAATGCTCCGGCATCACGGACAGAGGGCTCATCCCGCCCGCGTCCGTCGGCGCGGCGGATGCCTTTGTGCGCAACGCGGACAAGGTCATCGTTGAGCTCAACGAGACCATCCCCGGCGCACTCTACGGCATGCATGACATCTATACCGCCGGGGACAGACCCATCCCCATCACCAGCGCCGCCGACAGGATAGGCACGCCGTATATACCCTGCCCCATGGAGAAGATCGCCGCCGTCGTGCTCACGAACGACCCCGGCACGTACCCCAGCTTCAAGGAGCCGGACGACATCTCCCTCGCTCTGTCGGAGAATATCGTCGCCTTCCTCAAGGCGGAGATAGCCGCGGGACGCCAGCCGAAGAACCTCCGCCCGATACAGTCCGGCGTGGGCAACGTCGCCAACGCCGTGCTCGCAGGGCTGGAAAAGGACTTCACAGGTCTGAGCATGTATACCGAGGTCATGCAGGACAGCGCCTTTGAGCTTGTGAAAAAGGGCGTCATCACCTCCGGCTCGGCCACGGCGCTCTCACTCTCCGAGGCGATGCAGCGCGAGCTGTACGATAATATCGATTTTTACAAAAAGCATATCGTCATCCGCCCGCAGGAGATCGCCAACAACCCGGAGGTCGTCCGCCGGATGCAGCTGATCGCCATGAACACGCCCATCGAGGTCGATATTTACGGCAACGTCAACTCCACCCATGTCATGGGCACGAAGATCATGAACGGCATCGGCGGCAGCGGCGACTTTGCCCGCAACGCGGGGCTGACGATCTTCGCCACGGGCTCGCTCGCCAAGGGCGGCGCAATATCCTGCGTTGTCCCCATGGTCAGCCATGTTGACCACACCGAGCACGATGTGGACGTTATCGTCACCGAATACGGCGCGGCCGACCTCCGCTGGAAGACCCCGCGCGAGCGCGCAAAGCTCATCATCGAAAACTGCGCGCACCCGGATTATCGCCCGCAGCTTCGGGAATACTTTGCAGAGGCGTGCGCGACCTCCGGCGGGCAGACGCCCCATGTGCTGTCCAAGGCGCTCAGCTGGCACCAGCGCTATGTCGAAACGGGCAGCATGAAGTGAAAAAGTGCACCCAACAGCTGCCAATCCTGCGTTTTTGTTAAAAAACCTTAAAATATCCGACATATTTCGTTTGTATCTCCGTGCAAAAATCAAATATCGATTATTTCGATAAATATGTTTGATACAATCCGTTTGATAAATGCACGACAAAAATGTTTTAATATAGTCACAAGATACAAAACGAAGGCCGGACATGACCGACTGTATTATTTTCCTTGTCTATATGACCGATTGAAAAAGACGGTCGATTAGAATATAATCAAAACATTATTAAAAGGAGAAGACACATGAAGAAGATTTCCAAGATCCTCACGCTGGTGCTTGCCCTGTGCATGGTGCTGGCACTCGCAGCCTGCGGCTCTTCCACCGCTCCTGCGGCAACCACTGCCCCCGCAGCTGACGGCGATGCCGCAGCTGACACCGGCGCAGCGGCTCCCGCGATCGACTGGCCGAAGAAGAACGTCACCATCATCGTCGGCTACGGCGCCGGCGGCGACACCGACCTTGCGGCCCGCGTCCTTGCTGACGCTCTGTCCAACAAGCTCGGCGCGAACTTCGTCGTCAACAACCTCGCCGGCGGTTCCGGCGTTGTCGGCCGTACTGAGCTGCTTGCCAACGACGGCGACGGCTACACCCTCATGTTTGACCAGCCGGGTTCCCCCATCACTCAGGTCCTCATGGGCAACACCACCTATGAGCTTGACGAGGCTGGCACGCCCATCGCGGTCGTCGGTGTTTCCCCCTGCGCCCTGTGCGTGAAGAAGGACAATGCCCTCGGCATCAACAACATGGACGACCTCATCGCCTATGCTCAGGCTAACCCCGGCAAGCTCACCTATGCCATCCCCGGCCAGTTCACTTCTGCTCACCTCGCCGCGCTGAATGCGTTCTCCGCTCTCGGTGTTGAGGCGACCAGCGTCTCCACCGACGGCACTGCCACCTGCGTTACCGAAGTTCTCGGCAACCATGTCGATGCTATGATCGTTCCTCTCTCCGGTGCACAGCAGTATATTGCTTCCGGCGACATGATCCTTGTCGGTCTCTCCGCTCCCTCTGATTTCGAGCCCGATGCTCCTCTGCTCTCCGCATACGAGGGTGTCAGCGATTACAACACCTGGTACTCCATCTGGGGCGGCAACGGCATGGATCCCGCACTCGCCCAGTACATCAGCGAGCAGATCGGCGCTGTCCTTGAGGACGAAGCCCTTGCAAAGAGCCTCGCAGACCTCGGTATTGAGGTTCAGTTCCAGGATTACGCCGCGACCGTTGAGACTGCCAACAACTACCGCACCATCATCAAGGACGCTCTGGTTGCCGGCGGCGCACTTAGCGAGTAATTCCAACAGTAAATAGCAAGCTGTTTTGCGCGAAGCCGAGTATATGATTATATTTGACTTCGCGCAATCCTTTAGCGAAAGGAAATAAATATGCCTGAAGTAAACTCCACCAACGAAAAAAAGGCGAGAGGTCTGAATAAGGGGCTGCTTTGCGCGATTCCCTGTCTCATCCTCTCCGTTGTCTGCCTTGTATGCTCGCGCACCTACCCTAAGCTGCAGGCGGACTATATGCAGGTCTCCGCGTCGTTCTTCCCGACGTTCGTTTCTGTGATGATGGTCGCTATGTCCGTCATCATGCTCATTGAGGCAATTGTCAAGCCCAAGTATGCCGAACCGCTTACGCCCGATCAGAAGAAGGGCTACATCCGCGGTCTGCTCGCGATACTCAATATCATTGCCTACGCGCTGCTCTTCAAGCCACTGGGCTACATTGTCTCTTCCATCATTGCCGTTTTCCTCATGATGCTCATCTTCGGCAACAGAAAGTGGAAGATAATGATACCCATCAGCATAATTCTCCCCATAATCCTTTACCTTGTGTTCTATTACCTCATGCAGACCGCGCTTCCCGCCGGTATCCTGCAATTCATGCTTTAAGAAAGGCGGTATAGTGTAATATGGATCTAGCCAGTATTCTCACTTTCACCAACATACTCATCTGTATGCTCGGTGTTGCCGCCGGTATTGTCATCGGCGCGCTGCCCGGTCTCACGCCCACCATGGGCGTGGCGCTCCTGCTGCCAATCACTTTCGGCATGGATATGCTACCCTCGTTCGCCCTGCTGCTCGGCATTTATGTCGGCGGCACTTACGGCGGCTCCATCGCGGCTATCCTCATCCGCACGCCCGGCACGCCTCAGGCTGTTGCCACCGTGCTGGACGGTTATCCTCTCGCACGCTCCGGCAAGGCTTCCGAGGCGCTTTCCACCGCGTGTATCGCCTCCGGCTTCGGCGGCATCTTCTCCAACATCGTGCTCATCTGCCTCGCCGGTCAGATCGCAAAGGTCGCCCTCGCGTTCGGCCCTGCCGAGTATTTCGCGATTGGCATCTTCGGTCTCAGCATGGTTGCCAGCTTCTGTGCAAAGAGCATTTCCAAGGGGCTCTTCGCCTGCGGCGTCGGTCTCATGATCAGCACCATCGGCGTTGACCAGATCGGCGGAATGAGCCGCTTTGCCTACACCAAGAGCATGCTTGGCGGCATTCAGACCGTCTCCGCACTTATCGGACTTTTCGCTATTACCGAGGTCATTGTCAAGGCTGTTGACTCTGTCAACCATGTCAAGATGGAGGACACTGTTGTTTCCAGCAAGCTCGTCCCGTTTTCCGAGATCAAGCACAACATCCTGAATATGTTCCGTTCCGCGGCTATCGGCACGTTCGTCGGCATTGTCCCCGCCACCGGCGGCGGCATCGCGGCCTTCCTCGCCTATAACGAGGCGCGCCGTGCCTCCAAGCACCCTGAGATGTTCGGCGAGGGCGCATATGAAGGCCTCTTCGCGGCTGAGACCGCCAATAACGGCGTCACGGGCGGCGCGCTTGTCCCGCTGCTCACGCTCGGTATCCCCGGCGACACTATCACCGCCGTTCTCATGGGCGCGCTCACCATTCAGGGACTCACTCCCGGTCCCATGCTCTTCCAGAACAACCCCGAGGTCATCACCGGCATTTACACCATGCTGCTTGTCTGCAACATTTTCATGATAATCCTCGGCCTTGCCGGAACGAGACTTTTCATGCACGTCATCAAGATACCCAACGATGTGCTCCTGCCCTGCGTCATGCTGCTGTGCTTCATCGGATCCTTTGCCTCCGGCAACAAGATCTTCGATGTCGGCACTGCCGTTGTCATGGGCATCGTCGGCTTCCTCTTCACGCTTGGTGAGATACCTGCTGCGCCGTGCCTGCTCGGCATAATCCTCGGCTCCACTGTTGAGACGAACTTCCGCCGCGCAATGGTCATCTCCAACGGCAGCTACTCCATCTTTGTGCAGAAGCCCATTTGCCTTGTCTTTCTCCTTATTTCGCTCGCGTCCATCCTCTTCGTCGCTTTCCGCGATGTGCTTCCCGGAAAGAAAAAGACCGTAAAGGACGCCTGAGCGCAGTTTTTCCCTCCTTAAACCCCTCAGTTTCAGTCCTCCTCAATCGAGGAGTGCTGAAACGTGCGGGGTGCATACAAATCGGACGGTCTCAAGCCGCCACCCGACCGAGACGAGACTGCTGTCCGCCTCGGTTTGTTTTTATTTTGTCTGTATATTAACTTTTTGAAATGTATTATTATAAATTAAATGAGGTAATCACCCAATGAGCGAGCTTTCCAAAGAACAACTCAAAAGCGCGATAAAAGCCGTCTGGATCCGTTCTCTCACCGAGATACAGCCCGATGTGCTCAATGCGCTTCGCCATGCGCGCGAGGTCGAGACCAGCCCACGCGCCCAGAAGTATCTCGATATCATCATCGAAAACGCCGTCACCGCCACGAATAACCACACGGTCATCTGTCAGGACACCGGCGTACCCACGTTTTTCATCAAGACTTCCCTCGGCTTCCCGTATAAAGACAGCCTCCGCGCCGCCTTTGACGAGGCGCTGCACGAGCTGACCATGGGGGAGTTCCCCATGCGCCCCATGGTCGTCGATCCGCTCACGCGCGAGGATCGCTGCGACAACACCGGTGTCAACGTCCCTCTCATCCATGTTGAGCTTGAGGAGGGGCTGGAGTATATGGAGATAAAGGCAATGCCCAAGGGCGCGGGCTCCGGCTATTGGGGCACGCTCACGTTCCTGCCGCCGTCCGCGGGCGTCGCGGGCGTGAAGAAGTTCGTGGTCGATTCCGTCCTGCGCGCAGGGTCCAACCCCTGCCCGCCGCTCATCGTCGGCGTGGGCATCGGCGGTCCTCTCGAGGAGGTCGCCCGTCTCGCCACTGTGGCATCCTGCCGCCCGATAGACCGTCCGAATCCGCGCCCCGACCTCGCCGCGCTGGAAAAGGAGTTGTGCGAGGCGCTGAATATGAGCAAGATCGGCGCGATGGGCGTCGGCGGGGACACAACGGTGCTCGGCGTGAATATCGAGACCTCCGGCTCGCACAAGCCGTGGCTGCCCGTGGCGGTCAACATCAACTGCTGGCCGGGGCGCAAGGCGGTGTGCCGCGTCTATCCCGACGGGCGCGTTGAACAGGTCGGAGCGTGAGGTGCAGTATGGCTAAAACAGTTTATCTTACAACCCCCTTGAAGAAGGAGGACATTGAAGCGCTTGAGATCGACGACGTTGTCTACATCTCCGGCGACCTTTACACAATGATGTATGCGGATCATTTCACCCGCATCATGGACATGATAGATGTCGGGGAGAAGCCGCCCATGGAGCTTGAGGGTGCGGCGATATACAACACCGGCACGATCTTCCGCCGCATGGAGGACGGAACGTATGACTTCCGTGCCATCGGCACCACCACAAGCTCGAAGTTCAACCCCTACACGCCGGATTTCATCCGCAAGACCGGCGTGCGCGCGGTGCTCGGCAAGGGCGGCATGGACAAGAATACGCTCGACGCGATGCGCGAGTGCGGGTGCGTGTATCTCGCGCTCGTGGGCGGCTGCTCCGCGATATACACCTGCAAGGTCGACCGGCTTGAGCGCGAATACTGGCCAGAGACGTGCAGAAGCTGGGCGGACACGCTTCTGAAGCTGAACGTCACGAATTACGGCCCCATGTTCGTCTCCATGGACGCGCACGGCAACAGCATTTATGAGAGCATCGGCGACCGCGCCGAGGAGAACCGCGGCGAGATATACAAAAAGCTCGGTATAAAGTGAAAAAAAGGTGGGAAGGTTTGCGTATGGACTTTTATTTCAAGATAACAAGGGAAGAGTATCTCGACGCGATAAAGGGCTTTCTGCGCATGAGACAGCGCAGCATCGCAAATCTTCTCATCTTTCTTTTCATGACGGTGGGACAGGCGGCGCTCGTCGCGTGGAACATCGTTCGCCTCAGCATCACCGGCGGCACGCGCGCCGCGCTTATCGCCATCTCCGCGCTCATCTGCCTTGCGCAGGTGTTCTATCAGTGCAGTGTTGAGCTTCGCGCAAGGTCCCAGCTCCGCCGCTCGATGGAGAAGGGGAAGGTAAGCGAGGAGTTCTGGGGGCGGCAGCATTTATCCCTGAAGGATGAGGTGCTGCGTCTTCACTGCGGCAAGGTCGACTTGAAGTACGACTGCGCGTACTATGACGGCGCGCAGCTTGTCGGCGGCATGCTCGTGGTTAGCTTTCGCCGCGGCAAGGACGTGCACCAGCTGCTCATCCCCGTCTCGGCGTTCGCCTCAGACGAGTGGCGGCAGGAGTTTGAAGCGGCGCTCGCCGCCGCCAAACGCGCCAGCATCCTCGCGGGCTATGCCGAGGCGGCAAAGCCGCGCCCCAATGCGCCCGCGTACTCCGCAGATTTTGACTACACCGCGGACGGCTTCGCGCGCGACTATGTCCGCGCGGCGCGCCTTGCGTACTCCACCGCCGTGCCCTATGACCTCATGATGATCACAAAGCTCGCTGCTGCGGCGTTCCTTGTGTATAACATCATCGCCGGGCATATCTCAGGCGCGATGTTCACCGCCTTTGCCATCTTTGTCATCATCATTCTGCTCTATCCCGTGCTCTTCACGTTCACGCCGTTCATCCGTCAGGTGGCAAAGCGCAATACCCAGTCGCTCTTCGGCGGGCTCGCTTCGGCGCACTGCGCCGTCGATGTCACGGATGAAAAGCTCATCTTCTCCGGCGACACGTTTTATAATCAGATACCGCTCGCCTCCGTCTACGGCGCGGAGAAACGCCGCGACTTTGCCGCGGTGTATCTCAGGGATAACACCGCCGTCGTCATGAAGGTAACGCCGGAAAATGAGCACGAGGTCACGCGCATGACGCTCTATCTTGACACCCTCGGCGCGTCCAACCGCAAAGGCCGCTTCAGACGCACAAGAAGAGACGACGGGTGAGGAGAATACTATACAGCAGCCAACAAAACGCCCGAAGAGCAGTGCTTTTCGGGCGTTTATATGTACACAGTACCAGTGGATTTGCTCGCGTTTTTCTGCTAAAATAGCTGCAAAATACCGGGATGACCCGGCGCTCAGGAGACGCACCGCAATGCAGGAGAAAAACGCAAAAGCTTATATAATGATGATAACCTCCGCGCTGATCTTCGGCACGATAGGTATTTTCAGAAAATATATCCCTCTTTCATCTGAAATGCTTGCCTTTTCGCGCTGATCCTCTCCGCCGCTGTGCTGCATGAGAGCCTCTCTCCGCTCGGCCTTGCCGGGGCGGTGCTCATCATCGGCTCCGCGCTCGTGAGCGAGATAGACTTCAACAAGCGCGTGTGACTGAAAGCGCCTCCGGGACGTCCCGGAGGCGCTTGGTGCTTATATAGTGCTGATATGTTGTGTCTGCCCGCGTCAGTCGCCCATGCAGATGCCGATGTCGCGCGCGACCTGAATGATCGGGTGGTCGACGGGCAGGAACTTCGTCTTGCTCGCGGCGTCGTCGAGCGGGATGGAGCATATCTCGCCGTTCTGGATGGCGACCATGCGGCCATACTGCTTGTTGATGATGAGGTCGGCGGCGGCGGTGCCGAACTGCGTGGCGAGCACGCGGTCATACGGGCAGGGGGGACCGCCCCTCTGGTAGTGTCCGGGGACGGTCACGCGGGTCTCCTGCCCGGTGAGCGCCTCCAGCTCCGCCGCGAGGGCGTAGGACACGGTGGGATAGCGGCTGTTCTCCTTTTTTTTGCGGCTGGCCTCCTCGTCGAGCTTCACATCATCCACGGATACCGCGCCCTCGGCGCACGCGATGATGGAGAAGCCGCGCCCGGCTCTGTCGCGGCGGGCGATGAGGTCGGCGATCTTGTTCACGTCGTAGGGTATCTCGGGGATGAGGATGGCGTCCGCGCCGCTGGCAATGCCCGCGTGCAGCGTCAGCCAGCCGGCGTCGCGCCCCATGAGCTCCACAACGAAGGTGCGCCCGTGGGAGCACGCGGTGGAGTGGATGTAGTCAATGACATTCGTGGCGATGTCGACCGCGCTCTGGAAGCCGAAGGTCGTGTCCGTGCCCCAGATGTCGTTGTCGATGGTCTTGGGCAGGGTGACGACGTTCATGCCCGCGTCCGCGATGAGCTTGGCGCTCTTCTGCGTGCCGTTGCCGCCCATGATGACAAGGCAGTCGAGATTGAGGCGGTTATAAGTGTCGCGCATGGCGGGGATCATGCTCTCGCCGTTCTCGTCGATAATGTCCTTGCCGGGAATGTAGCGCTGGCGCGATGTGCCGAGGATCGTGCCGCCCTGGGTGAGGATGCCGGAGAAATCCTTCGGCTCCATAAACTTATAGTCGCCGTCGGCGAGACCGCGGTAGCCCGCGTACATGCCGAATATTTCAACGTTATTTTCAAGCTTCTGAAACAGGGCCTTGCCGACGCCGCGTATCGCCGCGTTGAGACCCTGACAATCGCCGCCGCTTGTGATTATGGCGACGCGAGTCATTCTTTTCATTGCTGCCTACCTCCTATTACTTCATGATATATTATGTTACATAGCACCGAAAAAAGCAATTGTTAAATCATACAGATTCGGCGAAATAACGGCGGCTGAAATGAAATGCGGATTGCTATTTTAGCCATAGCATGATAAAATCAAATAAAAAACAGCGATTGGAGACAACACCATGAAAATTGCAGTGATAACCGGCGCGTCGTCCGGCATGGGGCGGGAGTTCGTCTATGCCTTCGATAAGGACGAGCAGTTTGACGAGCTTTGGGTGATCGCCCGGCGCGAGGATAGGCTTGTGGAGCTTCAGAGCCGGTGCCGCGCGCGTGTGCGCCCGATAGTGCTCGACCTCGGACAGAGGGAGAGCTTTGATGTGTATAAAAAGCTTTTGGAGCGCGAGAAGCCGGAGATCGCGGTGCTCGTCAACGCGGCGGGCTTCGGTCTGTTCGGCGTGTTCACCGAAATGGACAGGGATCGCCAGCTCGATATTGTCGACCTCAACTCCCGCGCGCTGACGGCGATGTGCCACATGAGCATTCCCTATATGACTTCCGGCAGCCGCATCGTGAACATGGGGTCAATGTCCTCGTGGCAGCCTGTGCCGTACATCAATGTTTACGGCGCGTCGAAGGCGTATGTGCTGAGCTTTTCCCGCGCGCTGGGGGTGGAGCTGCGCGGTCAGGGCATACACGTGATGACCGTGTGCCCCGGCTGGATAAAGACGGAGTTTTTCAGCCACGCCATACACGACAACACCGTCAACTACTTCAACCGTTATTATACGCCGGAGCAGGTCGTGAACAAAGCGGTGAAGGATCTCAAAAAGAGAAAAACCGTGTCTGTGCTGGGCTTTCCGGAGCGTATGCAGGTCAGGCTGGTGAAGCTTCTGCCGACGGACATGGTGATGAACACATGGTGCCGCCAGCAGGGCAAGAAATAAAAAAAGATAAGGAGAGCATGCAATGACACAGCCGATACAGCCCAACGACATCAAATGGAGCGACGACAAGGAGTGGGAGGAGTTCAAAAAGCAGGCCGTGCAGGACGAGCTGTACTATAACGGCCCCGGCGATCTTCTCGACACGGCGGAGGGGCGGGCAAAGTTCTGCCGCCTGAACGACACCACCGTCTTCCAGAAGCCCGACCCGCAGTATCCCGGATATAAGATATGGGTGTTCAACAACAAGGGGCAGGGGCTCGTCGTGAAAAAGCGCAGCCGCGTCGACCCCGCGCTGATGGAGAATGTCGAGTATGACGCCGAGGGGAACGAGCTGAGCCGTTCCTACGAACCGGCGTGAGTGATATAAAAAATACCGGAGTGCACACAGGCACTCCGGTATTTTTGTGCTCAGCTTTACTTGAGGATCTCGTTTATCTTTGCCTCAATCTGCTTTGCAATGTCCTCGGGCAGGATCTTCTTGCTCACAACGAGGTCGAAGATCTCACCGCAGCTCTTTTTGTTGAAGAGCTTGATGGGGTACTTCATCAGCGCGGGGGCAAGCTCCTTGATGACGGCGACGGTCTTGGGGTTGTCAAAGCACTCTTTGACGGTCATGCTTCTGAAATCCATGGTGAGTCCTCCAAATAAAAAATTAACGATCGGGATAAGCGTATTTTACCATCAACTGCCCGCCGCGTCAACAGTTCCGTCGCCGCGGTACAGCTCAAGCGCGTCGCTTTTGTAAAAATACGTGTTGCCCAGCAGCCTGTCGCAGAACATCGCGTATATCCCGTCGGCGGGATAATCCGTCAGAAGGACGACCGACGGCTCCAGCATCCGCTCGCCCAGCAGCAGCCGCAGCGCCACGCGCACGCACTCCGCCGACGGCTCGCGGCAGGCGTCGAACGCGCGCGTGTCCACGGCGTTTACCTGCCCCGACTGGCAGATGACGCCCTCGATGCTGTTGGGGTATTCCGGCGAGGCGACGCGGTTGAGCACGACCTCGCCCGCGCACAGGCGCAGCTCGTCAGAGCAGCGGTAGCTGCCGTATTTGAGATATATGTAGCGGGAGAGGGTATAGAGATCGTCGAACGACACGGGGACGTAGTCCTCGCTCTTGCCTTGGCTCAGCTCGCGCATGGATTGGGCGTTATGCCCGGCGCGGACATCGCCGCGCGCCGCCGCGCGCACCATCGCGTCAAGATAGTCCGGCTCCGGCTCGGGCTGCGTCTGCGCGCAGGTCGTCAGACACAGCGCGGCGGCAAACGCCATGAGAAGGATGAATAGCTTTTTCACCTTGTCCACCTCCAAGCCTACTATATCCGCTCGGCGGTGCGAAATGTGTCATATCCGGACGGGGAATCGGCAACGGTGAAAAAACTTGCGCGCCGCGGTCAGCGGCGCGCATAATACGCTGTTATCAGATCACTTCTTTACCACCGGAAAGCAGACCTCCGTGACGTATTCGTCGGGATTCTGCGTCTCGTGGGGGCTCACGTGGTATATGTCGAACATGGGTCCGGCATAGTCGTAGCCGTTTGCCTCCACCCACGCGCTCACCGCAGCGACGACGTCGTCTATCTGGGCATAGCTGCCCTTGAATGTGCACCCGGCGTAGGTCACGGCGGGCAGGGTGCGGAACTTCACGTGCTCGGTGTCGGGGTATGTGCCGCGCACGGACTTGGCGGCCATAATCTCCACATCGTGCTGCTTGAACTCGTTGTCCAGAAACTCGACCGTGCAGTAGCAGGGGTCGTCGGGGATGAGGGGCATATGATCCGTCTCCTTGCACAGATAGTGCCAGACGATGCCCTCGTCCTGATAGCTGGGGATGACCATGTGCACGGTGGCGGCGTAACGCTCGGGGAGGGTCTTGATGGTGACGTCGTAATTCATGTTCTCTTCCTTTCTCAGCCTCATCTGGGCTGTGTCCAGAAGCCGCAGCCGCTGCTCCGTGTCCTCGGCGAGGTCAAGAAGTTCCTCCCGGCGTGCGCCGAGATAGCCCATCAGCCGCTCACGGTCATCGTATATGGGCAAAATCTCGCATATCTCCGCCAGCTTGAACCCCAGCGCCTTGAGCGCTGTTATGCGGTTGGCAATGGGAAGCTGGGCGGCGGTATAATAGCGGTAGTCGGTGAAGCGGTCGATCTCGGCGGGCTTGAGAAGCCCAATCTCGTCATAGTGGCGCAGCATGCGGACGCTTATCCTGGACAGCTTTGAAAAATCTCCTATTTTCAGCATAGAGGAACCTCCGTGCGGGGGAATACCCCGGTTTTTTGAGCTCAGCTATATCCTAATGCCTGCCACAGTGTGAGAGTCAAGAGAGAAATTGAATTTTTTCAGGTATTTTTTCCGCGCCGCTCGCGCAGACGCTCAAGGAACTCATACGGTACGTCCAGCCTGCCCTCAATGCCGCGGCCAAGCGCGATGTGGGGCTTGTTGTCGCCGTGAAAGTCGCTTCCGCCGGTCTTGACAAGGCGGTATTCATCCGCCAGCGCCTCAAGATAGGCGACCTTGTCCGGACCGTAGCCGGAGTAGCGGCACTCGATGCCGCCGAGACCGTGATCCATGCAGTGCTCGATTATCTCCCGCAGACCCGCGTCGTCGCGCTTATACTGGAACGGGTGCGCCAGCACCGGCACGCCGCCCGCCTCGACGATGATCTCCACAGAGCGCTCAATGGAGAGAAAGTTGCGGGGGAGATAGTATTTCCGACCCTTTTCAACATAGCGGTCGAATGCATCCTGCACGCTCTCCGCCATGCCAAGCTCCACGAGAAGCTCGGCAAAGTGCGGGCGGCCTATCACGCCGCCGAAGCGCCGGTGCATCTCGTCATAGCTCACGGGCAGCCCGTCCGCGGCCATCAGCTCCGCCATTTTGCGGTTGCGCTCGTCCCGGTCGTGCACGACCCAGTCCAGCACGGGGCGCAGTTTTTCCGATTCTGGGTCGATGTAATAGCCGAGTATGTGGATGGGACCGCCGTATTTCGTGCTTATCTCTATCCCCGGCACGACCTCGACGCCGAGCTCCCGCCCGGCATCTGCCGCCTCGGCGTAGCCGGAGACGGTGTCATGGTCGGTCACGGCGATGGCGGCGATCCCTATGCCGTGCGCCAGCTCCACAACGCCGCGCCCGCTGACGGTGCCGTCGGATGCGGTGGTATGTACATGCAGGTCTATCTTGCTCATGTTCTCTCTTTATCCCTTTGCCAGTATGCGCTTTTTAATGCCCGCGGCGCGCGCGTATATGTCCGCCGCGTCCTCATCAATGTGGAATTCGCCGTTTTCGTAGAGTATCTGCCCGTTGACAACGGTCATGTATACGTTCTCCTTCGACCCGGAGTAGACAAGGTTGCAGGGAATGTCGTTCACGGGCTGCATGTTCGGGCGCTCAAGGTCGATGACGACGAGGTCGGCGCGCTTGCCGACGGCAAGATCGTCGCACTCCGTCAGCCCCATCGCGCGCGCCCCGCCCACGCAAGCCATCTCCAGCGTGCGCCGCGCGCTGCCCGCGGATGCGTCGGAGAGCTTCAGCTTTTGCAGCACGCTCACAAGGTACATCTCGCGGAACATATCCAGCGCGTTGTTGCTGCCCGCGCCGTCCGTGCCGATGGCGAGGGGAACGCCCGCCGCGGCGAGCGCGTCAATGGGCGCGATGCCGCTGGCAAGCTTGGCGTTCGACCCCGGACAGGTCACAGCCCACAGCTTTTTCTCCGCCATTATCTCAATGTCGCGCTCGTCCATCCACACGCAGTGGAAGCCGCCCCCGCCGTAGCGGAAGAAGCCGATCCTGTCCAGCAGCTGCACCGGCGAGCAGCCGTAGCGCTCGCGGCAGCCGTCGACCTCGCCGCGCGTTTCGGCAAGATGCGCGTAGCACGGGGCTTTGTACTTCTCCGCGAGCGACACCATGTACTCCATGCGCTCCATGGGCGTGGTGTACTCGGCGTGTATGCCGAGGGTGTAGGACACAAGATCGCTGTAATTATTGAATTTCAGATACTCGCGCTCAATATTCTCCGGGTCTGCGTCAAAGCGGTTGAGCGCCGAGCATATCACCGTGCGGAAGCCCGCGTCCGTGCACGCCTTGGCGTAGAAGTCGTTCTTGATGTACATATCAAAGCACGCCGTTGTGCCGGAGGAGAGGTATTCGAGTATGCCGAGCTTTGTGAGCGTATACACGTCCTCGCCCGTGAGCTGCCCCTCGTATGGCCATATCTGCTCGCTGAGCCACTTGTCAAGCGGCATATCGTCCGCGAGGGAGCGGAAGAATACCATTGCGGTGTGCGTGTGCGCGTTTTTGAACCCCGGCATGATGAGCTTTCCGCAAAGGTCAATCTCGCGCGAGAAAGCGGGCAGTTCGCCGGGCACCGCGCCGACATAGGCGATGCGCCCGCCGTCGACCCAGACCTCGCCCTCACCGAGCGTCGGTCCGTTGGAGAATGACAGCGTGCGTGCGTTATAAAATCTGAGCATATATCTTTATTCCTTTCAGCCTAATTTTGTGCACATCTCATCGTGCGCGGCAAGCTCCGCGCGGTCGTCGAGCGGGTCCAACGTGACCGCGCCGTATCTGCGCTCAAGCGCGGTTTGCAGCAGCATATCGCAGAACGCCGGGTTCTTCGGCAGCATCGGCCCGTGGCAGTAGCAGCCGAAGAGGTTTTTGTGGCGCACGCCCTCCGTGCCGTCCTCGCCGTTGTTGCCGAAGCCCGCGAGCACCTGCCCCAGCGGCTTTGCGCCCGCGCCGAGGTAGGTCTTGCCGCTGTGGTTTTCAAACCCGACCACAACGCTGCCGCCAGCGTCGTCGGCGCAGCGGAACTTGTAGTTGCCGATCATGCGCTGCTTTGAGCCGACGGTGTAGAGGTCGACCGCGCCGATAAAGTCGCAGCGCTTGCCGTCGTAGGTCTCGTAATAGCTGCCCATCATCTGATAGCCGCCGCATATCGTCAGAAACACCACGCCGTCGTCTATCGCGGATATGATCTCCCTGTCCTTGCCGCGGTGCAGATCGTCGAGCAGCACCTCCTGCTCAAAGTCCTGCCCGCCGCCGATGAACACGATGTCAAAATCCGCAAGGCTCGCGCGCTCCCCAATGGGCAGCTTTGTCACGCTCGCCTCTATCCCGCGCCAGTTCAGGCGCTTTTTCATGCATATTATGTTTCCGCCGTCGCCGTAGAGATTGAGAACGTCGGGGTACATGTGGCAGATCTTCAGTTCCATTTCCGTCGCTCCCCTCATTCCCAGAATTCACTGCCGCCGCAGCGGCGTATGACCGCCTCGCGCAGCTCAAGCATGGCGGTGTACGTCGGCATGATGTACACCGGCTCATCCTGCCCGGCTATCCACTCAACGAGCTTGTCGTAGTCGCGCTCGGTCTCAATCGCGGCGTCGTCGATACCGGCGTATTTGATGCGTATGCGCATATCGGACGCGCGGTCGCCGGAGACGATGACGCGCTGAAGCTTCCCCGCGAGCGCGGGCAGCTGCTCAAAGTCCGCGTCCCATATCCACGATATGTCCGTGCCGTCCGCGCCGCGGTCGTTCAGGCACACCACGAGCACGAATTTTTCCTTTATATTCTGCAAGAACTCCACGACCTGATTGCACCCGGCGGGGTTTTTCACCAGCATTATCTTCGTGCCTCCGCCGCCGAGGGCGAACTGCTCCATCCGCCCGAAGCCGCACTTGAACGCCGACAGCGCGTTCACCGCCGCGTCCGCGCCCAGTCCCATCTCCACGATGGCGGCGGCAGCGCCCGCGGCGTTATAGATGTTGTACATCGCTGGCAGGTTGATGTTCACGATGCGCCGCTCGCCGCGAATGTCCATGACGACGGTGCTGCCGTTCGCGCCCTGCTCGACAATGTCCGTCACGGCGAAGTCCGCCGCGTGGCGGCGGTAGCCGCACTTGGGGCAGCGGAAGCCGCCGAGATGGCCGTAGGTGATGTAATCATACTCATATTCCGCCTTGCAGCGTATGCAGTGGCTCGCGTCCGACAGCTCCGTCGCCTTGTGCGATGGGGCGGCGCCGTTGTCAATGCCGAAGTACACCGCGCGGTTTGGCAGATCAAGCGCGAGCGAGGACGTCAGCGAGCAGTCCGCATTCAGGCACAGCACAGCGTCCGGCGCGGCGCTGAGGGCGCGGCGGATATTCTCCAGCGTGTGCGTGACCTCGCCATAACGGTCGAGCTGGTCGCGGAAGAGGTTCGTCACGACGACGACCTTCGGCTGCAATTGTGGGAAAACGCGCACCGCCGCCGCCTCGTCGCACTCTATGACGGCGTATTCCTTCCGGCACTTGCCGGAGAGCGCGCTGTTCATCACAAACTCCGTCGTTATGCCGCTGATGAGGTTCGCGCCGGAGCGGTTGGCGAAATAGCTCATATGCTCCCCGGCGAACGCCGCCTCCACCATGCGCGCGCTTGTGGTCTTGCCGTTCGTCCCCGTTATCGCGACGACCTTCACGTCCTTTGCCAGCACGCGCAGCAGCTCCGGGCATATTTTCAGCGCGATGCGCCCCGGCATTGCCGTGCCGCCGCGGTGAAGCACGCGCGACACCAGCCGCAGCGCCTTGCACACGAGCATTGCGAAAAACACTTTTATTTTCATAGGCGATACTCCATAGCAACTTTGAAATCATATTATTATAACACAAAAAAAGCGAAAACAAAGAAAAAATTAAAGACCACTTGAGGTTGCACCGTATCCCCATTCGAGTCAGCACCGTATAATGCGGCAAGAGCAGATGGCGAGAGAATTTGTGTCCTGATGACGGCGCTTTTTTGCAGGAATACTTTGTGTATTTCAAGAAAAAGGGACTAAATCAGGGCGCAAATTATCCGCCAGATGCCGACGACGTATTGTGCGGTGCTGACTTTAAAAACAAAAGAGAGCGGCGAGCCGCTCCCTTTTGTTTATATGGTTGAGGACAAAATGAAAAAGATGAAAAACTGTTACTTGCGAGTATTAATATACCCGACAGATGTTTCAAATGAAATATAAATAATGTTACAGAAATGTTAAATAGACAGAAAGTTTACATAAGCGCACTTAAAAATGCGTTATGTTTAGAATATAGTGGAAAACCAGAGGAGAATCAGTCGAAGCTGAGATTCCAGACACAGTCCGCCGGAATGGCGCAGTCCGCGGCGATATAGCTCTCTCCCCGCGCGGACGGCAGAAAAAGCTCGCCCGCCGCCGCGCCGAGCGCGGCGCAGACCGCCGCGGCATATTCACGCGCATTGCCCTGTCCGTTGGGGAGCAGCAGCTCCGGAATTATGGCGTGCTCGCCGTCGATATACGCCGCCGCGATGCCATCGTTGACGGCGAACAGCCCGCCGGAGTATTCCGTCAGCATCGCCTCTTCAAACGCCATCGCCGCGCCGTCGGGCCGCAGATGCACCTGCTCCGCGAGCAGTGCCTCCCGGCGGCGGAGGTATTCTTCGCTGCCGATGCGCGTGACATCCGCGCCTGCACTGGGTGCGATGCGCACTCTCTCGCGGCAAAGCTGCCGCCGCGCGCCGAGCGTCCGTTCGTAGAATTTATAAAGCCCCTCGTCCGCGGGGAGCGTCGCGATGATCTCCGCACCCATGCCGCGCGCAAGCCTCGCCGCTGACTCGGTCACGCCTATGCCGAGACCGAGACCGCGAAAGCGCTCATGCACGCCCACGCCGTAGATATACCCAACGCGCCGCGCGCCGCCGTGCGGCGTGACAAGCTCCTGCGCCGTTATGGCATACGCCGCGCCCGCGACCTCGCCGCCGACCTCAGCTACGGCTCCGCCGCCGATGGACGGCAGCGCGGCGAAGAAGCTTTTGATGAAGCCGTCGCTGTCGCCGAAGCACTCCTTCCACAGCGCGCTCAGCGCCGGAATGTCCTCCGCGCGGTATTCGCGGTATGTGATCCTCGCCGTCATGCGTCCGCCCCGCCTGTCCACAGCGCCGTGTATTTTTTCAGCAGGTATTCCGGCTTGTAGGACTGCTTTGAAAAGCGCAGCGCTTCCAGCCCCATGTCGTCCTCACGGTTGAGATAGCGCAGGTTCGGGTGCTTTGCGAGCATCATGCGCGCAAGCTCCCGGCAGACCATGGGGTATGCGCCGTTTATGCTGCCCTCCGCCTTTTCAAAATGCACGTCGAACGTGTCGGAGCTTATCATCTCCCCGACCGTGAAGCCGAGTATCTTCCCCTCGCTCAAAAGCACGCCGCCCTCGAGACCGAGGCGCTCATACGCGGCGAAGGCGCGGATTATCGCGTCGTGCTCGGCACTGATGCTCGCCTCCAGCCGCTCTGCGTTCTCCTCCGTCCATACGTCCAGCATGTCAAGACAGCCGGGGATGAGCGCGCGGTCGAGCGGCACAAAGCGCCACTCATGCTCCGCCTCAAAGCGGTTGCAGTGGTTTTTCTTCCCGTGCAGCGCCTTGCCCGCGTAGGTCGCGAGCTTTTCCGCCGAGTAGATGTAGTCGGCGTAGTCCGTGTCCTCAGTGAACTCGAAACCGCATGGGTATTCCTCCTCAAGCTGCGCGCGGTGCTTATCCGTCACGCCGTGCAGACGGAACGGATAGCCCTTGAACGCCGCGAATTCGCGCAGCGCCTCTATCGCCGGACGCAGCGGTCCGGAGCCGATGGGAAAAGCGAAGCTGGGGTGTCCCTCGTAGCGCAGCTTTGTCATCATGCGCCCCTCGAACGGACACACGAGCTGGCGGAACGACTTGTCCCAGATATAGATATTGCCGAAGTTGTAGTCCGCGCTGGGACTGTCCTCGCTGAAAACTATTTTGTCCACCCATTCCTTGTCGCAGAGGGTGATGGTTTTGAATTGCAGCATGTGAATTTCCTTTTTGCCTTGAATCAGTTTTGGTATGTGTGGTCGCACAGCGTGCGTATCTCCTGCCTGAGCACGCGCAGATCCATGAACGCCTCCGGGCGCTTTGACGGGTCGCGCAGCAGGGCGGAGGGGTGGAACGTCGCCATCCAGCGGCGCGAGGAGATGTCGAACCACTCCCCGTGCTCGCGCGTGATGCGAAAATCGGGCTTTATGAGCGCCTGCGCCGCGATGCGCCCCAGGCACACCACGATCTTCGGGTCGACAAGCGCGAGCTGCCGGTCGAGCCACTCGCGGCACGCGGCCTGCTCCGTCTCCTGCGGGTCGCGGTTGCGCGGAGGGCGGCACTTGACCATGTTGGCGATGTATACGCGCGAGCGGTCAAGGTCGATCATTGCCAGCATCTTGTCCAGCAGCTGCCCCGCGGGACCGACGAACGGTATGCCCTGTAAGTCTTCCTGCTCGCCCGGACCCTCGCCGATGAGCATTATCTCGGCGTGCTCATTGCCCACGCCGAACACGAGGTTATGGCGCGTGTCGCCCAGCGGGCACAGCGCGCACCCGGCGCAGTCCGCTTTGAGTTTTTCCCAGCTGTCCGTTGTTGTCATCATGGCGTCAGTCCTCCGTCCCGCGCGCGAGCGACAAAAGCAGCTCCCGCCGGTTGTTCGATGGGTATTCTATCACGTAGTCCAGCAAAAACCGCAGCATTTCGCCAAGCTCCCGCCCGCGCAGACCAAGCGCCAGAAGGTCGTCCCCCGTGACGGCAAGGTGCTTCATCGAAAAGCACTCGCCGCTTTTGAGGATGGCTTTCAGCTCGTTATAGCTGTGCCCGCCGTGCAGCAGGTCATAGCAGTGCGCCGTGCACGTCACGCTGTCTACGCCGTAGCGGCAGAGACAGCGCTTCCACTCCGCGCGCGTTGCGGGCTTATCGCCCTGAAGCATGAGCGCGGCCTCCGTGCAGCAGCGTATTGTGCGGCTGTCGAGCCGGAGGGCGGTGAGAAAGTCCGCCGTGGAGGAGATGCAGTCATAGCGCGTGAGTATCGCGGCGAGTGCGCACCAGCGCACCAGCGCCTTCTTCGGCAGCCGGCCCAGCCGCGAAAACAGCGCGTACTCCGTCGGGCGGCGGATGAGATAAGCGTCCAGCAGCCCAAGCTCAATGACGCGCGCCACGCTCTCCGGCGCAGGGGTGAGCAGTATCTTCTCTATCTCGTCGCGCACGCGCTCCGCCGCGAGCGCCGCGGCGAGCGGCGCTTTCACCGCGATGGCGGCCATGGTCTGCTCCTCAATGTCAAAGCCGAGGCGCGCGGAAAACCGCAGCGCCCGGAACATGCGCAGCGCGTCCTCCTCAAAGCGCTGCTCCGGCACGCCGACACAGCGGATGAGGCGGTTGGATATATCCTCCACGCCGCCGAACGGATCGGCCAGCAGCCCGTCCGGGGGGAGGGCGATGGCGTTCATGGTGAAGTCCCGGCGGCTGAGATCGGCGTTGAGGTCGCCCACAAAGCTGACGGCGTCGGGATGCCGGTGGTCAAGATAGCTCCCGTCGGAGCGGAACGTCGTCACCTCCACCTGACGGGAGTTGACGCACACGGTGACAGTGCCGTGGCGGATGCCGGTGGTTATGCATTTTGGGAATAGCTCAGTCACCTGTTCTGGCAGGGCGCTGGTGCACACGTCCCAGTCCTGCGGGTGGACGCCAAGGAGAATGTCCCTCACGCAGCCGCCCACGAGATATGCCAGATGTCCGCGCGACTGCAATGTGACCAGCACAGTGCGGACGTATTTTGGAGGAGTAATTGTTTCCATTATACACTCCTGATCGTGTAGTTATATATAATATGTATGAGCCAGATTATTTCCTTGCAAAGGATGCGCGAAAATAGTATAATACCAAAGTTAACGGCAGTTAACGGCGCGGACGGCGCGCGGAGCGCTCTCCCCGCCAAGTTGATTTTAGCATCTTACGTCTGCAATATCAATATCTTTTACGACTGGAGCGTAGGCATGACAGAATTTGATAACTATATGTCACCCGGAAGAAAAGGACACCTTGTCGGCATAGGCGGCGTGTCAATGTCGTCGCTGGCGGAGGTGCTGGCCGGTATGGGGCTGAACATCACCGGTTCGGACATGAACGAGGCGAACCCCAACGTGGCTTCACTGCGGGAAAAGGGCATAAAAATATACATCGGCCACAGCGGCGATAATATCGGGCCGGATGTGGACTTCATCGTCCGCACCGCCGCCGTGCATGACGACAACCCCGAGATAGTCCGCGCGCATGAGCTGGATATCCCCGTGTTCGAGCGCACACAGGCGTGGGGCGCAATATCAAAGGATTACAGCAACGCCCTGTGCATCTCCGGCACGCACGGCAAGACCACCACGACCTCCATGTGCACGCACATCCTCATGGCGGCGGAGAAGGACCCCACCGTCATGATCGGCGGAACGCTGCCGCTTCTGAAGGCGGGGCACCGCGTGGGACACGGCAACACCATCATCATGGAGGCGTGCGAGTATTATAACTCCTTCCTCTCGTTCCATCCCACCGTCGCCGTCATCCTCAATATCGAGGCGGATCACCTCGACTTTTTCAAGGATCTGGGCGATGTGGAGCATTCGTTCCGCGCCTTTGCCGAGCGCACCCCGGAGGACGGCTATGTCGTGGCGAACCACGACGACCCCAACACCATGAGCACGCTCCGCGGCATTGACCGGCGTGTCATAACCTTCGGCCTCACGCCGGAGGCGGATGTGTACGCGGAGAATATCGAATACAAGGGCGCAAACTCCCATTTTGACATCATGTATAAGGGGCGGTTTTTCACGGATGTGACGCTGCACGTCCCCGGCGTGCACAATGTCAAAAACGCCCTCGCCGCGACCGCCGCGTGCATCTGCGTCGGCGTGCGCCCCAGCTCCGTCAAGTACGGGCTTGCCGGGTTCAACGGCGCGGGGCGTCGGTTTGAGTTCAAGGGCAAGTACAACGGCGCGGACGTGTACGACGATTACGCCCACCACCCCGGCGAGCTCCGCGCTCTGCTGGACGCGGTGGAGCAGCTCAACTACAAGCGCACCATCCTCGTCTTCCAGCCGCACACCTATTCCCGCACGGCGGCGCTCTTTGAGGACTTTGTCGCCCAGCTCCGCCGCCCGGATGTTCTCTTGCTGGCGGAGATATTCGCCGCGCGCGAGAAGAACACCATCGGCATCTCCTCCCGCTCGCTTGCCGAGCGCGTGGACGGGGCGAGCTTTTACCCCAGCTTCGGCGAGCTTGAGGACGCCGTGCGCGAGATCGCAGAGCCCGGCGACATCGTGCTGACCGTCGGCGCGGGCGACGTATACAAGATCGGCGAGCATATCGTGGAAAAGTGAGCGCAGAGCCATGCTGAAAGATAAGCTTGTCGCCGCCCCGGAAGAGTATATTGAAAAAATATTTGGAATAAAAAGTAAAACGGGGGGGGGTAACACCCCTTAATCTTCCAAGAATTGCGCTTATATCAACGGCGCTGTGGGGATTTCTCGCTTACCACCTGCTCGTTATAACCTCCGTCGGCAACGCCGACGCCGTGTGCGAGGGGCTGTATTCCTACACCGCGGCGGACTGGGCGCTCGCCTGCGGGCGCTGGTGCGCGCGGTATTTTTACAATGCCGCGGGCAACGTCGTAATGCCGGGCGTGTGGGTGACGCTCTATATGCTGTGCGTTTTCCTCACGGTGCTGCTGCTCGCGCGGCTGTGGGATATGAAAAGCCCCATATCCGTGTTTTTCACGGCGGCGCTGCTCGCCGTCAACCCCACGGTCATCGACCAGTCACTTTTGCAGTATATGTTCATGTCGTGGGGGATAAGCAACCTCCTCGGCGTGGGGTTTGTGTACATCATCTGCCGCAGCGGCAGCCGTCTTGCGCGCTATGCCGCCGCGCCCGCGATGATGGCCGTGGCGTTTGGGTTTTATCAGGCGTCTGTCGGGCTCATCGCGCTCGCTTTTGCGCTCACGCTCATCCTGCGCCTGCTGCGCGCGGGGGATATACGGGCGGAGCTTATCACCACCGCGCGGTTCATCATTGCCAGCGCCATTGGCGCGGCGCTTTACTTTGTCATATTGAAGCTGGAGCTTTCGCGCTGGGGCGTGGGGGAGAGCGACCGCGTGGGCGCGTTCTCGCTCGCGGCGATCTTCGCCTCTCTTGGCGAGACCTTGCCGGACGCTTACCGCTTCTTCTTCGCGTATTTTGACGACAACATATTTCACCGCAAGCTCTACGCGGCTTTGCTCGCCGTGCTGGGTCTGGCGGTGCTTGCGCGGCGTGTATGGCTCGCTGTGCGTGAGCGGCGCTGTGCCGCCGCGGCGGCTGCCGTGGTGCTCACGGCGCTCATCCCCGCGTTTGCGAACATCTGCCGCGTCATATTCCCGTATTTCACCGTCGTGCAGATAATGGAGTACCAGATAATGCTGCTCTTCCCGTTCTTCTTCGCACTTGCGGAGGATGAAGAGCCGCGCTTCGCCCAGATGAAAAATGCCGTGCGCATACTGGCATTTGCGCTGAGCGCGCTGTTTGTCTGCGGGTACACGGTCTCTGCCAACGCGACGTACCGCGCCTATGCGCTCTCATATGACCACGCGCGGTATGAGGCTGGGGAGATAATGAGCCGCGCGCGGGCTCTGCAGGATTATGAGGACGGGGAGACCGTCATGTTCGCCGGCTTCATCCGCGACGATACGCTCCGGCGCACGAACGGCGTGTATAAATACGCATACAGCATGTACGACAACCTCATCTTCTGGGAGGAGTACATGGGCATAACCTCCGGGCGGCGCAACTTCGTGCTTGATACGCTCGGCATTGACCCCGGTGAGGTCGACATGGCGCAGTATTGCGAGATCGTTGAGAGCGATGCGTTTGCCGCGATGCCGCTCTATCCTGCCTCCGGCTCCGTCGCGCGCATCGACGGCGTGATCGTCGCCAAGCTCAGCGACGACCCGCTCACGCTGGAGGATCTGATGCGATAAAAAAATCCGGTTCATCGAACCGGATTTTTTTATCGCTCACTGCGCGTTGTTTTTGCGCGTATAGAATTGGCGTTTGTTTTTTAATCAATTCTGCTCTTGTGAAATCTATGGAAAAAGGCTTGAAATTTACCAAGCTCATGTGTATAATAAATAGCAGAATCATGAGCGTAAGATTTCGCGATAAGGGGCGCCCCTTATCACATTCTCATAATGAGAATGTGATACCCTTTAATTACGATATGCGCTCGTATGAGGAGGGTATTAAAATGAACAGAAAGCTCAAGAGCGCACTATCGGCGCTTCTTGCTATTACCATGATGTTGTCTCTGGGAACAGCCGCCGCCTTTGCGGAGGGCACGGGGGAGCAGGGACAGCCCGTTGTATGCACCGGCAGCGCAGAGGTTACCGACTGCGCCGCAGAGACGCACATTGAGGGCTGCCCGAAGTACGTGAGTGCTAAGACCCCCGCGGAGGGAGCAGAGGAAAAAGAGCAGTCCGCCGTCTGCACCGGCAGCGCAGAGGCGGCCGAGTGTGCCGCAGAGACGCATGTTGAGGGGTGCCCGAAATATGTGAGCACAGACGCCGCCGGAGAGGGCGAGAGCAGTGAAGCAGACGCACAAAAGGCAGCCGTTCAGGCGCGTATAGAAGCCTTGCCGGAAAAAGACGCCTTTGACGCAATGAGCGAAGAGGACAAGAACGGTGTCGCTGTGGAATACGCAGCGATAATGGAGGAACTTTATAAGCTCTGCGAGGCGGAAGGTATAGAAGATGGAGATATAGAGAAACTGGAAGGGATCGACCTTGGGAAGCTGATCGCGCTGTCGGACGCTATAAATGAATATACCACTGCCCCCTTGACTGACCCTGCCGCATGGATAGGTACGACGGGATATGAGACGCTCGAGGAGGCGGTAAGAGCCGCCGCCAGCGGGGATACGATAACTCTCGGAGAGGGCAACTATACCCTGTACGGCATAAGCAGCGAGGGTACGACAAAGGGGAAGAGCCTGACCTTTGTCGGTCAGGGCGCGGACAAGACCGCGTGGAACATAGGCGCACCGGTTCCCGACCCTGCGAACTACGGCACGGAGTATAACGGTGACTACAGCTTTGACGGCGCGGGAATCGTAACATGACGCTCCGCTCCGGCAATGCTGACTTCCTCGGCTTCATACGCATTGGCAACACCGTTGTTGATGGCTGTGTCATCAACGGCAAGACCGCTTATTGGGGATATACCTCCGCGACTTTCACCAATACGACCTTTAACTGCCCTCAGGGCGATTATGCCCTCTGGACATACAGCTCCCCGGTGATGACCTTTGATGGCTGCCGTTTCAATGCTTCCGGCAAGGTCATAAATGTGTATACTGATTATGGTGCAGGCAAAAACGATATAACGGTAAATTTCAATAACTGCACGGTCAACTCCTCAGCTTCCAACAAGAGTGCACTGAATATAAACGACAGCAACATGGGCGGCTTCAAGTATAACATTAATATCACGACCACGCCGGGTGCTGTGAGCGGGTTAAATCCGAGCAATATCACTTGCTCCAGAGTTTTCGGCTTCAGCAGCGCCGTGAATAATACAGGGCGCTCCGTTGTCTCCATCAACAACACCACGGTATGGACGGACGGCAAGATGGTCAGCCATGCCATGGATTGCGGCAGCGTAAAGTACACCGACGGGTACAACGACAATGCGTTTGACATCACGTACTCTGACTGGGTCGAGACCGACACAGAAAGAACGCGCACCGTGAAAAAGGTGTGCCGATACTGCGGCTATGCGGAGAAGTTTACGGAGACCGAGAAAAAGCTCGTCCTCAGCTATGATGCAAACGGAGGCACAGGCGTCATGACGTCCGACAGCCGCTTTGGGGAAGGAACGGTCACGGTCAAGGCAAACGGCTTTGAGCGGGCGGACTATGATTTCATCGGCTGGAACACCGCCGCCGACGGCAAGGGGACAGCGTACAAGCCCGGCGCGGAGATAAATATGACCGACAGCCTTACGCTGTATGCCCAGTGGGATAAGATAGCCACATATACCGTGACCTATACGGACGGAGTCGATAATGTTATCATCTTCCAAAACCAGGTCTATTCGGGACTGAAAAGCGGCGACAAGACGCCGGGCTTTGTCGGTGTTCCGGAGCGCAGAGGGTACAGATTCGTCGGATGGGAGCCCAGTGTCAGTCAGACCGTCACCGGCGATGCCGTATATAAGGCAGTCTGGGAAAGGATCGTCATATATAACTATGACCCCGGCAAAGGACCGAGGACAGGTGATGAGAGCAATCTCGCGCTGTGGACGGTGCTGATGCTCTGTGCGGGCGCGGCGGCTGCCGGCGCAGGGATCTGCGTCAGAAAGAGGCGGAGAAGCAAATAAAACATAATTCATAAAACTGCGGCGCGCTCAACCGAGCGCGCCGCCTTTCTATGGGTTTTTCGTGTAATACTCAGACGCTTCGCAGCTTAAACCTGTCCACGGAGATGTCGATAAAATCTATCGGGTCTTCTTGCAGGAACATGACCATATAGATAGGGAAATAAGTCAGCTTTCCGGCTGCCTTTACGTTATCGTTCGTGAAAACGTATGCTTCTTCGATTCCGTATTCCGCGACGGACATCACATTGTCCAGTGCTGAGTGCTTTTCATAGTCCTTCCCGCTCTTCACTTCAATGGGAAGCACCTGGCCTGCGTGCTCGATTACAAAGTCAAGCTCGCCTTTTTTCTTGCTGTTATAGTAGTACAGTGGATAGCCGTGGGCGTGAAGCTCCTGCGCTACCACATTTTCATATACAGCGCCTTTGTTGACATCTTTTTCTCTACTTACAATTTTTAGCTTACATGCTTTCCCGTATATGGTGGTAAGCAGTCCCACATCTGACAGGAACAGCTTGAACAGTGTACTTTTTTCGTTCAGCATGAGCGGCACCGTGGGCTCAGTCACATTGAACACGCCCAAAGCGACGCCAGCTTTCCAAAGCCACGTGAAGCTGCTCTCGACCCGGTCATAACGCAGCCCCTTTTTAATGTCCGCAATCATAAACCGCTTGTTCTTCTCGTTCAGCTCTGCCGGGATAAGCTCGTAAATGTGCGAGATGATCAGCCTGCGGTTTTCCTCTTCATACTGCGTAAAATCCAGTTTATACTGCTCAATGATGGCTCTGTGCTCATCCATCACGTCGTCAATACTGCCGGTAGTTCGGTACTTTTCCACAGCGGCGGGCATACCGCCAATGATCAGATAGAGGTTGAACATCTCCATGATCTTGCCGTGTATCACTTCGTCGACGGGTTTTTTAGTGGTAAACGCTTTCCTCAGCATATCCAATACCGGCTCACCCACGTTGAAGACTTGCAGAAATTCTTCAAAATCCAGCGGGTACATATTGAGCGTTTGTAAATAGCCAACCGGCGCAGATTTCAGGTTCACGATCTCCACGCCAAGCAGTGAGCCGGACAGAATGTATCGGAATCGCTTATCGTCCACGAGGAACTTTATCTTTGTGACAATCTCCTTGTACCTTTGGATTTCATCAAAGAAAAAGAAGGTCTTGCCGGGGACGATTTTCTTGTCGCTGTACAGAGACAGCTTCAAAATCAGGTCGTCGATACTCGTTGCCCCAGCCAGAATGTCCACGACCTCCGGCTGCTGTATCAGATTGAACTCGATGTAGTCGCAGCCCGCCGCAGTCAAACACTCACGGATGATAAAAGTCTTTCCCGCCTGACGGACGCCGTATATCAAAAGAGCCTTGTCACTGCCATCAATCCAGTGCATAATATCCTTTTCGATTTTCCTTTTCAGCATCATCAACGCCTCCACGTTCAGCCTGTGCGTTTTCCAAGGATATTATACTCCAATGGCGACACTTTTACAAGAAAATTTATGGCCTGATTGACACTTTTCTAATGACGGTTTAAAACTAAAAGATAGGTGTACTCAGCAATTTGCTACCCATCTTTTGGATTAAATAAAAAATCCGGTTCACCGAACCGGAATTTTTTATTGCTTACTGCGCGTTGTTTTCTTTATCCTCAGACTTTTTCTTGAACACGAACACCTTGCTGAACACATAGTTCGCGATGACCACCAGCACGGCGGAGATGAGCGTCGCAATGTAGAGGTCAAGCCCGATGGCGACAAGGATCTGCATTACAACGGCATCAAGGATGAGTGTTGACACGCGGGAGAGCACGAACTTTGTGCACTCGGGCAGGATGTTCGGGTCCTTGCTCTCAAACACGAATCTGCGGTTGGTGGGGTAGGCAAACGCCACGCCCGCGACCCAGTTGACGATGCTCAGCACAAGGTTCTGCGCGGCGGTGGGGTGCGCTGTGCCCGCGAAGAAGATGAAGTTAAAGAGAAACTTCGCCGCCCATGACACGACCGTCGTCATCACGCCGACGATGAGATATACGATTATCTCGCGGTATTTCTTCAGAAGCTCAATGATTTTTTCCTTCATTTTTTCTCTCCCACCATCTTGGATATGATGTAGCGCGGGCGACCCTTGATTTCGTCATAGATGCGCGCGATGTAGTAGCCGACTATGCCGAGGCTTATCATGATTATGCTGCTTGAAAACAGCAGCAGCAGTATAACCGTCGTGAAGCCGCCGAGTGCCTGCCCGGTGAGCTTCTGCACGAGGGAAAT
The DNA here is from genome assembly GCA_934572335.1 of uncultured Oscillospiraceae bacterium. Classification (GTDB taxonomy): domain Bacteria; phylum Bacillota; class Clostridia; order Oscillospirales; family Oscillospiraceae; genus Limivicinus. Next base: position 43,514 of record CAKTKU010000012.1, read on the forward strand.
GATGCTGAACACTATCGCCACCATCAGCATTATCAGCCCCAGCACAGTCACCATATGCAGCGGCGCGGATGAGAACGAGCCGATGTTCGTGATGGCGTACTTGATGAGCGACTTTGTCGACCATTTGCTCTCGCCCTCGGTGCGCTCGCGCACGCTGTAATACACCGTCGCTTTCCTGTACCCGACCCAGAACGACAGCGCGCGGAAGAACACGTTGCGCTCGGGCAGACTGTTGAGCGTGTCCACCACCTTGCGGTCAAGGAGCTTGAAGTCCGACGAGGAGGACATGTCCATCCCCGTCGCGCGGCTTATCAGCCCGTAGAAGCTGTTCGCGGCAAACTTATGGAGACCCGACTCCTCGCCGCGATCCTCCTTTATGCCCTCGACGACCTCGTACCCGTCCTCCCACAGGCGGTACATCTCCACGATCTTCTCCGGCGGGTGCTGCAGGTCGCAGTCCAGGACGACGCAGCAGTCGCCCGTTGCCTTTTCAAGCCCTGCGAACATCGCCGCCTCCTTGCCGAAGTTGCGGCTGAAATGAACGCCCACGACGTGCGCGTTCTTCTCGGCAACGCGGGTGATGTTCTCCCACGTTGCGTCCTTCGACCCGTCGTCGATGAACAGCAGCTCAAAGTCGATGTTCTCGCGTTCGAGTATGCCGGAAATGGTGTCCGCCGCAACGGGTATCATCTTTTCCTCGTTGTACGACGGCAGAATGACAGACAGCATTATGCGTTTCCTCCCTTGAGAAGATAGACAGCGGAAAAACCGTTGGAATATAGCTCATCCGCCTCGGTGTAGCCCGTGCTCGCCTCAAGCCCGGCGATGACCTCGTCCGGGTCATATCCGCTTGCCCACTGGCGGCTTATATCGATGAACACCACGGTCTCCGGCGCGGCGCCGATATAGGCGAGCATCGCGTCGGACGAGGTGTCGTTCGTGACAAGAAAATCGTCAAAATTCAAAAGCTGGAGCATATCAAACGTGATGGGCGAGAAGTAGTTGTCGTCCATGTATACGCACGGCGCGCTGCTGTGCGCCTGAAGAAGCTCATCGTAGTCGCTGTACTCATCATAGAGATAGTCCGGCGCGACACTGCGCGCCTCCCACAGGCACAGCGCCGCCACAGCGAGAAGAGCCGCGCCGCGGACGTATTTCTTCTCCAGCAGCTCCGGCAGACCGAGCGCCGCCAGATGCCCCAGCAGCGAAACCGCCAGCACCAGCATCGGCACGAGGTTGTAGATATAGCGTATCTCGCTCACAGGGGAGATGACGGCGATGAGCAGAAAGCTCACGACCGCCGGGATGATAAATATGAGCGCGTCCCAGCGCACAGCGCCCTCGCGCGCGGCCTTTGCCGCGCGGCGGCAGCAGATGAGCGCCGCGGCGGCGAGAACGAGCGCGGTGTAAACGATGGCCTTCATCCTGTGCAGTGAATCCGCGCGGAATATGTTCAGCCGCTCGGCGTACTGCCCGATGCTCTTGAGATTGTCCATGGCGTTCCCGCCGGAGACGAGTGCATCGGCAAACAGCTGATCAAGGCACGCGGGGAACGCCGGCAGCAGACACACAGCGCCGCACAGCGCCGCCAGCGAGAACATCACAAAGCCACGCCAGTCGCGCTTCACCGCGGCGTAAATGTCATACGCCAAACACACAAAGAAGGCGTAGAACACGAAATAATACTGCGTCATCAGCCCCGCGAACACCGTGACGCCGATGAGCGGGTAGAGCACTGTGCGCTTTTCGCGCATCAAAAGCGCGATGAGGTAGGAAAGCAGCACGCTCCACAGCGCCAGGAGCACATACATGCGTATCATCAGCATCGTCGAGAGACCTATCGTGCTCAGCCCGTACAGCAGCACCGCGCACACGGCGTTTGTGCGGCTTCCGAAGAGCAGCAGCGCGAGCTTGTAGAGCACGATGAGCGTGAGCATATATATAATGTAATTGAGCACGAGCCCTGTCCACATTGAGAACGTCCCTGCGTTCAGCGATGAGGCGAAGTTCAGAAGCCAGTAGTACATCGGCGGGTGCACGTCGCGCGTCTGGTTATAGTACACCGAGCCCGCGGCGAAGCGGTCGTCGTTGCCGACGGAGAGATAATCAATAAGCTCCTGCCGGGTCATGACCTTGTCGATGAGGTCGCCGTCCTTCAGATCGGTGACATACGGGGCGTAATAGCTGTTCGCGAGACCGAAGGAATATATCTCGTCGATGAACATGCCCTCCTTGCGCCCGGCAAAGAGAAAGCACACCGCGCTTATCAGAATGAGCGCGAGGATCAGCGCGATGTATTTTTTAATCCACGTTTTCATGGTCATTTTCCTGCTTGAGATAATTTATCATGTTATTATACGCCATGTGCGCAAAATTGGCAAGAAAAAACTCACGCCCTGCGTAACGCGGGACGTGAGTTGAAAGTGTCGTCTCACTTCTCTGTTATCACATACAGCGCATCGGAGCTGCGCGCCGCGCCGATGAAGGTCGTGCCGCCGAGATAGCAGAGAGTACGGAATTCAAGGGAGCGGCTGCCGCCCATCGAGGCAAAGCCGCTTTCGTTTTCCGGCTGGGCGCTGAGAAACGCGGTGTATTCGCCCGTCTCCGCGTCGTAGCGCCCGAACGTGAACGCGGTGTTCATGACGATGCTGCCGTCCCCGGTGCGGCTTCCGCCCGCAGTGAGCGCCGCGGTGTTCTCGTTTATTGACGGGTGGAGAATGTCTGTGCCGTCCCACTCGATCGCCTCGGCGGCGGTCGCCTCCGCCGGGTCGAGAAAGCCGAGCGCGCCGACATACGAGACCCCGGACGGCGCGGGCGCAACGACCTGCCCGTACAGCCGCGTGCCGTACACGCCCACGCTGCTTTGACCGAGCGGGTAGATGGGGTGCTCACTCTCGCGGAGGGTGTGCAGCAGCCCGCCCGTCGCGGCGTCGACCGTGAAGAGCAGCATATCGGAGAAATAGTAGCCGGAGAAGTATTGATACGGCATACGCTCCTCATTCATTATGCCGCCCTCGATGAAGAGCCGTCCGCCCTCTGCCGCCCAGATGCGCCCCGCTGCGTCCGTCGGCAGTGCGAGCTCCATACTGCCCAGCGTCTCACCGTCCGCGGAAAAGCGTGTCAGGCGATAGCGTCCCGCGTAGTCGTGGTTCGTGCGGTCGGTGAAGCTGTCCGTCCCGGTCACGGCGCGGCAACTGCGCGGCGGCTCGCCCATCAGCACGAGAAAATCCCCCTCCGGCGTCGCCGTCATGCCGCACAGCCACCCGGCGGACGCGCCGTCCGCCTCCGCGCCGCGCATGATGACGCGGCGCTCGGTCACGCTTATCTCGCCGCCGGCGTTCACAAAGCGCGCCCATACGAGCGTATAGTCGCTCCTGTCCGTGTCGCCCGCGATGAGCGCGTCCCCAATGACAGCGACGTCGTCCGCTGTGTACCCGTCGTCCATCACGGCAAGGTCGTATATCCGCGACGCGGGCATGGCGTTCATCGCAGCAGTGCTGTCGCTGACGTCGTGTGTACTCGGCGCGCTCTCGCTGCCGCTCGTTTCTGCTGCCTCCGGCACGAGCCGGGGCATCGTACCGCTGTCATAGCTCACTTTCGGGAACGCCAAGCCCTCTGCCGCCGTCTCCGCCGCGCCGCAGCCCGCGAGCAGCAGCACTGCCGAGATCAAAAGAATACAAAGCCGTTTTTTCATCTTTTCACCCCCTGCCAGGCTGGATGGGGATGTACCCCACCGACACGGGCGGAAAACCGTCATGCGTGTCCGTGAACACGTGTATCTCAAGGCTTGCCGCGATTTTTTCCAGCACGTCAAAGCCGTACATCGTGCTTGAGATCAGCACTGTGTAGCCGTTTTCGGCGTCGAATATCATGATAAAGCTCGCACTCTCCATGCCGGGATGGTCGTATTCCGTGCCGCGGTAGTCCGCGGCAATCTCTATCATCGTGAGGTTATCCCGCGTCTCCTCGCGCACTATCTCGGCATCGCCGACAAAGGCAAAGCCGACGTCCGGCGTGGGGTAGCGCACCTCGATCCTGTACGGGATGCGCGGATCGTCAGGGTCGTCCGCTGTGTCCTTGCATATCGCGCCCGACCACTCGCAGTCGGGGGCGTAGGGTGTGCTGGCTGTCGGCTCCTCCGGCAGCCAGAGCGCTTTCAGCCCGACATTGCGGCTCGCCTCCAGACCCTCAAAGTCGAACGTCAGCCCCACGTCCTTTATCGTCACCACGATGCCGCCCGTCACGCGGTTCACATCGCCGCCGACTGCGCTGACGTGCAGCCTGATATACGCCGACACGGCGTAAGCCGTCGCGCCGAGGAACGCGGCGATGAGCGCGGCGATGAGCGCTGTGCGCACCGCGCGCCGCCACGCCGGGGCGCGCCTGACCGCTGGCTTTGCGGCAGGGGAGGGGTACATATAGTCCAGTGCCTCCTCCACAAAGCGCGCGTCCACCCTGCCGATGGCGAAAAGCATGTCCGTCTTCACAGCAAGCCCTCCTTTTCAAGGTGTTTTTTCAGCTTCTGCCGCGTGCGGTGCAGCGTGGTTTTCACCTTTGCCTCCGTGAAGCCGGAGCGCGCGGCAATGTCCGCCACGGGGCAGAGCAGCCAGTACCGGCTCATGAATATGCGCCGCTCGTCCGCGCCGAGGCGTTCGAGAAAGCGGTCGATCTCCTCGGCAAGGCGCGCGCAGTCGTAAGCGTCCTCCACCGAGAAGCCTGACGGCACGCTGTCGCCCAGCTCGTCGAGCGCGAGCGGCACCTCGCCCGCGCCGCGCCGCCGGGTGCGTCCGTCGCGGTAGCGGCGCAGACTGATGTTGCGCGCCGTCGCCGCCGCATAGGCACGCAGCCGCTCCGGCCATTTCGGCGGCATCGCGTCCCACAGCGCCAGGTACGTGTCGTTCACGCACTCCTCCGCGTCCTCGCAGCTGGCAACAATGCCGCGCGACAGCGTCCGCAGCAGCGCGCCGTACTTCGTGTCCGTCGCCGTTATGGCGCTCTCGTTGCGCTGCCAGTACAGCGCTATTATTTTCTCGTCGTCCATGTGCGCCCCCCTTTCACTATATAAGTTCCGTTTTCCGTGCTGAGGTTACAACGAATTTGCCGCGCTTGACAAAAAATCGCCCGGCAGATAGAATATACATATTAAAATAAGAAAAAGAATACGGAGAGTTGATATCAATGGCGTCCCCCCCGCAGAGTGCGCAAAGAAAAGAATAACGACAACGGCTTCCTCGCCGGACCCATCGTCCCGGCGCTGCTGCGCTTTGCCGTGCCGGTTCTCTTTGCACTGTTTTTGCAGAATTTTTACGGCGCGTTCGACCTGTGGGCAGTGGGGCGCTTCTGCGGCTCGGCGGAGGTCTCCGCCGTTTCCACCGGCAGCCAGACCATGCTCATCGTCACGGGTGTCGTCGCGGGGCTGTCGATGGGTTCGACGGTGCTGCTCGGTATGCGCATCGGAGAGGGCGACCGCGAGGGTGCGGCGTGCGTCATCGGCACGAGCGTGCTGGTGTTCGGCGTGCTCGGCGTTTTGCTCACGGCGGTCACTGTCGCCGCGGCGCGCCCTATCGCGGTGCTGATGAACGCGCCCATTGAGGCGATGGAGCACACCGTGAACTATATCCGTATCTGCGGCGCGGGCGGCGTGTTCATCGCGGCGTATAACCTCGCCAGCGCGATCTTCCGCGGGCTTGGCAACTCCAGAGCGCCGCTGCTGTTCGTCGCCATTGCCAGCGCCGTGAACGTCGTGGGCGATCTTTTGCTCGTGGGCGTTTTCCGCATGGGCGCGGTGGGGGCTGCCATCGCCACCACAGCGGCGCAGGGCGTGAGCGTCGTGCTCTCGCTCGCGCTCATCCGGCGGCACGGTCTGCCCTTCCCGCTCACGCGCGCGAGCGCCCGCCCGCAGGGCAGAACAGCGCTTGGCGTGCTCCGCCTCGGCGCGCCGCTGGCGCTTCAGGATATGTGCAATGAAATATCTTATCTTATCATCATTGGGCTTGTCAACGCGCTGGGGCTGACGGTCTCGGCGGGCGTAGGCATCGCGGAGAAGCTGTCGATGTTCATCCTGCTCGTCCCCGTTGCGTATATGCAGTCCGTGTCCGCCTTCGTGGCGCAGAACACCGGCGCGGGGCAGCATGAGCGCGCCCGCCGTGCCATGTGGGACGGCATGGCGAGTGCCGCGCTGATCGGCGGCGCGGCGGCGGCTCTCGGCTTTTTCGGCGGCGGCGCGCTGTCCTCGTTTTTTATTGACGACGCGGCTGTCATCAATGTTTCGGCGGAGTTTTTGAAGGCGACGAGCATCGAGTGCTTCATCCTCTCTATCGCCTACTGCTTCACCGGGTACTTCAACGGCATCGGCAGGACGCGCTTTGTCATGGCGCAGGGGATCATCGCGGTGCTCGCGGTGCGCGTGCCGTTCGCGTGGTACATGAGCACGCGGCCTGACCCCGTCGTGTTCAACATCGGCCTGTCTGAGACCGCCGCGGCGCTCTTCATGCTCATTGTCTGCGCGGCGTATTATGTGCTTTTGACCGTACAGCGCAAACGTAAGAAAGGAAAGAAAATATGAACGATATGCGCTTTGTCGACCTCCACTGCGACAGCATTCTGGAGATATACACGAAGAAAAAGGACCTCGCCGACTTGGCGGGGCATATAAACCTTGAAAAGCTTCAGCGCGGGGGAGTTCTGATGCAGTGCTTTGCGGCGTTCATCGCCACGTACGACTGCGCCGAGCGCAACGGCATCCACGTCGGCGCGTATGAGCTTTTCTGCGCCATGGCGGACATTTTTGACCGGCAGATGGCGCTCTATCCCGATGTGCTCGCCCCCGCGCGCTCGTATGCCGATGTGGTGAAAAACCGCGCGGAGGGGAAGATATCCGCGCTTCTCACCGTGGAGGACGCTGTGCCGCTTGCGGGGAGAATAGAGCGCGTGGACGAGATGTTCGCGCGCGGCGTGCGCATGGCGGCGCTGCTGTGGAACTATGAAAACTCCCTCGGCTTCCCCAACTCCCCGGACGCGCGCGAGCACGCAAAGCCGCTCAAGCCGTTCGGCAGGGAAGCGGTGGAGCGCATGAACGAGCTGGGCATCATCGTGGACGTGTCGCACCTCTCCGAGGGCGGCTTCTGGGACGTGGCGGACATATCGCGAAAGCCGTTCATCGCGTCGCACTCCTGTGCCCGCGCCCTCTGCGACCACAGCCGCAACCTCACGGACGCGCAGCTGCGCGCCGTGGCGGAGCACGGCGGCATTGTCGGCGTGAACTTCAATTCGGGGTTCCTCAACGGGCGCGATGACTATACCCCAAATGCCGACATCATCCGCCACATGGACTATATCCGCCGGAAGGCGGGCATAGAGAGCGTCGCGCTCGGGTCGGACTTTGACGGGATAGACTGCGCGCTGGAGCTTCGCGACTGCGCGGGGCTGCCGAGTCTCGCCGAGGCGATGGAGAGCGTGTTCACCGATGACGAGATCGACCTCATTTCCTCGAAAAATGCCCTGCGCGTCCTGCGCGACACGGTGGGGTGAAACGAAACAGCAGCAAAAACTGTCCTCACGGATGAAGCTTCATCCGAGAGGACTTTTTTATATCACGCGGCCTTGGCGGTGCTGGCGGGGGCGGAGACGTCGCTCATATCGAAGAGCGCCGTCTTGCCATCAGTGAAGCGATAATACGCCGCGAGTGCGTAGTACCCCTGCGCCGTGGCGAGTTCGTCGCGCTCGCCGTCCATGCTGTGGCGGAAGCCGCCGCCGTCAACATAGAACGCGCACAGCGCGTCGACAACGCTCGCGCCGTTCTTGACGAAGCGCGCGTCCTCCGCCGGGTCGATGCCCAGCGCCGTCAGCGCAACGATCACCTGCGCGGCGGACTCGCTGTTGAGCGTGCCGTAGCTGACATAGCCGCCCGTGCCGGTCTGCATGGCGGAAAGCCGCGCCACACCGTCGTCCACGGCCTTCTTCACCGCGCGCTCAAGCTTGTCCGCGGGCTTATCGGCATAATACGCGGCGAGCGATTGAAGGACCATCGCGGTCATGTCCGGCTCTGCCTCGTCGCCGGAGAACGCCCATCCGCCGTCGTCGAGCTGCTTATCCAGCAGATAGTTCACCAGCGCCTCGCGCGTTGTCAGTCGCGCGCTCGGCGCTGAGCCGCCCGCGGCTGTCAGCGTGCTTGCGGACGTACTCCTCAGCGGAACTGACATAGTCCTTAGGGACGTCGCGCCCCGCGCGGGAGAGCCCCATGATGAGCCATTCGCTGCCGAAGCCGGAGAGCTTTTCCTCATCGGCTGCAAGAACGAAGTCGCCGGTCGTCTTGAGTATGTCGGTGCGCTTCTCGCCGCTCCTGATGAGCGCGGCGTAGGCGCGTTCGGCGGCGAAGAGGACTTCGGCATTTGTGACCTTGGCGCGGTCTTTCTCTCTGAGTTTATCGTAAGCTGTGCGTGCCGCCGCAATGGCATCGCCGCGGCGGAGCGTCACCGTGCCTATCTCGTCGATAAGGCGGATGACCTCGTCCACGGTCACGGCGGGCTTTGCCATGCCGGAGATCTTCGTGTAATCATCGGTATAGAAGAAAAGTATCTGGTCGCCGTCGCTGAGATAGTACTGCGCCATGACGACATTGGGGATCGCTCCGTTGACCGAGTACATCCACCCGGAGTATTCGCCGCGATCCTTCTGGCCGAGCGTGCCGTTGGGGCCGGACACGGCCGTGACGAACCCGCCGCCTGCGGCGGAAAAACCGTTTTCGCTCAGTGCGCGGTAGAACACGTCATACACCGTCACGCCCTCGTTGAGCCCGGTGAACTGGCAGCTGAGCCACACATTGCCGTTGTCGGCGAGCGTGAAGCCCACGGTCAGCCCCTTCTTGTCGGGCTTTGCGGTGGTGGGGTCGGTGCCGGTAACGGTCAGCTCTATGCTGACCTCCTGATTGATGAGCTTGGCGAGGCGGGTGTCGGTGTCCTTGTATTTCTCTGCCAGCGTCTCGTACCGCTCACTCGACAGCCAGCTGGTTATCGTCACGCTCTTGTGCTCCTTCGCGCGCGTGACGAGCAGATTCTCATGCGTTATCACGGCGGGGTTGCTGGAGCGGAACGTGCGCCACTGCTCACTCTCGTACCAGCCGTCCATCGCCACGGGGACGATGCCGTCGTTCGTCACGTCCTTGGAGGTGTATTCCCATACGACCTCGCCCGCGTCGTTATAGTGCGCCTCAGTGAATGGGTGCAGGTCGGTGGTGATGCTGCCGGGGTCGGTGTTTTTGTTTTTTATGCCGTCAAAGTAGTGCGCCTTGACATATTCCATCAGCGCAAGCTCACGGTCGATCTCCTCGTTGACAATGGGCTGCACCGTCACCCATATGTCCTTGGAGGCAAAAATGTCCGGTTCGGCTTTCTTTGTTATCGTTACCGTCAGCTTGACGCGGACAGGGTCTTCCCCTGCGAGCGGGCGGGTGACCGTGCCGATGGTGGCGTTGCCCTTAGGCGGTATGATGCAGGCATCGCTGCTTGTTATAGTTACAGCGTATTTACCGGTATTAAGATTGCTGGTATTGAGCTTATACTGTTTCGGCAGAGGAAAGCGTATATTGTTTATGACATTGTCGTAATCGAGCGCCTCAAGTGTGGCGTTGTCTTTCAAACCGGGATTGGAGAGACCAGTTTCCAGTCTGATCATCAGCTCGTCCCGCTCAATCTGCGCCTCGTCGATCCCGTTGCCTTTTACAATGATCTCAAATGTGCGGTCTTTTGTAAGCTTGGAGGAATATGTTCCCCAAGTGATGGTCGCGGTGAGTGTGACGGTCACATCATCCTTCTGCTGTTTTACGTCGGCAGTATACGGGGCATAGAACTTGCTGCCGCTGGCGGGACTGCCAATTGCTTTTGTATTGCTGGATGTCCATGTAATCTCGCCCCATGAGTTGACATGGTTATAATTATTATAGTCAGGGTCCGTCACACCCTCTTTGACCATGTAGTGCGGAAGAGAAAGCTTGCAGTCCTCTGCCAGTTCTGCCGGGAGAGATACACGGTCGAGCTCTGCCGCGAGGCGGGCTTCCACCTTGGCACGATTCCAAGGAATGCTGCTGCTCAGTTCTTTTTCAACGCTTACGCCCTTGTACGTCAGCTCGAAAGTTATGTGCGGCCGACCGGCATCTCCGGCTTTCATCTCTTCGCTGTAGAAGTATTCTATATTGCCGTTCGTCTCGCTGTTGCTCGCGTCGACGGAGCAGCCATCATAGGTTTCCACGGACTTGACAGAGACAGCAACGTCTGCATAAGCACTGCCGAGCTTGGACTTTATGTATGCATTCGCGTTTGCGTCCGTGCCGTACACGGGGGCGAAAACTCCCGGAAGCTTTTCGAACGCGCCGTTGAGCATCGTTTCCGCCTCGACTGCTTCCTCGGAATAGAGCGTGAGGGGGTATTCGCGCGTCTGGGATTCGCCGCCTGTTGGCGTGACCGTCGCGGTGAGCGTGACGGTGACTGTGCCGCTCTCCGGCAGGGCGAGAACATTGCCGTCTTTGGAGATGAACGCGGTGTCGCTGCTATCGTAGCTCACAGTGTACTCATCGTTGCTTGCTGGCAGGCCGAGACTGCCGGTCTTGCGGACGGTCTTATCACCGAGGGCGGTTTCTATCGCGGAGAAAGCGGCGGCGACAGGGTCTGCTTTCCAGACAGCGGTGAGATATACATCATATTCTTCCCAATAATCATCGTAATCGTACAAATAGCTTTCATCAAAACCGCAGTAGAAAGGCTGCCCGGGATAGAATTTTTTGATGTTCGCGCCGGAGCCAGCTTGCCAATATTCAAAAGTATATCCCTCACGGGTGAATGTGCATGCCGGAAGAGTATAATCTTGATCAAATGGTACGTAATACTTCGGACTCATATATCCGCTGCCGCCGCCTGAACTAAAATACAGAGTCAGAGTATTTTCACTCCGCTGCACAGCTATTTGCGGCGCGGCGGAGGGGCTTGGACTGGGCTCGGCTTCGACCTCGTTTTCCTCTGCCTCTGCGACATCCTCGGGCTTGGCGCTGGGTGTAGGCACAGCGCGCTCCCCATCATCCCCCTCCTCCGGCTCTGCGGCAGGGGGCTCCTGCGGCTGGGCGGGTGCGGTCGGCTCCGCCGAGGGCTGTGCGGGTTTCACGGTGGGCTGAGCGGGAGCGGGCGTGACCGGCGCCGGGGTCTCCGGCACGGGCTGCTCCGCTGCCGCCGGGGTGGGTTCCGGTGGCAGCTCATCCGCCAATGCCGCCGTGGGGACAAGCCCCGTCAGCATTATCAGCGCCAGTGCGAGTGACAGCAAACGTTTTTTCATCTTTTTTCTCCTGTCTGCCCGTCCCGCGGCAAAAGAAAACGCCGCTCGTCTCCAAGCAGCAATAAGGTATAACAAATCAAGCGCATGTTTCCATGTGCCTTTTTTAACCAGCCATATCCTCCTCGGGACGGATGATATTCGTCTCTCCCGGCAAGTCTTCTGGCTCATGGGTCATCCTCAAGCGGGTCTTCCCAGCGGCGAGCGCCGCCAGTGACATTTTCCGCCCTCGTCGCCATATACAGCAGCGGGACTGCTCCGGATTCACACCGGATTCCTTGTTAGGCTTCATACGAAGCACCGGAAAAGACATTTACTTGTCGCCGCGTATTATACCACATACTCTGCCGCGGCACAATGCGCGCGGAGGGTAAAATTTTGCGCCCTTCCGCGCCGCGGTTTTATACACTTTCATCTTATTAAATATTGTAATTTCCCGGACATTGAGGTAAAATTAACGCACAATGGTTCGGACATGGTACAAGGCGAATATAAAACAAACATAATACTGGTTAATGGAGGCAAATTATGAGCAAAAATGTTATTTTCTGCTTCTCCGGCAGCGGCAACTGTCTTGACATTGCCAAGAACATCGCCCGCGAGCTTGGGGACACCGACATCGTCATGATGCGCGCCGAGCCCGCCGTGAGGGACGTGAGCGATGCGCGCCGCGTGGGCTTTGTGTTCCCGTGCTACGGCGGCGGGCTGCCCGGCGATGTGGAGAAGTACGTCAGCGAGCTGAAGATCAGCCCGAACGCCTACACCTTCGGCGTGTGCAGCTACGCCGGGTATCTCGGCACGGGGCTTTATAAGATCGACCAGCTCGTGCACCTTGACTACTGGACGGGCATATCCCACCAGTGCTCGTGCATCTGGCTGTTCCCTCACTTTCTCATGCTGCCGCCCGTCACGCCTGCCAAGGCGCAGGCGCGCGCGGAAAAGCTCGCCCACCATGCAGCGCAGGAGATACTCTCCGCCCGCCGCACGGACAAGCGCCCGCCCAACAACCCCGTCAACGCGGTCGAGAGCAAAGGCTGGCCGAAGATATCCGACCTCAAGGCGGCAAAGATGCGCGTGAGCGATGCGTGTGTCGGCTGCGGTCAGTGCGCGGCAATCTGCCCGCGCGGCAACATCCGCATCGAAAACGGCAGAGCCGTCATCGGCACGAACTGCATCCAGTGCCTCAGCTGCCTGCAATACTGCCCGCAGCAGGCGATAAACCTCGGCGGTATCAGTGTCCGCCGGGAGCGCTACCACAACCCCAATGTCAGCGCCAAGGAGCTGGCGGAAAAGGTCATACACATCAACTGAAACGGTCACAACCGGAGAGAGCGCTGCTTTTTGCGGCGCTCTCTCTTTGCACAAAGTTTGCGCGGCGTCATGCGTTTTGCCCAATTCCGCGCGGCGCGGCGGCGGCGTTTTCTGCCAATAAGCGCTCTTGTGCCGCGCCGCCGTTCCATGTTATGATATATTTAGCCTAATATGGGACTTATTAAAAATCGGGGATGACGAGCCTATGAACGTTTCAAACGTTATCTCGCTGCTGGGCGGCGTGGCGCTGTTCCTCTTCGGCATGACGCTGATGGGCGAAGGATTGAAAAGGGTCGCGGGCAGCCGGCTTGAGCTTATACTCTACCGCCTGTCGAGCACTCCTCTGCGCGGGCTGCTGCTCGGCGCGGGCGTGACGGGTGTTATCCAGTCGTCCGCCGCGACGTCCGTGATGGTCGTCGGGTTTGTCAACTCCGGCATGATGAAGTTCAGACAGGCGATCTCCGTCATCCTCGGCGCACTCATCGGCACGAGCGTCACGGGGTGGATCATCTGCCTTTCCAGCATCGAGGGCGCGGGCGGCTGGGCGTCGCTGTTCTCCACCGCCACCATCTCCGCCGTCGTCGCCGTGGCGGGCATAGTGCTGCGCATGTTCAGCAAGAACGTCACGCGCCGCCACGTCGGCGATATATTCCTCGGCTTCTCCGTGCTGATGTTCGGCATGCAGCTGATGAGCGGCTCCGTCGCCCCACTCCGGGAGAGCGAGACCTTCATCAGCGTGCTCACAACGTTCCAGAACCCCGCCCTCGGCATACTCGTGGGCGCGGTGTTCACCGCCGTGCTGCAAAGCGCCTCCGCCGCCGTCGGCATTCTGCAGGCGCTCTCCGCCACGGGCGCGGTCACGTTTGCTGCCGCCTATCCCATCGTCCTCGGCATCGCCGTGGGCGCGGCCGTGCCGGTGCTGCTGTCAGCGCTGGGCGCGCGCGTCAACGGGCGGCGCACTGCCGTGTCCTACCTCTTTGCGGAGCTGACGGGCGCGGTGTTCTGCGCGCTGGTGTTCTATGGGCTGGACTTTTTCTTTGATTTTGGCATAAAATACGCCGTGATGGACACGGTGTCCATCGCGCTTTTGAACACGGTCTTCCGCACGGTCACGGCGTTCGCGCTGCTGCCGCTCATCGACAAAATGGCGGATATAATATGCAGCCTCGTGAAGGAGAGCGAGGGCGAGCGCCTTGCCAACCGCGAGTTTGACCGCCTTGACGAGCGCTTTCTGGAGCACCCAGCCGTCGCCGTGGAGCAGAGCCGCCTCACCGTCAACTCCATGGCGGAGACCGCGCGCCTGAACCTCATCGACTCCATGCGTCTGCTGGACAATTACACCCCCGCGCTCTTTGACAAGGTGCAGGCAACGGAGGATCTCGTCGACCAGTTCGAGGATAAGCTCGGCACATATCTTGTCAAGCTCACCGCGCTTGAGCTGACTGTGGAGCAGAGCGAGCGCGTGTCGAAATACCTCCACGCGCTCAGCGACTTTGAGCGTATCAGCGACCACGCGGTCAACATCTCGGAAAACGCGCAGGAAAAGAACGACAAGCGCGTCAGGTTCTCCGCCGACGCCGAGCATGAGCTGCACGTGCTCAACAGCGCCATTGAGGAAATACTCGCGATGTCCATAAAATCGTTCATTGACGACGATATTGCCACGGCTTACCGCGTTGAGCCGCTTGAGGAGCGGATAGACGTGCTGTGCGACGAGATGAAGCTGCGCCATGTCGACCGCTTGCAGCGGGGCGAATGCTCGCTGGAGCACGGGTTTTTGTTCAATGACCTGCTGACGAATTTTGAGCGCGTGGCGGATCACTGCTCCAACATCGCCATCGCGCTCATTGAGCTGCACGCCCATGAGTACGACACACATACCTATGTCATAAACCTCAAGGAGCTGCACTCGCACAATTTTGACGCGCTCTATGCCGAGTACAGCGAGAGATACAGAATATAGGCATACAGAAAACCGCAGGGTCGGGCGAATTTTTATCGCCCGACCCTGTCTGCATACATGAAATTTTCATATTTGCATGGTATTATATAATGTAAAAATGATTCTTGGACGGAGGAATGGATATGAAGCATCCGGCGCTGGCGAGGGTGATGGCGGTCACGCTTGCGATAATGTGCGTCATTATGCTCATCACCGGGGCTCTCGGCTTCGGCAAGACCGAAAACAAATATGCCGGGGACACCGCAGACTATGAAAAGCTGACGGATAGGATAACGACATATAAGGAGCTGACGGAAAAGCTCGCGGACGCGGAGAGCTATAAGCAGGTCTCGGCCGCGCTTGACGAGCACCAGCAGCAGCACGACGATGATGCCGCCCAGTTCCGCACCAACCTTGCCGAACGCACCGCAAAGCAGGGCGGCTACAAGCAGGGCGCGGAGATGCTGTGGGAGGCCAGAGCACAGGCGAAGGACGGCATTGCGCAGTATGAACAGGCAAAGGCGCAGTTCAACGCGGCGGAGGCGGAGTACAACGCCAAGGCGGCTGAGGGCAAGGCCATGATAGATATGTGCAGCAGTACAGCGTCGACCTGCACCAACCTTGCCGCCATACTGGCGATGCCGAAGCCGGAGGATCCGGGCGAGGCGCCAAAACTTGAGGTCACGGACCCGAGCACGACGTGGACTGCCGAGGAACAGGAGAAAGACCCCGAAGGTTATAAAAAAGCCTGTGACGACTATGCGGCAGCAAAAGCCGCGTATGAGGCGAAAATGGCTGAGTATCTGCCCAAAGCCGAAGCATATAACACCTATCTTGCGGCAGAGACAGCCGCGCCACAGGCTCTCGCCGGGGCGAACGCCATCCTCACCGGCACTGGCGCACAGGCAATGCCTGACCTCACGTCTGCCGCGGCGGCGCTCGGTCAGGTGTCGCAGACCGTCTCCGCCGGGCTTGCCGAGGGCAAGACGCAGATAGAGGCGGCGCGCGCAAAGATCACCGCCGCGGGCGCGGCGGTCGAGGGCGCGATAGAGAAGATAGACGGAAACCTCGCCCAGCTGTGGTACGACATGGGCAAGCTGGACGATGAGGAGCCGGAGCTTGAGCAGAAGCGCGCGGCGCTGCTGGACGAGGCGGTGGAGCTGGCGGAGGAAAAAGCCGTCGCCGAGGAGCGCAAGGAAGACGAGCAGAAGCTCGGCGCGACACGCCGCACGCTCAGAAGCTACGACGGGATAAAAGCGAAGCTCACGGGCGACGCGGAGCTTGGCGAGGTCGCGGCGCAGTACGCGGACGAATACTACGCAGAGTTTAACCGCGAGCACACCGCGCGCATCGCGATAAGCGTGCTGGAGGTGCTTGGCGGCATATTGGGGCTTTGCTGCATCCCCGCGGCGTTTGAAAAATGCCGCAGCCGCCTTGTGCTCATCGCACCCGCCGTCGCCGCCTTTGTGTGCGCCGCTGCGGCAGAGATCGTCGCTGTCGCGCTCGCGCTCGGGCAGTGCTACGCGGCGCTGCCGACGCTTGTTTTCGCGCCGCTGTATCTCCTTGCGGCGATCCCCGTGAATAAGCCCCCGGTACAGGCGCAGCTATAATATACGCCAAAAGGCTTAAATAAAGCTGAAAAATATAGTGTGAAAGGTAAGGACAAAATGCAATTCAACGGACAGTACACCCAGCCGCCGGGAGGCGGCGCGGCGAGGACCCCGCGCGTGCCGAAGCTGAACAAAAAGCTGATATGGCTCATCCCGGTCATCATCATCGCGGCGCTTCTTATCCTCGATTCGTTCTATACGCTCAAGGAGGATCAGTACGCAGTCATCACCACCTTCGGCAAGCCCACCACGGTCTCCGCCTCCGGCCTTCAGCCGAAGATACCGCTCATCCAGCACGTCACGAAGGTGTCAAAGAGCATTCAGGGCTTCCCTCTCGGCTACCGCAGTGATAATTCCGAGGTGGAGTCGGAGTCGCTGATGATCACGTATGACTATAACTTCGTCAATGTGGATTTTTACGTGGAGTATCGCGTGACTGACCCGGTGAAGTTCCTCTATAATTCCGAGGACCCAGTGGAAATACTCAAGATGCTCTGCCAGAGCTATATTCGCGACACCATCGGGCTTTATGATGTGGACAGCGTCATTACCACCGGCAAGAGCGAGATACAGTCGGCAATAAAGCAGAAGGTCATGGCGCGGCTGGAGAGCGAGGACATCGGTTTGCAGCTGACGAACATCACCATTCAGGACGCCGAGCCGCCCACGCATGAGGTACAGCAGGCGTTCACCGCCGTCGAGACCGCCAAGCAGTCCGCCGACACCGCCGTCAACAACGCCAAGAAGTACGCCAACGAGGTCATCCCCGCGGCGAAGGCGGATGCGGACGAGATAATCAAGCAGGCGGAGGCGTATAAGCAGAGCAAGATAAACGAGGCGAACGGACAGGCGGAGCGCTTCAACCAGCTCTTCGCCGAGTATGAGAAGTACCCGCTCATCACAAAGCAGCGCCTTTTCTACGAGGCAATGGAGGAGATACTGCCGGATATGAAGCTCTATATCCTCGACGAGAGCACCGGCGTGCAGACCGCCTTGCCGCTGGATAAGTTCGCCGATGTGAACGTGGGAGGTGACAAGTGATGAAAAAGGGCATGAAAATAACGCTCGGCGCGGTGGCTGTGCTGCTCGTCGTGTGTATAATGGGCGGCTGCTTTTTCACCACGCAGCAGAATGAATACAGCATCGTGCGCCAGTTCGGCAAGGTCGTGCGCATTGTTGACACGCCGGGGCTGAGCGTGAAGCTGCCGTTCATCCAGACCGTCAGCACCCTGCCGCAGACTGAGATGCTTTATGACCTCGCCGTGAGCGACGTCATCACCAGCGACAAAAAGTCCATGGTTGCTGACAGCTTCGTGCTCTGGCGCATTTCCGACCCGCTCAAGTTCATCCAGACGCTCTCCGGCAGCATCGCGAACGCCGAGTACCGCATTGACACGGTCGTCTACAACAGCCTCAAGACCGTGATAAGCTCCATGAAGCAGGAGGCGGTCATCTCCGGGCGCGACGGAGAGCTCGCCGCGAAGATAATGGAGAACGTCGGCACGACGTTTGATAAATACGGCATCACGGTGCTCGCCATAGAGACCAAGCGCATTGACCTGCCGGATGAGAACAAGGCGGCAGTCTACGAGCGCATGATCTCCGAGCGCGGCAACATCGCCGCCTCCTTCGCCGCCGAGGGCGAGGCGGAGGCAAAGCAGATACGCAACGAGGCGGATAAATCCGTCACCATCACGCTGTCAGAGGCGAAGGCGCAGGGCGAAAAGCTCAAGGCCGAGGGCGAGGCGGAGTATATGCGCATCCTCTCCGAGGTTTACGACACGCCCGCCGAGGCGGATTTCTACGAGTTCATGCGCGCGCTGGACATGGCAAAGACCTCCCTCACCACCGGCGACAAGACGCTTGTCGTCTCCTCCGATTCGCCGATAGCGCAGGTGTTCACGATAAACTGAGCAAGCAACTAGTACACATAGCACACGGCTCCGAGGTCATTACCGACCCCGGAGCCGTATTTTTGGAGCTTTAGCGAAAATAAACCCCCAGTTGAACTGGGGGTCAATAAAAAGAACTTAAAGTATATACAGGGAAAG
>CAKTKU010000013.1 GCA_934572335.1 uncultured Oscillospiraceae bacterium
TTCCCTGTATATACTTTAAGTTCTTTTTATTGACCCCCAGTTCAACTGGGGGTTTATTTTCGCTAAAGCTCCAAACAGCAAAACAGCGGCGGGTTTTACCGTCGCTGTTTTGTTGTTTCTTCATTTCTTTTTCAGCTCTTCCCAATCAGCGCCGAGGTCGGCGCCGCCGAACACCGTACCGGCGTATTTGTCGCCGTTTTTGTAGATGTGGTCGTACTTCACGTCCGCTTCGTACACGCGCCCGGTGCTGTCGGTGTAGCGTTCCACGCCGCGAATCGCGTCGGAATACCCCTGCTGCATTCTGTCGAACGACGCCGAGCGGTTCTCCCACGAGTCCATGATGATGTCCTGCGTTTCACTGAGCGTCTGCGAGACGTGGCGGGAGGCGTTGATGGCGTTCTGCGTGCGCTGCTGCATCCCCTGTATCTTTATGCGCTCGATATTCTGCCGCTCCTCCTCCTGCAAATCGAAGTACAGCGACTCATACCTCAGCGACGCGACAAACTGCATGAATATCGGCGCGTACAGCCCCGCGTTCTCACCCGATGCGACGAGCGCGAAGTCGAACGCGCGCGCCCAGTCGTGCTTTACGAGCATACCGCTCATGCCGCCGGTCGCCATGCCCAGCACCATGCCGCCGAGATCGCCCAGCCCCCTGCCGAGACTGCCCAGCATATCCTTTGCCGCGGCGGAGTCAAAGCCCCCGCCGCTGAAATTGCCGCCCATTATGTCCGACACGGACGGTCCGCCCAGCGCGCCGCGATAGTTCATCATCCGGCTGAAAAAGCCCTTGCCCTGTGCGCGATCCTGCGCGGCGCGCTCCGCCCTTTCGCGCTTCGCCGCCTCCTTTGCCGCCGCCTCGGCGCGCTCGCGCTCCGCCGCCGCATCGTCCGGCATTGAGGTCATCGCCAGCGCCGTGGCGAAAAAGCCCACGTACACCGTGCCGTCGCGCCCGAACGAGAAGGCGAAAAGCCCGCCCGTCATGCCGACGGGCTTTCCCAGCGCCTGCGCCGCGTCGTTTTCAAAGCCCTTTGCGCGCTGCGCGATCACGCCGCTGCCGTCCTCCATCTGCTGTACGCGCACGTCCTCTATCTCCTTGCCGTACAGCTCGCGCACGCGCTCGGCAACATAGTCCGCCGCCGGAACGGCATGGCGGTAGCGGATGAGCGAGTAGTCGATCGCGTTATTCTTCTTCAGCCCGCCGGGCTTGAAGTCCTTATAATACGAATAGGGATAGAACACCATCTGCGCGCCGCCATCCGGCGCGTCGAGACGCAGACCGAGCGGCATCGTTGCGGCAGAGGAGGACGACTTCTCCCCGTCGTCTATCACGCGCGCGGTCCAGCCCTGCGGCACGAACGCCGTGAACAGCGCCCCGCGCCCATGATAGTCTATCCGCCTCACTCCGGCGCTCTCCCCGTTTTTCGCCGTGAGAACATACTCCGTGCCGCAGTAGGGGCACTTTATGTGCGTTGCGCCCGCAGCGCAGCTCAGCGATGCGCCGCACGCGCGACATTCCAGCTCACGCATTTCCATATGATCTGCCCTCCGTTTTGCTTCAAAAATTTTTATGTGCAAACCGCTCTGCGGCTCTATTTTTGCTCCATGCTCCTCTTGAACAGTATAACATATTCTTCCGCTTTACGCCATAGAAATCTTTGTATTTGTCAGCGTCGTGTCAAACTTGCGCAATTTCTGACATTTCACTGTGAATTGTATAACAAATTTATGATGAATATTCACCTAAAATGGCAAGGTTGTGATTGATTTATTTGTTAAAATACGTTATAATGTAATTAATCTTGTGTAAATGAATGACGCACGAGAACGCATCTTTACGTCACCCATTTAGAAATAAGAAAGGAAGCGAAGTTTTTGAACGAAAAGTACAATGCACTCTTTACCCCGTGGAAGATCGGCAATGTAGAGATACCTAACCGTATCGTACAGTGCTCCATGGGCGGTACTTCCCTCTTTGGTTGGTTGGAGCCCAACCATTTCGACAAGGAAGCCGCTTACTTCCTGCTCAACCGCGCCCAGGACGGCGTCGGCCTCATACTGCCCGGTATGCAGTGTGTCCGCGACACCATGGGCATCCCCGGCCGTCACTGGCTGTACCAGAACGACCAGATGTTCAAGCAGCTCAAGCCCTACATGGAAGAGTTCCATAAGACCGGTTCCAAGCTCTTTATCCAGCTCGCCGCCGGCTTTGGCCGTTCCATGGCCATCAACGGCTGGATGACCGTTCTTGCAAAGAACGACCTGCTCAACAAGCTCGCCTCCCCCGTTGTCGACGTTCAGTACTGCTGCGCGTCCGCATCCGCCACGCCCAACCGCTGGGCAGAGGATGTCAAGTCCCGTCCCATGACCGTCAAGGAGATCCACGAGATGGTCGAGGCCTTTGGTAAGACCGCCAAGCGTCTGCGCGAGGCCGGTGTCGACGGTGTTGAGATCCACGCCGTGCACGAGGGCTACCTGCTCGACCAGTTCACCATGAAGAACTGGAACTTCCGTACCGACGAGTACGGCGGGTCCTTTGAGAACCGCTTCCGCTTCCCCGTTGAGATCGTGCAGTGCATCAAGAAGTACGCCGGTGACGACTTCCCCGTCTCCCTGCGTTACTCCGTCGTCTCCAAGACCAAAGCTTGGGGCAAGGGCGCAATGCCTTATGAGACCGACTTTGAAGAGTTCGGCCGCGACATGGAAGAGTCCGAAAAGGCCATCAAGTACCTCGCTGACGCGGGCTACGATATGTTCAACTGCGACAACGGTACTTACGACGCCTGGTACTGGGCACATCCGCCTCAGTACATGCCCGACAACTGCAACCTCGAGTATGTCGAGCACATCAAGAAGTTCACTGACAAGCCCGTCGTCTGCGCCGGACGTATGGACCCGGTCAAAGCTGCAGAAGAGATCGCCGCCGGCCGTCTCGACGCTGTCGCCATCGCGCGTCAGAACCTCGTCGACCATGAGTGGATCCACAAGATCAAAGAGGGCCGCGAGGACGACATCAAGCCCTGCATCCGCTGCCACAACGGCTGCTTCAACTTCGCAAAGTACAAGGGAACCTCCAACCTGCAGAAGCTGGATGACTCCCTGCACCTTGCGCGCTGCGCCCTGAACCCCACCACGATGCAGCACAACAAGTACAAGATCGTCCCCACCAAGAAGCCCAAGAAGGTCGCCATCATCGGCGGCGGCGTGGGCGGCATGGAGTGCGCGCTTGTCCTCAAGCAGCGCGGCCATATCCCCACCATCTTTGAGAAGACCAACGAGCTGGGCGGTCTCTTCCTGACTGCCTCCGCCATGACGTTCAAGGAGAACGACAAGGAGCTCATCCGCTGGTACCTCAAGGAGATCGAGCGCGAGGGCATCGACGTTCGCCTCAACACCGAGGTCAACGATCTTGGCACTATGCGCGGCTATGACGAGATCATCGTCGCCACCGGCTCTGTCCCCAGAACCATGCCCGGCATCAAGGGCTTCGAGAAGGCACTCACCTTCACGCAGGTTCTCAAGGACAAGGTCGACGTGGGCGACAAGGTGCTCTTCCTCGGCGGCGGCCAGTCCTCCTGCGAGGCGGCATATGACCTGCTGCTGAACTTCGGCAAGCACCCCATCATCGTCGAGTACGCGGGCGACCTCGTTGCCGCACAGGCGACCTGCCTTGCCAACACCTCCTACCTCCGCGACGCAATGGAGTATCACAAGGTCCCCGTGTACCTGCACTCCACCGTCACCGAGATCAC
Organism: uncultured Oscillospiraceae bacterium; assembly: GCA_934572335.1. Classification (GTDB taxonomy): domain Bacteria; phylum Bacillota; class Clostridia; order Oscillospirales; family Oscillospiraceae; genus Limivicinus. The sequence continues at coordinate 3,753 of CAKTKU010000013.1, forward strand.
CGACAAGGGCTGCACCGTGAAGAACGTTCAGACCGGCGAGACCTTCTTTGTCGAGTGTGACAGCGTCGTCAACGGCATCGGCTTCGTGCCCACTCCCGTCGGCGGCAAGGACAACAAGAACGCTCACCGCGTCGGCGACTGTGTTGCCATCGGCAACCTGCGCACCGTTATCTGGCGTGCTTGGGACGTCTGCATGAAGATATAAGCTGACCGCGGAACGTCAAAAACCTTATAAAACCCTCTGGACGCGCTGCTTTCGCAGCGCGTCCTTTTTATGCCCCGTCTTTCATATTTGTATGTTATAACGATTGACATTTCTTTTTCAAACATATATAATATAACGCGTGTAACCGATAAAGGCATTGAAATTACTCAAATGCAACCGCCGGTTGACAGATTTTCAAGTCCGCTTTCTTGTGCGCAACCGCGCGAAATGTTACTATGCCGCCATCAAAAGCGAACGGAGGAACATAACATGATATTTGCAGATAAGCTTATAGCGCTGCGCAAAAAGGCTGGCTGGTCGCAGGAGGAGCTGGCGGCACAGCTGGGCGTGACGCGGCAGAGCGTCTCCAAGTGGGAGGGCGCGCAGTCCGTCCCCGATATAGACAAAATCCTTCAGCTCAGCCGTCTGTTCGGCGTGTCCACGGATTATTTATTGAAGGACGAGATGGGCGAGCCGGAGTATATCGCTCCCGCCGCAGGTGACGAGCATGAGCCGCCCGTGCGCCGCGTGACCATGGAGGAGGCGTCGGGCTACATCGCCCGGTGCAGAAAGGATGCGCCGAAGATGGCGCTGGCGGTGTTCATGTGCGTTATATCGCCGGTGTGCCTGCTTATGCTCTCCGCGATGAGCGAGGACGCGCGCTTCGCCGTGACGGAGCGCGCCGCCGTCGGCATCGGCGTGACGGTGATACTGCTGCTCGTCGCAGCGGCGGTCGCCATATTCATCACCTGCTCGGGGCGTGTGAAGGACTTTGAGTTTCTTGAAAGCTCCGTGTTTGAGACGGAGTACGGTGTGTCCGGCATGGTCAGGGAGCGCAGAAGCGCCTTCCGCGATACATACACCCGCATGAACATTATCGCCGTCGCGCTGTGCATCCTCTCCGCCGTGCCTATCTTCATCGCCGGGAGCGTCGGCGCGCCGGACATTATCTGCATCGCCGCTGTGTGCGCGCTGCTGCTGCTCGTGGGCGTCGGCGCCGCACTTTTCACTCTGGGCGGCACATACCAGAACGCAATGAACCGCCTTCTTGAGGAGGGCGACTACACCCGCGACGAGAAGGCGAAAAAGGGCGTGAAGGGCACGGTGAGCGTGATATACTGGCTCACGGTCACGGCGGTGTTCCTCGTCTATACCTTCGGCCCCAGCGGCAACGGTCAGCCCAGCAGCAGCTGGGTCATCTGGGCGGTCGGCGGCGTGCTGTTCGTTGTTGTGATGTCCGTCACCGATCTCATCCTGCGCCGGAAAAAGTGACGCGGCGCAGCAAAATGTTTACCCTATTTTTATATATGGAGGAAAGAAGAATGAAGAAGAATCTGAGATTTGCGTTCGCGCTGATGCTCGCGCTCGTGCTCATGACCGCGCTCTCCGTCCCCGCGTTCGCGGCGGATACAGACATCTTCGCCCTTGACGGGACGGACGGCAACTATGACGGCTCGCTGTTCGTCGCGGGGCAGAATGTGGACAGCCGCGCCGACGTACAAGGCGTACTTCTCGCCGCGGGCTATGATGTCCGCGCAGGAGGCAAGAGCGAGTATGTGATGGCCGCGGGCAGCACCGCCGAATTTTTCGGCGCGGCGGAAAATGACGTTTTCCTCGCCGGCAACACTGTCGTTGTCACCGGCCGTGCCGCGCGCGATGTGTTCGCCGCGGGGAATACCGTCGCCGTGGGCGGCACCATCGGCCGCGGCGCGTATATCGCGGCGGACACCGTGAAGCTGACCGGCAGCATCGGCGGCGATGTGTACATAAACGCGAACAAAGTCGTCATCACCGACACTGCCGACATTCCCGGCACGGTCCGCGTCAACGACAGCGCCTCGATCTCTTACCCCGCGTCCGTCAATGTTGTCACCTATGTCGATTCATCCAGCTCCGCCCCTGCTGCCGCCGCCAAGCCCGCGAACACCTTCGGACATAAGCTCGGCTCCTGGGCGCTCAGTTTCCTCGGCGTGACAGCCGTCGCGTTCGTGCTGCTGTGGCTGACCCCGCTGTGGGAGACGGTCGACCGCAAATACTACGGCGCGCCGTTTGGCAAGTACGCCAAGGCGTTCGGTATCGGCTTTGCCGTGCTCGTGGGTCTGCCCATTGCGGCCGTGCTGCTGATGATCGCGCGCATCGGCGTGCGTCTGGCGTTCGTGCTGACAGGCGTGTACCTCGCCGCGATCGCCGCCGCGCCGGTGTTCCTCGGCTTCTTCCTCGGCGCGCTCATCTGGCGCCGTCTCTTCAAGAAAGCGCCGAACTATTTTGCCGAGCTGCCCATCGGCATCCTCCTGTGGCGCATTGCGTACTGCATTCCGGGGCTGTCGTTCGCTGTCGGTCTTGTGGCCGTGCCGCTCGGTCTCGGTGTTGTGACGCTGCTGCTGGGCAAGCATAAGACCACACCGGCGGAGACCGTGGACACCCCCACGGAGGAACCCGCCGCTCTCCCCGAGGCAGAGGCCGCTCCCTCCCTGCCGGAAAAAAGCGAGGAATAAGCTAAGCAAATATCCAGATACGCAGACACGCGCAGCATCCCGCCGCGCGTGTTTTTTACGCCTATTATTGTGCTTTTACCTTATTTCCTGTTCCAAATCATCAAAAACCTCATCCGTAAAAAACTCGGTTATCGATATATCCAGCCCATCGCAAAGCTTCTTAATTGTAGCAACGGTCGCGCTGTTGTTGCGTCCGCTGGTTATGTTGTTTATCGTCGATTGCGTCACTCCGCTCATTGTCCCAAGCTTGTTTACCGTTATTCCGCGCTCGGCACATAGTGCAAGTATTCTCTCCCGTATAGCCTCACCAATTCTCAATGCTCTCATCCTAACTTAATTGAGACTCTTATGTATTTTTTTCAGTCTCTGAAGTCAAAGAGGTCTCCCGGCTTTATTCCCAATACCTCTGACAACTTGAATATGACATCCATAGAAACGCCTACGTTGCCCAGCTCTATTGCGCTTATATGACTGCGATCAATATCGACCAATTCCGCAAGCTGCAATTGCGTAAGCTTCTTGCGCTTTCGGTAATATACGATGTTCAATCCAAACTTCTCATACAGCGGTTTGTACTCCGGTTTCACACAAATCACCTCGATCTCACAATTCCCGTATCTCGCATGTTATTCCGCCGTTGTCGTATACCTCCACGAGCGCGTAGGTGAGCTTGCGTCCGGCGCCGGCGGTGCCGGGGTTTATGACCTTCACGCCGCCCATCTCCTCGTAGTCCGCCTCGTGCGTATGCCCGAACATTGCGATCTTCGCGCCCTGCTCCTGCGCGGCGTACACCAGCGAATCGAGCATGCCGTACTTCACGTTATAGAGATGCCCGTGGGTGATGAACGCCTTCACACTGCCGAGCGGCACGATGTCGCGGTCAGGTGCGGTGCTGCCGATGTCGCAGTTGCCGCGCACGGAGTAGAGCGGTATCTCCGGGAACTCCGCGCGCAGCTCGTCCGCATCGCGGCTGTAATCGCCAAGGTGGATAATGACATCCGGGTGCACGCGGCGCACGCACTCGCGCATGAGCGCGGTCAGCCCGTGGGAATCGGAAAAGACGGCGGCTTTTACAACGCTGTTCATAGTTTTTCTCCTATCATATTATCAACTTGGAATTTCATGAATATAATGTGGTCGAGGGGGAATATGTCTATGCAGAGCTTTCAGGAGCTTGGGCGCGAGCTGGAGCGTCAGGGCAAGACCGAGCGCATAAAGGCGCTCGCCGAATCGGACGACGGGCAGCGGCTGGGGCGCATGGTGGACACACACGCCGTCGAGGAGGCGGCGCGCACCGGCGACGCGGACGCACTGCGCCGCATGCTCACGCAGGTGCTGAGCACAGACGAGGGGAAGCGCCTCGCGGAGAACGTGCGGCGGATGATGCAGGAAAAGTGAGGTGACGCGCCATGAGCGAGCTTGAGGATAAGATCTCCGAGGTGCTGGGCGACCCGGAGCAAATGGCACAGATAACACGCCTCGCCCAATCGCTCATGGGCGGCGCGGGCGACGCCGCGGGCGCGGCGACCGGCGGCACGGAGAGCGCAAGGACCTCTGCCAGACCCGCCGCGATGCCGGATCTCGCCTCTCTCGGCATAGACGCGGATATGCTCTCGCGCATAACGCGCCTCATATCCTCCGGCAGCGCGCAGAACGCGGATGAACAGGCGCTGCTGAACGCGATGCGCCCGTATCTGTCGGAAAAGCGCCGGGGTAAGATGGATAAGGCGATGAAGCTGGCGCGTCTGGCGCGGATCGCGCGCCTCGCCATCGGGGAGATGGAGGACGGCAGCCATGCTTAACCGCTATCAGGGGAACACCGGGCGCGTCGTGCGCATCGACGACTCACAGCCGCCGCCCCGTCCCGGTGCGCCGCAGGGCGCGGGTATGGGCAGCGCGCACGCACCCGCGCCCGTATCCGCCGGTAAGCCGCCCTCGGCGCTGCAGGCGCTGCTCGGCGGCGGCAGCACGCCCGGCGGGATATTCGACCGGCTATCCCGGCTCGTGCCGGGGAAGCTCGGCTCCATAGGCGAGCTGGAGACAGAGGACATCATACTGCTGCTGATACTCTATCTGATGTACCGCGAGAGCGGCGACAGCGAGCTGCTGATCATATTAGGCGCTATGTTCCTGCTGGACTAGGGGCAGACGGACTTGACCGGCTGCGCCTGTCGCATGAACACAGCGCCTATCACTTTTTTATTTCTCTTTAGACGTTGCTCCGTCCGTTTTCTCCTCCGTATTCGCAGGAGACACGCCGGGGCAGCTTTCGCACTCGGGCGCGGCGGCGGGGCATTCGGGGTGCCCGCAGTCGTCGGGCTTATGCTTGGGGTGCTTCCAGAACACGTACAGCCACACGACAAGCGAGATGATGAACGCCGCAACAACGCAGATGATGCGCTGGAGCGTATCACGCCCGGTGAGCAGCACGGCCACAAGACCCATCACCGCGGACACGCCGTACAGCACCGCGACCGCCTGCTTCTGCGTGAGCCCCATGGCGAGCAGTCGGTGGTGGAAATGCCCCTTGTCGGCATGAAACGGACTCTGCCCATGGATAACGCGGCGGAAGAACGCGAACACGGTGTCCGCCAGCGGGATCGCCATTGCGAGCACGGGGACAAGGAACGTTATAACAGTGTGCAGCTTGAAAAGCCCCATCACGGACACGCACGCCAGCACGAAGCCCAGAAACTGCGAGCCGACATCGCCCATGAATATCTTTGCGGGGTTGAGGTTATAAGGTATGAAGCCCACGCACGCGCCGCAGAGGGCGGCGAGGATGAACGTGGTGTTCGGGTCGGCGACGAAGAGCGAGACAATCATCATCGTCATGGAGCTTATTGCCGACACGCCGCACGCCAGCCCGTCCAGCCCGTCGATGAGGTTGACGGCGTTCGTGCACCCGACGATCCACAGCACGGTCAGCGGGATGGCGAGCGAGCCGATGGGTATCGTCCCTATATCGGACATGAAGTTGGGGTTGGAGACGGCGGTGAAAATAATGCCGCAGCGTATCGCCACGAGCGCGGCAATGATCTGTATGGACAGCTTTATCCACGGGCGGAGGTTGACAATATCATCCACCGCGCCCATTGCGGCGATGATGAGCGCGCCCAGCAGCAGACCGAGCACCTGCGTTGTGAAGCTGACGAAAAGTATCATCGCCACAACAAAGCCGATGAAGATCGCGAGGCCGCCCATGCGCGGTATCGGGTGGTCATGCACGCGCCTGCCGTCGCGCGGAATATCTATCGCGCCCACCCGCTCGGCAAAGGTCTTGACGGGCGGCGTCATGAAATGCGAAACAATCAGCGCCACGGCGAAGGACAGAACTATCCTCAGCCAAATGGCCATATTCTGAAACATCTAACTATATCTCCCGACTGCACTAATTACAATTTAATGCAATAATTTATATCCCGTATTCCACGGCGGATCAGAACGGATAAGTGATAACAGAGCGGTGAATGCGGCTGGCGAGAGATTTTTCGTCAGAGGCGCGGCGCGGAAACGCAGGAATACTTTGTGTATTTCAAGTTTTCGCAACTCGTTTCTGGCGGAAAAGATACGTCAGACGCCGAAACCGCTCTGTTTGAACTTATCCTTAAAAAGGCTTCTCTACAAAACCGACCTTTTTGTACACCTTGCGCAGGGTCTTGCGCGCGGTGTAGGCGGCCTTCTGCGCACCCTCGGTGTATATCTGCTTGAGATACTCCTTGTCGGCGGTGAGGCGTTCCGCCTCCTCGCGGATGGGGCGCAGCGTCTCAATAACGGCATCGCCGACGGCGGGCTTGAACGCGCCGTAGCCCTTGCCGGCAAAGTCGCGCTCTATTGCTTCAAAGCTCTCGCCGGTGGCGGCGGAGTAGATGTTCATGAGGTTCGCGACGCCGGGCTTGTTCTCCGGGTCGTAGCGAACGCAGTTTTCAGTGTCGGAGTCCGTGACCGCGCGTTTGAACTTGCGGGATATTTCCTCCGGGGAGTCCATGATGAACACGCACCCCGCGGGGTCGGACTTCGACATCTTGGATGTGGGGTTGCTCAGGCACATGATGCGCGCGCCCACCTTGGGGATGTAGGGCTCGGGGACGGTGAACGTCTCGCCGTAGATGTTGTTGAAGCGCGCCGCCACGTCGCGGGCAAGCTCGCAGTGCTGTTTCTGGTCGGCGCCGACGGGGACGTAGTTTGCCTGATAGAGCAGTATGTCCGCTGTCATGAGGCAGGGGTAGGTGAAGAGTCCTCCGTTGATGTTGTCGGCGTTCTTGGCGCACTTATCCTTGAACTGCGTCATGCGGCTGAGCTCGCCGAACATCGTGTAGCAGTTGAGCACCCAGCCCAGCTCCGCATGCTCGTGCACATGGCTCTGGATGAAGAGGGTGTTTTTCTGCGGGTCGAGCCCGCACGCGATGTACTGCGCGAGCTGGGCCGTGGAGTGGCGGCGAAGCTCGGCGGGGTTCTGGCGCACAGTGATGGAGTGCATGTCCACGATGCAGTAATAGCACGTGTATTCGTCCGCGAGCGCCACCCAGTTTTTCAGCGCGCCGAGGTAGCTGCCCAGATGCATATCGCCGGAGGGCTGGATGCCGGAGAACATTACCTTTTTCGCCGGCGCTGTATTTTCCTTTGCGATGTTGTTTTCCATGGTTGCCTCCTGTGGAGAATGAATGTAATATTATCAATTGGTCAATTGGAATAAGCCCATTTTTTGCAGTCTACCTATTTTAGCAGAATAAGTCCATCTTGACAACTGTAAAAAGATAAAATATTATAGTTAGTTGGAAGTACATCCGTGCCAAAAACATCGCCGCGGCTGACCCGCGGCAGATCGGAGAATGAAAAAATGAAAGACATGCAGTGGTTTGAGGAGATGGAAGCGCGCATACCTCACGGCGAGGTACGCACACGTTTTGCCCCCTCCCCCACGGGATATATGCACGTTGGCAACCTGCGCACCGCGCTCTATACCTACCTTATCGCCCGCCGGAACGGCGGCAAGTTCATACTGCGCATTGAGGACACCGATCAGGGGCGTCTCGTCGATGGCGCGGTAGATATAATCTACCGCACGATGGCGCAGTGCCATCTTGAGCATGACGAGGGTCCGGACGTCGGCGGTCCCGTCGGGCCGTACATCCAGACCGAGCGCCGCCCGCTCTACAAGGAGTATGCCGAGCTGCTGGTCGAGCGCGGGCACGCCTACCGCTGCTTCTGCGAGAAGGCGGAGAGCGAGGAGGACACGGGCGAGTTTGACCGCGGGGACGACCCCTGCCGCGCGATGACGAAGGAGGAATCCGACCGTCTCGCCGCTGAGGGCAAGCCCTACGTCATCCGCCAGCGCATCCCCCACGAGGGGACGACGACCTTCCACGATGAGATATTCGGCGATATTACCGTGGAGAACACCACGCTCGACGATCAGGTGCTCATAAAGCGCGACGGTCTGCCGACGTATAACTTCGCAAACGTGGTGGACGACCACCTTATGGGCATTACGCACGTCGTGCGCGGCAGCGAATACCTCTCCTCCGCGCCGAAGTATAATCTGCTGTACGAGGGCTTCGGCTGGGAGATACCCAAGTACGTCCACTGCTCCCCCGTCATGCGCGACGCGCACAACAAGATGTCCAAGCGCCACGGCGACCCGTCGTATGAGGATCTGCTGGCGCAGGGCTTCCTGACGGACGCGGTGCTCAACTATGTGACGCTGCTGGGGTGGAGCCCGCGCGGCGAGCAGGAGATATACTCGCTCGACGAGCTCAAGGAGGTGTTCGACATTTCCGGCATCTCCAAGTCCCCCGCCATATTCGACATTGAGAAGCTGCGCTACTTCAACAGCGAGTATATCCGCGCGATGAGCCCGGAGGCGTTCGCCGCCGTGGCGGAGCCGTACATCCGCCAGAGCGTGAAAAACGAGGCGTATGATGCCGCCGCGATCGCCGCGCTTTTGCAGCAGCGCACCGAGGTGCTCACGGACATCCCCGGGAAGGTCGACTTCTTCGACACGCTGCCCGAATACTCCACGGAGCTTTTCGTGCACAAGAAGTCCAAGTCCGACGAGGCGTCGGCAAAGGACGTGCTGGGGCGCATACTGCCGGTGTTTGAAGGGCTTTCGGACTGGAACGACGAGAGCATCATGAACGCGATGGTCACGCTCGCGGAGGATCTGGGCGCGAAGAACGCGAAGGTCATGTGGCCGGTGCGTATCGCGGCGGCGGGCAAGGCCGTCACGCCCGGCGGCGCGGTGGAGATCTGCCGCATCCTCGGCCGCGTGGAGACGCTGCGGCGTATAAACATCGCTCTTGAGAAGCTGGGCTGATGCATAAATTTCTCTCTTCGGACAAAAATATCCGAAGAGAGTTTTTTACTGCATAAAATAAGGAGCGATACGCATGACACCAATGCCGAAAAAACGCAAAGCCGCCATCGTGCTGGGCACCTACGCGCTCGCGCTGATCGCGGTGCTGGGTATATTCTCGTACATGAGCAGCAGCCGCCTCGCGGACTACCGCCTCGCCGCGCGCTACTCCGCGCAGGAGGCGCTGGAGGAAACCGTCACCGCCGTCAGCCATATGAGCGGCGCGCTGAAAAAGAGCGTTTACGCCACGGACGCGGGCATGCGCGCGAAGATATGCGCGCAGGTGTATGCCGACGCGCTGGCGGCGGAGGCCGCGATGAGCACGCTGCCCTTCGCCACGCAGGAGCTTGAGCAGATATCCGGCTACCTCAACCAGGTCGGCGACTACGCATACACGCTGTGCGCGTCGGCGGCGGAGGAGGGCGGCTTCACCGAGGACGAGGCGGAAAACCTCGCGAAGCTTTCATCCCTCGCCGCCTCGCTCACGGATTCGCTCTCGGAGCTTCAGCGCAGCTACCACAACGGCAGCATAGAGATGGACAGCAGCGAAACGCGGCTTCAGAATATCGGGCTCGACCCCTCGGCGGGCAAGGTCAGCACGGAGCTTCTGCGCTATGAGAGCGAGTTCCCGCGCCGGGCGAGCATGGACTACGACGGGCGCTACGGCGCGGCGGCGCAGCGGGAGGAGAGCGCGGGGACAAAAAAGCTCTCCGACGCGGAAAAGCTCGCCGTGGCGGCGGGGTTTGCCGGGGTCAGCCCCGCGCAGATACGCCTCGCCTACGACTATGAGGGCACGAACGGCGTGAAGTGCTACGCCGCCGGGGACACGCTCGTCGTGGTGGACGATGAGGGCGTGGAGAGCATGGGGCGCTCCCGCCTCGTCAGCGAGGAGCGCATCACCGACGAGCGCGCCCAGCAGCTCGCCCATGACTTTCTCGAAAGCCACGGGTACAAGAACATGACGCTCATCGCCGCGGAGCGTGCCGGGGGCATGGCGCGGCTGAAATTCGCCTCGATGCAGGATGACGCGCTGTGCCTGGACAACTTCGTGACGCTCTCCGTCGCGCTGGACGACGGTACGGTGTGCGCCTTCAATGCCGAGAGCTACTCCAGCGCGGCGTGCGACGTGACGTGGGATGTCACGGAGACGGAGGCGGCGTCCGCCGTGCCGGAGGGGCTTGAGGTCACAGACGCGCGGAAGGTCATCGTGCGCACGGAGGGCAAGCGCGCCGTGGGGTGCTATGAGCTTATATGCACCGACTCCGACGGCGCGGAGGTAAAGATCTACGTCAACGCCGCCACAGGGCAGCAAAATGAGATCGTCGTGTGATACGCGGCGGAAAGCGCGGGCGAATTTCCATTTCGCCCGCGCCGTTTATTGTCAAAATGATGAAAACAGGGCGGCAGCCGCGGCGAATTTTCGCACGACTGCCGAAATTTATATAATTCACCTATTTAACGTCAAAAAAGTTTGACTTTTAACTAACACCGTGACATAATTATAAACGTCGGATAGTATCCGCATATGCCGCGAATGTGGTTATTTTGACATGACGAAAACACAGTTTTGTCTTGAAAGAGAGGCACAGTTGCGGTATCATGTGGGTATCGGTAAACGTGGGGGAAAAGGCGGATATTTTTGCCTTTTTCTTTTCACAGAACGAGAAAAAGCAAACAAAAATCACACCAAAAAGGGGGTGAGCCAGTGTCATTTGAGGCAATCGCCAGTATAACCCAGGCAGAAGCCGACGCGAAAGCAAGCGTTGCCCAGGCGGACGCGAAAGCGCGCCAGATGCGCATAGACGCGGAGAACGCCGGCAAGGCGGCGATCGACGCGGCGGCGGCAAAGGCAGACAATGAGCTTGCCGAGCTGCGCCGTCAGGCGGACGAAAAGGCAATGGACGCAGCGGGCGGGCTTTCCAAGGAGCTGGAAAGCACCAAGGCGGAGCTCCGCGCCAAGGCGGAGACCAAGCTCGCGCAAGCAGCAACTCTTGTAGTGGAAAGGATAGTGAACAGCTAAGATGATCTTAGAAATGAAAAAGCTCTATCTTATGGCTGTCCGCTCGAAGAAGGACGCTCTCCTGCGGGAGCTCGTGCAGCGCGGCTGCGTGGAGTTTTCGGAGATCGAGGAAGAGGTCGCGGCAAGTGAGCTGGCGGATGTTCTCCGCCGCGAGGACACAAAGCTCATGACGCTCAAGACCCAGCAGGCCTCGCTCACCCACGCGATAGCGCTGCTGGACAAATACGCCCCCGCAAAGTCGAAGCTTCTCTCTTCCCCGACGGAGGTCGCGCCCGCCGCCCTGCTGGACGACGCGGGGCTGAACGCGGCATTGAAGCTCGCCGGGGCGATAGAGGACGCGGATGACCGCATAAAGCGCATCACCGCGGAGGAGAGCCGCCAGCGCATGCTGGCAGAGTCGCTTCAGCCGTGGCTGGATCTGGACATCCCGCTCGGCATGGAGGGAACACAGCGCGCCAACGTCCTTCTCGGCAGCTTCACGCTCAAGACCGATCTTGACGCGGTGAGCGCGGCGCTGGCGGACGCCTGTGAGGAGGCGGAGCTTTTCCGCGTGTACGAGGACAAGACCAGCCGGTATGTCGCCATTGTGTGCATACGCGAGGGGCTGGGCAGCGTGCAGGAGGTGCTGCGCACCTTCGGCTTTGCGCAGGCGGCATTTGCCGGCATGCAGAGCACCGCGCGCCAGACCCTCTCCGAGGCGACGCGCGCGCTGGAGGAGCTTGCGGCGGAGAAATCCGCGTGCGAGGGGTCCATCGTCGGCGAGAGCGTGCGCCGGGACGAGCTGAAGCTCGCGTGTGACCGCGTGAGCACGAAGATCGCCGTGGCGGAGGCCGAGGGCCGGCTCTACGGCACGGACAGCGTTGTGTTCATGCAGGGCTGGATGCCTGCGGAGCGCGAGGGCGAGCTTGCGCGCGTGTTCGATAAATACGACTGCGCGTGGGAGTGCCGCGCCCCGGAGGAGGACGAATACCCAAGCGTCCCCGTGTCGCTGAAAAACAACAAGTTCACCAACGCACTGAACATGGTCACGAATATGTATTCGCTGCCCGCCTACGGGTCGGTCGACCCCAACCCGCTCATGGCGCCGTTCTTCATCATCTTCTACGGGCTGATGATGGCGGACATGGGCTACGGGCTGCTGATGATCATCGCGGCGGTGGTCGCGCTGGCAAAGATAAAGCCCCGCGGGGGGAGTCTCTGCTTCTGTCAGCTGCTTTTGTACGGCGGCATATCCACGTTCATCATGGGCGCGCTGACGGGCGGTCTCTTCGGCGACGCGCCGTATCAGCTTGTACATATGTTTGATCCCGCAAGCACGTGGGAGGGTCTGCCGTATCTCTTCAATCCCGTGAACAACAGCTCTCTCGTGCTCTACGGCGCGATGGTGCTCGGCGTCATCCACCTCAACACCGGTATGGCGGTCAGCTTTTATCTCAAGGCAAAGCGCGGCAACGTCATGGACGGTCTCTTCGAGGAAGCGCCTTTGTGGGTCATCCTCGTGGGCGGCGTGATGATGGGGCTGAAGCTTCTCGGCGTGACGGACGCGCTCTTCACTGCAGGCAAGGTCGTGCTCATCGTCGGTGTCGTCGCGCTCCTCTTCGGCGCGGGGCGGCACGCGAAGGGCTTCGGCAAGCTCACCGCGGCGCTCAGCTGCGTTTATAATACGCTGACGGGCTGGTTCGGCGATATACTTTCGTATTCGCGTATCATGGCCCTCATGCTCGCGGGCAGCGTTGTGGCGCAGGTGTTCAACAACATCGCCGCGATGCCCTCCGCCAACGGCGTGAGCGTGATAAGCATCATCGCCTTCATCGTCATCTTCCTTATAGGCCACGCGCTCAACTTCGCGCTCAACCTTCTCGGCTGCTTCGTGCACGACCTGAGACTGCAGTGCCTTGAGTTCTTCGGCAAGTTCTATGAGGACGGCGGCAAGCCCTTCAACCCGCTCAGGATAAAGAGCAAATACGTCAGAGCCAAGGAATAACGCGGCTTTCGGCGCAGCTATAAAGTACATCAACCAAACAAGACATATTTAGGAGGAAATTAAAATGGAATTTCTGAACGCTATCGGCGGATACGCACTCGGTCTTCTCGGCGCAGGTCTGGCTGGCTTCCTCGCCTGCATCGGCTCGGCAAAGGGCACCGGCATCGCAGGTGAAGCGGGCGCCGGTCTCGTCTCCGAGGATCCCAGCAAGTTCGGTAAGGCGATGATCCTTCAGGTCATCCCCGGCACGCAGGGTCTGTACGGCTTTGTTATCTGGTTCCTCGCATTCACCAAGCTCTCCGGCGCGGCGTCCGTCAGCGTCGAGCAGGGGCTTCAGGTCATGATGGCCTGCCTGCCCATCGCGTTCGGCGGTCTGCTGTCCGCTATCAGCCAGGGCAAGGTCGCCGCGGCGTCCGTCAACATCCTCGCAAAGAAGCCCGACGACTGGTCCAAGGGCATGATCCTCTGCATCACCGTTGAGTTCTACGCGATACTCTCCCTGCTCGCATCCTTCATGATGCTCAACAGCATCACTCTCTGATCACTTATACTGGACAGGAGATACTATGAAAGGCACTGAAAAAATAATCGCGCATATCCGCTCCGACGCGAAGGAGCAGTCCGACGCGATCCTCGCTCAGGCCGAGCAGCAGTGCGCGAGTATCCGCTCGGACTATGAGGCGCAGGCGAAGGAGCTTTATAAAGAGCGCATCCGCGTCGGCGTCAACAGCTGCCAGGACAGAGTGGACAGCATGGACCGCATCGCGCGGATGGAGGCGAAGAAGGGCGTGCTCGCCCTCAAGCAGCAGATGGTGGGCGAGGCGTTCGACAAGGCGTTCGATATGCTCGTCTCCATGCCGGAGGCGGAGTACACCGCCTTCCTCGCCAAGCTCGCGGCCAAGGCGTCCGCCACCGGGGATGAGGAGATCGTCCTCAACGCGCATGACCGCGCCGCCGTCGGCGAAAAAGTCGTCTCCGCGGCAAACGCACTCATCCCGAACGGAAAGCTCACGCTCAGCGCTGACACCGGCGCGTTCGCCGGCGGGCTTATCCTCCGCCGCGGCAGCGTCGAGGCAAACTGCACCGTGGAGCTTTTGATAGAGCTCGCGCGCGGCGAGATGTCCTCCGACATTGCCAAGGTTCTCTTCGGTTAATGGCGAGGCCATACTATCCCCATATAGGGAGGGAATAAATTGTCAACTAAAAGAGAAGCATACCTGTGCCTGTCGGCAATGCTCCGCGCGAGAGAGCCGAAGCTTCTGACGCGCGACCACGCCGAGCGCATGCTGGACGCGGGCTCATTCGATGAGTGCGCAAAGCTTCTGGCCGACTGCGGCTATGCCGATATGTCGGCGATGAGCGCCAAGGAGATAGAGCGTTATCTCTCCTCCCGCCGGGACGAGGTATTTGCGGAGCTGGAAAAGCTCGCGCCGGACAAGGGTGTGGTGGACGTGTTTCGAATGAAGTACGACTACCACAACGCCAAGGTGCTCGTCAAGGCTGAGGCCGTCGGGCAGGACGGCGCGCGGCTGATGAGCCGTTCGGGCAGGTTTACGCCCGAAAAGCTCACGGAGCTCTACACCGAGGAAAACCTCGGTCAGCTTCCCGCCGGTTTCGCCGCCGCGGTCGCGGACGCGAAGAGCGTGCTCGCGCGCACGGCGAACCCCCAGCTTGCGGACTTCATCCTCGACCGGGCGTACTTTGCCGAGATAAGGGCGGCGGCGCAGAGCGCCGAGTGCCCGTTCCTCGCCGGCTACGCCGAAATACTCACCGACAGCACAAACCTCAAGAGCGCCGTGCGCACACTGCGCATGGGCAAGGATCTTGAATTTATGGACAGCGCGCTCATTCCCGGCGGCAGCGTCAGCGCCGACAGGGTGGTCGCCGCGGGCGACAAGGAGAGCATAACCGCCCTCTTTGCCAACACGCTCCTCGAGCGCGCGGCAGTGATCGGCGCGGAGGCCGTCGAGGGCGGCAGCATGACCGCGTTTGAGCTCGCCTGCGACAACGCCGTGACGGCATACCTGCGCAGGGCAAAGCTCGTCAGCTTCGGTCCGGAGGCGCTCATCGCCTACCTCGCCGCGGTGGAGAGCGAGATCACAGCCGTCAGGATGATCCTCACCGGCAGACTCGCGGGCATCGACCCCGACGTTATCAGAGAAAGGCTGCGTGATATGTATGCTTAAAATTGCAGTCATAGGCGGCAGCGACACCGTCATGGGCTTCAAGGCCCTCGGTCTGGAGACCTATCCCGCCGCGGACGCCGAGGAGGCAGGGCACATCCTGCGCCGCCTCACCCGCGAGAGCGAGGACTACGCCATCATCTACATTGAGGAGACGCTGGCGCAGTACATGACGCACGAGATAGACAAATTCAAAGACAGACCTACCCCCGCTATCATCCTCATCCCCGGCAGAGAGGGGAGCATCGGTCTCGGTCAGACGGCGCTGCGCGCCGCCGTTGAGCGTGCCGTTGGCACAAACATTCTGGGCGACTGATCGCCCGGAGCCTTCAATATTCTTATAGGAAGGAAAATAAACTATATGAGCGGAACTATCACAAAAGTTTCAGGACCGCTTGTCGTTGCCGAGGGTCTGGCAGACGCGAACGTCTCCGACGTTGTGCGTGTCGGCTCTCAGCGCCTGATAGGCGAGATCCTTAACATGACCGGCGACAAGGCGAGTATCCAGGTCTATGAAGAGACCTCCGGCCTCGGCCCCGGCGCCGTGGTCGAGACCACCGGCATGCCCATGTCCGTTGAGCTTGGTCCCGGCATGCTCGACAACATCTACGACGGCATCCAGCGCCCGCTGCCCGAGATGCGCCGCCTCACCGGCGACTCCATCACAAGAGGCACGGACGTGCCCGCCCTCAACCGCGAAAAGCAGTGGGACTTTGTCCCCGTGGCAAAGCCCGGCGACAAGGTCACTGCGGGCGATGTGCTCGGCACCGTGCAGGAGACGAGCGCGATAAGCCACAAGATCATGGTGCCTCCCGGCGTGTCCGGCGAGGTCGTGAGCGTGGAGCGCGGCCAGTTCACCGTGACGGAGACCGTCGCCGTCGTGCGCGACGCGAAGGGCGTCGAGCACAAGCTCACCATGATGCAGCGCTGGCCGGTGCGTATCGCGCGCCCCTACGCCAAGAAATACGTCCCCAGCCGCCCCATGAACAGCGGCCAGCGTATCATAGATACGCTCTTCCCCATCGCCAAGGGCGGCACGGCCGCCGTTCCCGGTCCGTTCGGTTCGGGCAAGACCGTCGTGCAGCACCAGCTTGCAAAATGGTCGGACGTTGATATAGTCATCTACATCGGCTGCGGCGAGCGCGGCAACGAGATGACCGACGTTCTTATGGAGTTCCCGGAGCTGAAGGACCCGCGCAACGGCGAGCCGCTGATGAAGCGCACCGTGCTTATCGCGAACACCTCCGACATGCCCGTCGCCGCGCGCGAAGCGTCCATCTACACCGGCATCACCATCGCCGAGTATTTCCGCGACATGGGCTACGACGTCGCCGTTCTGGCCGACTCTACCTCCCGCTGGGCGGAGGCTCTGCGCGAGATGTCCGGCCGTCTGGAGGAGATGCCCGGTGAAGAGGGCTACCCCGCCTACCTCGCGTCCCGTCTGGCGCAGTTCTATGAGCGCGCCGGCGTTGTGGAATGCCTCGGTCAGGACGACCGTCAGGGCTCCGTCACCGCTATCGGCGCCGTGTCGCCTCCGGGCGGCGATATATCCGAGCCTGTCTCCCAGGCGACGATGCGCATAGTCAAGGTGTTCTGGGCGCTTGATTCCAGCCTTGCCTACGCCCGCCACTTCCCCGCCATCAACTGGCTCACATCCTACTCGCTGTATGTCGACACTCTGCGCCAGTGGTACACCGACCAGTTCGGCGAGAGCTATATGACCAACCGCGAAAAGGCCATGCACATCCTCCAGGAGGAGAGCGAGCTGCAGGAGATCGTCCGCCTCGTCGGTCAGGACGCACTCTCCCCCGCCGACCGTCTCACGATGGAGACGGCGAAGATGCTGCGCGAGGACTTCCTGCAGCAGAACGCCTTTGTCGACGAGGACGCTTACTCCTCCTACGCAAAGCAGTTCAGACTTCTGGACATGGTGCTGTCCTACGACGCGCTGTGCCGCGCCGCGCTCGACAAGAACGCGGATATGGAGGCGCTGTTCACCATTGACGCGCGCGAGAAGATAGGCCGCGCGAAGATGGCGGACGCCAAGACCTTTGAAGCCGATTACGACGCGATCGCCGCCGAGATGAAGGCGGAGATCGAGGCTGTCATTGCCGGAGGTGAGGACGCATGATCAAAGAGTATAAGACAATAAAAGAGATCGCCAGCCCTCTTATGATCGTTGAGGACGTCGAGGGCGTCACCTACGACGAGCTTGGCGAGATAGAGCTTCCCAACGGCGAAGTGCGCCGCTGCAAGGTGCTTGAGGTCGAGGGCAGCCGCGCCGTCGTGCAGCTGTTTGAGTCGGCACAGGGCATCAACCTTGCCGAGTCCAAGGTGCGCTTCCTCGGCCATCCCCAGCAGCTCGCCGTGTCCGAGGATATGCTCGGCCGTGTTTTCAACGGCATGGGCATGCCCATCGACGGCGGCCCTGAGGTGCTTGCCGACGCGCATATGGACATCAACGGCCTCCCCATGAACCCCGCCGCCCGCGCCTACCCCGCGGAGTTCATCCAGACCGGCGTTTCCACGATCGACGGGCTGAACACCCTTGTCCGCGGGCAGAAGCTGCCGATATTCTCCGGCTCCGGTCTGCCGCACGCGGCGCTCGCCGCGCAGATCACCCGTCAGGCAAAGGTCCTTGGCGACAATGAGACCTTCGCCGTCGTGTTCGCCGCCATCGGCATCACGTTTGAGGAGTCGGAGTACTTCATCAACGACTTCCGCCGCACCGGCGCCATCGACCGCACCGTCGTCTTCTCCAACCTCGCCAACGACCCCGCCGTTGAGCGTATCGCGACGCCGCGCGTCGCGCTGACCGCGGCGGAGTACCTCGCCTTTGAAAAGGGCATGCAGGTGCTCGTCATCATGACGGACATCACAAACTACGCCGAGGCTCTGCGTGAGGTCTCCGCGGCAAAGAAGGAAGTCCCCGGCCGCCGCGGCTACCCCGGCTACCTCTACACCGACCTTGCAACGCTCTATGAGCGCGCCGGACGTCGTCAGGGCAAGAAGGGCTCGATCACTATGATCCCCATCCTCACCATGCCCGAGGACGACAAGACCCACCCCATCCCCGACCTCACCGGCTACATCACCGAGGGTCAGATCATCCTCTCCCGTGACCTGCACCGCAAGGGCATCGTTCCCCCGGTGGACGTTCTCCCGTCGCTGAGCCGTCTGAAGGACAAGGGCATCGGCGAGGGCAAGACCCGCGAGGACCACGCCGGCACCATGAACCAGCTCTTCGCCGCGTACTCCCGCGGCAAGGACGCCAAGGAGCTCATGACCATACTGGGCGAGGCGGCGCTGTCGGACGACGACAAGCTCTTCGCGCAGTTCGCGGACGAGTTTGAAAAGGTCTACGTCAGCCAGGGCAACAACACCAACCGCTCCATCGAGGAGACGCTCAACATCGGCTGGCAGCTGCTGAGCATACTGCCGCGCCGTGAGCTCAAGCGTATCAAGCCCGAGATGATCGACAAGTATATGCCCAAGAAGTAAGCCCAAAAAGCTGAACCGTACCCATAAAATCTTACGAAATCGGAGGTGATGCTTTTTGGCAAGCACTGCTATAACCCCGACCAGAATGGTGCTCAATCAGCTCAAGGGCAGGCTCAAGACCGCGCGCCGCGGACACAAGTTGCTCAAGGACAAGCGCGACGAGCTTATGCGCCAGTTCATGGACGTGGTCAAGCTCAACAAGCAGCTCCGCACCCGCGTTGAGGAGGGGCTGACGGCGGCGTTCTCGTCGCTTCAGGTGGCAAGTGCCATCATGTCCCCGGAGATGCTGGAGCAGGCGCTGCTCTATCCGCGCCAGAGCGTGGAGCTGGGCATGACGTTCAAAAACATCATGAGCGTCAACGTCCCGGTCTACTCGTTCAAGACCAAGAGCGACGACCCGAGTGAGATATACCCCTACGGCTTTGCGCAGACCTCCGGCGAGCTGGACGATGCGCTGGACAAGCTGGCAAAGGTGTTCGAGGACATGCTGGAGCTGGCACAGGTCGAAAAGACCATGCAGCTTCTCGCGGAGGAGATCGAAAAGACCCGCCGCCGCGTCAACGCGCTCGAGTATGTCATGATCCCGGAGCTTGAGGGGAATATCAAGTATATCTCCATGAAGCTCGAGGAGAACGAGAACTCCACCAAGGTGCGTCTGCTGAAGGTCAAGGAAATGGTGCTGCAGGACGCGCACCACTACCAGCAGTAGACACAAGGCACCAAAGCCAATAAAGCAAAACGCCGCCCGGAGCAATGCTCCGGGCGGTTTTCACTGTTCAGAAAAGGAGTGTTTCTTATTTCTCCTCGTAAAGCTCGATTATCGCGTCGTCCATCACCACAAACGCGAGGCGCACCGTGTCGCTGAGTACCTCCGGCCCGAAAATGACGCGCTCCGCCTTCTCAACGTAAGGCGTCATATCGTCGACCTTGTAGGCGACATGCGGCTGCTTGGAGAGTATCTCGGGGAAGCGCGTCCCCTCCTCAAACTTGAGGTATTCTATCTTGTAGTCGTATTCGTCCACGCTCTGGTTGACCCAGAAGCCGCCCCACTCGTTGTAGACCATCCCCGGCTTTTTGTTGAGCACGGGTATGCCGATATGCATATATTCAGCGGACATTGTTGTTCCTCCTATGTTGTTTTTATTATTCCAGCCCGGCCTTTTTGTTCCACCAGCCGCGCAGCACTATCGTCAGCCAACCCCAGACAAGACCCCACACGCAGTAGATCATCTCCGCCGCCGCGGCCTGCATATAGCTTGCGCCGCCGTGGGTCATGAGCGCAAAGTACGCGCCCGCCGCGACAAATATCGCCGGGACAAGAGAGATGTAGTTCCCCTTTTCGCAGCAGATCACCGGGATAACGACGATCAGCACCGCGATCGGCGTGCCCCAGAAGCCGCCCAGTGCGCCGCCGAGACTCATGATGGCAATGGACGCGGCAATGCCGATGATATAGGCGATGAAGCCCTTTACGCCGCCGTTGACATTGCACCCGGCGAGAAAGTATATCGCCCACGCCTGAAATGCGATCCAGTCGCCCGCCATGCTGCCGAACGCGAACACCGGGGACAGCACCTGATCCAGCGCCTGCATCGCAAACGCGAGTATCGCCACGATAATGGGGCCGACTATGTACTTGCCGAATTTATTCATTTTCTTATCCTCTCAACTTTCGTTCAATTTTTATATGTTTGATTGACAAATCGTCTCTGACGAAGTATATTGAGGACGGTGCCTTGCACCGCCCGGGGTATGTGACCTTATGTTGTAGCAGACAGGCAGTCACATACCCTTTCTTTATGCGTTTTTCTGTTTATCCCTTTGTCGCGTCGAGGTAGTATTCATAGGCTTCCGCGCCCGTGAACCCCTCGTGCACGACCTTGCGTATCGCGTCCATCATTTCCTGCGGGTGCTCGCTCTGGAAGACGTTGCGCCCCATGTCCACGCCGTGCGCGCCGCGCGCGATCGCCTGATGCGCCATCTCCAGCGCATCTCTCTCCGGCAGCTTCTTGCCGCCCGCGATGACGATCGGCACGGGGCACGCCGCGACGACGTTTTCAAAGTCCTCGCAGTAATAGGTCTTCACAAAGCTTGCGCCGAGCTCGGCGAGGATGCGCGTTGCCAGCCCGAAATACTTCGGCGTGCGCTCCATCTCCTTGCCGACAGCGGTCACGCCGAGGATAGGCACGCCGTACTTGTACCCCGCGTCCGCCGCGCGGCAGAGCGCTTCGAGCGAATCCCGCTCGCCCGCGCCGCCGACAAAGCACTGTATCGCCAGCGCCGAGGCGTTCATCCGCAGCGCCTCCTCCATGTCGAACGCCAGACCCGAGCCGACGCTCATATCCTCAAAGAGTACGGAGCTGTCGTGCGTCGCGCGGAGGCATGCCGCCTTGTTCAGCGTCGGCGGGATGCAGCTTCTTATCGCGCCGCGCGTACCCATCAGCACGTCCGCCCGCTCGCACAGCGGCGCGATCGTCACATCCAGACGCTCCAGTCCTGCTGTCGCGCCCATGATGTACCCGTGGTCGAACGCGAGCATCACGGTGTTGCCTGACTTCGGGTCAAATATGCGGCTGAGGCGGTTTTTCATGCCCCAGTCCGTGTTGCCCAGACCCTTTGCGAAAAAGCCCGTATCGAGCGGCGGCGTGTCGAGATAATAATTATGCGCCGCCTTATTCCCTATCGCGTCTGCCATGGCTCACTCCTTGAAGAACACCGGCGTGTGCACCGGGGTGTTCCACAGTGCAAGCGTCTCATCGTCCCACTTGGCAATGTTCATCTGGAAGCCGCCCGCCTCCTGCACGGTCAGTATCTCGCCGACCATGTTCGCCACGACCTCTATGCCCATGCCGTTGAGGTATTCCACCGTGTCCTTATAGAGCACCAGCATCTCCATCATCGTCGTCGCGCCGCAGCCGTTTATCATCACGAACGCCTTGTCTCCGCCCGTCATGCCGAGCTTCGCCGTCAGCGCCTTTGCAACCGTCGCCACGGTGTCCTTTGCCGACATCATCGGCACGCGCACACCGCCGCCCTCGCCGTGCTGACCCGCGCCGATCTCCATGAGGTCGGTCTCGCCGAGGTCGCCGAAGGACATACCGTTCTGCGGGTGCGTCGCGTCCGTGACCTTGACCGTGACGGACGCCATGCTGTCCGCGTATTTCTGCGCGATCTCCGCCACCTCGTCAAGGGTCTTGCCCGCGCGGGCTGCCGCCGCCGCGACATGGTAGAGCGCCACCGCGCCCGCGAGACCGCGCTGGTTGTCCTCGCCGTTGGGGTCAAACTGTATCTCCTCGCCGGTGACGACCTGGCGCACGTTCATGCCCGCCTTCTTCGCCAGCTTCATCGCCTGCTTGCCCGCGAGCTGGTCGCCCGCGTAGTTGAGCGTCAGCAGCAGCACGCCGTGTCCCTTGTCCGCCTTTTGCAGCGCCTCGAAAACAAGCTGCCCGGACGGCGCGGCAAAAATGTCGCCCACCGCCTGAATGTCCAGCGCGCCGCGCCCGACATAGCCCGCCTGCGCCGGCTCATGCCCCGAGCCGCCGTAGGTCACGATGGTGACGCGGTCGGCGTCCGCCAGATCCTTGCTTATCACAAGGTGTCCCTCGACGTCGAGAATGTCGCTGTACGCCAGCCCCATGCCGACGAGCTCTTCATCGGTTATCGTCTCGGGCGCGTTGATGAATTTTTTCATTTTCATTGCAGTATTTCCTCCGTAATTATAAATTATCATCCCGGTTCTGACCGGGATGCGCCATACATTTTCGTGCCGTTACTTCGCGAGCCCCGTAAAAAACTTCGCCATGGACACAGCTCCCGCGTCCGGCGTGCCGATGGTCTTCGCGCCGTAGCTCTTCGCGCGCCCGAATTTGGAGACATAGTTGGCGCTGTCCGCTGCGCCCTTTGCCGCCGCCGCCGCCGCGAGGTTGAAAAGCTCCGCCTCGTCCGCGCCGGTATAGCCCGCTATCGCCTCGCTTGCGGGGATGAGCGCGTCCATCATCGTCTTGTCGCCGACCTTTGCGCCCGACATATCGTCCAGCTCCTCAAAGCCCGCGGCAAACACCGCCTTTATCGCGTCTATATCGAGCGCGTCAGTCTCCGGCGCGCCCTCCGCCATGCCGTCGAGCCAGCTGTTCCACAGCGGCACGGCGCTGCCGCCGTTGAGCCCCATGACAGCGTCCGCCGCCTCGGTCAGCATCGCCTTCACATCCCCGGCGCCGCTTCCCACCGCGTTTTCTATCGCCGTGCATATCTTGTGCATCGTCAGCCCGTGATCCGCGTCGCCGAAGCGCGAGTCGATCTCCGTCAGCTCCGCCTCGGCGCTCTTGACCTCCGCACAGGCGTTCAGCAGACGCCGTGCAAGTTCTTCTCTTGTCACTGTTATCGCTCCTTTTTGACATATGTCAGAAAATTTTCTCTGTTTCATGCTTCAAAATTAACATATGTTTTGTTCGCTGTCAACGTTTTCTGACAAAAGCAAAAAATAATTGGCTAATTCGTATAAAACCCCAAGCCGGATTTTATATGATATAGCCAATTATTTTTGTCGTATTATGCTCCGCGCCAATGTCCATGACGCAGTATTTTTTATTCCTGCAGCTCCAGCACTCTCGCCGCGAGCCCGAACGGCAGCATCAATGTGTTTATTATCCCCAGCCTCAGCGCCCCCGCGACGGCCTCGGGCTTCACCTGCCCGGAGCACAGCGCCGTCACGTTCACGCGGCGCAGAACGTCCATCGGGATCTGCAAAGCCGTCTCCTCAAGCGGCTGGACGATGCGCCCGTTCACGTCGAAGTAGTACGCAAGAATGCGTCCGACGGCGCGCTGCTCCGTCAGCCGGTTGCCGTAGAACGACTTCACGCCGAGGTCGGGGTACGACGGGAAGTTCGAGAGCGACACGACCGCCTGATCCATCGCGCGCCATTCCTTTTCTATCAGGGCATACGGCTCCGTCCGCTTTGTCAGCTCAAGGTCGGCGTTCGTGTCCAGCAGCGCGGGGATATACAGAAACGTCGGTCTCTTCCCGGATTTGAGCGCCAGTATGCGCACGATCTCATTCGTGTGATAGCTGCGGATGACGGAGTTTATCCCGCCTACCAGCGGGAAGATGCGCCCCTCGCCCTTCTTCACGTCGCTAAGGCGCTCGGCGTAGCTCGCCATCTTGTCCAGCATCGACCCCCAGCCCACGCCGAGGCGGGTGTTCTCGTTCTCCTTGCTGAATATCTCCGCATATGCCTTCGCCGCGAGCGCGCGGTTGGTGTTGTCGTCAATGTCCTCGTCCGCTATCACCACAACGCGCTCCACGCCGAAGCGCTGCATCATCCGCTGGGTCAGCGTCTCCGCCGTGACGCGGATGTCGTTGACCGTGATGGTCACGACGCCGCACTCGCGCGCCTCCGTCAGCAGCACGCTCACCAGCGGTCTCGATATACCTAGCGCCGCGGCTATTTCATTTTGTGTTCTGCCCTGCTCGTAGTACATCCGCGCCGCCGCGAGCATGCGCTCTATCTTTTTATCCGCCGGTATCATACGCCGCCTCCGTGGTGTTTTGTCTGCTCATATGATATTAGTTTTTTTAACGTTTGTCAAGTTTTCGTTTTCCCGTCCCACGGGAGCGCGGGAAAGCCCTCCCGCTATCGCTCGCGGGAGGGCTGGGGATGCATATATTGCGGTGCGTTTGTTTACTTCGTCTTGACGTAGGTGTTCATCGGGTGCACCATGTACTCGTTGTACGGGAACTGGTCGGTTGTAACATACCCGGCGGGCGCGTCTATGAGCTGCGGGATGCGGTTGACGAGCGTGGCGCAGGTCAGCTCGACCGTCGCGGGCTGGTTGACGATGCAGGTGGTCTCCGGCTCGCCGTAGAGCGTCCAGACGTTGCGGTCTATCTCCTCGGGGTTATATATCTTGCCGATGCACTCGGTCTCGAGGGTTATGCCCTCCTCGGTCGTTGTGGTGACAACGGCGCGCATGCCGGTGGCGTTGCCCGCCTTGACGACCATGCCCAGCGTCTCGCTCCTGAGGTCCTCCTTGTCGATGCAGGGGATGCACTTCTGCGTCTGGGAGATGATGTGCAGACCCATCTTGCTGCACAGCCAGCCGTTCTGGTTCCACATATAGCTCGGCACATATTTGCCGCTCTCGACAAGCTCCTTCATCTCGTCGGACGGCGTGTCGTTATAGCAGCCGATGGTCTTGTTGAACTCCTCGACCGTCAGCCCCGCGCCGTGACCCTCCGCCAGCGCGATGCCGTAGTCCTCAACGTTGTAGGAGCTGCTGCCGACGATCTTCGTGATCTTGTGGGAGGAACCGGCGAGATTTGTGACCATCGTGCCCCAGTAGAGGTCGCAGTAGCCCACGCCCGTCAGCGTGCAGCCGCCCTCCTTTGCCAGCTTGTCCAGCTTCGCGGTCAGCGCGGGAGAGGAGTTCCACGGGTAAAGCGCCTCCTCGCAGGTGGTGATGGCGTTGACGCCGTGGTGCGCGCAGATGGTGAATATATCCTCCAGCTCGGCGACAGTGCTGCGCGTGGCGATGATGCACACATCGGGCTTCAGCTCGGCAATGCGCGCGTCCGCCGTCGCAGAATCCTCCACCAGCACGCCGACTGTGGGATAACCGTTGCCGATTATTTCAGAGACATCCTTGCCTATATGGCTCTTGTTGCGGCAGAACGCGCCCACGAGCTCCCCGCCGTGCTCCAGCACATAGCGCATCAGATAGCGGCTCATCTTGCCCGCACCGTACTGAACAACTCTGACCTTGCAATCCATATTATTTGCCTCCTCAAATTATAATTCATTTTTCAGGTTATTTTTTTAACAACTTTTATGGCTTTATTATAATCTTTATCGCAGGTATAAAGTCAAGCAAAATAATGCCTGTGATTTTGCACAGGTTTTTCAGCCGGTAATTGTCAATTCTGACGGCGCAGTTGTGCAGTATTAATGTAAGTATTATTGTATATGTGCAAATACCGGTGAGCCTCATAGTCTCACCGGTATTTGCGTTTTGTAGAACATCTGCCGCCGCTCGATGTCGAGCACGGGGAAATCGACAATGACCTCGCAGATATAGTCCCCCGCGATCTCCCAGCCCTGCCGGGTGACGTGCTCCACAAGGCGGCGGACGTTCGCCTCCTCGCGCGTGAACTCGTCCGAGCACAAACACGCATACGCGGCGGCGGGGAGGCGCTCAATGTCGGGCGACGCCTCGTCCCCGTCGACGAAGAGGAACACCTCGTTGGAGTAAAGATCGCCGGAGAGCAGGTGCTCGCGCCGGATTATCGTGCCGATGTTGCTGAAGTACGACAGCGGCATATTGTTCACGACGAGGTGCTTTTTCAGCTGCCTCAGCATGTATTCGTACCCCGTCTCGTCCTGGTCAAAGTAGTTGACGTCGCAGGAATAGCGGTAAATGCAGCGCTCGGGGATGAATTCGAGGAATATCTCCCCGCCCTTGGGCATCGCCTCATAGCGCTTGTAGTTCTCGATCGTGCGCATTATCGCGCTGCGCGAGCGGACGAGCTGTTCTATCCTCTCGCTCACGCGCCCCGCCTGCTCGGTCAGCAGCCTTTGCAGCGCGGCGGCATCGTTGTTGTCGAGCACCTCGCGTATCTGCCGCAGCGTCATGCCGTAGACCTTCATGTTCTGTATGAGGTCGAGCTTTGCCGACTGCGTGATGTGATAGTAGCGGTAGCCAGTGGCGGCATCGGTGTACTGCGGCTTTAAAAGCCCCTCCCTGTCGTACAGGCGCAGCGCCTGCTCCGACACGTGGTTCAGCTCCGCCATCTGCCCTATCGTGAGCCTCTGCAAGTCCATAAACCTTGCTCCTTGTATAAAGTTTCGATGTGTCTACTATATACCATCGCGCCGGAATACGCAAGGATGATCTGTGCTTGTTCACATCTCCGCACTTGAATTCGGCGCGCTGCAAACTTATACTCGTCTTAAACAGAAAAACAGGCTCACACCGGAAAGGCAGGAACAGTATGTGCACAGCAGCAACGTATAAGACAAAGGACTTCTACATGGGCAGGACGCTGGACTATGAGTTTTCCTACGGGGAAGAGGTGACTATCACGCCGCGGAGCTTCCCCTTCGCGTTCCGTCACGGCGGCACGCTCGACACGCACTATGCCATCATCGGCATGGCGCACATCGCGGACGGCTACCCGCTCTATTATGACGCGGTCAACGAGAAGGGGCTGGGTATGGCAGGGCTCAACTTCGTGGGCAACGCGGTTTACTCCGCCGAAAAGCCCGGCGCGTGCAATGTGGCGCAGTTTGAGTTCATCCCGTGGGTGCTCAGTCAGTGCGCAGCGCTCGACGAGGCGCGTGCGCTTCTGGCGGATATCAACCTCACCGGCACGCCGTTTTCCGCCCAGCTCCCCGCCGCTCAGCTACACTGGCTGATCGCCGACAGCACCGGCGCAGTCACGGTGGAGGCGCGCGCCGACGGTCTGCACATCATCGACAACCCCGTCGGCGTGATGACGAACAATCCCCCGCTGGAGTATCAGCTTTTTAATCTCACGAATTACATGGCACTGTCGGAAAAGCTGCCGGAAAACGCTTTTGCGCCCGGTCTGCCGCTCTCGGCGTACAGCCGCGGCATGGGCGCACTCGGTCTGCCGGGCGACCTGTCGTCCATGTCGCGCTTCGTGCGCGTCGCGTTCACGAAGCTGCACTCCGTCTCCGGCGAATCGGAGGAGGAGAGCGTGGGGCAGTTTTTCCACATTCTCGGCTCAGTGGAGCAGCAGCGCGGCTGCTGCGAGGTCAAGCCCGGCGCGTATGAGATAACCATCTATACCTCCTGCTGGAACGCACAGCGCGGCGTGTATTATTACACCACCTATAATAACCGCGCCATCACCGCCGTGGATATGCACCACGAAAACCTCGACGCCCGCGAGCTCATCCGCTACCCGATCGTGGATAAGGAGATGTTCCGCTGGGTGAATTGATTTTTGCCCCCCAATCTGCCCCCCAGAGCTTGCGGATGGTTAGAAAAAATCGTCGCAAGCGATGCAAAGCTTGCGACGACGATGGAGCTGCTACCCAGATTTCCCCAAAGGGACTAGGAAAGCCAAAGGCTTTCCGTCGCGCTCTGGGGACCTCTTTTTATCAAAATATCGGATGAGGCCCCCAGTTCGATCATGTTTCCATCCGCAAAAAAAGCTCCCGCATCTTTCGATGCGAGAGCTTTTCTGGAGCTGCTACCCAGATTCGAACTGGGGACCTCATCCTTACCAAGGATGCGCTCTACCTGCTGAGCTATAGCAGCAAAGTATATGCCCCTTGAAAAAGGGGCATTTACTGTGGCGACCAAGAAGGGACTTGAACCCTCGACCTCCGGCGTGACAGGCCGGCGTTCTAACCAGCTGAACTACTTGGCCACGGCTTGATTATATTATCAAATACTTTTCGATTTGTCAACAGTTTTTTTGAAATTTCCCGCATATTTTTTCGCACCCTCCCGCCATGCCGCTGTCACATTTTATCAATGCTCACTTGAAAAAGAGAATATGTGATGATATACTTGTTTTCACTTATTATTACCGCATTCTCATCAAATTCCCGGGGCAATGCCGCAGACGTACCGCGCGGCGCTGCCCTATGGCTTATCGGAGGTCTCGTCGATGAAAGGCAAAAGGCTCGCAGGGCTGTGCGTGGCGATATATGTGCTGTTCCTTGTTATATGCAGCGCCTCATGGCTGTGGGGCATTTCGCTGGGTGACCTTGCCGCCGCGGTGACGCACTCCGTCGCCCTTGAGGAGGGCACCTTCAAAAACGATACCGCCGATCTCGCCGTCATTCTGCACGACGGGGAGACGGAAAAGCTCGACGGCTTCACCGCGCTGCGCACGGCGGACTTCCGCGGGAGCGACTGCACGGACGAGATAATCGCATGGGCGCAGGCGCACCCGCAGGTCGACGTGACCTATGATGTCGCCCTGCCGGACGGTACGCGCGTGGACAACCACGCCGAGAGCGTGAGCTTTGCGGGCGTCGACAGCGCCTCGCTCGATACATACATAGCAGCTCTCTCTAAGCTCCCCGCCGTGACGGCGGTCGACCTCGGCCGCGGGGACGGCGCATCCGCCCTCAGCGCGGACGCGCTGCAAGCCCTGACCGCGGCGCACCCCGATCTCTCGTTCTCCTACGCCTTCACCGCCGGAGGCATAGACTGCTCGCTCGACGCCGCCTCCCTCGACCTCACCGGCATCGACGCCGCCTCCGCGGCGGAGCTGATGCCATACCTCCCCTGCATGACCGCGCTCTCCTCCGTCACGCTCGGCGACGAGGCGGGCTGCAAGCTGACGTGGGACGAGATCGCCGCGCTGGAAAAGGCCTGTCCTCAGGCGGATTTTGACTACACCTTCACGCTCTACGGCAAGAGCTTCACCCTCGCCGACGAGACCATAGACCTCAGCAAGACCGAGATAAGCGACAACGGCGACGCGGTCGTCGCGGCGCTCCCGGCGCTCACAAGGTGCAGAACGCTCGACATGGACGACGGCGGCATCGTCACGGGGCTGGGAAACGACCGCATGCAGCAGATACGCGAGCAGTTCCCGGATATCGACGTGGTGTGGCGCATCTGGTTTGGCACGTATTACAGCGTCCGCACCGACACGGAGCGCATCCTCGCCTCGCGCCCGTCCGTCGGCGGCATACTCTACGACGAGGAGGTCGACAAGCTCAAATACTGCACGAAGGCGAAGTACATCGACCTCGGCCACAACGAGATGATATACAGCATCGGCTTTGTGCAGAGCATGCCCGACCTTGAGGTCTTCATCATCGCGATGAACCCCCTGTCCGATATTTCCCCGCTGGCGAGCTGCACAAAGCTTGAATACCTCGAAATATTCACCACGAACGTGACTGACCTCTCCCCGCTCTCGGGGCTGACAAGCCTGCGCCATCTGAACATCTCCAACCTCCCCAACCTCACGGACATCTCCCCGCTCTACTCACTGACAGAGCTGGAGCGCCTGTGGATCGGCACGCTGACCCCCATCCCCGCCGAGCAGGTCGCCGAGATGCAGAAGCGCGCCCCTAACTGCACGATCAGCACTTCCTCCTCCGAGGCGCAGGGCGACGCATGGCGCTACACGTGGTACGACGAGAATAACGCCACCTACCACTGGGTGGAGCGGCACGAGCTGCTGCGCGAGCAGCTGGGCTACAACTACCAGGAGTACAGCTTCTATTGGCTTGACCCCAAGTGCGAGCGCCCTGCCCCCGCGGAGTACGCCGGGATGTACTACGGCAAGACCGACAGCATAGACGACGAACCCTAAAGCATATCGCCCGGAGCAATGCTCCGGGCGAAAATAATCTCCGTGGTCCGCCGCCTTATTCCAGGCTCTCGCGGACAAAATACGAGCGTATCCGGCTTTCGGTGACCAAAACGGACTCCTGACGGAAAAACGCGCACAGGTCCTTGGCAATATCATTTACAACGCTTTTTTCAACGTCGATAAGCGTGAGCACAAGGCTTGTCTCCTGGGCATATTCGCCGCTTTCGTAAATATATCCGCCCTCCTGCACGGTGAAGGAAAACGGGACCTTGTACGAATAGCACACATTGCGGAGTATCCGGATATACTTTTCATTTTCAAAAAGCTGTGTGTTCGTCGTCAGATCATTCAGCCCTACATATATCTTTGTTTCGACCATGTTCAATGTTCCTTCCGTGTGTGCCTGAATTTCTGATCGGATTATACCATACTAGGAATGCCCGGAGCAATGCTCCGGGCGATTTTTCCACTTATCCTATTTCAGTATCGGCTGTATCTGCCAGCCGCGCAGGGCGGCGTCGACCGTGTCCGCAAGGAGCGCGAAGTCCGATTGCAGCGAGCGCGGCTTCTTCGCGGGGTCATCCTGCCCGAACGGAACAAAGTACACATTCTTGCGATTCAATAGCCGCGCGATGTTCTCCGCCGAGCCAGAGAGCCCGTCGTTCGTGGAGAACGCGATGACAAGCGGGCGGGCGTTGCGCAGATGCGCCTTCGCCGCCATTGTGACGGCGCTCGTTATGCCGTGGGCGAGCTTTGCGAGGGTGTTTCCCGTGCACGGCGCAATCAAAAGCGCGTCGAGCGGCTTTGCCGGTCCCAGCGGCTCCGCGTCCGCGATGGTGGTTATGACCTCGCGCCCGGTCAGCTCCATAAGGCGGCGGATGTTCACGCTCGCCGCGCCGAAGCGTGTGTCGGTCTCTGCAGCGGTCTCGCTCATAATGGGGATGAGCTCATAGCTCTCGCGCAGGCGCTCCGCCGCGGCGAAGAGCTTATCATACGTGCAGTACGACCCGCACAACGCGAGCCCTAGACGCTTCTTCTCGTTCATGCCCTATTCCTCCTCATCATACTGCTCCCGCAGCACGTCATACACCGTGCTCTTGATAAGCGCGGCGGCACTGCGCGCCGCGTACTTCCCCGGCAGACCCGGCGCCGCGACGACGTGCAGCCCGATATTCTCCGCGAGTGTCCGGTCAAACCCGCCCGGCGGGGACGCAAGCTCAAGAAAGAGCGCGCCCTCCCCCGCCATGCACAGCATCGCGTCTGTCAGAACGCGCGCGGGAACGGTGTTCACCACAAAGTCGAACGCGCTCATCTCCGTCTCCAGAAGCGCGTAGTCCACGCTGCCAAGCCCCAGTGCCGCCGCCTCGGCGCGCGCCGTGCGTGACCGCGCCGCGACTGTTACTGCCGCCCCCAGCGCCGCGAGGCGCAGCGCGAGCAGTCTGCCTATCCTCCCCCAGCCGCACACGAGCACGGCGCTGTCCATCAGCGCGCGGTCGCTCTCGTCGATGAGCCGGGCAATGGCGCACTCCGCGGTCAGCGCCGCGTTGCCCATGAGAAATTCCGGGCGAAGCATCACGTCCTCCATATGTACCCCCGCGCGCAGTCCCTGCGCGGCGGACGCATCGCTCAGCCGCCCGGCAATTAGTATCTGCCCCGTCCACAGTGCGCCCATGACCTCACTCATGCGCAGCACGTTGTCGCTCAGCGGCGTGTTGAGCAAGCCGCCGCTCTCCGCCGGGACGGGCAGCACCACACAGTCCGCGCCGTACACGCACCCTTGCAGACACCCGGTCTTGACCGCCTCGCCCACGTCCGCCTTTTCAAGGGCGAAGGCACACACGCGGTGTCCGTCCTGCGCCAGCATTGCCGCGAGCTGCGCCGAGCGCGCATCTCCGCCTACAATGGCATATTTCACCTGCACCACCTCCATGGCTCATTCTATTCAGCGATGGTGAGTGTTGTGCCGGGATAGTAATGTGCAAGTATCTCGCGGTAATCCGCGCCGCTCTGCGCAAGGACATTCGCGCCGTACTGGCTCATGCCCACGCCGTGCCCGAAGCCCGTCACCGTGAAGCGGAACACCTCGCCCGTATACTCCAGTTCGAACGCTGTGGAGCGCAGGGCAAAGAGCGAGCGGAGCTTTGTCCCCGGTATGTCCCGCCCGCCGAGCGCGGCGCTCTCGACCCGTCCGCTCGCGTCGCGCCGGATCTCGCCGACCCACGCAGCTGCGTCGCCGGTGAAGTCCGCGTCCGGGCAAAAAGAGAGGATGCTGTCGCGCAGGTCGAGCGGCGCGACGTCCACGGTGCTGACATAGCCGGGAACGGTGTCGGCGCTCTCCGGCGAGGGTACGCTGACGAGATACGGCACGGCGTTCCACACCCGGCCGCTGTCCTCCGTCGCCCCGGCGGAGGACGAATGGAACGCCGCGAACGCCGGCGCCCCCTCATATGTGAGGTATTCCCCCGCCGTCGTCTCCACCGCGCGGCGGAGCTTCGCGGCGTAATAGTCGTAATCTTTGCCCAGCCGTTCACGCATGGCGGCGTCGTCCAGCCACGCCTGACAGCAGCCGCTGTCGACGCAGACCTCGGCGTCGGCGTGGCGGTGCGCGGCGGCGCAGTAGAGCGCGTAGGTCCGCGCGGCGACCGCCTGGGCGCGCAGCGCCTCCTCTTCAAAGCTTGCGGGCATCTCCGCCGCGACGACGCCGGTGAGGTAATCCGTCATGTCCAGCTCCCGCGGCTCGTCCCCCACGAGCACGGATATGGTCTCGCGCACCTCGCGCGGCGGCGGAGAAGGCTCGTCCGCGGCAATGGGCGGCGCAGCCGCGCCCGGTACGGTCACGGGCGCGGCGGAGGGCTCCTCCGGCTCGGCGCGCAGGAAAAGCGGCACGATGAACGCGAGCGCGAGCGCGGTATAGCAGACGATAAGTATCTTCTTCATTCGGTGATTTCTCCTGTCGTACACGGCTTTACAGTCAGTTAACTTGACGTTTCGGGCAAATGAGTATAAAATACCAGCGTTATTTAGATTTTATCCCTACCCATATAAAATATTACTGAGAGGCGATACGAAATATGCCCAGACAATTCACTGATGACGAAATGCGCCAGCGCATAGCGCTGCAAAAAAAGGCGCTTGAGATAACCTGCTATGTGGTCGGCGCGGGCGCGTTCAGCGTGTTCATCCGCTGGCTGCAAACCATGCTCGCCTTCAACGAGGACGGGCTTGTGGACAGGAGCATATTCAACTTCCTCGTGCCGCTGATGGTCATCATCGCGGGGTATATCTTCCTGCGCTTTGTCGACCGCTTCCGCGCTGACCGCTGGTACGTGCCGGATGATTTTTACGATGCCTTTTATAACCCCGGCAGGCTCTACACCGCCATCCGCTGGCTCATCGGCGTGATAATGGTCGTCGGCTCGCTGCTGCTCTTCGTCAGCGCCGAGACCGACAAGGACGCGAGCTTCCTGCGCGCGCTCGCGCTCGTGGGCGTGCTGGACGGGCTGGCGTTCCCGCTGGTGCTCTCCTCCGCGAATAAGCCCCACGCCAGCGCCATCAAGACCGTGTGCTTTCTGATGTTCCTGCCGATACTGTTCTTCTGCGTGTGGCTGGTGGTGCTCTACAAGGTCAATTCCATCAACCCTGTCGTGTGGCAGTACGCCCCCGAGGCCGCGGCGATCATCCTCTCGATGATCGCGTTCTTCCGCGCGGCGGGCTGGGCATACGGCGCGCCGAACACATGGCGCAGCATGTTCTTCTCCATGCTCGCCGCCGCGGTGGACATCATGGTCATCGCGGACGAGCGCTACATGGGCATGCAGCTGATGTACTTCGCGTCGGCGATGATGCTGGTGATGTACAACTGGGTGCTCATCACGAACTTCCAGCGCCGCCCCAAGCCCGAGCGCGAGCAGCCCAACGACGGGTTCGAAAGACTATAACGCCATATTAAAACGCCGCCCGACCGGGCGGCGTTTTCGCGCTTATTCAATGTCCACAACCGTCAGCGTGTCGTCATCGCTGACGGTGAATTTTATATTCAGCCCCGCGAAATTCATCGCGTACACGCGCGCCGCGTCGTGCTGATACCGCGGGCGCGGGTCGCCCGCGAGCACGCCGCGCAGCGCCGCCCTTTTCCCCTCCGGCACACGCGCGAGCAGCGCAGGGGGTATATCCACCGCGATGTTGGCGGGCGGCGCCCCGGCGAAGCCGCAGCGCGCGTCAGGGTGCGCGTCGGCATAGGCGACATAGGGCTTTATGTCGAAAATCGGCGTGCCGTCCATAAGATCCGCCCCCGCGACGATGAGCGTGCCGCCGAGCTTGGGGTCATGCTCGACGCGCACGAGGCGCACGCAGCTCAGCCCCAGCGCGTTCGGGCGAAACGGCGAGCGCGTGGCGAAAACGCCCATGCGCTCGTTCCCGCCGAGTCTCGGCGGGCGCACCGTCGGCGACCAGTCCGCGCGCACGCTCGCCGAGAACTGCCAGATGAGCCACAGGTGCGAAAACCCGTCTATCCCGCGCAGAGCGTCACTATTGCGGTACTTTTCCTCAAAAACTATCCGCGCCTCCAGCGCGTCGACAAGCCCCGCCTGACGCGGGATGCCGAACTTATCGGCAAAGTCGCTCTTGATATGCGCGATCGGCTCTATCACAAATGTGTCCGCCATCGCGTCACCCCAGCATGGTCAGCGCCTTCACGGAGATGCCGTTGACGAGCATGTGGAAGAATATACTGCTCCACACGCTGTCCGTGCGCTCATAAAGCCGCGCCAGCAGCCACGACACCGGCAGATACTGCACGATGTACAGCCAGTAGCGCGCGTCAATGAGACCGTAGCCCCACACGTGGTACAGCGAGAAGATCAGCATGCTCGCCGCGTATGCCGCGATGCGGCTGTGCCGCCGCATCAGGCCGAAAATGCCCGCGCGGAAGATAAGCTCCTCCACTATGGGGGCGAGGAACACCGCCATCGCCGCCACCGTGCCGAAGCCTTCCTTCGCCATCGCCGCCACGGCGTTATTATTGGGGTTGTCCGTGAACTTCACCGCGCTCAGCAGCATACTGACAGCGAAGTTGAACACCAGCATCATGCCGTAGCTGAATATGACCTCAATAACGACGAAAAAGGGTCTGTCGCAGAGGGTGTAAAAATCCCGGCGGAGAAAGTCCCACGCGGCGATGAGCATATATATGACCCCCACGGCGTAGAGGGCGAAGTTTGCCTGCGGCTCGGTGAGCGTCCCCTCCGCGATGAGCCGCCCCAGCAAAAGCGGCAGCAGCGCGACGTGCACCGGCAGATACGCCAGCACGCAAATTGCCTCCCGCTTTGTGAGGGCGCTGCTGTGCAGATCCGGCACGGGTCTTTCGTTTCTCCCGTCCATCATCCGCGCGCCTTTCTTTGCAGCTCAAAGAGGAGGTTCATCGCCTCTATGGGTGTGAGCGTGTTGAGGTCCGTCGTGCGCAGCTGTTCGCGTACCTCGTCCGCGCCGACGTCGGCAAGGGTGATCTGGTCGTCATTGTCCGCGCCGCGCGCCGGGGCGAATGCCGCCGTGCCGCCGCTCTCAAGCTCTTTAAGATACCCCTTCGCCTTTGTGATTATCGCGTCGGGCAGCCCCGCGAGCTTTGCGACCTCAATGCCGTAGCTGTCGTCCGCCGCACCGGGGACGATCTTGCGCAGAAACACCAGTGTGCCGCCCTGCTTTTTCGCCGTGATGTTGTAGTTTCTCACGCCGGAGAGCTCCCCCTCCAGCGCGGAAAGCTCATGGTAGTGCGTGGCGAACATCGTCTTCGCGCCGAGCTTGCGCTTGTCCGCGCAGTATTCCACCACCGCCCGCGCGATCGCCATGCCGTCGAACGTCGACGTGCCGCGCCCGATCTCGTCGAGGATCAGCAGCGACGCGCCCGTCGCGTGGCGGATGATGTTTGCCATCTCGTTCATCTCCACCATGAATGTCGACTGCCCGGAGGCGAGGTCGTCCGACGCGCCGATGCGCGTGAACACCCGGTCGACAATGCCGACGGTGGCGCTCTTCGCCGGGACGAACGAGCCCATCTGCGCCATGAGCACGATGAGCGCCGTCTGGCGCATATATGTGGACTTACCGGCCATGTTCGGCCCCGTCACGATGGCGACGCGATCGGTCGTATCGTTGAGATGCGTGTCGTTCGGGACGAAGAGCACATCCTTCATGCTCTGCTCCACAACAGGGTGACGTCCCTCGATTATGTTCAGATCGCGCGAGGCGTCGACCTCGGGCATGGTGTAGTTATTTTTCACTGCCGTCTCCGCGAGGGAGCACAGCGCGTCCAGCCGTGCCACGGCGTCCGAGGCGGACTGTATGCGCTCCACCCTGCCCGCGATGCTCAATCGAAGCTCGTTGAAGAAATCGAACTCCATCTGGTTTATCCTGTCGCGCGAGGTGAGCAGCGTATTTTCAAGCTCCTTGAGCTCCTGCGTGAAGTAGCGCTCGTTGGAGACGAGCGTCTGTTTTCTTATATAATCCTCCGGGATGCTCGCGTCGCCCGCCGATTTGGGCACGTCGATATAATACCCGAACACGCGGTTGTAGCCGACCTTGAGCTTCTTTATGCCCGTGCGCTCCCGCTCGCGCTCCTCAAGCTTCGACACCATCTCCGCGCCGTTGTCGCGCACGTTTCTCAGCCGGTCCAGCTCCTCGGAGTACCCCGGACGGATGAAGCCGCCTTCGCGCACGGAAAACGGCGGCTCGTCGTCTATCTCGCGGTCGATCTCAAAGCGGATATCCTCAAGCGCGTCGAGCGCGGCAATGCTTTTGAGCTCCTGCGAGGTAAAGTGCGCCAGCAGCTCCCTAAGCTTGGGCAGGATGGCCGCGCAGTTGGAGAGCGTGCGGAGATCGCGCGCGCCCGCCGTGCCGTAGACACAGCGCCCCACGAGCCGCTGCATGTCGCTTATTTCCTTCAGCTGCACGATAAGCTCACCGCGCGCGACGTTGTCGCGCACAAGCTCATCCACTGCGGCAAGGCGGCGCTTTATCGCCACCGCCGACAAAAGCGGGCGCTCCACCCACGCGCGCAGCATGCGCCCGCCCATGGGCGTTTTCGTCTTGTCCAGCACCCAAAGAAGCGACCCGCGCTTCTCGCCAGAGCGCAGAGACTCCGTCAGCTCAAGACTGCGCCGCGTCGTCCAGTCCAGCTCCATAAACCGCCCGCCGTAAAATACGTCCAGACTGCGGATGTGCGAAATGTCGAACTTCTGCGTGTCGATGATGTACGAGAGCAGCGCGCCGGCCGCGCACACGGCGGCGGGCATATCGCCGATGCCGCTCTCGTCGATGCTGTTATAGCCGAACTGGCGGCACACCAGCGCCGCCGCAGGCATATAGTCAAAGCGCTTGCCCCCGGTCTCCAGCATCACGCCGAGCTTTTTGAGAAGAAAGTCGCGTATTGTCTGCTCCTCCTCCGCGCCGTGGCTCAGCACCGCCTCGCGCGGGGAAAAGCGCCCCAGCTCGTTGACGATGTGCCCCACCGCGTCCTCGCCGGAGAACGCCGCGCAGCAGAATTCGCCCGTGGAAATGTCGCAGAACGCCGCGCCGCTGCCGTCGGGACCGAGGTAGACCGAGCATATATAGTTGCTCCGCTCGTCGACAAGCATGGAGCTGTCCGTGACCGTGCCGGGGGAGATGATGCGTATGACCTCCCGCTCCACAAGCCCCTTGGCGAGCGCGGGGTCCTCCATCTGCTCGCAGATGGCGACCTTGTACCCCTTTGCGATGAGCCGGGCGATGTACGCCTCGGCGCTGTGGTACGGCACGCCGCACATTGGCGTGCGCGCCTCGGGATCCTCCACGCCGCGGTCGCGCGTGGTGAGGGCGAGGTCAAGCTCGCGCGCGGCGAGCTTTGCGTCCTCGTCAAACATCTCGTAAAAATCGCCCAGTCTGAAAAACAGCAGGCAATCCTTGTGCTTTTCCTTTATCTCGTTGTACTGCCGTTTCATCGGCGTGAGCTCAGCCATTTTCCGACCTGCTTTCTATTTTTCTGTGGTTAGTTTTCTATCTCGCCGTAGAGCGCCCATGTGTTGCTCGCGGTTATCTTCACGTCTATGAATCTGCCTATCAGCGCCGGGTCGCCGTGCAGGTGGACGAGGCGTCCGCCGTTCGTGCGGCTGGAGAGGTTATATTCCTCCTTGCCCGTCTCCCCGTCGACGAGCACACGCACCGTCTTCCCCTCATACTCGCGGTGCTTCTCGCCCGATATGCGGTTGGACACGTCCATGAGCGCGTCAAAGTGCCGCTGCTTCTCCTCGCGCGTATATGAGTCGGGCATCGTCGCGGCAGGGGTGCCGACGCGCTTGGAGTAGATGAATGTGAACATCGCGTCATAGCGCACAAGCTCGCAGAGGCTGAGCGTGTCGGCAAAGTCCTCCTCGCTCTCGCCGGGGAAGCCCACGATAATGTCGGTCGTGAGCACAAGATCGGGCATATAGCTTCTCGCAAGCTCCACCTGACGGATATACTTTTCGCGGTCATAGCTGCGGTTCATGCGGCGGAGTATCCTGTCGCTGCCCGACTGCACGGGAAGGTGCAGCTGGTGGGCGCAGTGCGTGCACTCCGCCATTGTTCTGAAGAGCTTTTCCGTCGCGTCCTTGGGATGGCTCGTCATGAAGCGGATGAGATAGTCGCCGGGTATTTTGTCGATCTCGCGGATGAGATCGGCAAAGTCCGTGTCCGTGCCGAGGTCGCGCCCGTAGGAGTTGACGTTCTGCCCTAAGAGCGTGATGTCCTTATACCCCGCCTCTATAAGCTCCCTCGCCTCGGCGACGACGT
Organism: uncultured Oscillospiraceae bacterium; assembly: GCA_934572335.1. GTDB lineage: Bacteria > Bacillota > Clostridia > Oscillospirales > Oscillospiraceae > Limivicinus. Next base: position 42,597 of record CAKTKU010000013.1, read on the forward strand.
CCTCCGGTCTGCGTGAGCGCTCGCGCCCGCGGACATAGGGGACGATGCAGTACGTGCAGAAATTGTTGCACCCGTACATGATGGAAAGCCACGCCTTCACCCCGTCGGTGCGGCGCACGGGGATACCCTCGGCGACGCTGCCGTCGTCCTTCTCCGTGGCGAAAACGCGCTTGTGTCCGTCCATGGTGCGCAGCAGCAGCTCCGGGAAGCGCCAGAGCTCGTGCGGACCGAAGACGAGGTCGACCACGGGGTAGGACATTTTTATCTTCTGCGCCATATGCTCCTGCTGCACCATGCAGCCGCACACCGCGACGATCTGCCCCGGCTTCGCCTTTTTTGCGTGCGTCAGCGCGCCGACGTTGCCCAGCACGCGCATTTCCGCGTGCTCGCGCACGGCGCAGGTGTTGACGACGATGATGTCCGCGGCGAACTCATCCTCCGTGAAGCCGCAGCCCATCTCCGCCAGATACCCGCGCAGCTTCTCGCTGTCCGCCTCGTTCTGCTGGCAGCCGTAGGTGTCCACCATCGCAAGCTTCGTCACGCCCTCGCGGGCATTGCGCTCGGCAATGGCGCGGCATATGTCCTCCTGCTTTTTTATCTCCGCTATGTCTATTACTTTTCTTTCGTAGCTCATTGTGTTTTATCTTTCCTTGAATCGTTATATCGCATTTCAGATGTTCAGCATTTTATTTTAACATAATAGTTATGGATTTTTCAACAAGTTTACGATATAATATTCTCTCTTACAGAGCAGATAGATTTTAGGAGCTTTATATATGGCAGTTATAAACGTACTGTCCCCCCATGTGGCGGACATGATAGCCGCGGGCGAGGTCGTCGAGCGTCCGGCGTCAGTGGTGAAAGAGCTGATGGAAAACTCCTTCGACGCGGGCGCAAAGAACGTGACCGTGGAGATACGCGGCGGCGGGGCGACCTACATCCGCGTGACGGACGACGGTGTCGGCATGGCGAGCGAGGACGCGGGCGTGGCGTTTCTGCGCCACGCGACCAGCAAGCTGCACGATGAGCGCGGGCTGGAGGCGATAAGCACGATGGGCTTTCGCGGCGAGGCTCTCGCGGCGATCTCCGCCGTGTCGCGCATAGAACTGAGAACGCGCCTGCGCGGCACGGACGAGGGCACGCTCGTCACGCTCGACGGCGGGGACATACAGGACATGACCCCCTGCGGCTGCCCGGAGGGGACGACCATGATCGTCCGCGACCTTTTCTACAACACCCCCGCGCGGCTGAAATTCCTCAAGTCCGACAGGAGCGAGGCCTCCGCCTGCACTCTCGCGGCCCTGCGCTGCGCGCTCGGCCGTCCGGAGGTCTCCGTGCGGTTTATCCGAGACGGCAGCGAGGAATTCTTCTCCCCCGGCGACGGGCGGCCCGACTCCTGCGCGTATTCCCTGCTGGGGCGGGAGCTCGCCTCCACGCTGCTGGAGATCACGAGCGAGGACGACGGCGTGCGCGTGCACGGGTTCGTGTCCTCCCCCTCCGCCGGGCGCGGCAGCCGCGGCGCGCAGTATTTCTTCTGCAACGGGCGCTTCATCAAGTCCGCGCTGCTGCAGGCGGCGGTGGAGCAGGCATATAAAAACACCCTCCTCACCGGGCGCTACCCCGCGTGCGTGATATATCTCGAGCTCGGCTGCGGCAGCGTGGATGTGAACGTCCATCCCGCAAAGACGGAGGTCAAGTTCTCCTACGAGAAAAAGGTGTTCGACCTTGTGTACCACGCGGCGCTCTACGCCCTCTCCGGCGAGAGCCGTACGGGCGTCACCGTGACGGGCAAGCCTGTCGAGCGCCCCGCAGTCAGGGCTGACATTACAGAAAAGCCCGCCGCCGATACGGGCTTTACTGCGAAACCCGCCGTTCCCCCGCTCTCCCGCGCCGCTGTACAGGAGGAGCGCCCTGCCGCGCCTGTCAGGCATGACGATGCCCCGGCGCACCGCGCGCCGTCCGGCGGCGGATTGAGCGGCTTTATGAGCCAGGATGTGCCGTATCAGACGCGCATCGACCTCGCCCCGCCCCGTTTTTCGACGGCGAACGACACGAAAAGCGTTGATACGACTGTTTCCGAGCCCATTTTAAACCAACAGCCTGTTGAAAAACCTGTGCAAAATGTTGAAAGCTTTCCCGTGCCTGACCACAAGATAGTGGGTGAGGCTCTGAAGACCTACATCATCGTGGAGGTCGGGGAGGAGCTTATATGGATAGACAAGCACGCCGCGCACGAGCGCATAATATTTGACCGCCTCAAGACCCAGACCGGCGAGATCATGAGCCAGCGGCTCCTCGCCCCGGTGACGCTCCGCCTCGACGGGGAGAGCATGGAGCTTATAGAGAAAAACGCGGAGCTGCTCTCCGCGCTCGGCTTTGAGCTGGACGCCTTCGGCGAGCGGGAGTACATCCTGCGCGCGCTCCCGGCGGATATGCTGCCCGGCGACGCGGCAGCGGCGGTGGAGGAGATATGCGAAAAGCTCCGCCGCGGGAAGAATCTCAGCGCGGCGGACGCGCGCGATGAGATACTGCACACGGTTGCGTGCAAGGCGGCGATAAAGGCCGGGTGGGACACGGACCCGCGCGAGCTTGAGCGCATCGCGGAGGCGGTGCTCTCCGGGCGGGTGAAATACTGCCCGCACGGGCGGCCGGTCTCCATCACGATGACGCGCCGCGATCTCGACAAGCAGTTCAAGAGGATCGTGTGATGGCGGGCAATGTCATTGTCATCGCGGGTCCCACCGCGTCCGGGAAAACGGCGCTCTCCGTCGCGCTTGCAAAGGAGCTGGGGGGCGAGATCGTCTCTGCCGACTCCATGCAGGTCTACCGCGGCATGGACATAGGCACGGCGAAGGCGACGGCGGCGGAGCAGCGCGAGGCCGCGCACCATATGCTCGACGTCGCCGACCCCGGCGAGGCGTATTCCGCCGCGCGTTACGTGGACGAGGCGGCAGAGTGCTGCGGGGATATACTCGCGCGCGGAAGGCTGCCGGTCATTACGGGCGGCACGGGGCTGTATATTGATTCTCTCCTCTCCGGGCGGAGCTTTGCCGACACTGAGGACAGCCGCGAGCTGCGCGATGCGCTTTCGCGCGAATACGACGAGCGCGGCGGCGCGGCCATGCTGGAAAAGCTGCGCCAAATCGACCCCCAGCGCGCCGCGATCCTCGCCGCGCCTGATAAGCGCCGCATAGTCCGCGCGCTGGAGATATACGCCCTCACGGGCGAGACCGCCACCGCGCACGACGAGGCCACGCGCGCCCTCCCGCCGCGCTACAACGCGGCGCGCATCGTCCTCTGCTACGCTGACCGCGCGCGGCAGTATGCCATGATAGATTCCCGCGTGGACAAAATGATGCGCGACGGGCTTTTTGACGAGGTATCGCGGCTGCTCGCGGACGGCGTTCCGCCGGAGGCGACGGCGATGCAGGCGATAGGCTATAAGGAGACCGCCGCGGCCCTGCGCGGAGAGATAACGGCGCACGAGGCCGTCACGCTCATCAAGCAGAACTCCCGCCGCTACGCGAAACGGCAGCTGACGTGGTTCCGCCGCTGGGAGGACGCACTCTGGATCCGCTGGGACGATGAGCCGGATTTTCTCGCGGCACGACAGATTTCGACAGATTTTATACACCGCCGGGGTATATCATAGTATACCGCGGGGACGGCTCTGCCGCTCCCGTAAATACATAAAGGGAAGCGGCTTCAGATCAGACCGCTTCAGAGAAAAGGAGTTGGCTTATATGCAGAAAACGCAGATTCTCCAGGACAGTTTCCTCAGTCAGGTGTGCCGTGACAAGCTTCAGGTGACGGTGTTCCTCATGAACGGCTTTCAGATGCACGGTGTGATCACGGGCTTTGATTGCTTCACCGTCGCTCTCGAATCCGAGGGCAGACCGCAGCTTATCTATAAGCACGCGATCTCCACCGTCGTGCCGCCCAAGGGGTTCGAGCTGGAGCTGGAGCAGGAAGCATAAGTTGCGCCGCGACGCCGCTTTCACGGGGCTGGTGGTGTCGGTGCTGTTCGCGGCGGTGTGCGCCTATGTGCTGGCGCACTTCTCCGCCGGTGGCGGCACCCTCGCCGTCTATGCGCCGGACGGGGACACCGGGCGCGCCGTGAGCGCGCGCAGCACGCAGATCATGCTCACGGGCGTTGCCGTGCGGCGCGAGAGCGTCGTCTCCGGGTCGTCCTCCGCCGCGTGGTCGGCGGAGGACGGCAAGCGCCTCCCCGCGGGAGGCGCTGCTGCTGTGTTCGCCTCGGGCGATGTCGCTCAGGCGGCACGCTCCGCGGTCTTCTGCGCAGACACGGACGGGTATGAGTACCTCTCTCCATTCGCGCTTGAGGAGCTGTCTGTTGACACGGTGGAGGCACTGCTCGCGTCCGAGCCGAGGGAGTACCCCGGCGCGGCGGGCCGTCTTGTCGAGGGGTTCGAGTGGTATTATGCCGCGCTCGCCGACAGCGGCGCGAAAGCACTTGAGTGCAGGGAGTATGAGCTAACGTTCGACGGCGCGGATGCGTCGCCCGTGACCGCGCGGCTCATCGCCGCGGACTCCTCCGGCGCGAAGACGGCACTGCTCTTTCGCATAACGGCGCAGGACGCGGCGCTGCTGCACCTGCGGTTTTGTTCCGCCGCGCTCACACCGCGCGGGGAATGATAAAGGCATTTATACATGGTCATTGGAGGGATAGAGACAATGAGCATTTCGGATAACGTGGCGCTGGCAAAGAGAAATATCGCCCTCGCCGCGGAGCGCGCCGGACGCCGCGCGGAGGATATTTACCTCGTCGGCGCGACGAAGATGAACGATGCCGCGCGCGTGCGCGAGGCAATCGCGGCGGGGCTTCCCATCTGCGGGGAGAACCGCGTGCAGGAGCTTGTGCAGAAAAACGCCGAGCACGCATATGACGGCGCGGCGCTGCACTTTATCGGGCATCTGCAAAAAAACAAGGTCAGGCACGTGGTGGGCGCGGTGTCGCTCATTCACAGTGTGGACAGCCTTGAGCTGATGTACTGCATAGGCCGCACCGCCGAGGCGCGCGGGCTCACGCAGGATATTCTGCTGGAGGTGAACATCGGCGCGGAGGAGGCAAAATCCGGCTTTGCACCCGGGGATATACCCGCCGCGCTCGCCCATGCATCGGCAGTAAAGGGAATTTTTGTCCGCGGATTGATGGCCATCCCCCCGATTTGCGCCGACGGCGAAGAAAATCGGCCATATTTTAAGCTCATGAATCAGCTTTTTATTGACAATAGCGAAAAAAAATACGATAATGTATCTATGGACTTTTTGTCCATGGGTATGAGCGGAGATTACATGACCGCCATAGACTGCGGCGCCAACATGGTTCGTTTGGGCACCGCTATCTTCGGCGCGCGCAATTACGCCAAGGCGGACTGACCCGCCGCGCGCACGGAGCTGACAGCAGGGTCTATATCCGCACTTGGTGTCTATACGACCACACGGGGCATATCCCCGCGCGACCCTGCCGAGGATCATTACGACTTTGGAGGCACTTACTTCATGGGTTTCATGGACGAACTTAGAAAGCTCACTCAGCCTTACGATGATGAGGATGATTTTTTTGAGGGCGCGGACGCGCAGTATAAGCCGCAGCCGCAGACCCCCGCACAGGCTCAGCCCGCCAGCCGCGAGCAGGCGCTTTTTGAAAGCAGCTTTGCCGAGACGCCGCAGTCTCAGCCCCAGCCGCAGCGCCGCCCCCAGCAGAAGCCCCAGATAACAAAGCCCGCCGTGAAGGCGCAGGCTCAGCCCACGCAGGGCGACGGAAGTCTCTTCGGCAACTTCGGCAAGAAGCAGCCCGCCCAGCCCAAGCAGGGGCGCGTGAGCTTCGGCGGCAAGGAGTCGCAGGTCATTCTCTTTTCCCCCAAGACCTTTGACGAGGCGGGGGAGATCGTCAACCACATCCGCGCCAACCGCTCCGTCGTAATGACGCTGGAGGGGCTGCCCGGCGACACGGCAAGGCGGCTGCTCGACTTTATATCCGGTATTGCCTATGCGCTGCAGGGTAAAATAACCCCTGTCTCCGCAAAGACATATTTCGTCACCCCGCAGAACGTCGACATTCTCGGCGCGCAGGGCGACGGGCCCGTCAGCGGCGGGCAGTATCTTTGAAAGCTCTGTTCATAGGAAGCTGCAAAACATTTGCACGCCCTAAGGCAGCGCCGCACGATGCGGCAAGAGCAGCCGGCGAGAGAATTTGTGTTCTGACGACGATGCTTTTTCGCAGGAATACTTTGTGTATTTCAAGAAAAAGCAGCTAAGTCAGAGCGCGAATTGTCCGTCGGATGCCGCAGACGTATTGTGTGGGCGTTGCCTAAAGAAAACGAAAGGTGGATAAACATATGATCACTGCTCAGGATATTCGTGAAAAGACCTTTGAGAAGTCCCGAATAGGCGGCTACGACATGGCGGCTGTGGACGATTTTCTTGAGGAGCTTGCCGACGATGTGACGGCGTATCAGAAAGAAAACGCCGTGCTGAAGAGCAAGATGAAGGTGCTTGTCGACAAGATAGAGGAATACCGCGCGAATGAAGAGGCGCTGAACATGGCTGTTCTGTCCGCGCAGAAGCTCGCCGTGCAGATAGAGAGCGACGCGCGCACGAGAAGCGCGGCGATGATAGAGGACGCCGAGCGCCAGGTCAAGGCCCGCGTCGGCGGCATTGAGGACGAGGTCGCCCGCCAGCAGAAGCGTCTTGAGGACGCCAAGGCCGCAACCGAGAAGTTCTTTGACGCGGCGCGCGCACTGTGCAATACCCAGATGCGCAATCTCGACGCGATAGCCGCCGGGATGACCGCCTCCGCCCCTGCCGCCGCACCCGCGGCTGCACCCGCCGCTCCCGCGGGCGAGAGCGAGAGCGCCGATGTCGACAGCGCCGTGCGCAGCATTGAGGAGTCCGTCTCCAAGATGCGCCCCGAGCCCCCCGTCAATATCGATCTCTCCTCCTCGATGAAGGCCCCGTCCAAGCCCAAGAAGAACATCGACAGGACGCAGACCTTCAATCTCTGAGAGCGACAGGGTCTTACTTTGCCATATCCGGGGCGCGCGTGTGAACGTCCGCCCCGTTCAGCCGTTTTATAAAGACAAATAGGAGTGTATACACATATGCCACAGGATTTTAACGCAACGCTGAATCTGCCGAAAACCGACTTCCCCATGCGCGCGGGTCTGCCCAAGCGCGAGCCGGAAATGCTCAAGCACTGGCAGGAGCTTGATATTTATAACGAGATGCTCAAAAAGAACGAGGGTCATCCCCGCTTCAACCTGCATGACGGCCCTCCGTTCTCCAACGGCGACATTCACATGGGTCACGCGCTCAACAAGTCCATAAAGGACTTCATCACCCGCTCCTACGCCATGCGCGGGTACTATACCCCATACATCCCCGGCTGGGATAACCACGGCATGCCCATAGAGAGCGCCATCATCAAGGAGCAGCGTCTCAACCACAAGGCCATGAGCGTGGCGGATTTCCGTTCCGCGTGCGAGGCATATGCCGAGAAGTATATCAACCGCCAGATGGACGGCTTCAAGCGTCTTGGCGTCATTGCCGACTGGGAGCACCCCTATAAGACCATGAACCGCGGCTTCGAGGCGGATGAGATCCGCATCTTCGGCCGCATGTACAAGAACGGGCATATCTACAAGGGGCTCAAGCCCGTGTACTGGTGCCCCAAGGACGAGACCGCCCTCGCCGAGGCGGAGATCGAGTATCATGACGACCCCTGCACCACCGTGTATGTCAAGTTCCCGATGAAGGACGACCTCGGCAAGCTCGGTCACATCGACCACTCCAAGCTCTACTTCGTCATCTGGACGACGACCATATGGACGCTGCCCGGCAACCTCGCCATCGCGCTGCACCCGGACGAGGCCTACGCCCTTGTCAAGGCTCCCAACGGCGAGATCTACATCATGGCGGAGGCGCTGACCGAGAAGGTCATGAACATCGGCGGCTTTGACAGCTATGAGATCATTGAGACCCACCCCGGCCGCTTCTTTGAGAATATGCTCGCCCAGCACCCGTTTATCGACAAGACCTCGCGTCTGCTGCTGGCGGACTACGTCACTATGGACTCCGGCACGGGCTGCGTGCACACGGCTCCCGGCTTCGGCGCGGACGACTATCAGACCTGCCGCCGCTACGGGATGGAGCTTGTCGTCCCTGTGGACGATCAGGGCCGCCACACCGATTACGCCGGCAAGTACGCCGGTATGACCACCGATGAATCCAACCCTGTTATCCTCAACGACATGAAGGAGAGCGGCATGCTCTTCGCGTCCGAGGACATCGTTCACTCCTACCCCCACTGCTGGCGCTGCAAGAGCCCGATAATCTTCCGCGCCACGCCGCAGTGGTTCTGCTCGGTCGACTCGTTCAAGGACGAGGCTGTCGCCGCGTGCGAGAACGTCCGCTGGCTGCCCGCGTGGGGCAAGGACCGCATGGGCGCTATGATCCGCGAGCGCGCCGACTGGTGCATCTCCCGTCAGCGCCGCTGGGGTCTCCCCATCCCCGTGTTCTACTGCGACGACTGCCATAAGCCCGTCTGCACCGACGAGACCATCGAATCCGTCGCCTCTATCTTTGAAAAGAGCGGCAGCAACGCATGGTTTGATCTGGACGCGGCGGAGCTTCTGCCCGAGGGCTTTGTCTGCCCGCACTGCGGCGGCAAGCACTTCACCAAGGAGACCGACACGCTCGACGGCTGGTTTGACTCCGGCTCCACCCACTATGCCGCGATGAAGCGCGATCAGGGCTTCTGGCCGGCGGATATGTATATGGAGGGCGGCGACCAGTACCGCGGCTGGTTCCAGTCTTCACTGCTGGTGGCGGTCGGCGCGCTCGGCATGGGCGCACCGTACAAGGAATGCCTCACCCACGGGTGGACGGTCGACGGCGAGGGACGCGCGATGCACAAATCCCTCGGCAACGGCGTTGACCCGGCGGACATGATAAAGGAATTCGGCGCGGACATCGTGCGTCTGTGGGCAGGCTCTGCCGACTACCACGTTGACGTGCGCTGCTCAAAGGACATCTTCAAGCACCTCAGCCAGAACTACCTCAAGTTCCGCAACACCGCGCGCTACTGCCTGGGCAACCTCAACGGCTTCGATCCGGACGAGCTCGTCGCGCCGGAGGATATGCTTGAGCTTGACCGCTGGGCGATAACGAAGCTCAACGCCCTCATCGAAAAGGTCGCCGCGGCGTATGACGACTATGAGTTCCACATCGTCTCCCACGCGATCAACGACTTCTGCGTTGTTGAGCTTTCCAGCTTCTATCTCGACATCATCAAGGATCGCCTCTACTGCGAGGAGCCCAACGGGCTCAAGCGCCGCAGCGCACAGACCGCGCTCTGGCTCATCCTCGACAGCCTCACCAAAATGTTCGCCCCCATCCTCGCGTTCACCTGCGATGAGATCTGGCTGGCGATGCCCCATAAGTCCACTGACGATGCGCGCAACGTCGTGCTCAACGTCATGAACAAGCCCTTCACCGAGTACGCGCTCGACGATGCCGCCCTCGCCAAGTGGGACGCGCTCATCTCCCTGCGCAGCGACGTGAACGGCGTGCTTGAATCCGCCCGCGCCGACAAGCGCATCGGCAAGCCGCTCGAGGCCTCCGTGACGCTCCACGCCGTGGACGATGCCTCCCGCGACGCTGTCAAGGCGGTCGAGAGCATGAACCTCTCTGAGCTTTTCATCGTCTCCAAGTGCCTCATCTCCGACGAGGACGATCCCGCCGAGGGCGCTGTCATCGGCGAGGGTGTGAATAACCCGGGTCTGAAGATCTCCGTCACGGAGGCTCCGGGGACGAAGTGCCCGCGCTGCTGGATGCACTCCGAGCAGGCAGACCCCCAGACCGGTCTCTGCCCGCGCTGCGCCGCAGTCGTCGCAAAGCTCTGATCTGACCATATATAAATGTGACCGGCGCTTCCCCCGCCGGTCACGCCCGGCTTTTCAGATATGCTCCGGGCGCAAATTTCGCGTGCCGTCGATTCCGGTCGACGGCAGATAGGAGAAAGATATGCTTTATGCTATTGTCGGTATCCTGGTCATTATCCTTGACCAGGGGGTAAAGTACTGGGTCACGACCAATCTCATGGTCGGCACGGTGACTGAGCCTCTCATACCCGGTGTTCTCAGCCTTGTCCGGCTCCACAATGACGGTGCCGCGTTCAGCTTCCTTGCTGGCGGCGGTGCGCGCATCTACTTCATCATTCTCACCGCCGTGTTCACCATCGCCGTTATCATCGCCCTCGCCACGAACTTTATCAACGGGCGTTTCGGGCGCTGGTGCCTCGTGCTGGTGACGGCCGGAGGACTGTCGAACTGCCTTGACCGCGTGCTCTACGGCTATGTTGTCGATATGTTCAAGATCGACCTCTTCGATTTCGCCGTGTTCAATGTCGCGGATATATTCATCACGGTGTTCGCGCTGCTGTTCATCGTGTATATCATCTTCGGCGGCGAGGGCAAGGACGACAAGGAGGACGAGTTCGACGAGGACGATGATGAGGACGCCGACCGCGAGCCGCTGAACGTCAGCTTCAGGAAAAAACGCGCCACAGAGCGCGACGCCGCCCCTGCAAAGCCCGCGCGCGAGCGTGCAGCCGACGCCAAGGCGAAGAAGTACCGCATGGATGACGACGAGGACGACGATGTCGCCTCCCCGCGCTTTGGCTTCGGCAAGCGCAAAAAGCCCGCCGACGATGAGGACGTCAGACCCGCCGCAAAGCAGCCCGCAAAGGCGCGCGCCGCGGCTGATAGCTCCCCCGCCGCGCGCCGCGAGAAGTCGCTTGAGGGCTTCGGCAGAAGCGCCGCTGCCGCCCCTGCGCAGTCCGGTCGCCCCGCCGCGAAGCAGGGCGCGAAGAAGACGCGCTATGAGGAGGATTACGAGGCCTACACCGCCGCGCACCCCGAGACGAAGACCGCCCAGCGAAAGACCGCTCCCGCCGCGAAGTCCGCGCCCGCGTTCGACCCGGCTGATCCGTTCGCCGAGTGGGAGCGCGCGAATGCCCGTGTCGAGAGCCGTCAGAACACCGGCTCCACGGCAAAGGCAATGGGCGTGAACACGCAGAGCGCCGCCAAGCCCGCAGCTCCTGCCGCGCGCGAGGATGCCGCTGCTGCCGCTCCCGCGGCTCCTGTGCAGCGTCCCGCCGCACCGCAGACCCCGGCGCGTCCCGCGGCTCCCGCCGCCGCGCCGAAGCCCGCACCCAAGAGCAGCAGCGCGGACGAGTTCGACCTTGACGACATTCTCAACGAGTTCAAGTAATGGACGAGAACTATATTATCATCACAGCAAAGGAGAGCGGCGAAAGACTCGACGCTCTCCTTGCTCGTAGTATCGACGGCCTGACGCGCTCCGCGGCACAGCGGCTGCTTGATTCCGGCGCGGTGACGCTCGGCGATACGGCGCTGAAGAAAAACTACCGCACCCGCGAGGGCGAGGAGTACACCGTCATTCTGCCGGAGCTTTCGGACGTGCCGCTCATCGCGCAGGACATACCGCTTGACATAGTGTACGAGGACGACGATGTTATCGTCGTCAACAAGCCCCGCGGCATGGTCGTGCACCCTGCGCCGGGGCATCCGGACGGCACGCTTGTCAACGCGCTGATGTTCCACTGCGGCGACAGCCTCTCCGGTATCGGCGGTGAGCGCCGCCCCGGCATCGTCCACCGCATCGACAAGGACACATCGGGGCTCCTCATCGCTGCAAAGAACGATTTTGCGCATCAGGCGCTCGCCGCGCAGCTCGCCGACCGCAGTCTCTCCCGCGTGTATGAGGCCGTTGTGCGCGGCAGGATGCGTGAGGACGCGGGCACAGTCGACCGTCCGATAGGACGTCACCCGACGGACAGAAAGCGCATGGCGGTCACGGAGAAAAACAGCCGCCCTGCGCGCACGGACTGGTCGGTCATCGCGCGGTATAATGGCTACACGCACATTGAGTGCCGCCTGCACACCGGGCGCACGCACCAGATACGTGTGCACATGGCGTCGCTCGGGCATCCCCTGCTGGGGGACTTCACATACGGTGCGCCGTCGCCCGAAAAGGGGCTGGAGGGGCAGTGTCTGCACGCGCGGCGGCTCCGCTTCGTCCACCCGCGCACGCTCGAGCATATCGAGCTGACGAGCGCCCTGCCGCAGTATTTCATGGACGTGCTCGCCCGTCTCGGTCCGCAGATAGGCTAGAATAGATCAGATCATACGGAGGAACATACAATGGATATGAAGAAGCTGACAAAGCTTGTTATTGGGGTTATCGCGCTGGCGCTCGTCATCGCGGCTGTCGTGTTCGTGGTGCGGCTCGTCGGCGGGCTGATCACGGGGGCATTCAACCTCGTGCTCGGCATCGTGGTGGTCGCGGCGCTCGTCGCAATCGTGGCGTGGATGTTCTGGTACGCCGCGAAGAACAAATAAGCCGCGCAGATACGCGCATATATGCCAAAAGCCGTCCCCAATGCACGGGGACGGCCTTTTACTGTGTTATGCTATATTACTGGTTCTCGTCCATGTTAATCGCGCCGGAGAGGTCAACGGAGGTCGAGCCTTCGTTCTCCTGTTCGAAGACGTAGTCCTTGCCGGGCAGTATCGCGTTTAGCGCGATGCCGACGATGGAGGCGACTGCGAGGCCGGAGAGGCTGACAATGCCGATCTGGATGCTGCCGGAGTAGCTGATGCCGATGGCGAGCACAAGGATGAGCGCCGCGATGATAACATTGCGGGTGTTGGTGAAATCGACCTTGTTCTCCACGACGTTGCGCACGCCGACGGCGGAGATCATACCGTAGAGGATGAGGGACACGCCGCCGATGGTGGCGGTGGGCATGGCGGAGACGAGCGCGGCGAACTTCGGGCAGAAGGAGACGAGAATCGCTATGCCGGCAGCGATGCGGATGACGCGCGGGTCATAGACCTTGGAGAGCGCGAGCACGCCGGTGTTCTCGCCATAGGTGGTGTTTGCGGGGCCGCCGAAGAGCGCGGCGAGGGAGGTCGCGAGACCGTCGCCGAGGAGGGTGCGATGGAAGCCGGGGTCGGACATGAAGTTCTGACCGACGGTGGAGGATATTGCGCAGATGTCGCCGATGTGCTCGACCATGGTTGCGAGGGACAGGGGGACGATGGTGAACACTGCGGACCACAGCAGGGCGGTGTCAATGCTGCCGCTGCCGAAGAGACCGAACACGGTGCTGTTCCAGTGCACAGGCAGACCGACCCATGCGGCGTTCGCGACCGCGGTGGAGACTGCCTCGCGCTCTGCCGGGTCAACGATGAGCGCGAAGATGTAGGAGCCGACAACACCGAGGAGTATCGGGATGATCTTCGTCATGCCCTTGCCCCACATATTGAAGCCGATGACGATCGCGATGGCGACGACAGCGACGAGCCAGTTAGCCTTGCAGTTGTTGATAGCGGAGGAGGAGAGCGTCAGACCGATCGCGATGATGATGGGACCGGTGACGATGGGCGGGAAAAAGCGCATGACCTTTTTCACGCCGAACTTCTTGAACAGCGCCGCGAGGATGACATACATCAGACCCGCGATGAGCACACCGAAGCAGGCGTAGGGCAGAAGCGCGTTATCATATATCGCCGAGCCGTCCGCCGCGGTGCCGACGGTGCGGATGGCGTTGTAGCCGCCGATGAACGCGAAGGAGCTGCCGAGGAAGGCGGGAACCTTGCGCTTGGTGATGAGGTGGAACAGGAGCGTGCCGATGCCGGCGAAGAAGAGCGCGGTCGCGACGTTGAGACCGGTCAGCGCCGGGACGAGCACGGTCGCTCCGAACATGGCGAACATATGCTGAAGACCAAGCAGCAGCATCTTCGGCGTACCGAGGGTACGCGCGTCGGTGATAGGACCGTCAATGGTTGTTGTTTTCATTCAATTTACCTCTCTCAGTAGATATTTTATTGAATTTTCGGGGTCTCCCCCTATATATAAACGGCGCATGCCGGTTATATCTTATATATCGTGCTCAATGTCCATGAGGAACACGCCCGTCTCGCCGTCGTACTCCGGCAGGCGAACCTCCACGAGCTCGCTGCGCGAAGTTGGGATGTTCTTCCCCACGTAATCGGCGCGTATGGGCAGCTCACGGTGACCGCGGTCGACGAGCACAGCAAACTGTATCGTCCGCGGACGTCCGCAGGAGAACACAGCCTCGATTGCGGCGCGCCCCGTTCGCCCTGTGAACAGCACGTCGTCCACCAGTACAACGTCCTTCGCCGTCACGTCAAAATCGAGCTCCGCGCGGCGGACAAACGGATTCTCGGCGTAGGTGGTGAGATCGTCGCGGTAAAACCCGATGTCTATGCTGCCGCACGGCATGTCCACGCCCTCGATCTTCTCAATATTGTCGTGTATTATGCGCGCTATCGGCTCGCCTCTGCGGCGTATACCGACAAGCACGACGTTGTCCACGCCCTTGTTCTTCTCGGTTATCTCATGGGAGATGCGCATGAGCGCACGGCGGAGTGCGGCCTCGTCCATTATCTGTGCCTTCAGCTTCATATGCCTCTCCTTTCCTTTCGGAAATCGAAAATTGGCAACGAAAAAGTCCTGCCTCGCGGCAAGACATAACATACCAGGGCACGAAGCATAGCTATGCCTCGTCCTCGCAGCGGGCAGACGCCAGCTGCTCTATATGAATGATCTTGCCGGTCTCTCTGTACCGCGCTTAAAAATCTTTTGATCATGTGAGAGTATATATTACCCGCGCCGAGAATGCAAGACATTTTTTTATTCTATACGACAGTTTGGGGATATGTATAAAAATCTAACGTGATATTGCCCCCGCTTCGGCACAAATCACGCCAAATATACAAAGCTAAAGGCAGCAATCACGCAGGAATACTTTATGTATTTCAAGAAAAAGTGACTATATCAGAGCGCAAGTTATCCGTCAGATGCCGCAGGCGTATTATGCGCTGCTTTCTGAAGAAACAAAAACGCCGAGGCTATTGCCTCAGCGCTTTTATATGTTGGCATTGACCTATCTTCCCAGTCCGTCTCCAGACAAGTATTGTCGGCACTGGTGAGCTTAACTTCTGTGTTCGGAATGGGAACAGGTGGACCCTCACCGTTAAAAACACCAACTATATTTTCAGGATTGTACCCTGAAAACTAAACAGAGGAGCAAGGACGAAACCTGCAAACAAGATGTAGGTCAAGCCCTCGGGCTATTA
>CAKTKU010000014.1 GCA_934572335.1 uncultured Oscillospiraceae bacterium
GCTTTCCCTGTATATACTTTAAGTTCTTTTTATTGACCCCCAGTTCAACTGGGGGTTTATTTTCGCTAAAGCTCCAATTTCAAGCGGCGCGCTGTTTTATTGCAGCGCGCCGCTCAAAGCATCTCGTTATTCTGTTACTTCGTTCCACCGTGCGCTTTCAGCCTCACCCAAAGGCTGGACAGCATTCCGGCCCAAGCCTTAAGCCCGGCGGCCGCCGCCGTGCAGAACACCGGCGCGTATATGTACAGATACCGAGCACGCGCCTCAAAAAGCAGCTCATACGCTGCGATGCCAAGCAGAGCCAACCACAGGGCGGACATGCTTCCTTCCCGCCTGCACCCCGTACAGAATGCGGAAAACAGACTCATCATCAGCACACCGGCCCATAAAATCTGCTCAAACGCGAAAAAGTGTCGGTAATTACTGCTAGAATTGTAGAAAACAGAGCGCAACAACGGCGACAGCGATGAATTCGGCGGCTCCGGCACCGCACGGTAAAATTCACCCTCCATGCCCCACGCAAATGTTCCGTCGCCGTAGATAATGCGCATTTTCTTGTATAGGTGGCGTGCAATTCCCGCCGCGCCGAACTCATTCAGCCGTTCCCGGCATTTCTCAAGGTCACCTGCGGTGCGCTCCGCCGCTGTGGCGAAAGTGGAAGAGTACCACACATCATTGGCGGAGTATACGCCGCCGGTCTCTTCGTTCAGCCCCATCATTAAAAAGTGTGCCGCGCCGTATTTGCGCTCCGGGTCGAGGGAAAATCCGATACTGCGCCTCCCTGCGTCGATTGCTGTCTGCGTTCCGGCGAAAGTCAGCCCCGCAAGCACCGCGGCCAGCGTCAACGCGGCAAAGCGCCGCCGCAGACCGTGAGCCCGTGCAAGCTCACAGCAGAATATGGCGATGAGCATTATAAGGCACTGCGGCTTTATGAAGTACGATACGCAACCCAGCACGATGCACCCTGCGTATCTGATACTCCGCCGCGCCCTGCTGGGCACAGGCTTTGCGTATAAATAGAAGCATGCCAGCGGCACAGCGAGACACAGCGCGTCGGAATAATATATCACCGTCCATGGGGATATCCCGAACAGCAGCGCCGCAGCGATATAGCCGCACAGTGCATATTTTTCATCGACGTACAGCTTCGCCGTCATGTATACCAGCGCGCAGGCAAGTGTATTTACGACGCAGTTTATCAGTACCATCCCCGGCATAGGCGACAGCCCCATGCCTATGTCGAACGTACGGCAGACGCGGAGAGTGAATATTTCTATAAAGGTTATGAGAAGGTTGTTCGGATATCTCTGATAGTCGTAATAGCTCGTCATGTCGTTTCTGTATTCACAGACGTACGCCTTCACCGCATCTGCGATGCGGCCAGCATCCCAGCCTGTTTCAAAGGCGATGTTGTACGCGCACAGAAGCTGCCATATGAAAAGCAGCGCGCCGATGGTTGCCGCCGCACGGTCACAACCGGAGCCGCGCCCGCAGCGGCGCACAAGAAGCCCAACGCCCGCGGCGATGACTGCCGCCAATGCAAACCGCGCCACCGAACCCGGAAGCAGGACCAGCACCAGTGCAGCCGTGACAAAAATGAATGCGCACCGTATTAGATTTAAAGAGCGTCCTTCCTCTGCAATGCCCATAGTATTCCCCACGCGCCGCTTGGAGGTTCCTCCGTCGGGCGCTCATAGTACTTATAGTAAATTTTCCAATATTCTATCACAGTGCGCCCGTTCTTGACAAGTGCGCAGAAGTTTGTCCTGAAGCGTACCGCAGGCGTAAATTCCGATGCTGCAATTAACATAAGAATACTGCCAAACACGCAGTTTAATGCGTCTAATCATACTTTAAAATGGTTTTTGTCTAAACACAGATTTAACAAGCGAAGAATTATTTCAATTATTCTAACCAAAAAACCGCCTTGCAGACATTTTTTTAGTGTTTATCTTGCATATTTAACAGTGCTGTGATAAAATATCGACGAACAAAACGTGGCTATCACTATGCAATACTTTAAGGGGGGACGCAAATGGAAAATAAGGCCAAGATTATCACGGTCGCAGGCAAGGGCGGGGTCGGCAAGACCTCCATTTCCGCTTCCATCGTGAGACTTCTCGTCGAAAAATACCCCGACAAGAGGATACTCGCGATCGACGCGGATCCCGCTGTCGGTCTGTCCGTTGCTCTTGGCGTGGACGTTAAGCTGACGCTGGACGATATTCGCATGAGCATCGTCGACAGTGTTGAAAACGGCGACACCAAGGAAGCGCTCGAACTCCTTTCGGAGGCGCGCTTCAGAATCTTCGATGCACTGGTGGAGATGCCGGGGTTCGCTTTCCTTGCGATCGGGCGTCCGGAGAGCTCCGGGTGCTACTGCAAGGTGAACTCCTATCTCAAAGAGGTCATCGGCATTCTCGCAAACAGCTTTGACTACGTCGTCATCGACGGCGAGGCGGGGATCGAGCAGATCCAGCGCCGTGTCATGGAGAAGGTCACCCATCTGCTGCTGATCACCGACCAGAGCAAGAAGGGCGAGCAGGTCCTCGAGACCATCAAAGGAGTGGCGGACGAGCTTATCAGCTACGACAAGATAGGCGTCATCGTCAACCGCATGACCAATCCCGAGCTGAAGGATCTGGTCAACGTCCCCGGCGTGGAAGTCCTCGCCTACATCCCCGCGGACAGCGGCTTTGCCGCAAACGACATCAAGGGCAAGAGCGTCCTTGAGCTTCCCGCGGATTCCGTTATGCTCAAGGGAGTGAAGGAAGCACTCCAAAAAATAGAAATTCTTTAAAGAAGAGGTGTAACATTTGAAAGATCTTAAGCATCTGATCTACTTTGAAAGCCTGCTTGAGAATGCTGACAATGAACTGGTGAAACAGGCACAGGCCGACGGCGGCATCGCACTCGGCTACACCTGCTATCACGTCCCCGAAGCGCTGCTGAACGTCGGCAACTGCTTCTCGGTTCGTCTGCGCGCTCCCAACACCGGCTCCATCGACATCGCCACCTACTACATGTCCAACTACACCTGCGAGTTTGCAAGAGCTCTCGTGGAGCGCGGCATCGAGGGCGGCTATCAGTTCCTCGACGCGATGATAGGCGTTGACGCCTGCTCCATGATGAACCGCGCGATGGAGCACTTTGAGCTCCTCAAGATCAACGAGAAGCCCAGCTTCTTCGTCACTCACTGCGACATCCCCTACAAAATCACCGATTACACCCTTGACTCCTATGTCAAGCAGATGCGTCTGCGCGTGCTCGACAGGATCACCGAGACCTTCGGCGTTGACACCTCCGACGCTGCCATCCGCAAGGCCGTTGAGGAGCACAACGAGGTCTGCCGCATCATCTCCGAGATCGCCGATATGCGCAAGGCGGAGAACCCCGTCATCACCGGATACGAGTTCCATGTCCTCAACCTCGTGACCTACACCTGCCCCAAGGCGCTCATCCTGCCGAAGCTGCGCGAGACTCTGGAAGAGCTGAAAAAGCGCAAGCCCGACAAGAAGCCCGCTTTCCGCGCCCGCGTTGCGATAGTCGGCTCCGAGATAGACGATCCCCAGCTCACCAAGCTCATCGAGGGCTGCGGCGCGCTGGTCGTGTCCGACCGTTACTGCTTCGGCTCCACTCCGGGGCGCGAGGTCATTGAGCTCAAGGACGATGAGGACGCACTGCGTCAGATCTGCCTGCACGTGATGCAGCACTCGGAGTGCGCCCGTTACATAGCGGACGAGAAGGTGCTTCAGCGCCGCGAGACCGCTGACCGCCTCGCCAAGGAATACGGCGCGGAGGGCATCATCTACGAGCAGATGAAGTACTGCGACTACTGGGGCTTCGAGCGCGCTCTCGCGTCCCACATCATGCACGATGAGTACGGCTGGCCCGTTCTGTCCATCGACAGACTTTACAACAACGGCAACTCCGGTCAGCTCCGCACCCGTGTCCAGGCGTTTGTTGAATCCCTTGAGATCAAACGCATCCATAAAGAGGAGGGCAAAGAGTAATGGCTAAGAAGGAAAAGATACAGTACCCGAATCCCGAGTTTTGGAGAGCCAAAGACGAGATGAACTGGGACAAGCAGAAGGAAAATCTGCTTGAGGTCGGCGGCATCTTCTGGGATATGCTCAAGGCGACCGATTGGAAAGCCTTCGGTCAGGGCTGGCTGAACACCCTCAAGGCTGACGGCGAGCGTATAAAGGGCGAGTATGCCGACTTTATGGCTCTCGACAGCGAGGGCAAGAAGGATCGCATCCTCAACGGTGAGCGCAGCCTCGGCCGCCTCTACGCCAAGGGCGCGATGGCGACTGTCCGCCGCGAGTGGCGCGGCATCAAGGACACCGCGTATGACTTCTACGAATGGGCGCGCATGTGGGGCATGCTCCTCATGACGTTCTCCAAGGACCTCATCCCAGCGCTCAACAGCGCGCTGTACTACCGCTGGATGATCTCCTACTTCTGCTGCCACGGCTTCATGGACAAGAACATCATGGGTCTGCGCGGCTCCAACCTGCGCATGAGCCATCTGCTCATTTACGATGTGTTCCGCTACGTCGCAGAGAACCTCGTTCTCTCCGCAAAGTGCGACGAGAAGAACGGCAACAGCGGCGCTCTCAACCAGAGGACCGTTCTGTTCGACGAGATGACCATGGGTCAGATCATGGCCGGCTTCCCCGACCTGTACGGTTTCCCCCACCAGCTGCTCGGCGTGTTCCTCGTCTCCGAGATAGACCAGCTCACCTGCGTGCCGTATATCGACGCGGTCGAGTCCTACGGTCTGCCGGCTGACTGCTGCCCCGTTCCCTCTTCCGAGTGCGGCGCACTGGTCACCGACTCTCTGCCGCACATGGGCTCCTGCTTCCTCTCCTCCTCCATGCCCTGCGACGGCTCCACCATGGCTTCCTCTTACTATAGCCGCCGCTTCCCGAACACCCCCGTGTTCCATCTGTGCTTCCCCGTCCGCTACATGGATGAGGAGACCGTCCAGATGGGTGCTGAGGACATCAAGGCGTGCATCAAGTTCATCGAAGAGAAGACCGGCGCAAAGTGGAACTGGGATGCTTACTTCACCCAGATCAAGCGCTTCAACATGGAGACCGACTACGAGCTTCAGAAGTGGGAAGTCAACAAGAGCGCTTACCCGCAGCTGCTCGGCCCGTGCTATGAGTTGTTCCGCAAGTGGAACTACGAGATGGACGGCGGTGCCGATCCCCGCACGGTCAAGACCTTCGAGAAGGTCAACGCGCTGCTCATGAAGGCCTACGAGAACAAGGAAGAGCCGTGGCCCGGCAAGATGAAGTACCGCGCGATCGTGTGGTCCTGCCCGGCGCACTACTACGCCAACTTCTCCAACTGGCTGGCCAACTGCTGGGGCGTCAACGTCCTTGTGGAGATGGAGTCTCTCAACTTCACCAAGCACCTCGAGACCGAGGACAAGGAAGAGGCAATGCGCGACCTCGCCCGTCTGTACGAGCGCATGGTCATGCGCCGTCACACCAACGGCGGTTACCAGAACGTTGTCGACGAGCTGTGGAAGCAGTGCGAGGACTGGAACGCGAAGCTCATCATCATGTACCAGAACGTCGCGTGCAAGAACATGGCGACCGTTCAGGGCATACTGGACGATCAGGGCCGCGAGCGCGGCTACGACCTCATCTGGGTCGAGCACGATCTTATGGACCCGCGTACCGTCTCCCGCCGCACCATGCGCGACAAGGTCAGCGAGTATATGCGCACCGTTATGCGCGCAGAGCCGGTTGACCCGTCGCTGGTCGACTTCGACGACGAAGTGTGCATGTGATCTCAGCACAGCATAAGTCTTTTACAGGTATTCACGCCTGCCGCCGGCAAGCGCGGCAGGCAAATGTATAAATAAATTTAATGGAGGCAATACATAATGAAATACTTCGGCGGCTGCGACGTGGGTTCGACCTACACAAAGGCAGTTATACTTGACGAGACCGGCAAGATCGTTGCCGATACCACCATCCGCAGCAAGATCAACTCCGAGCAGAGCGCGATCGCGGCGATGGAAGAAGTCTGCAAGCAGGCTGGGCTTGCCAGCTCCAAGGATCTGGCGTACCTCATCGGTACGGGCTACGGCCGCAACAAGGTCCCCTTCGCGGATGAGAACATCTCCGAGATCAGCTGCCACGCAATGGGCGTGCACGTGACCGACCCCAGCGTCAAGGCGATCATCGACATCGGCGGACAGGACGTCAAGGGCATCTCCATCGACACCGACGGCACGGTCAAGAACTTCGCAATGAACGACAAGTGCGCTGCCGGTACCGGCCGCTTCTTCGAGGCAATGGCGCGTTCCTTCGAGCTGAGCCTGCCCGAGTTCTCTAAGCTCTCCCTCAACGCGAAGAACGTCATCCCCATCACGGCTCAGTGCACCGTTTTTGCCGAGTCCGAGGTCATCACCCTTGTCGGTGAGGGCAAGGCGACCGATGAGATCGCCGCGGGCATCGAGATGGCAGTTGCAAAGCGCTGCTTCGTCATGGCGAAGAAGGCGGGCGCGACCGACAGCATCACGCTGACGGGCGGCTGCGCGAAGAACGACGGTCTGAAAGAGGCTATCGAGCACGTTCTCAAGCTCAAGGTCGTCAACCTCAAGACCGACCCCCAGCTCATGGGCGCTCTCGGCGCGGCAGAGTATGCACGCCAGAAGGGCATGAGCAAGAAGTAATTCCGGCAGCACTGCCCCGGCGCTTTGCCGCGGCGGCACAGCCCCTAACGGGCGCGGGCGGCGTTTGCCGCCGCCCGCGTCAGTCAATACGAAAGGAGCACAACCAATAATATGTGGAAATTCATCAAGAAGCTTTTCTCAGTGATTATCACGGTCGTTGTGGTTCTGTTTGTCGTGTACTTCTGGAACCTTGATCAGAAGGTTCTCGGCTGGGCATACAAGCAGGTCAATGCCATGTTTGACCGCAAGAAGGTCGACCTGGTATTCTGATTTATGGAGCTTTATAATCACCTTGTAAACGACACCCGCGATATGCTCAAGGGCTCGCCGAAGGTGTGGGATTACAGCGAGAGCGCAAAGTGGAAGGACCTCGGCTCGAGCGAGCTGGTGCTGCAGAAGGACGCGGCGTATGAGCTCGGCGCACAGGGTCACGGCTCCGCAAACTACGTGCTCTTCACCTCCAGCAGCGAGCTTGTGAGCGAGGACAAGGTCATGCTCTTCGGGCGCGACATGGGCGAGATAAAGTCCGACTGCGACTTCGCGCGTATCGTGCTGCTGCGCATCGGCGTGATGGACGATGATGACGAGAAGGTCTACCGCATGCTCAAGGATATTGAGTTTGCCAAGTACCACGTTTACCCCGAGGGGTACATGGTGCGCATGTCGCCCGAATCGTTCCGTGAGCAGATCCGCGTCAGCAAGACCGCGCTGAAAAAGGGCATAAGCTTCAAGAACATCGGAATGAACTACATCTCCGAGTACAAGAAGGATGCCAACGTCCTCAATGCCACCGTCATTTTCATCACTGATCCCGGCTTTGACTATGACGCGCTCAAGAATATGGCGAAGAAGTCCACCGATATTACCGGCACTCTCACCCATATTCTCGAAGGATTGCCCACCGACTGCTCCGTGTGCGCCCTCAAGGACGTGTGCGAGGAGGTCGAGGGCATGAAGGAGCTGCACTTCGGCGTCGGCTCCAAGGGCACCGACCATCATTGATCAAAATTAAAGAGCGTGGATCACTCCGATCCACGCTCTTTTCTTATCCTCTTCCGCTTTTGCGCATTGAGCTTATCAGCGCGGGAATATCGGTTAGCCTGAAAAACTTCTGCACAAAGCTCTGCACAAGCTCGCGGCTCGGCTCAACCTCCGGTCTGCCCTCGGCCGGGATGGAGGCGTTCATGTGCGTGAGATAGCCCACCGCCTCCTCAAGCCGCGCGCGTCCCTTCGGGTCCCACCAGTCCTCCGGCGTCGGCGCGATGCCCGCGCGCTCAAGATACTCCACATCCGCGCGCAGGCGGCGTCTGAAGCCGTCATAGTCCCCCTCGCCGCTCCACGCCAGCTCCGCCAGCGCTGCGGCGCGGGGAAACGCGCGGCTCTCAAGGCGTCCGCAGTCCTCGATATGCTCCGCCCAGAGGCAGCCCTCCAGCCCGATGAGCCCCGTCCCCTCAAACGACTTCTTGCCGAAGTGCGGGCGCACGGTGTACACCCTTTTCAGCGGGATCATGCTGTGCGGATAGTCAAAGTACAGCTCAAACATGTCTGAATATATCCACTCGCCGCCCGCCTCGGCGTACTGCTGCATCTGGTGGCGGTGCTGAAGCGTCCAATACTGTACCTGTGCGCCGTCGGGTACGCGGTGTGCGCGCAGCGCCTCGTTCCAGCATATCACACACTTGCCCCGCGCGCGGAGCATATCCGCAGCGCGGCAGCTGAAATAGCCTTGCAGCTGCTCCGCGCCGCCAAGTCCCAGCGCCTCGATGCGCGCCTGACAGTCCGGGCAGGCGCGCCAGCGCGTTTTGGGCGCTTCGTCGCCGCCGATGTGAAAACGCGCGGACGGGAAAAGCGGGCTTAGCTCGTCCAGCAGCGCCTCTATAAAGTCAAAAACGCTGTCCTTGCCCGCGCAGAGGATGACGCTGTACACCCCTCCGGCGGTCTTGAGCGCGACGGGCTCCCCCGTGCAGCTGAGCTCCGGGTACGCCGCGAGGATGGCGCTGGTGTGTCCGGGCAGGTCGATCTCCGGCACGATCTCCACACCGCGCACGCGCGCATACTCCACCACAGCGCGTATCTCATCCTTCGTGTAATACTCCCCGCCGCACTCATTGAGCCGCGGGAAGCGCTCGGACTCGACGCGCCAGCCCTGATCGTCGCTGAGGTGCCAATGCAGCACATTCAGCTTCTCCAGCGCAGCGCCCTCGATGATGCGCATGACCTCCGCCGCCGGGAAAAAGTGCCGCGCGCAGTCAAGCGACAGGGCGCGATGGGCATATTTCGGCGCGTCGGATATATCGCAGCAGTCTATCTTCCCGCCGTCGATGAGCTTATAGAGCGTCGTGAGCGCCCAGATAACGCCGCGCTCCGACGCCGCCGCGATCTCCGCGCCCGTCTCCGTGACCGTGAGGCGGTACGCCTCCTCCGGCATAGCCTCACGTCTGAGCGCGATGCGCGCCGCGCCGCCGTCCGGCAGCCCCGTGCGCGCGAAAAACGCCTCCGCGCACCACGACGTGAAGTCCGCATAGTCAAACCGCACCCCATCCGCCACACGCAGTGCGCCGCCGCGCACGGCAATGTACGCCGGGCGCGGGATAAGCTCCAGGATCTTCATGTTCCGTGCCTCCTCATTTGTTGAGCATCCGCGCTATCCACGTCCTGCCCACGCGCATCGCGCCCTTCGGGCAGAACTCCTGACAGCAGAAGCAGTGTATGCACACGCGCCTGTCTATCCGCGGCAGACCGTCGGCCATGGTGATGGCCTTGGCGGGGCAGATGCCCGCGCACTTGCCGCAGTGGATGCATTCCGCGGCGTGCAGCTGCGGGAACGGCGTGAGTATGCGGTGGAGCATTTTGTCCACAGCACCGGCAATAAACCCGCCGCCGGAGAGATAGAACGCGGCGTCGGACTGCGCCGGGGTCTTCTTCACGTCGCGCTGCACAAAATCGTCCAGCGCGCCGGATATGTCCAGCGCGTCCGCCGACGCGGGGCAGAGCCCGCGGTCGATGGCGGCGGCGAGCGTCGGCACCTCGCGCGGCTCAAAGCCCAGTATTCTCGCCGCGGCAAGGTCGAGCGCGTGGGCGCTCCCTGCGGCGAGCACAGCGCCGATCGCGCGCGGCGTCCCCTGCGTCGGTCCGTTGCCCTCCATGCCGACGACCGCGTCGCACAGGCAGAGCCGGGGCTTGAAATACTCGCAGAGGTCGACGATCATATCCGCGAAGTCCTCTATCTTCGGGTATTTATAATGATACTCCGGCTTCATCGTGCCGGGGATCGTGCCGAAAAAGTTCTTGACGGCGCAGGTCATGCCCATCTGCCCGTGCGTTTTGAGCTTGCAGAAGTCAATTATCGCGTCCGCGTCGTCCAGCCACGCGGTGTACTGAAAGTGCCGCGCCTGTCTGGCCGCTGGATTCTCCCCATGTGCCTGTGCAAAGTTCTGGTTGAGCTGCGCCCCCGCCGCTTCGCACGCGCGCAGACCCGTCACGTCGTACACGTGGTTGAGGTACGCCGCGGTATAAAGCCCGCCGGGGCTGTCGCCCAGCACGACGCTCGCGCCGCGCGAACGCAGGAGCTTCACCAGCTCTGTCAGCAGCACGGGGTGCACCGTGGCGTCCTCCTCCGGGCGCATCGCGGACACGAGATTGACCTTCACCGCGATCTTCATCCCATCCTGCACCCAGTCGAGCCCGCCCACAGCGGCTATCGCCGCCTCAAGCGCGGCGCGGCATTCATCCGCGTCATAGCTCGCGCAGCGCACTATGCTCACATCTGCCATATCGTCCCCTCCGTATATTTCACTTATTGTATTCAGCTTATCAATCAAACGCGCTTTCGTACTCCGGCAGGATGTTCCCCTCGTCCTCAATGAGCTCGTTGGAGAGCAGCGTGAACGCGCCGTTCTCGCCGGGTCGCAGAGTGACCACATGGGTGAACGCGCGGTCCGCCGCGTATTCGATGAACACCGCGTCCACTGTGAGCGTAAGCGTCCCGTCCGGGTTCTCGCGCACCTCCGTTACCTCCGGCACGGGCACCTTCGCGCCGTTATGTATGCCGTCTATCGTCACGGCGTAGGCATCCTCCGCCGCGTCCAGCCGCGCCATGCGGGCGATCTCGTCACTTGTCAGCGGGAGATAGCGCATGATGACCGCCTCGAACTCCGCGCGCGGCACAAGGGAGAGCATCGTCCCCTCCCGCACGGGATAGGGATTATCAAAACATGAGATATATGCCCCGTTCGCGGCATGCCAGAGCGAAAGGAAAGCGTCGCGCAGCTCCACCGCGCCCATGTCGGGCGCTGTCCACATCGTCGTGAAAAGATTGTTGTGGTTATAGCCTATCGGCGCGATGTACTCGGCACAGGCAGCGTCGCACGCCGCGTCGTGCGGCGCGAGGCGGAGCATGACCGTCGGCTCAATATACCCGTCGTGCTTGCTGGCAGCGGTGTTATCAGGTATGGCGCAGGTGTAGATCAGATAGTCCTTCTCCGTGAGCATGAGCCGCTCAAGCGCGTAGTCGGCAGTGAAAGTGATCTCCGTCCCCGCGCGCGGCGTCTGCGCCACGGCGCAGCGCCACTCCTCGCCGTCATTATATATGCACATGCCGATGAGCGCGCCGTCAGCGCACACGCGCATGACGGTCACTCTGCCGTTCTCCCCCACTTCCTGCGCCGCGAAGAACGCATGCACGAGCTCCGCCCCGGCGAAGTCCAGCCGTCCCGCCTCGTCCGCCGCGGCAAAGCCCACCGCGTCGAGCGCGTCGAGCGCCGACTGCACATCCTGCGCATAGGCCGTGATACCGGCGGCGCGGAGCGTGTCGCGCGAGAGTGCTGTGTGGACGCTCTCCTCCTCTTCCGCCGCGCTCTCCCTGCCGCAGCCCGAAAGACCGAGCATAACGGCGCACGCAAGCGCCGCGGCAAGCGCGCGGGATATTCCTTTTACAAAATGGTAAATGCCCATTTCCTCACCCCTCATGTTACCAATTTTATCACAATACCGCGCCATATGCCATATTGATTTGTTCAAAAATGAATGCTATAATATTGCAAAACAGCAAACAATTCGACAATTGAGGAGGCGCGGCGCATGAAGACGAAAACGAAGATGAAGCCGAGCTGGAAAATATTTTTGTGCATACTCGGCGCGCTGTTCATCATCGGCGCGGCCGCCTTCGGCGTGCTGATGGTAAAGGGCTACGAGATGTACAAGGAGGCCGTCGCCGAGACGCCCATCGAGGGGCTGATGGACGATATACGCGCGCGTCCGGGCGAATTTGTGACCGTGGACGAGCTTCCGCAGATGTACATTGACGCTGTCATCACAGCGGAGGATCGCCGGTTTTACACGCACGATGGCATTGACGTGATCTCCATTGCGCGTGCGGTGCTTGTCGATATAAAGACCATGTCGTTCGCCGAGGGCGGCAGCACCATCACCCAGCAGCTCGCCAAGAATGAGCTGTTCACCCAGCGCAAGCACCTTGAGCGCAAGTTTGCGGAGATATTCGCCGCGCGCGCCATTGAGGACGTGTACACCAAGGACGAGATCTTTGAGATGTACGTCAACTCCATATATTTCGGCAGCGGGTACTACGGCATTTCAAACGCGGCGCTGGGGTACTTTGAGGTCGAGCCGTCGGAGATGAGTGATCTTATTTCCGTGTTCCTCGCGGGTCTGCCCAACGCCCCGTCCGTCTACTCCCCCGACAACAGTGTCTATCTCGCCACACGGCGCATGACCGTTGTTCTGCAGCGCATGATAAACTACGACGTCATCACCGTGGAAAAGGCCGACCAGCTCATGGCAGAGGCGTACAGCATAGCGTTTTTGTGCAATTACGCACCATAAGTAGTAAAAAGGCTGTCCCTGTCGGGACAGCCTTTTTACGGTGTCTGCGCGTCACTCATCGAGATGTGTGTCGTCCGAGTCGTCATAGACGACGTCGGAGTAGTCAAGATTATTCCTGTAATAGTCCTTCGCCTTTTTGACATAGCGTGAGATATATGTCACATCGCAGATGTTGAGCACACCGTTGAAGAGAAGGCTTATGCCGAGGAGAATGACGAGCACGTTCGCGCTGGCGTTCGGACTGAATATGAGCACGATGCCCGCCGCGGCGGAGAGCAGCAGCGCCGCGAACGTCAGCCACCAGCCGCCCGCCGAGACATAGCGCCGCGCCTCAAGCACGGTCTGTATCTTGAAAAGGCTGCCCGCGAGGATGCCGATGCCGACCATGATGCAGATGAAGTTCATCAGCTCCAAGGGATTTGCAATGACTATGACGCCCAGCACCGCGAAGAAGATGCCCATCGCCAGCACATTGCGCGACATGAGCAGCGGGGCGTTGCCCGTGAAGTACACCACCAGCTCCACCGCGCCAAACACCAGCAGCCCGACGCCGAGGATCACGCCCATCGCCGAGAGCGAGAAGCCCGGATAAAAGAGCATCACGAGCCCCAGCACGCACTCCAGCGCGGAGATGATGACATACGAGAGCTTTACGGTTTTCAAAATGCCGTTATCTTTCATCTTTAAAACCCCCTTTTTGTTTGCTTATATTATAACACACTGTTCCGCTGTTGAAGCTCAAATTTTGTTGAACTGCGGGCATTTTTTAGCTGTTGACTTTTCAGGAATACACGGCTATAATAGCTGCTCACTGTGTATTATTTGCGTGTATTATTATATAGTGTTGTGTGGATATGAGGTTGAGGTTTTTATGGAAAAGAGTGAACAGCTTACACTGCGCAGCTGCGTGATCGGCGACCGCGCGTTTTACAGCCGCGTGCTGACCGTGGTGCTGCCGATAATCGTGCAGAACACGCTCACAAATGTTGTGAGCCTTCTGGACAACGTGATGGTGGGGCAGGTCGGCACGCTGCCAATGAGCGGCGTCGCCATCGTGAGCCAGCTTCTGCTGGTGTACTATCTGTCGATATGGGGCAGCACCGCGGGCGCGGGCATATTCGGCGCGCAGTTTTTCGGCCGCGGCGACATGGACGGCGTGAAGCACACGTTCCGCTTCAAGCTCATCATCTCCGCCGCCATCACGCTCGCCGCGCTGCTGCTTCTGGGCTTCGGCGGGCGCGCGCTTATCACGCATTATATCGCCGCGGACACCTCCCCCGCCGACGCGGAGCTGACGATGCACTACGCGCTGGACTATCTTGACATAATGATGGTCGGGCTCATCCCGTTCGGGCTGACGCAGTGCTACGCCGGAACGCTGCGCGAGAGCGGGGAGACGGTGCTGCCGATGAAGGCGAGCATCGCCGCGATAGCCGTCAACTTTGTTTTCAACGCGCTGCTGATCTTCGGTCTGTGCGGCTTCCCGCGCCTCGGCGTGGAGGGCGCGGCAATCGCAACCGTGCTGTCGCGCTTTGTGGAGCTGGCGATCGTGCTTGTCTCAGTGCACCGCCGGCATGAGCGCTACACATACTTTTTAGGGGTGTACCGCGCGTTTTTCGACATTCCCGGCACGCTCGCGCGCAGCATAACGTCAAAATCCCTGCCGCTTTTGTGCAACGAGCTTCTGTGGAGCATGGGGCAGGCGGTGCTGCTGCAATGCTACAGCGTGCGCGGCATCCAGGTCGTGGCGGCGATGAACATATGCAGCACCGTCGCGCAGATATTCAACACCGCCTATCTCTCCCTCGGCAACGCCACCGGCATCATCGTCGGGCAGGAGTTGGGCGCGGACCGGCTGATAAACGCGCGGCGCACCGCGTGGCGCATGATGGTGCTGTCACTTATAAGCTGTGTGGTGATGGGGGCGCTGCTCGCGCTGTGCGCGCCGTTCATTCCGCTGATATACAATGTGGAGCACTCCATACGCACCCTCGCGGCGGAGCTTATCCGCGTGTGCGCGGTGTGCATGCCGCTGTTCGGCATCGCCAACTGCTCCTTCTTCACGATACGCTCCGGCGGAAAAACGCTCATGACCTTCCTCTTCGACAGCTGCTTTTCATGGGTCGTGTCCGTCCCGGCGGCGTACTTCCTCTCGCGCTACTCCGCGCTGGGCATAGTTGAGGTGTATCTCGCCGTCAGCGCACTGGATGTTATCAAGTGCATCATCGGCATAACGCTGCTGAAAAAGGGCATATGGGTGAAAAATATAGTCAAGTGACGCGGTAATGAGGTGCTGTTATGCGTAGACATTTCGTTTCCCATTCACATTCGCACGCGATAGAGATGACCTCCGGCTCCATATGGAGGAACCTGCTGGTGTTCAGCCTTCCGCTGATACTCGCGCAGGTGCTGCAGGTGCTCTTCAATCTGAGCGATGTGGCGGTCGCGGGCAAGTTTGCCGACTATAAGGCGCTGGGCGCCGTCGGGTCGACGTCGCTACTGGTGTCGCTGTTCATCGGGTTTCTGCTGGGCATGGGCAACGGCGTGAACGTGTGCGCCGCGCGCCGCCTCGGCGCGGGCGACGCGCGCGGGACGGAGCGGACGGTGTGCTCGTCGTTCGTGATGTGCGTGCTCATCGGCGTCATGGTTGGCGTGCTGTGCTTTGTGTTCTCCCGCCCGCTGCTGGAGCTTCTGCGCACGAAGGATGAGTTCATCGACGGGGCGGAGCTGTACCTGAAGATTTACGCACTGGGCATGCCCGCGATGGGGATATTCAACTTCGGCAACGGCGTGCTGAGCGCATGCGGCGAAACGAAGCGCCCGCTGACATATCTGACGATCGCGGGCGTGCTGAATGTCATCCTCAACCTCTTCTTCGTCATCGTCTGCGGCAAGGCGGCGGACGGCGTCGCCATCGCCAGCGTCATTTCCGAATACCTCTCCGCGTTTCTCATTGTGCGCCATCTCGTCATGCGGCGCGACTCATGCCGTCTGCGCTTTTCGCGCGCATACATAGACGCCGACTGCTGCCGCAGCGTGCTGATGCTGGGCATCCCGTCCGGCATACAGAGTGCGATCTTCGCCGTGGCGAACCTCTTTGTGCAGTCGGGCGTCAACTCGTTCGACGCGATGCTCGTCTCCGGCAACTCCGCCGCCGCGAACGCCGATACGCTCATCTATAACGTGATGGCGGCGTTCTATGTGGGCTGTTCAAGCTTTGTCAGCCGCAACCTCGGCGCGGGGAAGCACGACCGCGTGAAAAAGAGCTACGTCGTGGGGCTGGTGTATTCCTTCGCCGTGGGCTCGCTGCTGGGCGGGCTGCTGCTGATCTTCGGGCGGGAGTTTTTGTCCGTGTTCGCAAACGAGCCGGAGGTCATCGAATGCGGGATGGAGCGCATACACATCATGGGCTGGTCCTACGCCATATCGGCGTTCATGGACTGCACCATCGCCGCGTCGCGCGGCATCGGCAAGGCAGTCGTGCCGACGGTGATCGTGATCCTCGGCTCGTGCGTGTTCCGCGTGGCATGGGTGTACACGGTGTTTGCGTACTTCCGCACGATAACGTCGCTGTATCTGCTGTACAGCTTCTCGTGGGTGATAACGGCGACCGCGGAGATAACGTACTTTGTCATATGCTACAAGCGCATTGTAAAGCTCGCCGAAAGCGGCGTGCATTGAAACGGCGGCAGCCTTTTGTGGGCTGCCGCCCCATTTGTTAGCGCTAAGTATTTTACCCTACTTATCCAGCAAACGGGCTGCCTCACATGATTTGAGGCAGCCCGTTCTATATATTTTTCTCAGTTGAGCTTGATGGCGGACTCGATCGCGGCATGAGCGGTCATCTTGCCGGTGACGACGTCCTGAATGCTGTCGAAGAGTTCGCTCCTGGTCTCGTCCGTGACGGTGTCCTGCACCGCGCCGGAGACGGCGGTAATACTGGCGTTCGCATCAGCTGCGGACTGCTGAAGCCCGTTGAGCCCGGAGGGCTTAGCACCGTTCGCGAGCGCGGTGAGATCGGTTGTGACGAAGGTGCTGAGCACGTCGTCAGATGTGAGGTATGAGACAAACCCAACAGCGGCGTCACGCTTTGCGGGGTCGTTCCATGCCTTCTCGGTGATGAAATAGCCCATGGAGATGCCGCCTATGGTCTCGGTCGCCTTGCGCCCGCCCTTTGCGGGAACGCAGGAGATGACATAGTTATCCAGCTCATCGCCGTAGTTCTCCGTGAAGCAGTCGACCCTCCATGACCCATCGATGCGGAATGCAGCCGCACCCTGCCCGAACATATCGACGGTCTCGTCATCATCGGCGGTGAGGGTATTTCTGGGGAAGAAACCGCGCTCGTAAAGCTCCTTTATATCGTCCAGCGCGGCGATCCACTTTGCGGAGACCTCATCCTCGGCAAGCTTGCCGTCCGCGTCAAGTGTGGGTACAGCGAGCTGGTTTTCCACGGTGCCGTTATTCATGACGGCGAACTCAAACCAAAAGTCGGGTGCATCGGCTAGCGAGCATGCGATGGGGATATAGCCGTTGTCGAGAATGATCTGGCAGTCGGCAAGGAACTGCTCCCATGTGTAGTCAGCACCTGGGACGGCAACACCGCAGGAATCAAGCACGGACTTGTTGACGAACATGTTCTCCCAGAAGCCGTAGGACGGGACGGCGTAATTCTTGCCGTCGGCGGCAGCAGGCATCATGCTGTCCTTCATGTTGGCGGCATAGTCGGGGTACTCGGCACGGACGGTATCGATGGAGACGACCTTCCCGGCGGAGATGAGCGGTTCGGCGTCGGCATTGGTGAAAAACAAGAGCACGTCAGGCTCAGCGCCGGTCTCGAAGTCAGCGAGGACCTTCGCCTTCCACGCCTCGCTGGCGGCAGCAGAAGCGTCGTTGACGGTGCTGCCGGTCGCTGCCTCGTAACCTGCGACAGCCTGCTCATAGCTCCGGCGGCTGCCGTCGCCGACACCGTAAGATGTGACGACATTGATGGTGACGGGCTCCTCCGCCGCCTCGACGGGAGCTGCGTCAGCGGCAGCGTCGGTCGCGGGCGTTGCAGTATCGTCAGCGGGAACGGCAGTCCGTCCGCAGGCGCACAGCGCGAATACCGTGACGAGCGCAAGAAGCATCGCTGACAGTCTTTTCATGTTTTTTCTCCTAACATATAAAATCTTTCGGTCAACACTCCACCTATAACTGCGGCGCGCCGGTAATGTGCGTTTTTACAGCTTCAGAAACTCTCTCCACCGCGCAATATACCCCTGCGCGGTCTCGTCGGTCTCCGCCTCCGCCGCCATGCGCAGCAGCGGCTCCGTGCCGGAGAAGCGGCAGATGACCCAGCTGCCGTCCTTGAAATAGACCTTGCAGCCGTCCTCGCGGCTGATATGGTTGACGTTTTCAAACGCCGGGCACGCCATCTGCTCAAAGAGCAGCGACTGAAGCTCCGCCTTGCGCTCATGCGTCATGGTGAACGACGCCTCGGCGTAAGCAAGCTCGCCGTAGAGCGCGCAGATCTCCTCATAAAGCTCAGAGAGCTTCTTGCCCGTGACGGCCAGCATCTCCACAAGAAGTGCCGCGGCGTATATGCCGTCCTTGCCGGAAATATGCCCCTTCACCGCAAGACCGCCGGACGATTCGCCGCCGATTATCGCGCCTGTCTCCGTCATCTTCGCGGAGACGTATTTGAACCCGACAGGTACCTCGTAGCATTTCTGCCCCAGCCCCTCCGCCACGCGGTCGAGCAGGTGCGTGGTGGAATTATTGCGCACGCACGGCCCGCTCCACCCGCGGTACTTCACAAGATAGTAGTACAGCAGCACGAGCAGCTTGTTGGGATGGACGAACTGCCCCTTGTCGTCGATAACGCCGAGACGGTCAGCGTCGCCGTCGGTGGCGATGCCGAGATCGCAGCGGTAGCGGTCGAGCACGACGGCGGAGAGCGGTCCCATCGTCTCCTCGTTCGGGGCGGGCAGCTTCCCGCCGAAGAGCGTGTCGTGCCGGTCGTGGATTATCTCAAGATCGCACCGGCAGGTCATGAGTATCATGCTCAGGCAGGTCTGGCTCACGCCGTACATGGGGTCGAGCGCTATTCTCAGCTGAGCCTTTTTTATCGCCTCAACATCTATAGAGGCAAGGATGCTGTCGATATACTCATTCGAGGGGTTGTTCTCCGTGACCATGCCGCGCTCAAGCGCCGTGTCATAGTCCACGCTCTTCACGTCTTCCTCGGTGAGCTTTGCGATCTCGGCCTCTATCTTCGCGGTGACGGTGCGGTCAGCGTCGCGCCCGCCGGCGGTGAACACCTTTATGCCGTTATATATCGCGGGGTTATGGCTCGCCGTGACCGCCATGCCGTATGGCATATTGCGCGTTTTCACCACGAACATCATCAGCGGCGTGGGCGAGGAGCGGTTGATCATGTACACGCGGAAGCCGTACCCCGCGAGCACCTCCGCCGCCCAGTGCGCCGACTCCTTGGAGAGAAAGCGCCGGTCATAGCCCACGCAGATCTCCGCGCCCCCGTGCCCCTCACGAAGCATGAGCTGGCACAGTCCCGCCGTGAGCAGTCTTATGTTTGCCTTTGTGAATTCGTCCGCGATTATCGCGCGCCATCCGCCGGTTCCGAATCTGACCATTTTTCTTACCTCATCCCATTATTACTTCTGCCGTGCACACACCGCTATCGGGCAGCACGGGCAGTTTATCAACAAGTCTGCCGTCGGCGCAGTACGCCCAGCTGTTCTCCTCATATTGTCCATCTAAAGTATATCATTCCCGCGCGCCCTTTTCAATGCGCCGTTGTTCACATACGCGCTCTTTTTTTATTTTCTCCCATGTGGTATATTAGGTGCGGAAGTGATGTATATGGACAGCAAAAACAGCAGGCGGCGCGCTGTCGGCGTCGTCCTGCTGGTGATATATGTATTGATCTGCGCCGCGCTCGCGGTGTGGCAGTTTGCCTCCGGCGTGAAAACACTGCGCGCCATGCGCGCGGCAGGAACGGAGGCGGAGGATATACTGCCCTCCGCCTCTCCCGCGCTGTCAGCAGAGCCAACACCGTCGCCCGCCGCATCGCCCGCCGCCACGGCGTGCGTACATTCCTACGGGGAGTGGGTCACGGTCGTGCCGGCCACGGCGACCTCTAACGGGCTGGATTCGCGCGAGTGCGTATACTGCGGCGCGGTGGAGGAGCGCGTCACCAATCCCTCACCCACGATCGACACCTCCCCCGGCAACGAGTCGATAAAAACCATGTTCGCCCTCATCAACGCCGAACGCACGGCGGCAGGTCTGCCGGAGGTATATTACTGCGATGATATTCAGCCCGCCGCGGATCTGCGCGCGGCGGAGCTGAACGAATACTACGACATGCAGCATAACCGCCCCGACGGGCGCGAGGCGGTCACGGTGTTCGCCGACCTCGGCATCACCTACACCATGGCGGGCGAAAACTACACTCTCGGTCCGCCGACGGCGGAGCTTGCTATGGAGGCGTTCATGAACTCCGAGGGACACCGCGCGCTCATTCTCAACGCCAATGCCGCCGGTGTGGCGCTGTCCGTCGCTCCGAACGACGAGTTCGGGCTGTCGTGGGTACAGATATTTGTGTACTAGCCTATCACCCCCGTCAGCCACAGCGCGAGTGCCGCCGCCGCGGCGATGAGAACGAAAAGGACGATGCGCGCGATGAGCGCCGCGCCGTCCGCGCTCTCGGGAAGCGCCGTGCGGGTGTACTCCTCCGCCGCCTCGCGCGCCTGACGCATGAGCGCGGCGCGGCTGACGCCGGACTGGGTGAAATAATCGTCGCGCAGGATGAACACCGCCTCGGAGAACATCCCCTCCGGCGGGTGCACAACAATGACATTGCGCATATTCCCCCGCAGTGCGCCGCCTTGCGGTGCGCGGCGGGGCTTTTTCTGCCCGCGGCGGCAGCGCCGCGCGGACAGCGCGTCCATGAGGTCAAATATCCCCCGGCGTATCCGCTCTATCATACGCGCTCCTCCACCCGCACAGTGACGACCGTCATGTCGTCGTTCGCGCCGTAGAGCTTTTCCGCCTCCTTCAGCGTTGAGCGCGCGAGCGCCTTCATGTCCTCAAAGCCCTTGCCGAGCAGATTTTTTATCCACTCGTCGTCCGTGTCCACTATCACGCCGTCCGACGCGATGACGGCGGTGCACCCCGGCTTGAGACGCATGCGCACGATGTCCGGCGCTGTCCCCTCCCCGGCGTCCAGCCCCGCGGCAAGGGTCTCTCCCTTTATGCGGTGCACGCCCTTGGGCGAGCTGACGTACGACGGCGCCGCGCCGTATTTATAAAAGCTCGTGTCCCCGGTGAATAGGTCGACGCACATGAGATCCACCGTGGCATAGCCCCAGCTGTCCTGACTTTTCAGCAGCATGACGGAGTTGAGTATCTTCATCGCGGCGGCCGGGTCAACGCCGGAGCGCAGGAATTTTTCAAGGATAGCGACGACCTCGCCGCTGTCGCGCGCCGCCTCGTCGCCCGTCCCCATCCCGTCGGAGAGGATGACGCACAGCACGCCCTCGTCGGTTTTGAAATACGTCCCCTTGTCGCCGCTGACCTTTTCTCCTCGCTTTTTCATCGCCGCGATGCCCACCGACACCGCCAGCGGCTCCGCCTCCAGCAGCGTCAAGCGCGAGAGCGCGCCGTCCTCCTCCGTCGGCAGGCACAGCCGCACGCCGACGACGGCGGAGAGGCGCTCCAGATAGTCCGGGTGCTTTGTCAGCGGGGTCAGCCGCCCGCTCTCTATCACGACGCGAACGCGCCCGCTCCCGTCGCGGTACACCGCCGCCTCCGCGTCGATGTCAAGGCTCCTGAGATAGCGCACGAGCCTCCGCTCCGCCAGCGGGTCCGAGCCGCTGAGACTGCCCAGCTCCTCCGCCACGCGCGAGAGCACCTCCGCAATGTCGCTGTACACCTCCCATGCGACACTGCGGCTCTCCTTGAGATGCGCCCTCAGCGCCCGCCGGTAGGACAGCGCCCTCAGCTCGCCGTTCACCGCCGCGACGAAGGCATCCATCCCCTCGCAGCGCTCGCGGAAGTACCCCGGAAGGTCGAGCGCGGTGAGCGTGCCGTGCTCGGTCATGGCGTGGGTCGCGTCGTTCATGGCGGAGAGCGTGTCCATATACTCCGTGTTCCAGCAGCGGTTTTTGTACTTGCACCTGACGCAGACCTCGTCCGCCGCGCGGTCGAATACACGCGCGATGTTCTCGTCGTTATACGGCTCCTCAACGTTTTTGCGCACTGTCTCCACAAGGTCGGCATAAGCCTCGCTCAGGTTTTTCACGCGCCCCGCCACGAAGCGCCGCAGCCCGGTCTCCCCAGTGCCGCGCTCCGTATATTGCAGCATCAGCCCAACGCCGTTGAGCCACGACGCGGGCAGCAGCATGAAAACCGCGCACGCGCTGCCCGTCTCTATCCCGACGCTCAGCCATCGTCCCGCGTCCCACGCGCACACGACCGCCAGCGCCATGCCGAGGAGGAAAGAGAGCGCGAATACCACGCGCCCATGCTTGCCGAACACACCCGACAGCAGCCCCGCGAACGCATATGCCATCGTGTAAAACGGCGCGAGTGCGCAGGACATATCCATCGCCAGCCCCAGCACCGTGCCGACCGCCGCGCCCGTGAGCATTCCGC
This sequence comes from uncultured Oscillospiraceae bacterium, assembly GCA_934572335.1. Taxonomy (GTDB): domain Bacteria; phylum Bacillota; class Clostridia; order Oscillospirales; family Oscillospiraceae; genus Limivicinus. Next base: position 22,199 of record CAKTKU010000014.1, read on the forward strand.
CCTTCATCGCCGAGGTCATCACCAGCACCAGCGCCGCCGCGCGCCCGACGGACACCGTGCCCGCCACGGTCACGCGCGCAAAGCTCATCAGTACGCACGCCGCCATTATCATTGCCGACACGCTGTGGCGCAGCTCCGCCGTCTCCGTCGTGCGCAGGTCGTTCGACAGCGCCTCGCGGAAGAAATACGCGCCGCCGAAGGCGAGCGCCGTCTCCAGAAACAGCTGTGCATAGAGCGGTACCGTCCCCGGCGCGGCAGAAAAGCTGCCGAGAAAGCCCGTCAGCGCCATGACCGCCGCCGCGGCACACGGCATGAAGAAATCCCGCTTGTATGCCGCAAGCTCCTGAAACACGAACGCCACCGTGTATACAAGCACCGACGCCGCGACATAGCGTATGCCCCACTCCACGCCGCCGCTGAGAACATACCCCAGCGACGCGCCCACAAGCGCGAACACTCCGCTCAGCCCCGCGCCGGAGCACGCCACCATCGCCATCCCCAGCGGCGCGCCTCCGCCGCCGACACGCGCGCACGACATCATCATGCCAAGCCCCATGTACACCGCGCACCGCGCCGCCATATAAAACCGCGGGTCGACCCGCCGCCGCGCCGCCGCGCCGGTGAGCTCCGCCAGCTTACCCAGACCTCCTGTTTGCATTTCCGCCCCTCCGTTTAGGTTTACATAAGTTAATAATTATTATAGTTATGTAATTTAAAGAAGGCTGTCGCTACGCGCTGTAAAAATATATTTCTTTGCGGTGAGAAATGGGTGAAAATGAGCAGCGCGCGGCACGCCATGCCTTGACAGCGCGCCGCGCGGAGAATATAATCCTTGCAGACATAAGCACTGCACAGGAGGGCGCGAAATGCAGGATTTTACACATTTCAACGATCAGGGCAGAGCCAGAATGGTGGATGTCGGCGAGAAGCCGGAGAGCGTGCGCACAGCGGTCGCCGCGGGGCGCGTGCTCGTCAATCCCGCGACGTTCGCGCTCATCAGGAGCGGCGGGATGAAGAAGGGCGACGTGCTGACCGTGGCGCAGGTCGCGGGCGTGATGGGCGCAAAGCGCACACCTGAGCTTATCCCAATGTGCCATCCCGTGGTTATAGACGGGATAGACCTCGCGCTCTCGCTCGACGAGGAGCGGTGCAGCGTGGAGATACGCGCGACGGTGTCCTGCGCGGGGCGCACGGGCGTTGAGATGGAGGCGCTGAGCGCGGTGAGCGCCGCGGCGCTGACGGTGTGCGACATGTGCAAGGCGGTGCAGAAGGACATGGTCATCGCCGACATCCGCCTTCTCAGCAAGACCGGCGGCGTGCACGGCGACTTCCGCCGCGAGGAAGAATAAAAAACTGCTCCCCCGGCACGGCCTAACCGCCATGCCGGGGGAACTTCGCGCTCGGCTCAGCCGAGCCTTTTTGTTTTTTCGTAAGCGGCGTTGACCGCGGCAATGCACGCGGCGCGGAACGCGCCGTCCTCCAGCGCCGCCACGCCCGCAATGGTGCTGCCGCCGGGAGAGCAGACCTCGTCCTTAAGCTGCTCCGGGTGCTTACCGGAGCTCAGCACCATCTCCGCGCTGCCAATGAGCGTCCGCGCGGCGTAGTCCAGCGCCTTCGCGCGCGGCAGACCGCACTTCACCGCCCCATCCGCGAGCGCCTCGATGAACATATATACATACGCCGGACCGCACCCGGAAACGGCGGACGCGGCGTCTATAAGGCGCTCGTCCAGCGCGTCAAGCGCGCCCGCCGCGGCAAGCAGCGCCTCAAAGCCGCTCTCCTCTTCCCCGCTGACGCGGTCGTTCGCGCAGTGCAGGATGAGCCCGCTGCCGACGGCGCAGGGCGTGTTCGGCATGATGCGTATTATCTTCTTCCCGCCCAGAAGCTCCTCCAGCCGCGAAAGCGTCACCCCCGCGAGCATGGACACGAACACCGCGCCGCTTGCGGCAATGTCGGCTGCGAACGGCGCCGTCACGCGCTCTATCATCTGCGGCTTCACGCCGAGGAAAACGTACCGGCTCTCGCGCAGTACCTCCTGTGCCGCGGCGGCGGTGCAGCCGATGCGCTCCGCCGCGAGGGCGGTGCTCTGCGGCGTTGAGCACGACACCGCGACCCGCTCTCCGCCTGCGGTCTTCACCACGGCTTCGGCCAGCGCGCCGCCCATGCTGCCCGCGCCGATAAATCCGGCTTCATATTTATACATTTCGCTCTCTCCTATCTGACCTGTCCGTCGCCTTTTATGATGTATTTATACGTGCTCAGCTCATCCAGCCCCATAGGGCCGCGCGCATGGAGCTTCTGCGTGGATATGCCCATCTCGCAGCCGAGACCGAACTCCCCGCCGTCCGTGAAGCGCGTGGAGGCATTGATGTACACCGCCGCGCTGTCTACCCCGGCGGCAAAGCGCGCCGCCGCGGTCTCGCTCTCGGTGACTATGGCGTCGCTGTGGTGCGTGGAGTGCCGCGCGATATGCGCGATGGCGGCGTCAAGATCGTCCACCACCGCGACAGCGAGGATATAGTTCAAAAACTCCGTGTCAAAATCCTTCTCCGACGCGGGAATGCCGTCGATGATCTCCGCCGCGTGCTTGTCAAGCCGCAGCTCGACCGCGGGCAGTCCCTGCGCGCGCCGGTCGTCCACCAGCGCTTTTTTCAGCAGCGGCAGGAAGCGCGGCGCGGCAGAGGCGTGTACAAGGCAAACCTCCTCCGCGTTGCAGACCGAGGGGCGGCTCGTCTTCGCGTTCACGATTATCCGCACCGCCTTGTCAAGGTCCGCCGCTTCATCGACATACACATGGCATATTCCCGTTCCCGTCTCGATGCAGGGGACGGTCGCGTTTTCGACGCAGGCGCGGATGAGCCCCGCGCCGCCGCGCGGGATGAGCAGGTCTACAAGTCCCGTTGCCTGCATGATCTCGTTCGCGCTCTGATGGCTCGTGTCCTCGACGATGTTGACTATATCGGGATCTCCGCCCGCGCCGCAGATCCCGCGCTTGAGCGCCGCGACTATCGCGGTGCAGCTTTCAAATGCCTCCTTGCCGGAGCGCAGCATGCACACGTTCCCGCTCTTTATCGCGAGCGCCGCCGCGTCGGACGTGACATTCGGGCGGCTCTCGTATATGATCGCGACAAGGCCGAGCGGCACCTGCTTTTTGTAAATATGCATTCCGTTTTTGTGCACAGTCTCGGATATTATCCGCCCGGTGTGGTCGGGCAGCGCCGCCGCGGCGCGGATGCCCTCCGCCATGCCGCGTATGCGCTCCTCATCTAGATGTAGCCTGTCGAGCATGACCTCGGAAATATTCCCGCGCGCCCTGTCCATATCGCGCCCGTTCGCCGCGAGTATATCCGCGCAGCCGTCCTCGAGCGCAGCCGCCATGCTGAGAAGGATGGCGTTTTTCTCCTCCGCCGAGGCGTTGGCGATGCTGCCCCATGCCGCCTTTGTCTTTTTTATTATCTCAAGTGTGGTCATTTCAGCGCTCCTCCTCATTTTTGTGTGCCAGAAATCTCGTGCCGACGCTTTTCCCGTCGACTATATCATACAGCACCTCCGGCTTCTGCCCGTTGGCTATCACCATCTCGCATCCGTGCTCCGTCGCGATGGACGCGGCGCGCAGCTTCGTCACCATGCCGCCCGTGCCGAGATTTGAGCCGCTGCCCCCCGCTAGGGACATTATGTGCTCATCTAGCACCGCGACCTCGGAGATGAGCCGCGCGTCCGGGTTCGTATGAGGGTCGCTGTCATACAGCCCGTCAATGTCCGACAGAATGATCAGCAGCTCCGCCGATACCTGCGCCGCGACCTCGGCAGAGAGCGTGTCGTTGTCGCCGATCACTATCTCATCCGTGGACACCGTGTCGTTCTCGTTTATGACCGGCAGCGCGCCGAGCTGCAAAAGGCGTTCGATCGTGTTGTGAAAGTTGCTCTTCCTCGTCCCCGCGTCGGCAATATCCGGCGCAGTGATGAGGAGCTGGGCGACGATGTGGTTATACTCGGCAAAAAGCTTATCGTAAAAATACATCAGCTCGCACTGCCCCACTGCCGCAGCCGCCTGCTTTGTGGGCATATCCTTCGGGCGCTCGCCCAGGCTGAGCTTGCCCACGCCCATGCCTATCGCGCCGGAGGACACGAGAATGATCTCATGCCCGGCGTTTTTCAGGTCGCTGAGCACCTTGCACAGCCGCTCCATCCGCTGGATATTCAGCCGCCCCGTGGAGTGCGCCAGCGTCGACGTTCCGACCTTGACAACTATCCTCATTTATCGCAGCTCCCTTCTTGACATCCCGAATCCTATACGCTATAATACTACCTAGTTTTTTACATAAAGTTACAAATTTATAAATGATATAGTAGCACGTCCGGCGCGAAATTGCAACATTTTTCTGCACGGACGGGAAAGGCAAAAATGAAGCACCATATTATTGTAAAATTCACAGAGGATGTCACGGATAAGGTCGCGCTCATCCGCGAGATACGCGCGATGTTTGAGAGCGAGGCAAAGCCGGAGGGCGTCGAGGGTTATAGCTTTATCGAAAACTGCGTTGACCGCCCGAATCGGTACGACCTCATGATAATCGTGCACATGCCGCGCGAGGCGCTCGGCACGTGGGACGCATCCGCTGTTCACAAGCGCTGGAAGAGTGATTTCGGCAGCCGTGTCGCGCAGAAGGCGATCTTCGACTGCGAGTGAGGGCGGAGGAAAGACAGATGTGTCGAGTCCCGAAGCGGTGTTTGCTCCTTCTGACGTTGTGAGGTATTCGACCGGCCATGCGCGGCACAGGCCACCTCTGGTTGCAAAGCGCCACCGGCGCTTTGCTAAGAGCCCTCGGGTTCGAATACCCGTGATTTCCATTATACACAAAAGCCCCCACCTGTGGTGGGAGCTTTTGTGTATGGAACACCCGGCCAATTTTGAGGACAGGATGGTTGGGGTGATATATAGGCCATACGATTGAATCTGCTTCATTTTTCTTCAATGTTAATGATAGAGCCTATGATTTCAACAAAGCTTGTTCCGCTTCGGTATGCTCAGTATGCCAGTTTTTGATATCAAGCTGCTCTTGCTTATACAATTCTTCGTTTACAATTCGCGGATTTATTGCAAGCATACCTCGCTGTTTGCTATCCGCATAAACATATCTATGCGCGTGTTTAATTATAATTTTTCTAAAAAAATTACTCCATTCGATTTCTCCTGAAAACTTCTCAAACGGATAGTTACAGCCGACTTGTGTAATGGCTATGTACTTTGGAGAAATCGGCATAAAAATAATACTGTTTTTCTGCATCACCCCATTGTGGAAATTGTACTCGCCTGAATTGAACAGCCTCATACATACAACAGGATCATCAGATGTAGGAAATGACACCTCTTCAGCACTTTTTATAATGTGCCATCTATATTTGTACATAGGCTTCAATGTCTGACTCAGCATATGTCTCACTGAATCCAAATACATTCCTTTTCCCACAATAGATTTGGCGATTATCGTCTCATCATCTAAGTTAATATCAAGCTTCAGCGGAAGTAATCTGTCGTCATCATCTATGGCTCTGTTTGTGCTACGGTTTCGAGCTTTTGCGATATCGGCTGTCCTACTCAGCGCATCTTCTACAATATTGGGGAGACATTCTCGCCCTAAGGCCAGTATTTCATTAAGGCGTGCAGGCGTTCTTACATACTGTGCAGCAATATATCTTGATAGAGTGATGTTATCGTGCTTGTTCAAAGGTATTCCTGATAGGATTTTGTCCATAACTCGTCTGGCTGGAGACTCAAATCCGGTATCGAACCAGATTTCAAAGTCATCAATATCTTGAGTATCGACTCTTCGTGTATAAAGATCTTTCCAGGCAGAGGCAGATTTTATTGGTTCTTCTCTCCAATATGGAACTTTAGCATGTTGAACAAGCAAGCTGTAAGTATATATTGTCTGCTTATCGACACTTCAATTTTTCAAGTACATACGCGGGACATAGTGGTTATCTCGAGTTATATTCTTATCCATCATTTTAACCTCAAGGTTTTCTTTGGCCGCAACTTTTGGCTACTCATAACAACTTTGAGAAACAAGAACCTTATTATCAGTACTACTTATAACTCAGTTTTTATTTGGTAAACGCATGACCACGTTACAGAAATATCTCCCCAGATCTGTAATTACAAAATTGTTATCTATAAATGTACCAAACGAGAGTCCCATTGAGACTGGGCAGACTAGACCTGCAGCGTTGAGTCTTCCACACTTTGTATGTTCAAATCGAGTCTTCACATCTTTGAGTTTTTCTTGTAGTTCAGTATCGAGATCAATTATGTTAGATTGGGCTTCATATATTTCCATAAGCAATGGAATGTCACCAACAATAAGCATATCGAGGACATCAAGACACTCATTATACTTTTCCTCGCTGATTTCCCCATTTATATAATCCAGATATAAAATAGCTTGAATTTTTACTTTTTCTATGCGAGCATGTCTGGATAGATAAACGATTGTATTTTCAACTTCTCTATAAAACCACTTTTCACCAGTCTCATAGGCGCGTTTACGTTTTTCTATTTCTTCAGGATTTGCTACTCCGCTACTGACTGACTGTAAAAAAACCAACTGCTTCTTTAGTTCATATTTTTCTTTGACCGATATGGCTGTTTTGACAACTGCGTTTATGGATTTTATTATCGGAATACCCTGTAGAGCTGGAACTGTCAAAATTGAGTCCAGCCCTTCTTCAGCTATATCAGCGCATACATCTGCGAGTTCTGGGCAAAACATTGATTTTCCAAAGCATTCAACAATACTGTTTTCGTTGTTCATAGCCTATTTATCCTTAATTTTTGATTCCTGCTGGTCGGTTTATCCGGCTCACTATATACGATTTTACCTTCTAGCATAAGCTCTTTTATTGCTTTGGATAACGCCTCGGTCACCTTTGTGTATCCGAGTTCCTTGGCAAGCTGCGTGGTAGATATGGCACCTCGATCAGAGAGCGTGGCAATTATAAGTTCCTTGATTTCAGCACGGTTTCGCTTACCTTTGGTGGCACGGATTTGCGTAGGTTGAATATTAACAATGAAGTCTTTGTGTATGGGCAGTATTACAGTTAAATAGGTACGATCTTCATCTGTCTCAAAGGTTGGCAAACCAGAACCGTTTTGCTACATAGATCGCAGAATGGTCGGTATACCGGTATTACGCCCTTCAACAAGTTTTAGTTCTTTAAGAAAATCGCCAATCCTACGGTTACGATATCGCCGAGATACCATGCGCCTGTTTGCAAGATCGCTATCGGTAATTGTCCTATCCGGTCCAGGAAGGCTGGTCATCTCCATTTTTTCAGGAGTGACCGTTACTGTGATGGGTTCACCTATCTGATAGGATTTATGGTATACAGCATTTGAAAGAGCTTCTTCGACCGCTGCATATGGGAAATTGTAAATACGTTCAGCTTCCGCTTGACCTGAGATCTTTGTGATCTTTTCTTTTATAATATAATTCTGAATATAACTCAATGCGTCTCTTAACTGCTTGTCAAGTGGGCCTGAGAAAACCTTTTCTGTCATACCAATGCCGGTAGGATCAGGTTTGTCAACGACCTCTATACGAGCATATTCAAAGAAACGATCTGGCGCTTCATTAAAAAACATTAAGCCAACATTTCTAGGCTTCCTGAACTCACTCGGCCCGCCAAGAAGCCGCATATCTGAGGCCAAATCCTCCAACGGACGTTTTAGAGCTTCCCGCTGCAAATCGCTTCCTACAGAATAAAGATATTCTGAAATCAGGCTCGGACGCATATCGTCTACATTCGCCAGCATATTTACTCTGTCATCAAATGGAACGTTATTTGCCAACATAAACAGCTCTTTTTCTTCCAATGCATTGGCGCGGATGGTATTAGACAGTTTTCGGATATAGTAAGCCTTTTCAGACTTTGCGGGCTTATCTGGAAGAACAGAGACAGGACACTTGTATGGACGAGCCTCACCTCCCGGAATCCATAGCACGAGGATATGTTTTCCGTCATATAAAGCATGTTCAACAACCGGAACATATCGAGGCTCTATCAAGTTACACTTCTGCAGCAGTTCCTTGCTTATACGGTCAATAGATTCCGGATTGATCCCTTCTACAGGAATTTTCGGCATCCCATTTTCTTCTTCAACTCCAATAATGATATAACCGCCGCCCCAGTTATCAATATCGTTGGCAAAAGCACATATTGAATGTGTAATAGGTTCGGGATTCCAGCTCTTTTTGTATTCGACACGAGCATTTTCCACGACTCTGCGGTTAATCAGATCTGCGATGTTGATTGGTAAAGCCATATAAAACCTCCTGCCCTGTGTAAGACATACCCCTGATAACATCACCCTTTAACATACCCCCATTATATCAGGGGTATGAGAAAAATCAATCGAATTTTATAACATAAATTGTTCAATATAGATCCCGTTTTTTAAGATTACCGCGCTATAGGCTGGTTCATCTCCCTCTTGCCGCAACACGCGACGCCACAACATCTGACTGCAAAGTATTCGCAGGACAAGGCTCATCCGATTCCTCCATATTCATATCCTTCCCATCTCCATACTGCCACCTTGACCGCCCTCCATAATTTCCTCAAAGCTGAAATATCCCTTATATGCGATATAGCCTCGGTCGGTAAACATCCCGTCCTCGTTGTTCATGCGCTGCAAGGCATAGCCTTCGTAGTCATAGAAATCGTCTAAATCTGCATCATAATCAAAGTGACCGGACTGCTGGATCATGTACTTTACGTACTCAGCCGGGGAATGTACGCCGGGTGCAAAGTCAAACAGGTCAAGATTCTCAGCGAGATTCTTGACCTGCTCCGCATTCTGAGGCTTCGCCAGCGTTACAACAGCGCCAAGCTTCTTGATATCGTCCGTGGAAAGTGTACTTGCTGCCTGTGCCAATGCGTTGAGGTTTGCAAGACTTAATATTCTGTTGTCTATCCAACTTACTTGCCCATCAACACACCTCCCGATACGATAAAAGCGCCAGATTATTAATTCTACAAAACCAACAATCCGACGCTGTTTTTCTTTTCTGATATTCAGTTTCAATGACCGTTTCTGCTGCCTGAAATTTACAACTTGCACTCAACATTCCAGCCACAGCGGTTCATATCCCTTACGCTTCTTAAAAACGGTGTTTGTCATCAATGGAAAAATAAAAAAATTTCCGAGCTGAAAAAGCCCGGAAAGCCTTGATGACACTGCGTTTGACGCAGTGTCATCAAAATTGGCCGACTATTCTGGCGGAGAGTGAGGGATTCGAACCCCCGTGGCGTTGCCGCCTAACGGTTTTCAAGACCGCCCCGTTATGACCGCTTCGGTAACTCTCCATATCATGCCGGGGACTGTCCCAGCTCTGGTATTTATATCACATTCGCGCCGCGCTGTCAACTCTCGCGCGCAATATGCATCCGCGCCGCGGCAAGGATATTGCGCATGAGCATCGCGCGCGTCATCGGACCGACGCCGCCAGGGACAGGCGTGATATACCCCGCCTTCTCCGACACCTCGTCAAAGCACACGTCGCCCGTGAACTTGCCCGTCTCCGGGTCGCGGTTCATCGCCACGTCGATCACGACCGCGCCGGGCTTGACCATGTCCGCCGTGATGAGCCGCTTATGCCCCGCCGCAACGACGATGACATCCGCCTGCCGCGTGAGCACGGCGAGCTCCGGCGTGTGGCTGTGGCAGCAGACGACCGTCCCGTTCGCGCGCAGCATCAGCATCGCCATCGGCTTGCCGACGATATTGCTGCGCCCGACCATCACACACAGCTTCCCGTCGAGCGAAATATCATACGCGCGGAACATCTCCATTATCCCCGCCGGGGTGCACGGCAGCAGCACAGGCTTGCCCGTGACGATGCGCCCGACGTTCACCGGGTGGAACGCATCCACATCCTTCTCCGGGGATATCGCCTCGATTATCGCGTCCTCATCTATGCTCTCGGGCAGCGGAAGCTGGACAAGGATGCCGTCTATCTCCGCGTCGGCGTTGAGCCGCGCGATGAGCGAGAGCAGCTCCTCCTGCGTGACAGAGGCGTCATACTTATACTCGCGGCTGATGAAGCCGCACTGGGCGCAGTCGCGCTCCTTACTCGTGACATACGTGCGCGAGGCGGGGTCATCCCCGACGAGGACCACGGCAAGCCCCGGCTTTCTAGGCAGCAGTGCAGCCTCGGCGGCGGTCTGCTCGCGTATGCGCTGCGCCAGCGCCTTGCCGTCTATAAGCACAGCCATGTTCCCCTCTCCTTTCGCACGCCGGGCATTCTGCCCGGGGTCATTTCTTTGCCGCGTTCGCCCGCTCGCTCGGATGATACGTGGGTGCAAGCTCCATCACAAGCTCGCGTATATTGTCGGAATTGGAATACGCGCACTCCATCAGCTCCTCTATCCGTCCGAGGAACACATCGGAGTCAAAGTCTATCGGATGACCGATATAGATAAGGTCATTCGCGGTCTTTTCCAGTCCCTCTTCCGCCATGAGCTTCTCCTCATAGAGCTTTTCGCCGGGGCGCAGCCCGGTATACTCTATCTTTATATCCACATCGGGGCGAAAACCGGAGAGCTTGATGAGGTTGCGCGCAAGCGCGTCGATCTTCATCGGCGAGCCCATATCCAGCACGAATATCTCCCCGCCGCGAGCATACGTTCCGGCTTGGAGCACAAGGCTGACCGCCTCCGGCACTGTCATGAAATAGCGGATGATGTCCGGGTGCGTGACGGTGACGGGACCGCCCTTTGCGATCTGTTTTTTGAAAAGCGGCACGACCGAGCCGTTGCTGCCCAGCACATTGCCGAAGCGCACAGCCACAAACTCCGTGCACACATCGCCCGCCGCGAAGTCCCCTGCGCGCGAGGCGTGGGCGCTCAGGCGCGGGATGCGCCCTGCCTCGCCCGCCTTTATGCGCCGGTCAAAGCTCTGCACCACCATCTCGCACAGGCGCTTGGACGCGCCCATGATGTTGGTTGGGTTGACCGCCTTGTCCGTCGAGATGAGCACGAAGCGCCTGCACCCGTGCGTCATGGCGGCATACGCGGTCTTATATGTGCCGAGGACGTTATTTTTTATCGACTCGCAGGGGCTGTCCTCCATGAGCGGGACATGCTTGTGCGCCGCCGCGTGGAACACCAGCTCCGGCCGGTACTTTGCGAACACCTGCTCCAGACGACGGCTGTCGCGGACAGAGCCGATGAGCGTGACAAGGTCGAGCGCGGGGTATCTGTCGCGCAGCTCGAGCTGGATGTCATAGGCGTTATTCTCGTAAATATCAAAAATAATGAGCTGCTTGGGGCTGTGCGCCGCGATCTGGCGGCACAGCTCGCTGCCGATGGAGCCGCCGCCGCCTGTGACAAGGATGACCTTGCCGCTGATGAACGAGAACACCTCGTCCATGTTGACCTCTATCGGCGCGCGGCCGAGCAGGTCCTCAATGGAGACATTCTTGATGGAGTTCGCATCAACGATCTGCCCCATCTGCCGGTAGAGGACCGAAACCTGCTTGAGTTCGCAGTCCGTCTCGCTGCAAATGGAGAGGATGTCGCGCTTCTCCTCGACCGTGGCGCTGGGGATGGCGAGGACGATCTTGTCTATCTTATATTTTTCAACATTGGCAAAAATATCGCTCCTGCCGCCGACAACGGGGACACCCTCCATGAAGCGGTTCCACTTGTTCTGGTTGTCGTCGATAATGCAGCAGACGCGGTCGGTCGACCCGGCGGAGCGGTTGAGGTCGCGCAGTATCATCTGCCCGGCAGCGCCCGCACCGATGAGCATGACGCGCTTCACCTTGTCCGGGCTCTCCGGTCTGCGGAAGCTGAGAATGATCCTGTACGAAAAGCGCACGCCGATCGTGAGCACGAATTGCAGCGCGATGCCGATGCAGTAATACGTGATGGGCATATGCGGGATGAGCGCGCTCGTCCCCATGATGCGCGACTGCACGATGGTGCCGACGACCTGAAACGCGAGGGTTATCACGGTCGCCACGATGGAGCGGTACATCTCATGCGCGCCGGCAAAGCGCCAGATGCTCTTATACAGCTTGCAGCACCAGAACACCAGCAGGCAGAACACCGTGTACACCGGGGCAAACGTGCGCAGCGCGTCGATATAATAGGCGGGGATGGCCCAGAACTTGCAGTCGTAGCGCAGCCAGAGCGCGGCATAGAACGCGGCGTTGACGGCGATCGCGTCATACACGGCAAGGCAGAGACTGATTATCTGCCAATGCTCAATGTGACCGCGGCGCTTCCCGCCGTTGTTGCTGTGCATACGCGCTCTCCCCTTTCTTTTCAGCCACTCCGGCGCTGTACGCCGATACTATGGCAATTATGTCATATTAACTATATATTTATATCACTTGCGCGGCATAATGTCAATCTTTTGGGAGGCTTCACAATTTCCGCTTTACTTTCAATGTATAAGATGATATTATTAACTGATACTGATAAAGTAAAAAGGATGTGTATAGCATATGTACATGAACATAGACCGCGCGGAGCTGAAGCTGCGCGCGAAGGGCATGATACGCGGGGCAAAGCCCTCGCCCGTCAGCGTGGGGCTTTTGTACCTCGCGGTGACGATACTTCTGAGTCTGCTGTCGGCACGGCTGCTGGGCGTGGGGCTGACGCAGAGCGACGTGGAGCAGATACTTTCCCACGTGCAGAGCGGGCGTTATGACTACGCCATGATGTATATGTCCGACTACATGCCCCCCGCGACATCGTACATCATTGACCTCGCGCTGGAGCTTGTGTCCTACATTCTGTCGGCGGGCTTCATCATCTTCCTGCTCAACACCATTCGCAACACCGCCGCATGCTATGAAAACCTGCTGGACGGCTTCGCCATTTTCGGGCGCGTTATCCTGCTGCAGATAGTCACCGGCATATTCGTGTTTCTGTGGTCGCTGCTGCTCGTCGTGCCGGGCATAATCGCCGCGTACAGATACCGTCAGGCGATCTACCTGCTCATCGACCACCCGGAAATGTCCGTGATGGACTGCATCCGCGAAAGCAAGCGCATGATGGCCGGACACAAGTGGGAGCTTTTTGTGCTCGATCTGAGTTTCATCGGCTGGGGCTTTCTCTCCAGCCTCGCCATGATCGGATGGCTCGTGCGTATTTACACGACGCCGTACTTCGGGCTGACCTACGCGCTGTACTACGAGGCGCTGTGCGGGCGCACCGCCGCGGGCTATACCAGCGGAACGACATTTGAAATGTAAACGCAAATACACCCTCCTGCGCAAGCTGCGCGGGAGGGTGTCCTTATGTGCGCTTTTTACGTTTTTGGATAACTCAGTACAGCAGTGAGCCGTGCTCCGGCTTTGGCTTGAACTTTGTGCCTGAGACAAGTCCCATTGCGCCGAACATCGTGACCATGGATGAGCCGCCGTAGCTGAAAAATGGCAGCGTGATGCCGATAACAGGCGTGATGCCGACGCACATGCCGATGTTGATGAACGTCTGGAACGCGACAGCGGCGGTGACGCCCATGCACATGAGCATGTCGAACGTGCGCCCCGCGTGCAGCCCGATATAGGCGCAGTGCACAATGATGATCGTCAGCAGCAGAATGACGATGATGCAGCCGATCATGCCGAAATTTTCCCCAATACAGGAGAAGATAAAGTCCGTGTGCTTGCCGGTGAAGACCGAGGCGCGGTGCCCCTCCTCCACGCCGGTGAGCCGCCCGGAGGCGAGGGTCAGCTTGCTCTGCGTCGTCTGCCACGTGATGCCCCAGCCGTCGGGGTCGACCGACGGGTCATACGGCGCGACAAGGCGCTGCTTCTGATAGTCCTTCAAAAAATACGTCCACAGCAGCGGTATCGCCGCCGCAACGGCGGCACCGCCGACCGCGAACCAGTAGAGCCGCACGCCGAGCACGAAGAACATGACAAGGAAGATGGAGATAAGTATAGTGGCACTGCCAAGGTCGCCGGAGACGACGACGATCATGCCGAACACGACGACGAAGTGCCCCGCCATCTGCACCACAGACGTGAAGGAGTTGATGTCCTTATATTCCTTGAGGTAGGTCATCTGCTTGGCGGAGACGATTATGTACAAGACCTTTATGACCTCGGACGGCTGAATTCCGATACCGGCGAAGCGTATCCAGCTCTTGTTGCCGGTGCCGTCGTCCTGTCCGAGGACCACCAGCGCGATGATCAGCAGCACGTTAATCACGCACAGCGCCTTCCACTGCTCGCCCAGCAGGTCGGAGTCTATGACCGTGAGGAGCACGAACATGCCGATGCCGAGGAACATTGAGAACACCTGAATGAAGACATACTTTCCGGGATTCTCCATATTCGCCCAGCCGCCCTCGGACATGCCCGTGACGGCCTTGTCGATGGCAATGATGCCGTAGATGGAGCAGATGATGCACATGACGAGCAGGAATATGTCCGCCCGCTGGAAGAAAATTTTAATAAATGGCTTTATTTTCTTTATAATAACACCGCCTTTCAGCGAAAAAACCGCATTTTCGTCACATTGGCTGAGATATGCCCAAAAACCGCTGTGCGTACAGAGGGTATTTTAGCACATAATTGCTCTTTACGCAATGGAACTGACGGTGTATAATATTACGAATTTAGAAACAAAATGGATCACTGTGTGCACAAAGGGGTGAAGCGGCAATGGCAGAATATATTTCCGCGAGTGAGCACGAGACCGAGGATATAGGCGCGGCTTTCGCCGCAGGGCTGCCCGGCGGCACCGTCGTGGCAATGTACGGCGACCTCGGCGCGGGCAAGACCGCGTTCGTGCGCGGCATGGCGCGCGGGATGGGGCTTGACTGCCGCGTGTCCAGCCCGACGTTCACCATCGTCAACGAATATCTCGGCGAGCGCGAGCTCATCCATTTCGATATGTACCGCCTGTCGGACGCGGACGAGCTGTTCGACATCGGCTGGGAGGACTACCTCAACCGCGGCGCGGTGTGCGCCGTGGAGTGGAGCGAGAACGTGCAGGACGCATTCTTCGGCGACGAGACCGTCGTGCGCATTGAAAAGCTCGGCGACAGCCGGAGGAAGATAACGATAGAGGAGGGTGGAAAATGCTGATACTCTCTTTTGAATCCTCGGCGAAGGCCGCGTCCGCGGCGCTGGTGCGCGACGGGGCGCTCGTGTCGCAGTACACGCAGTGCAGCGCGCTGACGCACAGCCGCACGCTGCTGCCCATGGCAGAGGATCTGCTGAAAAATGCGGAGACGACGCTGGACGCGGTGGATGTGCTTGCCGTGGCGCACGGTCCGGGATCGTTCACGGGGATACGCATAGGCGTGTCCGCGGTGAAGGGGCTGGCATGGGCGGCGGACAAGCCCTGCGTCGGCGTTTCGACGCTGGAGGCGATGGCGTGGCACGGTCTGGCGCGCGGCGGATATATATGCTGCGTGATGGACGCGCGGCGCAGTCAGGTCTATAACGCCATTTTCGAGATAAAGGACGGACGCCCCGTCCGCTTGACGGAGGATCGCCCGATCGCGCTGGCGGAGCTTGCCGGGGAGGTGCGCGCACTTGGCGCGCCGGCATTCCTCGTGGGCGACGGCACGGCGCTGACGAAGAAATATTTCGACGAAAACGGCATTGCCTCCACTGCCGCGCCGGATAACCTTGTCTGGCAGGACGCATGGGGCGTTGCAATGGCGGCGCAGGACAAGGAGCCGGGGAACGCGGACGCTCTGCTGCCCGTATATCTGCGCCTTTCACAGGCGGAGCGCGAGCGTCAGGCGCGCCTCGCCGCCGAAGCCGCCAATGAATCTGTTAACTCTTAATTAATATAAAGGAGAACGTGAACATGAGCAAAGTATGCGTATTCGACCATCCCCTTATTCAGCACAAGCTGTCTATCCTCCGCGATGAAAAGACCAGCGTGAAGGAATTCCGCGAGATCGTCTCCGAGATCGCAATGCTGATGTGCTATGAGTCCACCCGCGATCTTCCGCTGGAGGAGGTCGATGTTCAGACCCCGGTCGCCGTTGCGAAGTGCCATCGCATCGCCGGAAAGAAGCTGGCGATCGTCCCCATTCTTCGCGCAGGTCTCGGCATGGTCGACGGTATGGTGAGCATGATGCCCAACGTCAAGGTCGGTCACATCGGTCTGTTCCGCGATCCTGAGACGCTTGAGCCTGTGAAGTACTACTTCAAGATGCCCGCCGACATTTCCGAGCGCGACGTTATCGTCGTCGACCCGATGCTTGCGACCGGCGGCTCCGCCTCCGCCGCGATCGGCTTCCTCAAGGAGGCCGGTGCACAGCACATCAAGCTCATGAGCATCATCGGCGCGCCCGAGGGTGTTGAGCGCATGCAGAAGGATCACCCCGACGTCGACATTTATGTCGCCGCGCTGGACGATCATCTCAACGACCACGGCTACATTGTCCCCGGTCTCGGCGACGCGGGCGACCGCATCTTCGGCACGAAGTAAAAAAGCTATATATGCGAAAAAATCCCACGGACCAAAGCCCGTGGGATTTTTCATGCTTATTCCTTTGTGTCCTCCGCCACGTCAACGAGCACCCATGAGCTGTTGTCGGGCAGATAGTTCTCGACGACCGGCACAAGGCGGTCATTGACCTTGCCGTTGCCGATATAGTCCTTTATATCGTCGACATTATAGGGATAGGCGAACTTGTCCGTGCGCAGATATACGCGGTCATATATCTTCATAAAGAGCCGCGCATCCTGCCCGTTGTCGTCCGCGCGGACGAGGGCGGGCTTCGTGTCGCAGTAGATGGACAGCTTGCCCGTCCTGTCGTCAAGCTGGTTGGCGACGTAGATGGCAAAGCCGCACACGGCGGTCTTGGTGCTGGCCGTGGTGGACAGCTCGCGCGTGTAGATGACCTCAAGCGGCTCGGCAAACACGGGGTGCGCCACATCGGCAAGGATGACCTCGTCAAAGCCCATGGCATACAGCTCGCGCGCGAGCTGCACGATATAGTTCCTCACGCTGAGGTTATAGGGGTCGAGCCACGTGCCTATATCGTCAATGATGTTGCCGTTGTTGTCGCCGCGGCGGAGCGTGACCGTCGTGCTGCGCGAGGCGAACAGCTCGTCAACACAGCAGCTTATCTGCGCGGCGAGATAGATGCCCTTGTTGTCCTCTTTTATCTGGGTGATAAGGTCGGGCATGGCGGCGGTCTGGTCTGACGGAATTGTCAGCCCGTAGCTGAGCGCCATATCCGACTGCGAGTCCCACATGAGCTGGCCGCTGCGCGGCTTCATCTCCAGCACAAGTCCGTTGCCCTGCGACAGTCGCGCCGTATACTCCTTGAGCTTTTCCGCCGTCAGGTCGGTATACGGCACGAATATCGCGCGAAACTCCGGCACATCCGTCCCGGCTGTCGCCGTGATGTACGAATAGTCCGGCTGGTCGTAGATGACGTCGGTGTCGACTGTGTCAAAAACGCGCACCTCGTTGCCGGAGCTGTCGATCGTGGTCTTGCCGTCGCTGAGGATGGGCAGCTCGACATTCACGCCGTCCTTGGTGATGACCGCGTACTTCTGCATGCCGTAGAACAGCACCACGATCAGCATTATCACGCCCAGCGTGATCGCCGACGGGACGAGCGCATAGTTTCTTTTCTTGCGCCGCCCCTTGTAAAATTCCAAATTTCTTGCCAAAGTAAAGTTCCTCTTTTGTCTCTATGGGCTTTTGCCCTATGGGGTTCTCCCCGCAGATCAGATCATCATGCCGCGCTTTTTCGCCTCGAACGTCAGCTCATCGCGGAAGTCCGGGTGCGCGATGGCGATGAGGTTTGCCACGCGCTTGGAGAGCGGCAGACCGCGCAGCTGCGCGATGCCGTACTCCGTGACGATGTAGTCCACATCGTTCTTGCTGGTGGTGACGACAGCGCCGGGCGTGAGCGTGGGCTGAATCTTGCTGACCGTGCCGTTCTTCGCGGTGGACGTGAAGGCGATGAAGCTCTTGCCGCCTCTGGACTGGCACGCGCCGCGCACGAAGTCCACCTGTCCACCGGTGCCGGAGAGGTGCCTTGTGCCGATGCTCTCGGCGCACACCTGCCCCATGAGGTCGACCTCGACCGCGGCGTTGATGGAGATCATATTGTCATTCCTGCAGATGACGTTGGGATCGTTGACGTAGTCCACGGGCAGAATGGCGATGCCGGGGTTGTCGTCGATGAAGTCATATATGCGTTTCGAGCCGAAAGCGAACGTTGTGACGCACTGCCCACGGTGTATCTGCTTTTTGCTGTTGTTGACCGCGCCGCACTCTATAAGCTCGATCATGGAGTCGACAAACATCTCGGTGTGGATGCCGAGGTCGTGCTTTGCCTTGAGCGCCATGCCGGTCGCGTCGGGGATCGTGCCGACGCCGAGCTGTATGCACGCGCCGTCGGGTATCTGCTCGGCGATGAGATTGCCGATGGTGACGGACACATCGTCAAGCTTCACAGGCGGCAGCACAGGCAACTCGTGGTTATTCTCGACTATCGCGTCCACCTGGCTGACGTGCACCTGAAGCCCGCAGACGGCGCGGGGCTGACGGTCGTTGACGACGACGAACACGCGCTTTGCCTTGTCCAACTTCGCCTCGCTCATCGACGAGACTGTGGAGAGGCTGAAATAGCCGTGCTTATCCATCGGGGAGACCTCCGTGATGAACACGTCGTAGTCATAGAGGCGGCGGACATTGCCGGGGATGTCGCGGTAATAGGTGGGGATAAAGTCGGCATAACCGGCGTTCACCGCCTTGCGCGCATACCCGCCGGTGAACCACGACACACCGTTGAACTTCCCGTTGAGTTCGGGGTCGGCGTAGCATTCCAGCGGCTCAACGTCGAGCAGGGTGTCGATCTTCACGCCGGATATCTCGCCCGCCTTCGCGCGCGCGGCAATGGCGCTGACGAGTGCGGCGGGGTGCGCCGCGGCGGCATCCATGCCTATCATCCACCCGCTCTCTACCTTTGCGGCGGCGTCGCTGAGACTCATGAGCTTGTTTGCATATATCGCCTTGTAATCCATTTCTCTTTTGCTTCCTTTCCGTGTATTTATATGTTTATATTGAATTCTCTTATTTACGACGGCGGCGCGTGCCGCGGTCGGCGTACATGCGGCTGTCGGCGATCCTGCTGTCCGACTCCTGCATGAATTTTTTCAGTCTGTCCTCAAACGCGCGGTCGGCGCTGGGCGGGTCTGGCAGCTGTGCATCCCCGCGTGCGGGCGTGCTCCGGCTCGGCTGGCGCGGCGGGGCATCGCGCCGTGGTGCGGCCGGGCTTTCCGCCGCCTGCCTGACGGAGAGATTTATCTTCCCGTCCTTGGCGATGCTCAGCACGCGCACCTTCACCGTCTGCCCGACGGTGAGATAATCCCCCACCTCGTTGACATAGGTGTTCGCCACCTCCGAAATGTGCACGAGCCCGCTCCTGCCCTCAGGCAGGGCGACAAACGCGCCGAATTTCGTTATCCCAGTGACCTTGCCCTCCACAACAGCGCCAACCTCAAGCCCCATTACGCACTCCCGTCTGCCGCGGGCTCTTCGTCCGCGGCGGCATTTATAAAATAGAATATTTTCTCTCCCGGCATCACGAGCCCGAGCCGCTCGCGCGCAAGGCGTTCCATTCCCTCGTCGGTCTGCGCGCTCTCCAGCTTTGCCTCGAGCGCGAGCTTTTCCGTCCTTGCGCGCTCATACTCCTCCGCCAATTCGGCGGCGGTGTTCTCGGCCTGCGCCGCCTCCCTCACGGAGGTGACGAAAAGCGCGAGCGAATAAACGAGCAGCGCGAGCGCAACGATGCGCAGAAGTGTAAGGCGGGTCTGCATAGCTTCCTCTCCCATGAATGATCAGATGCGACCTCCGCGCTTTAAAAGCTTTTTCTGGAAGTCAGTATATATCATTCTCTCACCTTGTGGAAGAGAAATTTTGTCAAATCTGCGATTTTTTCAATTATATTTTCAAAGCAATGTCTTATCCTTCGCCCCAAGCGTCCGATCATCCCGGCCGCGCGGTCGAGCAGCGGGAAAACCGCGTCGCTGAGCGTGTACATATATCCCGCGAAGCCCGCGAGCGTCGCCGCAAGCTCCCACATGCCGAGCTTCCCGCTGCCAGCGCCCATGGCGAACACGAACGAGAGCGCCCCGCATAAAAGCATATACAGCGCGTCCAGCGCTGCCGCGCCTCCCCGGCCGCTCCTGCGGCGCAGCGGGCGCAGCACATCGTACAGCACGCCCATCCCCGCGCCCATCACGAACGCCAGCACCAGCCCAAGCGCCTGCGCGCCGACTGCGATCTCCATCTCAGCCGAACAGGCGCGACCACAGCGAATGCGGCTCCGCCGGCTCGTCGTAGCTCAGCTCGCGTATGTGCCCCTCGACCTCCAGCCGCCCCAGCTCAAGATCGATGCACCCGATGTGCAGCGCGTCCCCGCGCACGGTCAGGTCGCCAAGATTCGTTGTGAGCACGATCGTGCTCTCGTCAAAGGCAGATACGTCGTCCACCCCCGTGAGGCTCATTTTCTCGCGGTTGAGCATACTGACGCTGTGCTCTCTTGTGATGTTCCCGGTTTCTTCATACGGCATATGCAACACCTCCGTGTCCATCATATGCCGCACGTGACGACTTTAGGCTTCCTCGACCTCCCACGGGAGATCGACATAGCGTATCTCATGGTGCATGGCGGGGATTATTTTGTCCGTCACGTCGGAGGTGCGTATTTTCAGCGAGGAGCTGTTGATGCACGGATGGCAGCCGAAGAACTCCTCCTTCAAAAGGTCGCGGTCGATGAGCAGGCTGACGCGCCCGTCCTTGTCGTTCATCAGCCCCAGCACGCTCACGGAGCCAGGCGTGATGTCCAGCGCGGCGAGCATCTGCTCCGGCGTGCCGAACGAGAGGCGCGCCGTGCCGATCTGCTTGGAGAGCACCTTTGTCTTGAACGGCTTGTCCCCCGGCAGAAGCAGCAGATAAAGCTCCGTCTGCTGGCGGTTTGTGAGCAGCAGGTTTTTGCATATCTCGCAGCCGAGGACCTTTTCAACCTCGTGGCAGTCGTCGATATGGTCGGCATAGTCGTGGTCAACGCGCCAGTATTCAACGCCGAGACCGTCCAGAAGCGTGTAGCAGCGCTCCTCCTTCTCTATTCGCGCATCCGCGGGTCTGCCGCGGTAGAGCGTCGGGTCTATTTTCATGGTGTCTTTACCTCTTTATCCTCGTTTGTTGGACGGCAGCCAGATATGCTGCCGCTCCGCCGCAGCGATGAGCTCATCCCGGAAATCCGGGTGGGCGACGGAGACGAGCGCCTCCGCGCGCTCCCACGTGCTCAGCCCCGCGAGGTTGACCGCGCCGTACTCCGTGACGATATAGTGCGACATGCTGCGCGGCGTTGTGATGATGTCCATATTAAAATGCGGCACGATGCGCGATTCAAGCCTCCCGTCGCGCCCCGCATGCGTGGAGGGCAGGCACAAAAACGCCTTGCCGCCCGCGGAGTGCACCGCGCCCGACACGAAGTCGAGCTGTCCCCCCGTGCCGCTTATCTGGCGGAAGCCCACGCTCTCGGCGTTGACCTGCCCGTAGAGGTCGACATTCAGCGCGCCGTTTATCGAGATCATTGAGCTGTTCTGCGCGAGCACGTGGGGGTTGTTGACGTAGCTCAGCGGCAGACCGTAAAAGTCCTCATTATGGTCGATCCAGTCATAGAACTCCCGGCTGCCCATGAAGATGGCGGACACGTTCTTCCCCGGGTGCAGAAGCTTGCACTTGTTCGTGAGCTTCCCCGCCTTGTACATGGCGTAATACCCGTCGGAGGCAAGCTCCGTATGCATGCCGAGATCCTTCAGATCGCTGTCGGCGATGAGTCTGCCCATCGCGTTCGGCAGACCGCCTATGCCCAGCTGAATGGTCGCGCCGTCATGCAGGAAAGGCATGAGGTTATGGGCGATCTTCATCTCCGTCTCGCTCGGCTGCGGCGGGCTCATCTCCCATATGGGGTCGTTCGCCTCGACTATCGCGTCCGCCTCGGAGATGTGGACAAGGCTGTCCTCCCCGCCGCAGACCCACGGCATATTCTCGTTGACCTCAAGTATGACATAATCCGCCTTGGCTATCACGGACTTGGGCAGCCCCTGACAGCAGGAACGGCTGAAATACCCCTTGTCGTTCATCGGCGTGACGGACAGCATGGCGACGTTGACCGTGAGATAGTTCTCATAATACGCGCCCATGTTGCGGAAGTCCATCGGGATGAAAAACGCGCGCCCCTTGTCCATCAGATGGCGCTCATACGCCGAGCAGAACCAGCTGTTGTATATAAAATGCTCAAACCCCGTGTCGCACTCGACGACCTGTATCGGCCCGGGGATGAGGTTGCCGCGTATCTTGACATTCCGCAGCTCATCCCGGCGCTTGCTGAGCGCCGCGTCCAGCGTGCGCGGGAAGCCGTTGTTGGACGCATAGTCCACCCAGTCCCCGCTCTTCACGACGCTGACCGCCTCTTCCGCTGTTTTCAGCTTAGAGCGATATTCATCGAATACAGACATGGTGTTCTCCTTCTCCCGTCATTTACGGGGTAATTTCACGTGTTTTGCATTTTACGCGGTAATATATATTATATATAATGTTATCATTCTTATCCCGCCTTGTCAATGCAAGATTCGACCTTACTTTGACAAATTTTATGCGCAAAACGCCCGCCCTGCATACACAGGGCGGGCGGAAAACTATTCAGTTTTTTCAGAAGAGGGAGGGGCAATTAAGCCTGCTTCTTCTCCTTCTTGGTCATGACCTGGACACCCTCAACAACAAGGATGACAGCAAGGACGATAAGGCCGATGGACCAGATCATCTGGAACCAGTCGCCCCAAGCAGCGCCGGCAGCGGCGATGAGCTTGATCTTGCCAATGATGGTCATAATGAGGGAAGTGATGGTCGCGCAGAGCATGAACACCATCGGGACGAAGAACATCTTGTTGTTCTTGCCGATGTTGCCCAGCCATGCAGCAACTGCCAGCATGGCGATACCGGCGAGGAGCTGGTTGGCAGCGCCGAACACGCCCCAGATCTGGCTCAGGCTCATGAAGCCCATGCCGCAGCCGATGATGACCATGATGAGGGTGGAAACGAGCGGGTGAGAGAAGAACTTGCGGGCTCCGGTCAGCTCGTCGCGGGTCTTGCCTTCGGGAATGAACAGCTCGGCAAACATATAGCGGGAAAGACGCGTGCCGGAGTCAAGGGAGGTAAGAGCGAAGACGGAGACAGCCAGAGTCAGCAGGGTGTAGGTGGTGTCGTAAACGGGGTTGGAGAAGTCCGCAACGCCGCCGGTCATGTTCGCGATCATGGTGGCAATACCACCGGCGAAGATCGTGGGAGGAGCGGTGAGGAGGAACTTGTCGCCGCCGCCGATGTTGGTCTCTTTGAAGACAACGCCGATGGCGATGATGGAGATGATGGCGAGAGCGGACTCAACGATCATTGCGCCGTAGCCGATGACCTTTGCATCCTTCTCAGAGTCGAGCTGCTTGGAAGTCGTGCCGGAACCGATGAGAGAGTGGAAGCCGGAGACAGCGCCGCAGGCGACGGTGATGAACAGGGTCGGGAAGAGGGTGGAGTTGCCGTTGATACCCTTCCAGCCGGTGAAGGCGGGCAGGTCGACGGTCGCGCCGGAGAAGAGGATGCCGATGACAGCGATGATCATCATGCCGTAGAGCAGGAAGGAGCTCAGGTAGTCACGCGGCTGGAGCAGCATCCAGACAGGAAGCAGAGAAGCCACGATAATGTACACGGCGATGAAGAGCACCCAGAAGGTGCGGCTGGCGTTGACGCCGAAGTTCAGACCGGCGATAACGATGAGGACGATGCCGATGATGCCGACGACGGTCGCAGGACCGACCTTGGCGTTCTTGCGGTACACGAAGTAACCGAAGATGAAAGCGATGACGATGAAGAGAAGAGAAGTCGTTGCGGTGGAAGCGTTGCCGCTGACGTTTGCACGGCCAACGGTGAACACAGGACCCTCGGAAACGAAGGTACCGGCAACAACTGCGGTGAAGGAAGCGATGACGAGGATGAGAACGAGCAGCGCGAAGATGGTGAACAGTCTCTGCGCCTTGACGCCCATTTCGTCCTTGATGACTTCGCCGATGGAGCCGCCGTTGTGGCGGATGGAGGCGAACAGAGCACCGAAGTCATGCATTGCGCCGAAGAAGATGCCGCCGATAACGACCCACAGGAAAACGGGAACCCAGCCGAAAACTGCGGCCTGGATAGGTCCGTTGATGGGGCCTGCGCCCGCGATGGACGAGAAGTGGTGGCCCATCAGAACGGCGGGGTTAGCAGGAACGAAGTCCTTGCCGTCGTAGCTGGTGTGTGCCGGGGTCTCGTGGTTGGGGTCAACACCCCACTGCTTTGCAAGCCAAGAGCCATAGAAGATGTAGCCCAGAGCAAGCAGAGCGAATGCGATGAGAAGAATAAGTATTGCGCTCACACTTTTCACTCCTTAAATAAAAAGTATAAAATTTATTTGCTTTCGCGTGCAGAACCCCTCAGTCTCTGTCCGCGAATAGCTTACTGAAATACTTGTCCAGCTCGAACCCTGCGCGGTTCGTCCAGACCCTGTGCGTCCCCAGCTCGACGATACCGGCCTTCAGCTCGGTATAGCCGTGCAGGGAGAACCTGTAGCTTTTGCTGAAGCTCAGCTTCTGAACATGCTTTGCCGTGTCCTTATCGACGCTGTCCGCGATGAACACGACCTTTACGTTTGAATATTGATGCTCCTTGTGGGGCTTGACCCTCGGCAGGGATTCATCCAAAGCGCGCTTGACGCACGCATCTATCGTCTCTTTGTCAAACTCAGGCGCGGTGAAGATATAGGCAAACTCGTTCGTCTCATTGCCCCATATCTTGATGTTTTTCGTGAGCCAGTACCGCTCATCACGGGAGAAGTAGTCCGCCCTGAACGCCAGAAGCCCATCCTCGCTCTCCGCCGGGACTATATTGTAGTAGGCGCTGTAAGAATCCTTCAGAACCTCCAAAAACACATCCCGCTGCATCAAGCCCCTCCTGACGAATAAACACGTTTATGACGCACTGACGGCTTTTCTTTCCGGAAGCTGAACCCCGCGCGTCAAACCTTAGCGTAAATATAACTCATTCTTAAAAAAAATTCAATAGGCAATTCACAAAAAATCCACATTTTCTTGCGACTCTTCGATAATTTTTAGTCAACATGTCTTTATGTTAACCGTTTTTCCCGTTTACAGCTTCCAATTCGCCATACTTTGCATTTCTTTAACAAATAATAAACTTTTGAATTTTCGCATTATTTCCCCTTACAGGCGTTTACAGCTAAAAAAATTTGTTGTATTATTAGTTTTATTATTTAATACGAGGTATTGGAATGGATTTCAAGCTGTGTGTCCCCTGTCTGCTTGGGCTTGAAGCGCCGATCGCCGACGAGCTCAAGCGGCTCGGCATGGCGAATGTCGCCAGCGAGAACGGACGGGTGTATTTTACCGGCGACGAGAGCGCCGTCGCGTGCGCAAATGTCAATCTGCGCGTGGGTGAGCGCGTGCTCGTGGAGCTGGGGCGCTTCAACGCCGTGACGTTTGAGGAGCTTTTTCAGGGCGTCAAGGCCATCCGCTGGGAGGATATCATCCCGCGCGACGGGGCGTTCCCCGTCAAGGGGTACAGCCTCAATTCCGCGCTCTTCTCCGTGTCTGACTGCCAGAAGATAATCAAAAAGGCGATCGTGGAGCGGCTGCGCGGCGTATACGGGATTGACTGGTTCCCCGAGAGCGCGGAGACGTATCAGGTGCAGTTTTCGATAATGAAGGACAATGTCTCCGTGTGTCTGGACACGTCCGGCGAGGGGCTGCACAAGCGCGGCTACCGCCCGGCGCACAACGCCGCCCCGCTCAAGGAGACCATGGCGGCGGCAATGGTCAGGCTCTCACGCTACCGCGGGCGGGACGACTTCTGCGATCCGTTCTGCGGCAGCGGCACCATCCCCATCGAGGCGGCGCTCATCGCGCGCAACATTGCCCCCGGGCTGCACAGGAGCTTTGCCGCGCAGAGCTGGCGCATGATCGACCCCGCCGTGTGGCGCGACGCGCGCGAGGCGGCGCGGGCAAAGGAATTCCACGGGGAGTATAACATCGTCGGGTCAGACATTGACCCAAAGACCATCGCCATCGCGCACGAGAACGCAGATCGCGCGGGCGTGAGCGATATTGTCCGCTTTGAGGTTGCGGACGCCGCGGTGTTTGACCGCAAAACCGAGCGCGGCGTCATCGTCACGAACCCGCCCTACGGCGAGCGCATTATGGAGAAAGAACAGGCAGAGGCGCTCTACCGCGCGTTCGGCGCGGCGTGGCGCAAAACCGAGAACTGGCAGCTTTATCTTCTCTCCTCGCACACGGAGTTTGAGCGCTGCTTCGGCAAGACCGCCGACAAAAAGCGAAAGCTCTACAACGGCATGATCAAGTGCGACCTATTTATATACTTCAAATAAACTCGAAGGAGCCCAGCCATGAAACATCTTTTCATCGTCAACCCCGTCGCCGGCGGCAAGGATCACACGCGGGAGGTCCGCGCCAAGGTCGAAAAGGCATTTGCCCAGCGCGGCGGCGAATTTGAAATATACGTCACGCGCGCCCCGATGGACGCGACGGACAAGATACTCGCGGAGGCCGCCTCCGGTGAGCATATCCGTGTATACGCCTGCGGCGGCGACGGCACGTTCAACGAGTGCGTCTGCGGCGCGGCACAGCTGCCCAATGTTGCCATCTGCCCCTTCCCCACCGGCACTGGCAACGACTTCTGCCGCATGTTCGGCGACGAGGCGGAGCTTTACCGCGATCTTGACGCGCTGCTTGACGGTGAGGAGCGCCCCATTGACCTCATCGACTGCAACGGGCGCTGGTGCAGCAACATCTGCTCCGTCGGCATCGACGCGCGCATCGGCACCTCCGTGCACGATTACAGCCATCTGCCGCTCATCGGCGGCGCGGCGGGCTACGTCGTGTCGGCAGTGGTGAACATGTTCAAGGGCATCAACCGCAATATGTACATAAAGTGCGGCGACTTTTACGAGGAGGGCATGCACGCGCTGGTGTGCGTGTGCAACGGGCGCTACTATGGCGGCGGCTTCAACCCCAGTCTCACTGCCCGCCCCGACGACGGCGAGCTTGATTTCTTCATCGTGCGCCGCGTCAACATCTTCACGTTTGCCGCGCTCATCGGCAAGTACGCCAAGGGTCTCGCGGATGAGCTTCCGCCCCATCTCATCACGCATCTCAAGGGTCCGGCGATTGAGATCGGCTTTGACGATGACGAAGTCATCAATATCGACGGCGAGGCGCTTTACAGCCGCCGCGCGCAGATAAGCGTCGTCCCCGGCGCGGCAAAGCTCATCGTCCCCCGCGGGATGAAGTTTTTCGAAGAATAAAATGTTGTGAACATAAAATCGTCAGGGCGGACTGCCCTGACGATTTTATGCCTTTATATACCTGATTTTTTCTATATCTCCGCTGCACAGCGCGTCCATATTGCGGAATATCTTCTCCGCATCCCAGTTCCACCATTTCAGCTTCAGCAGGTATTCCGTCAGCTCATCGCCGAATCTCTGCCGTATCACACGGCAGGGGTTCCCGCCCGCGACACAGTAGGCCGGTATGTTCCTCGTGACAACGGAGTTTGCGGCGATGATCGCACCGTCCCCGATATGCACTCCCGGCATCACGGTCACGTTCTGTCCGATCCACACGTCGTTTCCGACAACAGTGTCGCCCTTGAACGGCAGATCATCCAGCGCCGGGGCAAACTGTTCCCAGCCGCCTCCCATGATGTTGAACGGGTATGTCGTCACGCTGTTCATGCGGTGGTTCGCGCCGTTCATGACGAACTCTATGCCCCTTGCGATTGCGCAGAACCTGCCGATGATGAGCTTGTCCCCTATGAATTCGTAATGATGCGTGACGTGCTCCTCAAACCGCTCCGCGCCGTTCACGTCATCATAATACGTATAATCTCCCACGATGATGTTCGGACGGGTGATAACATTTTTGATGAACACTAGCTGCTTTATATTCTCGTTCGGGTAAATGCTGTTCGGATCCGGTCCTGTCATGCGCTGCCCCTCCTTGGCTCATTGCAATGATTTATGCAAAAACCGACAGCTCAATGAGCTGTCGGTTTTCATTCGGAGCTTATCAGCCCTGTAATGGTGCGCGAGGCGGGACTTGAACCCGCACGCCCGGAGTGAGCACTAGAACCTGAATCTAGCGAGTCTGCCAATTCCACCACTCGCGCATCTCTGGAACGCTTGATTATAATAGCATTTGACGCGGTGCTTGTCAAGTGTGTTTTTTCCGGATTCCGCGGATTTTTGCGCCGCCGTGCCGGTCAGCTTCCCGTTGTCCTGCATTTTGATTGCTTTTTTCGCGGTTATGTACTATTATATAGTAAAAAAACATCCCACTACCGAAGGGAGCTTGATGCATTGAAGCAGCTTATGAGCGGCAACGAAGCCATTGCTCGCGGCGCTTACGAGGCCGGTGTGAACGTCTGTTCCGCCTACCCCGGCACGCCCAGCACGGAGATCTTCGAAAATCTGCCGCAATACAGGGATAAAGTATACTGCGAATGGGCGCCGAACGAAAAGGTCGCGGTGGAGGTCGCATACGGCGCGTGCGTCGCCGGTGCGCGGACGCTGAGCGCGATGAAGCACGTTGGGCTGAACGTCGCCGCGGACCCCGTTTTCACCGCCGCGTATCTCGGCGTGAACGGCGGCTTCGTCATAGTCACGGCTGACGACCCGAGCTGTCACTCGTCCCAGAACGAGCAGGACAACCGCTGGTACGCCAAGCACGCAAAGATCGCCCTCGTCGAGCCGTCCGACTCGCAGGAGTGCAAGGACTTCATGCGTGAGGCGTACCGCATCTCCGAGGAGTTTGACACGCCCGTGCTCTTCCGCACGACGACGCGCGTGTCGCACTCGAAAAGCCTTGTTGAGCTTGGCGAACGTGAGGAGCACGGGATCGCCCCGTACAAAAAGAACGCGCAGAAGTTTGTGTGCACCCCGGCGCGCGCCTACGCCAACCGCGCAAAGGTCGAGGCCAATATGCAGCGCCTCGCGGACTACTCCAACCGCTCGCCGCTCAACCGCATGGAGCTGCGCGGCGGCAAATTCGGCGTTATCAGCGCGTCTATCGCGTATGAGTACGGCAAGGAGGTCTTCCCTGAGGACACATCTTTTCTCAAGCTGGGGCTTACATACCCGCTGCCGATGCAGCTCATCCGCGAGTTTGCCGCCAAGGTCGAGACTCTTTACGTCATTGAGGAGCTGGACGGCTTTATGGAGACGGAGATACGCGCCGCCGGTATCGACTGCATCGGCAAGAGCGTTGTCAGCCCAATGTACGAGCTGAACCCCGAGATACTGCGCGAGGCGATCTTCGGCGTGAAGCCGGAGACGCGCGACGTCGGCGTGAAGGCCGTCGCGCGCCCGCCCGCACTGTGTCCGGGCTGCCCGCACCGCGGGTTCTTCTACTGCGTATCCAAAATCAAGGATGCCGTCGTCACGGGTGACATCGGCTGCTATACCCTCGGCGCCGCGCCCCCTCTCAGCGCGTCCGACACCTGCGTGTGCATGGGCGGCGGATTCACGGTCGGCGCGGGCATGGCGCGCGCATTCTCCCTCAGCGGGCAGAAGCACCCCGTATTCGGCGTTGTGGGCGACTCCACGTTTTTTCACAGCGGCATGACGGGTGCGGTCGAGATCATATACAACAATGCCGACATGATCCCCGTTGTGCTCGACAACCACATCACCGGCATGACCGGGCATCAGGACAACCCCGGCACGGGCTACAGCCTTCTCGGCAAGGTCGCGGCGTCAGTGAAGATAGAGGACGTGCTGCGCGGCGTCGGGTTTGAAAACATCATCATCGTCGATCCAAACGACCTTGCCGCGATGGACAAGGCTCTGCGTGACGCTATGGCGAGCGAGAGGCGCGCCGCCGTCATCGTGCGGCGGGAGTGCCTGCTGACAAAGCGCGGCAAGCACGAGCGCGGAGAATGCGTTGTGGACAGCGAGAAATGCATCGGCTGCAAAAAGTGCCTCGCGGTCGGCTGTCCGGCGGTGCAGCTCAAGGGCGGCAGGTCGTTCATCGACCGGGCGCTCTGCGTCGGGTGCACAGTGTGCGCACAGGTCTGCCCTGTGCACGCCATCAGCCGGAAGGAGGGGTGAGCCATGCAGACAAAAACTGTTCTTTTGGCCGGTGTCGGCGGACAGGGCGCAATACTCACGGCGAAGGTGCTCGTCGCGGGGCTGCTGCGCGCGGGGTACGACGTGAAGATGTCCGAGGTACACGGAATGAGTCAGCGCGGCGGAAGCGTGACCACTCAGGTGCGCTTCGGTGAGCACGTGCACTCCCCTGTCATCGGTAAGGGCGCGGCGGACATACTTGTCGCGTTTGAGAAGATGGAGGCTGTGCGATATGCCGACTTCCTCAAGCCGGACGGCATCGCCGTCATAAACGACTATGAGATGGCGTCGGCCGCGACGGCGGCTGGGCTGGCAGAATACCCCTCCGGCTGCATAGAAGCAATGGAGCGCACGTTCTCGTGCCGCACACTGCGCGCGGCGGAGATTGCCGAGGCGCTCGGCACACAAAAGTGCATGAACATCGTTCTCTTCGGTGCGCTGGTCAATGCCCTCGCGCTGGACGGCATAGACTGGGAGAGCGTAATACGCGACACCGTGCCGGAGAAGTTTGTGGCGCTCAATCTCGCCGCCTACCGCGCGGGACTCGCGGCTGTATGATAACCAACAAAACATGATAAAAACGACCCACAGGGGGCATAAGCCTCTCCGTGGGTCGTCTATTCTATATATGCTTTTATCCGCCGTTCTTTCTCAGCTTTGCGGAGGCGATATACAGCGGGATCGCCGCGAGCTGCGCCGCGACGGACACCGCGATCATCGCGGGGATGCTCGCGTCGTACAGCACGCCCATCAACCAGCTGCCGAGGAACCAGAACGCGCCGAACGAGCACTCAAATATGCCGTAGCCGGTCGCGCGGCTCGTTTTGGGCACCATGCTGGTAACAGCCGCCTTGAGAATGGACTCCTGCGCGCCCATGCCGACACCCCAGAGCGCAATGCCGACAAGCAGCATGGGCACAGAGTTGAACGCAAACACAAACACCGCAAACGGCGCAGAGATGACCGTCGACCACACAAGGGCTTTGACGCCGTTCTTATCGTACATCATGCCGAAGATGAGCGCCGCGACAGCGTCGACGAGCATTGCGCCCGCATACAACAGGGGCAGCGTCCCTGTGTTGACAAGGGACGAGGTCTCCGACAGGCCGGAGGCAAGGGTGGAATATGTACGCGAGACATGCATGATGATGATCGAGTAGTCAATAAACCCGAAGGCAAAAAGACTGATGCCGGCAATGTACAGGATAAACTCCTTCTTCATCTTGAAAGGAATATACTCCTTGGGCTCCGGCTCAAAATGCTCGGGGTTGGGGAACTTGCAGCGCGTGGCGATCAGCAGGATGATGGTTATCGCGCCGGGGATGGCAAGAAACGCGAAGCAGGTGGAATAGACCTCATAGGTCGTTCCGTCGGTCTTGAAGAGCATGACGAGGTAGAGGAGCACAGGGCCTATAAATGCGCCGATCTGGTCAAGTACCTCCTGCAGGCCGAAGCTCTTGCCCACACCCTCCTGCGAGGCGGCGAAGGACATGATGGTGTCCTTTGCGGGCTTTTTTATCGCCTTGCCCATGCGCTGCACGACGAGCAGCGCGCACGCAGCGATCCAGCCGTGCTCACCTACGAGCGCGAGCAGAGGCACGGCGACAATATCGAGCACATAGCCCGCGATGGTCATGGGCCAATAGCGCTTTGTCTTGTCGGTCAGCTTGCCGAAAACGTAGCGCATGGAATAGCCGATAAGCTCGCCAAGGCCGGAGATAAAGCCGATGGTCGCCGCGGAAGCGCCGAGCAGCGAGAGATATGCCCCGCGGATGCTGGACGCGCCCTCATGCGTCATATCCGAGAAGAGGCTGACGATGCCGAAGAGGATTATAAACAGCATTGCCTGCGAAAGCGTCTTTTTCTTCTTTTCCATAAGCCCACCCTTTCACGTCATGTAAAATCCGTGTAAAGTGCAGACGCAAAAAAAGCAGACGAAATTCGTCTGCTTTTCTTTGGCAGGGGAAGAAGGCTTCGAACCCTCGGCCTACGGTTTTGGAGACCGCCGCTCTACCAGCTGAGCTATTCCCCTATATGCACTTTGAAATGGTGGACCGTCAGGGACTCGAACCCCGGACCGACCGGTTATGAGCCGGTTGCTCTACCAACTGAGCTAACGGTCCAAATAACGCTTCCGCTTTAGAAGTATTGCCGTCACGATATCGTGACGGCAATACCGTTAAGTGGCGCCCCCTGTAGGATTCGAACCTACGACCCTGCGGTTAACAGCCGCATGCTCTACCTGTTGAGCTAAGGAGGCAAAAGCAAAGGGCTTGACGTGTGCGCCAAACCCTTTGTGTTGGCATTGACCTATCTTCCCAGTCCGTCTCCAGACAAGTATTGTCGGCACTGGTGAGCTTAACTTCTGTGTTCGGAATGGGAACAGGTGGACCCTCACCGTTAAAAACACCAACTGCATTTGGAACATACCAAATACTACACTATTTAGTTCGCCCTGTCAAGGGTTAATTTCGGAGGCTGGAGGTTATCCAACCTCCGAAACATGGTACACCTTCAGGGACTCGAACCCTGGACACCCTGATTAAGAGTCAGGTGCTCTACCAACTGAGCTAAAGGTGCATATGGTGACCCGTGGGAGAGTCGAACTCCCGATTGGGGCGTGAGAGGCCCCCGTCTTGACCACTTGACCAACGGGCCAGAATCAAGGCATTGTACCCTGAAAACTAAACAGAGGAAGCAAGGCTGAACCTGCATAGATGTAGGTCAAGCCCTCGGGCTATTAGTA
>CAKTKU010000015.1 GCA_934572335.1 uncultured Oscillospiraceae bacterium
TCAAGGAGCGTGTTGAACGCATTCATGTTCGTGGGGAAAATCGACAGCTCCGTCTGGTAGTCCTCCGTCAGGAATGTACGCACGAACTCCCACGCCGCGGCCTTGTCGCGGCACGCGCTCGTTATGCCCAGCTCATTGATCCCGCGCAGCACGTTGCCCGGCTCGCCGGTCATGTTGGGGAAGCCGATATAGGTGACGTCGGTGTTGAACGGGTTGTCGCCGCTGCTCTCGTTGAAGTTGAAGAGAGAAACCTCCGTCAGCATCTGCTGCCCCTGTGAAATGCGGTAAGCGGCGCTGTCCTCATCCGTGTATTCATAGCTTGCCATCTCTGCGTCGGACTTGAACTGATCCGCGAACGCAAGAAGCTGCTTGAATGCGTCGCTGTCAAAGCTGCACCGCCCGGTCGACCAGTCCATGTATGTGTTCATGTCTATCGCAAGCCCGACCTGAAGCATCGTCTCCTTGGTGAACCGGCTGTCCAGCCCTTGGCAGCCCTCCGGCATCGTGGCGAGCGCGGCGTAATAGTCGTCATACGTCCAGCCCGGCGTGTCGCCGACGACGGAGCTTGCCCCCATCAGGGACATAACGCCGAAGCCCGGCACAATGGCACACAGCCTGCCGTCCACCTCATAGGCCTCAAGCACATTGTGGAAGAAGTCGCTGCGGTCAAGCGCGGGGTCGGCGTCAATATAGGGGTAGATGTCCTCCAGCAGCCCCTTTGCCGCGAGCTGCTGATACGGCATGTCCGACAGGTCTATGATATCCGGGAGCGTCCCCGCCATTATCTCGGTGAAGAGCTTTGTCTGCGCGTCGGTATAGCTGCTGCTGCCCGTCAGCTCGTAGTAGTCCTTTATGTCGATGTGGTACTTGTCGCTTGCGCGGTTGAATTTTATCACGGCGTTGAGCGTGTCGTAATCCGTGCCGACCGTGGCGAACGTGAGGTGCTCCTTCTGCGGCACGCTGTCATACGGCACTTTTGTCAGCGTGACAAGGTCGAGGGTGTACTTGTCGCCGCGCGAGGAATACTCCGCGTTGAACGCGCGCAGCACCCCGTCCGTGCACACGCGCACGCTCGTCAGCGCATCGCCGTTCACGTCGCTGTCCAGCCAGCTGAAGAGCAGCTCCGCCTCCTCGCTCTCCAGCGTATACCCGTAAAAGCCGGAGCCGGAGGTGTAGTAGAAGTCATAGTCTCCCGCACCGGGGATGAGGGTATATGTGCTGCCGGTTATGGGATAGGTCTTTTCGGCAAACGCCTTTGCCGCCCTGTCCGCCACGCGCACTTCCATCCCCGACGCGCCGTACATCAGCGCGCCTATCCGCCCGTCGCGCAGACGGGTGACGCTGTCGATGTAGTCGTCCGCTTCGACGGTATAGCGCAGTGCGCCGTCCGTGCCGAGGAAGTATATCGCATCGTCGCACCCGACGGCGACGCTGCCGTCTGCGTCAACGTACAGGCCGGTGACGTAGCTGTCCTCGGGCAGGTTGATCTCAGCGCAGCTCAGCTCCGCGCCCGTCGTGTCCAGCACGCGGACGAAGCTCTGCGTGGTGCTGTTATAGTAGTTGAAGTATTCCGCATCGTCGGGCTTTATGTCCTCCGGCGCTTCCGAGTAGGACGTGATGACCTGCTCCAATACGATGAGATTCCCGTCCTCGCCGACGGTCATGCTCTCCGGGTGCGCGCTCGCGGCGAAGTCGCGCTTGCCCTCGCTGTCGATGTCGGTCTTGAGCGGGACGTAGTTTTCAAGCGGCGTTACCTTGCCGTCAAAGCCTATGAGGGCGAGGCGCGCCTCTTTAATGTCATACTGCCCCTCGTATTCCGGCACGGCTCCCTCCGGGATGTTCTCGCCGACCTTTTCCAGCGTGGCGCAGTACAGCCCCTCGTCCGTCATGACGAGCGGGGCGAAGCCGCTGTCGGCACCGCCGGAGTAGACAGTGGTGAAATCCGCCTTGTATATGTATTCCGGCGCGGTCGTTTCGGCGGCGGTCTCCGCCTTTGCCGCTGCGTTCTCGCTTGCCGCGGGCGTTGTCCGCTTGCAGCCCGCGAGCGTCAGCGCCGCCGCACCGGCCAGCAGCAGCGCGAGCGCGCGTTTTGTCTTTTCCATTTTGCTACCTCCGATCTGTTTTGACGCCCTGGATTATATCATGCCGTATGGGCGAATGCCATTAAGATAAGCTGAAGATTCTTTAAGACCGGATTAAAAATCGGGCCCCGCGCACGGCGCGGAGCCCGAAGGAATGTATGCTTTTGCGTCAGTCGGCCTCAATGATGGTGATGCGTCCCTGGCCGTAGGGGTCGGAGTAATCGTCGCCGACGGTGCCGCCGAGCTTTTCAACGATGTAGTTGATGAGCACCTGGTTGTCGATCATCACGCTGTCCTGCAAGAGGGTGTTGTCCATGAACATGGTGTAGCCGTCGCCGCCGTTCTTGAGCATGTAGTTGTGGCTTGCGAGGGTGTATGTCTTCTCAAGGTCGAGCGGCTCCCCGCCGACGGTGACGTCCTTCACGCGGTAGTCGCCGTCAACGCTGACGAACATGTTCTCCTTGTCGCGCTTGACGGAGGATTCAACGTTGAGGTCAACGGTGTACTCAAGCCCCGCGACCTGCAGAAATCCGCCGCTCTCGCCCGGCAGGGCGGAAGCGCCCAGCTCCAGCGCGTCAAGT
Source organism: uncultured Oscillospiraceae bacterium (assembly GCA_934572335.1). Taxonomy (GTDB): domain Bacteria; phylum Bacillota; class Clostridia; order Oscillospirales; family Oscillospiraceae; genus Limivicinus. Next base: position 2,663 of record CAKTKU010000015.1, read on the forward strand.
ATCTCCTGCCCGGTGCACTCCACCACGCACATCTCGTTGCCGAACGGGTGGACCGAGATAATGTCGCCGTAGGTGATGTCCCCGGCCTTGATGCTCGTGCGGATGCCGCCGCCGTTGACGAACGCCACGTCAGCGCCGGACATGGCCTTGTAAGCGTCCGCGCACAGGTCGCCGAGGTTCGTCTCCGCCACGCGGACGATGCGCTGCTCGGGATTCGCGGGGTCGTTTATCACAAGGTCAACGTCAGAGTGCGCCACGACCTCGTTCACAAGCTCCTCATACTCTGCCTGAATATCGCCGATGTAGCTCTTTGCGCCGCCGTCGTTGAGCAGCACGGTATCAAGCTTTCCGTCCGCGGTGATGGTCAGGCAGCCGATGTTTTCAAGCTTTGTGCCGGTGGAGGTGAGGATGACCTCGTCGCCGTCCTTATTCTTCACAAGCTCCTTTTCAATGACGGAGTGGCTGTGCCCGTCGAGCATGACGTCAATGCCGGTGGTGTTCGTGATGACATCGGAGGACGTCCACGGCGAGCAGTCGGCCTCTATGCCGAGATGCGCCAGCGCGATGACGTAGTCCGCGCCGTCCTTGCGCGCGGCGTCAACGGCTTCCTGCACGGCGGTGTAGACGGTCTCGCCGGTCTCATCCTGACCGAAGGAGTATATCCACTCGCCGTCGTCGTTCTGGAAGTACTTCGGCGTGGAGGAGGTGAGCGTCCTCGGCGTGCTTATGCCGACGAACGCGATCTTCACACCGGCCTTTTCAATGACGGTGTAGGGGTCGAGCACGGTCTTGCCGTCCTTGTCGTAGAAGTTCGCGCTGACATAGTCAAACTTCGCGTCCTTCACGAGCTTGAGGAACTGCTCCATGCCGTAGTCGAACTCGTGGTTGCCCGGCGTCGCCACGTCGTAGCCCAGCTCGTTCATGATGTCCACGATGTACTCGCCCTTGGAGAGCGTGCCTATCGTGCCGCCCTGTATGGCGTCGCCCGCGTCGGCAAGGATGACCTCCTTGCCCTGCTCCTCAAGCGTCTCCTTCACCAGAGCGAGCCCTTGGTAGCCGATGTTGTCGTCAATGCCGCAGTGCACATCGTTTGTGTACAGCACGACGATGTCCGCGCTCTGCCCGTCGGCATACGCCGCGCCGGAGCACAGCGTGAACGCCATGACGAACGTCAGCAGCAGTGCCAGAAACTTTCTTTTCATGTTTTTCCTCCTTAGATTGGTTTTTTAGAGTTAATGCTGAAATCAATATATCATACCCCGCGCTGCATTTCAACAGTGTGCGGCGCGAATTAATAATCTGTCTATACATCGCGTCTTGAATTTCCGCCCTGCCGAGAGTATAATAAAACAAATTACTATAGCTATCATAATCAGGAGAAATATATCATGGTGAACAAAGCTATGCTCGCCCTCGGCACGTCCAGCTCCGTTATCCGTGAGCTTTTTGAGTACGGCAACGCCCGCGCCGCCGTTGTCGGGCGCGAGAATGTTTATGACTTTTCCATCGGCAACCCCTCCGTTCCCGCGCCGACGGAGGTCAACCGCGCGTTCGTCTCCATTATCGAGACCATCGACAGCCTCCGCGTCCACGGGTATACGCCCGCCCCCGGTGTGCCGGAGGCGCGTCTCGCCGTTGCGGACGATCTCAACGCGCGCTACGGCACGGCGCTGAGGAAGGAGAATATCTTCTTCACCTGCGGCGCGGCGCCCGCGCTCGTGTCCGTTATCCGCGCGCTCGCCGTGAAGGATGCGGAGATCATCGGCATCATGCCGTGCTTCCCGGAGTATGTCCCCTTTGCGGAGGCAAACGGCGTGCGCTTTGTCCCCGTCAAGGCGGACGCGCGCACGTTCCAGCCCGATGTCGCCGCCCTCGCCGCCGGTATCACCGCGCACACTCAGGCGGTCATCATCAACTCTCCCAATAACCCCACCGGCGTTGTCTATACCCGCGAGGCGCTCGAAGCCGTGGCAAAGCTCCTCACCGAGAAGAGCGCCGAGTACGGCCACCCCATATACATCATTGCCGACGAGCCTTACCGTGAGCTGGTGTTCGACGGCTCTCCCGCACCGTTTATACCTACTATTTATAATAATACCATCGTCTGCTATTCGTATTCCAAGTCTCTCTCGCTCCCCGGCGAGCGCGTGGGCTATGTCTGCGTCCCCGACACCGTGGATGACAGCGCGGAGGTCTTTGCCGCCGTCGCCGGCGCAGCGCGCGCGAGCGGGCATGTCTGCGCCCCGTCGCTCCAGCAGCGCGTCATTGCGCTGTGCGCCGCCTCCCGCCCCGATGTGAAGACCTACCGCCGCAACAGCTATTTCCTCTACGATAAGCTCACCGCCATGGGGTATGACTGCGTGCACCCGGACGGCGCGTTCTATATGTTCGTGAAGGCTCCCGGCGGCGACGCCAAGGCTTTCTCCGACGCGGCGCGCGCACACGACCTGCTCGTCGTGCCGGGCGGGGACTTCGGCTGCCCGGATTATTTCCGCGTGAGCACCTGCGTGTCGTATGACATGATATGCCGCAGCCTCCCCGCGTTCGAGACGGTGCTGGCGGAGTTCTGACGCGGCAAGGCGTATATTAGCGTATATTATATTGTTGTGGATTTTTCCACCGCACTGTGATATAATGACTGGACTTTTGATTAAAGAATAATGGAGTGCACGACCGATGAGTGATTTTGAACAGAAGATATATGACGCGCTCGACGCGGCGGTGAAGGAGCTTTACGGCATCGACGCCGATGCCGACACCCTGCTTGTCGAGATTCCGCGCGACACGAAGATGGGGGACTATGCCTCCAGCACCGCCATGCGCCTTGCCCGCGCGCTGCATAAAGCGCCCATGGTCATCGGCGAGGAGCTTGCCGCAAAGCTGCGGGAGAAGCTGCCCGAGGCGGAGAGCGTCACGGTCGCAAAGCCCGGCTTCATCAACTTCCGCCTCAAGGGCGATGCGCTCTCCGGCGTCATCAACAAGGTGCTCGAAGCAGGGGAGAGCTACGGCAGGAATAACTCCGGCAACGGCGAGCGCGTGCTTGTGGAGTGGGTGTCCGCCAACCCCACGGGCGATCTGCACTGCGGCCACGCGCGCAATGCCGCGTGGGGCGACAGCCTCTGCCGCCTTATGGAGCTCAGCGGGTACGACGTTCTGCGCGAGTATTACGTCAATGACGCCGGCAACCAGATCGTCAAGCTCGGGGAGTCGCTCGTCGCGAGATACTTTGAGCATTTCGGGCGCGCGGCGGAGTATCCTCTGCCCGAGGACGGCTACCACGCCGAGGACGTGAAGAATATTGCCGACGCGATCGCTGACGAGGACGGCGACAAGTGGCTCACCGCCGACCCCGATGAGCGTCTGCGCTATTTCATGCAGACCGGCAAGACCCGCGAGCTTGAGAAGATCAACCGCGATCTTGAGCTTTACCGTGTCAAAATAACCTCATGGATGCACGAGACGTTTTTCTATGAGAACGACAAAAAGCGCATCAACGACTGCCTCGCGCTCATGGGCAGCAAGGGGCTGCTGTACGAGAAGGACGGCGCGCTCTGGTTCAAGAGCACCGACTACGGCGACGAGAAGGACCGTGTCCTCCGCAAGAGCGACGGCACGCTTTCCTACCTCACCCCGGACATTGCCAACCACGTCTATAAGATAGAGCGCGGATATAATAAGCTCGTCGACCTCTGGGGCGCGGATCATCATTCCTATGTCCTGCGCATGACCGCGGCGCTCGAGGCGCTGGGCTATCCCAAGGGGACGCTCTCGGTCGACCTCATCCAGATGGTGCGCATGGTCGACAACGGCGTCGAGGTCAAGATGTCCAAGCGCACCGGCAACGCCATCACCATCCGCGAGCTGTGTGAGGACGTCGGCGTGGACGCGGCGCGCTGGTTCTTCGCGTCGAAGGACATCTCCTCGCAGATGGACTTCGATATGAAGCAGGCGGTCGCCAAGGACAACAATAACCCCGTTTACTATGCGCAGTATGCCCATTCGCGCATGTGCTCCATCCTCCGCAACCCGGACATTCCCGCGTTCACGCCTGTCGAGGCATATGACCGCCTCACGGACGAGAAGGAGCTGCTGCTGATGAAGATGATGTCGGAGTTCCCGGGGCTTGTTGCCAAGGCGGCGAAGACCCGCAAGCCGAACATCGTCTCCGAGTATATCATGAATCTCGTCAAGCTCTACCACAGCTATTATAACGTCGCGCGCGTGAATAACCCCGACGATCCCGCGCTGACGAATCAGCGCGTCGGTCTCGTCATGGCATTGCAGATAACTCTGCGCAAAGCCCTCGCCCTCCTCGGCGTCTCCGCCCCGGAGTCGATGTGAGAAACGGCGCATAATATAGCATAATATAGTGAAAGCCCTCCGGCATGTCCGGAGGGCTTTGCTCGTGTGAGATCACATATCCACCTTTTCATAGACCCGCGCCGACGCCCTGAACGCGAGCAATGCGCAGACCGCATAGATGAGGATGCTGCCGATGAGCACCGGGAGCAGCCGCAGCTGGGTGACCGCGTCCATGTTGTCCAGCCAGCCCAGCGCCGGGATGTGGGGCAGGGCTTCCAGCACGAGCATGAGCAGCGCTGTGGGAATGGTGGCCTTGACAAAGGCCGCGCCCACCTTATAGCCGCTTTTGTAGAAGGACGGCAGGAACACGGCGTTAAAGAGCGCGTACAGCAAAAAGCCCGCCGCCAGCAGCGCCAGATTGGGGTCAAGCCCCACAAGATTATCCTTGCCCGGCTGCAAACGCGCCGCCAAAAGACAGCAGGGGACCAGCAGCACCAGCGACAAAAGCTCTATCAGCACCGTGAACGTGCACCCGGCCTTCACCGCGTCCCGCTTGGGGACAGGCAGCAGCGCCGTGTAGTATAGATCCTTCTGCTCTCGCATATTCAGAAAGCTGAAGAAAAGCCCAAGCGTAACATAGAAGAAAATAACGGTGTAGGGGTAATTGGGGATGATGACCATGATGCCGAACAGGCAGAAAATCGGCGTCATGGGATGGCACACCAGCCGCAGCTGCTTATATAATAGCGCCTTCATCCAGCGGCCTCCTTTCCACGTGTACGATGATGTCCTCCAGCGTCGCGCCCACATCCTTGTAGTGGGTGCGGAAATCGTCCAGAGCGCCGGTGTATTGCAGCTCGCCGTCCTTTATAAAGGCGATGTGCGTGGCGCACTTCTCGAGATCGGAGGTAATATGCGTGGAGAACAGCACGCTGCGCGTACCGTCCGCCACCAGACGGCGCAGCAGCTCCGTCAGCTCGTCCCGGCTCACCGGGTCAAGTCCGCTGGTCGGCTCGTCCAGAATCAGCAGCCGGGCGTTGTGGCTCAGAGCGAGGGCGATCATGTATTTCACTTTCATGCCGCTGGACAGCTGATCCACGCGCTTTTCCTCGTCGATGGCGAACAGGCGCAGATAGTGGCGGTATTTATCCTCGTCCCAGTTGTCGTAGAACCGGCGGGTCACGTCGGTGATGACGCGGAGCTTCTTCTTGGGGTAGAAGTCGATGCCGCCCAGCACCACGCCCAGCTCGCGCCGGATGGCGCGCTCGTTGGCGGCGTAGTCCATGCCGAACACCCTGACCTCGCCCGCGTCAGGGTGCACCATGCCGAGAATGGATTTCAGCGTGGTGGACTTGCCCGCGCCGTTTCGCCCGATGAAGCCCATCACCGCGCCCTCCGGCACGGCAAACGATACGCCGTTCAGGGTGAACGCAGGGTAGCGCTTCGTCAGCCCCTGTACTTCCAATACGTTCATTTGTCCTCCTCGCTTGCGCTGGGCAGACTGTTGAACACGGTCTTCATCAGCGGGTTCAGCTTATCCACGGTCTGCAGCGCCAGACCCTTTTTCTTGTCTGCCATCAGCACCAGCGTGTCCCCCGGCTCAAGGCCGAACATATCCCGCGCCTCCTTGGGAATGACTATCTGTCCCTTGGGACCGATCTTCACGCTGCTCATAAAATACCGTTCGTCTTTGCCCATGTGATCGCTCCTTTAAGTTGAACTAGTATAACTTTTCTTACTTATCGCAATTTTAGCACATGGTGCGGCAGATGTCAACAGCAAAAGCCCTCCGAACATATCGGAGGACTTTTGCTATCATGCGTTGCCTGTGACGCAGTATGTGAACTTGTCCGTTGTGACCTTTATGCCGGTGAAGCCTGCGGCTTCCATGAGCGCGGCGATCTCCTCGGCGGTGTAAGCCGTCATGTTCGCCACCATGGTCTCCCAGTGCTTTTCCGGGTCGCCGGGGTCGTTGATGACGACGAACTGCCCGCCGGGCTTCAGCGCGCGCCTGACCTCGGCAAAGCACACGCCGATGTTGTCCCAGAAATACACGGTCTCAAACGCGGTCACAAGGTCGAGCGCGCCGTCACCGAACGGCAGAAACTCGGCGCTGCCCTGAAAAATCTCGCACCGTGTGCCGAGGAGGGCCTTGTTCGTCGCCTTGGATTTCTTCACGCTGACCTCGGAGATATCGACGCCGTACACCATGCCGCGCGCCGTGCGCTGCAGCAGACGCTTCACGTTGTATCCGCCGCCGCAGCCGATATCGGCGATTTTCCCGTCCTGCGGCACGGCGAACTGTGTGAAGCCCCAGCTTGCCATCGGCGTATGCCCCATGTTCATGCCTGCGAGCATCAGCCGCCCCAGAAGTCCCTTCGGATTGCCGAAATTTTCTCTCATTCCCATGCTGTTTTGTGCTCCTTATATAAGATGATTTTTTATAAGCCCTGTCACTTACGCAGAAACGGCAGCTCCGGCAGTGCGCCGCGCTCAATGACCGCGCGCAGCATCGCCGCGAAGCCCTCCGGGTCGCGTATCTGGTATTGCATGTGGTCGTACCCCTCGAAAACCGGGAAATTCGCGCAGGGGTACGCCGCCATCACCGTGCCGCGGTATTTGTAATGATCCTCCGCGCTGCCGAACTCAAAGTATATCCGGCGCTGCATATCCTCTGCCAGCGGCGGGAACGGCTTGTCCTCGAGACTGTCTGCGAGCTGGCGGCGCAGACTGCCGTAGCGCAGCGCCTTGCCCGCCGCGATGAAATACGGCTTGATGGCGTCGTCATCGCACCACATGATCTTTTTCAGCGTGCCGCCCTTTGACCAGTACAGGCTCTTGATAGCGAGGTACATAAACGGCGTCATCACGCGCCGTGTGCCGAGACCTATCTGCGCGAACTGCCCGCCGTCGAAGAAAACGTGCTCCACCGGCAGCGCGGTCTCGGTCAGAAACGCCATCGCCAGATCAGCGCCGAGGGATGACGCCACGATGAGCGCGAGCCGCGTCACGCCCTGCGTGCGCAGGAATTCCTCCACCTGCCGCACCTCGTCCGCCTTCCCGGCGTACTTCTGCCCTGCGCAGTATACCGTGGACGTGGGCAGAATGCAGAAGTATTTATCCTGAAGATATTTCACGACCGGCTCACTGCTGGCGCCGGTCACGCCCATGGCGTGAAAGAACAGCACAGCGGGCGCGGTCCTGTCGCCGAAGGTCTCAAATTTCATGCTCCACACACCTTTCTAAAGAACCTTGAGTATCACTTGTTCCTGCGGTAGCCCGCCTCGTCGCGGTATTCCGGGTGTGCCTTGCAGTATTCGTCCCGGTCGCCGCAGATGGCATAGTCGCACCTGTCGCCGTTGGCGCAGGTCGTCGTGCGCACGAGCTTCGCGTGGATAAGCTCCATCCCCGCATAGTCGGGGTTGCACAGCGCCGGCATGACCTCTGTGAGCCCGTGCGCCTTCGCAAACTCTGCCGCCGGACACTGGGTGAACTCATAGTATATCGGCTTATTCTTGTCATACGGCGCGACGTACATTTTGTAGTCGCCCCATTTGTCGCACTGCTTTTTCGCGTTGCAGAACGCCTTGTGCAGCAGCCGCTTGATGATGGGGTTATTCACATTGATGAGCTTTATGCGGCTGAGCTTACGGAACGACGGGAGGAAAAGCTCGCCCTCCATCGTCTCTATCTCGTCAAGGCTCGTCACGTCCCTGCACACGACGTAGTACGCCATCAGCGCGATGCAGTCATAAGTCCCGCCCGCGCCGTTGTGGAAGTTCTTTTCCCCGCCGAGGTCGGTGCGCGTACTCTTCAGGAAATCGGCATACTGCCGCTGCACGCGCTCCCACACCGCCTCGCGCTCCTCCTCTGGGTAGTGCAGGGCGATTTTTGACCGTATCTGCTCCTTGCACGGCTGGGAGTACAGCACGTGGCAGCTTCGGTCGAATTGAAGCTCGCTGTCTTTCATGTATGCGTTCCTCTCAAAGCTTTTTGTAGCCGCAGTCGCAGTACGGTCCGCCGGAGGCGAGCGTGTACTCGCGCACGAACTTTGCCGTCCCGCCCGCGTCGGTCATGGTGTAGTCCAATCGGCACATCGCGGGGACGAGATCATAAAGCCCGAGCTTTCTCATCAGTGTGCAGATGCCGCAGGTGTAGAACCGCGCCTCATACCCGCTGCCGTCAGCGTAGGGGAGGTAATCCATGTTCCATGAATATTCGTTGCGGTCGGCGGCTCTCAGCGCCGCGGTCTTCTTCATGCCGTCAATGTCGCCCTCGCTGAACTTTTTCTTCCCGCTCTTGCGGCAGAACCATTTCATCGGCGGCGTCATCATTGCGTCGGCGTAGTACGCCGTCAGCGTCTCCACATCCGGGCGCTTGGGCATATTCAGTATGTACGCGCCGAGCATCGCGCAGTTGACAATGTTCATCTTGAACCGGTCTTCCTTTTCAAACTCCGGCAAATCGGTTATGATTTCCCTATATTTCGGCTTTGCCACCGCCGTGACGGTCTTTACCTCCTGCGCCGACAGTCCGAACTTCTCCGTCAGCTGTCTTTCAAACGAACCGTGGAACACCATCCACATCCCCATCGGCATCCCAGCATATTTCATTGCTGCTGTCACTTCCTCATCAACACATTTTCGACACGCGGTTAGATAAAACTAACTGCATGCTCTATTAAAACTGCGGCACATACCGGCGCATATGCCGCAGCTTTTTTATCAACTGGATTTTAGCACAGTTTTTTCGATATTTCAATCATATATTTGCGCGCGGCTCACCAGCCGTCGCCGTCGTCCATCACCATCAGCGAGGCGTCGAGCGGCTCCTCCTGCATGACGGTCGACATGAAGTTGTTGACCTGATCGCGCATATCCTGTCGGGAGATGGTGCGGTGGTCGAACATATCGTTCGACACCATCATCAGCTTCTGCGGCTTCTCCTTCGCCTGATCGAGGATGACGCCCGTCAGCCCAAGCGCGCCCTTGCAGGTGATGTCGTCGTTGAGCACTATCATGTCGCAGTTGAATCTCTCGGCCTCCGCCCAGAACTCCACCGTGTGCTGCCAGCCGCCGGTGAGGTGGCGGCGCATCACGCCGGTCTCATAGCTGCGCGCGATGCCCGTGAGCGCGTTGTCGAGCGTGTCCGTCGGTATCATCACATTGCCGGAGAAATTGTCCATCGCCATCACCACCAGCACGCCCCAGCAGTTATAAAGCCAGCTCGGGAATTGCAGCCAGTAGCACCCCGGTCCGCCCCACATGATGGCGCGGTGCCGCGCCTTGGGGAAGCAGTTTTCCTTCTCACTGTACGCCCTTTCGGCGAGGGCTAGTATCTTTTCGTCCGCGCGGCGTATGCTGTCCAGCCGCCCGCCGGAGAACGTGAAGTAAAACGCATGGTACAGCGCGGCGATGGAGCTGCCTATGGGGCTGTACGGGGTCTTGATGTACTCCCACTTTTCCATCTCGCGCTCGACCTCGGCGTTATGCGCGCGGATAACGCGCCAGAACGCCTCCTCATAGAACCGCTCGCCCGTGTGCTCCTCGATGAAGGCGATGGTCTTTTTCATCTGCGCGAGGGCGTACTTGTCGGTGTTCCTGTCCTCCCAGCGCATGGGCACGTCCGCCGTGATGGACGGTATGCCGAGACGGCGGTCGATGAGCTGGCTGTTCATTGTGGAGGAGTCGCAGGGCATGTTGTTTGCGATGATGCACGCGCCTATCTGCGGGAAGTCGTCGCAAACGGCGACGCCCGCGGCGTTGCTTGAAAGGCGGCATGAGTCGGACGGCAGCCCGATCTGCTCCATCGCGTCGATATAGTGCGGGCAGAGCTGCTGATCCATGTAGCAGCCGATGAGCCCCTGATACACCTCAAGCGGCAGGGGGATGAGGTTGGGGAAGCCCGCCAGCATCTCCGGCGGCATGGTCTGCTCCAGCAGCACTATCTTCTTTGCAAAGTCATTCTCGCCGAAGCGCCTGTCGCCCTTCATCATCTGACCGAGCTGCACTGTGGCGTTCTGCATGATGGGGTATATCTGCTCACGCGCGACGCGCAGCGCCGGACCGCGCAGACCCTCCACGCACTTGTCCGCCATGTTGAACGCGGCAAGGTACGACCCGAACCAGCGGTATTCCAGCAGCCCGCGCACGATGCGCACGGGGGAGATGGTCATGAATTTTGCCATCACGCCGAGAATGCGCAGCCACTGGGTGTAGTCATAGAATGTGTCGCGCAAGCCGCGCCACTCGCGGAATCTTGCGATGCCCGCGCCGGGGATGAAGCGGCCGCCCTGACCCTTCGCTTTTTTCTCTGCCATCATGCCTTACCTCCCTGAATGCTCTTTATCTCAAGGCTCTCGATGAACGCCTGAAACCGGGTGCGCAGCTGCCCCGCGGAGGCGAGGGTGTAGTCGCGCTCAATGCCGATGGTGGGGATGCCCATCTCCTCGGAGAGCACATGCACGCCCAATACGCGCTCATAGCTCCAGAATTCGCAGAACTTCATCTGGTTGTATATAACGCCGTCCGCCTTGTATTCGCGCACAAGCTCGCGGATGTACTCCTTGCGCCCGTCCGCCTTGCCGCGGTTCATAAAGCGCGGGCACTGGCTCGTTTTCAGGTAGTGGCGCGCCACGGCGCGCAGCGGCGTCTCGCCGGGGAGAATTTCTATCTCCTCCCGCCCGGGGAGCGAGCCGTAGCAGTACCTGTCTGCCACGACCGCCGCGCCGCAGTCCTCAAGCAGCCTTGTGAATGCCGGGGCGTCGATCTCCGACCCTGTCAAGACGATGCGTGCGCGAGGGCGCTTCCCGTCCGTTTCGCGCGTTTTGACCTCCTCCAGCGTCTCGCGCAGCTTGTCCATTATGAGATACTGCGGGCAGGTCAGCGTGACGAGCTGGATAACGTGGAACTCATACCCCGTGATGGGCGGATCGTCGCGCTTTCGCATATCGCCAAGCTCGCGCACGACGGCGCAGAGCTCGTTGTGCGCCTCTATCGCGGCGCGGATGGCATCGTCCGACGTGTCCACGCCGAGCTTATCGTGCAGCGGGTCGAGCAGCTTTGTGCGGAGCTGCTCCTCGTAGTGGTCAATGGCGGCGGGGCTGTCGTTGAACGGCACGTCCATCATCGTCATGAAAAACCTCGGGTTGTTCTTCTTCACAAGGTCGAGTATCTCAAAGTGTTCATGCCCGCGGTGCATCATCTGGCACGTCTCGGATGAGAGCAGCGCGTCGAGATAGTCAAACCCGCCCTCTATGCCGCGCTCCAGAATACTGCGCGTGTAGGAGCATATCTTGCTGGACATATAATATGTGCCGACGTCGATGCTGCCCGTGCCGGGCGCTCTCAGGCGGCTGGCGAAGCAGCCGGGAAGATTGAGCAGTACCTCCGGCACGAAATAGCACGTGTAGCCAAGCGCGAGCTTCCCGTCAGCCTTCGCTTGCTGCACAAGCTCATTGTTTGCCTCGTCCAGCAGCCGCTCAAAATAAATGAGGTGCTTTAGATCCTTCATAACTCCATACCTTTCTCTTTGTAAAAAACGGAGATGCGCATGAGGCGTATCTCCGCTGAGATTTGTGACAGTAAACAGCAGGTGCTTACGCTTTTGCCTTGCGGCGGGGGAGCGTACCCTCGTGCAGACGCTTGAGATCGTCGTCCACGTGCAGCGCGAGCACAACGACGACTATCAGCACGCCCACAACGGCGGGGACGATGCCGACCATGGCGTTTATTGCGTCAATGGCGGACTGCGGCTGCACGTCGAGCGTGTGGTCCCATCCGCTCGCGGCGAGTGCCCCGGTCATCAGCTTTGCGGCGATCGCTTCGCCAAGCTTGGAGGCGAGGTTGTCCGCCGTGCCGATCATGCCGTCCATGCGCCGCCCCTCGCGCCATGCGACAAGGTCGGAGAGGTTGTTGCGGTTGGTATTGAACATGATGAACGTGATGGACACCGCGATGCCGGTCGTCGTGGCGTTGACATAGAGCGCGGGGAGCGAGTACGGGTCAATGACAAACCAGATCTTGCCCACAACGTAGAATACGCCGCCGAGCAGCATCGTCTTCTTGCGCCCGATCCTTCGGTCGATAGGACCGACAAGAAAGCTCATCGCGAGCGAGCATACAAGGTACGCCGCCTGTATCATCGTCACGGCGGAGGTCGACCCCATCACGTAGGTGCAGTAGTACGTCAGGCACGTCAAAAGCAGCAGGTTCACAATGCCGTAGAGCAGGATATAGAGCGTGTTCATCACGAACGGCTTGTAGCTGTAAAGCGCCTTGAATGTCTCGATGAGGCCGATGTGCTCGTCCTCGTCGCCCTCGGGCTGCACGCGCTCTTTCGTGGTGAAATAGTGGATGAAGCAGCCGATGATGCATATAACGCCCATCAGGCACGCGACCTTGAAAAAGCCCGCGCTGCCGTGCACCTTGTCAAGGTTGCCGCTCGCGTCCAGCCCGCCGAAGAGCTTCAGCAGCGGCATGCACGACACCGCGCCTATCGCCGTGCCGAGGCAGCCGCCGATGTTGCGGTTGGCGTTGATGCTGCGCCTGTCCTCGTCACGGTTTGTGGCGAGACCGCCCATGGAGTTATAGGGGATGGCGGTGCAGGTGTTGAAAAGCTCAAAGAAGAAGTACGCGATCGACGCGATGACGACCGTGCCAGTGGGGGAGGCGTTGAAGTTTGTGAATATCAGCACCAGCGTCACCGCCCAGGGAACGGCGTACCACAGCGCGAACGGGCGCACGCGCTCGCCATTTTTGAAGCGGTGGTTGACGGCGTAAAAGCCGACGAGAGGGTCGTTGACCGCGTCCCACACGATGCCGAGCGAGAGTATCGTCCCCGCGGTCGCCATCGAGATGTGCAGCACGTTTGTCAGAAAGAAAAGGTAATAAAGGCTTTTGAACTGATAAACTATGTTCGACGCCATGGAAAAGCTGCCGAAGCCGAGCTTTTCACGCAGACTGAGCTTGGGTGTGGTCTCCGTCATATTCTGCAATCCTCCCTTGCCTTCACGGCGAGCAGCTTCTCTCTCAGCAAGCGCTTGAACTTCTCGCCCTCGTCGTTCATCGGGTTGTGGCCGGAGTTCTCGAACCACTCAAGGCACTTGTCCGGCGCTTCTATCTTGTCGTACCAGCTCTGCACGAGCGCGGACGGGGTGTTCTGGTCGAGCCGACCGTCAAATATGTAAATGGGAACGTCGAACTTTGTGCAGTCGCGCTCAAAGTCCGTCGCGCCGACCTCCGGCCACATCACCGACAGCACGAGCTTGTGCCCCTTGATGAGCCCCCAGATGTCGCGCGGGGAGTATTCCCCGGCGGTGAGCATGGGGATGACCGTGGAGACGAGGTAATTGCGCTTTTTCTCGCTGGGGGAGTACCCGCCGTATTTCATCATGACGTTGCGCTGCGCCATCATCCCGTCGTAGCCGCCCTTGTAGCAGCCCATGACGGGAGGACCGACCTCCTCCAGTGTCTTTATGGACTTTTCGTCCCCAGCCTTCTTCGCCTCTTCCATCGCGAAGTCCCAGCTGAGCTGTTCGTTCAGCGCGCCGTTGACGACCTGACCGAAGCCGACGAACGCGGCGATATGCTCCGGGTGCGCGTGGGCGAGGTAAGTCCCCAGCTCCGAGCCCCAGCTTCCGCCGATGACGAAGATCTTATCCTTGTTGAAGCGCTTGCAGAGGTATTCTACCAGTGCCGCCGCGTCCTCGACGAGCTGCTTTACGGTGAGGTCACTCTCTTTCACGCCGAAGTACGACCCGCCGGAGCCGCGCTGATCCCACGCGACGACAGTGAACGTATCCAGCAGATCGGCGTGATCCTTTATAATGGTGTGCCGGTTGCACACGCCCGGACCGCCGTGCAGAAACAGCAGCACAGGCTTTGTGACATCGTCGCTGTGAATGTGGACCTTCTGTCTGAAGCCGTTGAGCTCCACCATAAGCTTTACGTCGAGCATATGTATCTAACCTCAATTCTCAGCTCAGCGGACACCGTGCCCGCCTCACTGCATAATAACCCTATTTTATACCTCTTTGCCGGGATAGTCAATGCGCCGGGAGATTCATCCCGGCGCATTGCGTATACTTTATTTAATATATCTCACCATACTTCACCCGACCGCGTATTCCGCCGCCCACTGCGCGGCGAGGCGCGCGGCATCGGCATCACCGGGGACGTGGACCTCGACGAGGCGCGTTTCCGCGTCGTTTTCCAGCGCGGCGCGGAGCGCGCGGCGGTACGCCGTGTATTTCTCACCCAAGCCGAGCCTTCTTCGTAGTTCCTCCCCGGCAGTCTCGCCCACGAGCACGCCTATCATGGGCGCGTCTGCGTTCAGCACGTCCAGCAGCGCCTCGCGAAACTGCGGGATGATGAGGTCGAACCCGCCGAACGTGTCCGCCACGGTGAACGGGTAATACTGCGCCTCCTGCAAAAGGCGCACGCCCTCGCCGCGGAACACCTCGTTGTCGTGCGTCCAGCGCGCCCCGGCGCAGTGCAGGAATTCCTGCGCCTCATACCCGGCGATGCCCGCCGCGCCCGCCGCCGGAAGCAGCGCGTACCCCGCCGCCGCGCCGCCGGGCGCAAACTCCGCCTCCGTCACGTAACCGCCCGCGTAGGCGAGCTTACCGCCAAGCGCGGTTTTTATTATATCAAAACAGGCGGCGCTGTCCGCCCCTGTGAGGATTAGATGCTTTTCCATGGCGTTCTCCTTGCTGCATTACTGCGTTTTTCTCGATTATACCATCCCGGTGCAATGAAAAACAAGAGCGCGGGACGAATGCCAGCATTTTGTCAAGGACTGTCGTTGACATTTTTGCGGTTTGAGGACTATAATTTGCGCATAAATCAAAGGTCCTGGAGATACAGCTATGATCGGAACAATAGTAAACAGCGCCGCAATAGTGCTCGGCGGACTCATCGGCAGCCTCTTCGGCGAAAAAATAGGGGAGCGGTACACAAAGCCGCTTCTGACCGCCATGGCGTTCGTCGTGGCGATAATCGGCATACAGGGCGCAATCGGGACGAGCAGCATCCTCATCGTCGTCATCTGCATGGTCATTGGGCTTGTTGTCGGCATCGCGCTCCGGCTCGACGACCGGATAAACGGTCTCGGCGACAAGATAAAGGATCGTCTGGCGGGCACGAAAATATGCAAGGGGCAGTTTTCGGACGCGATCGTCACGTCCTCACTCATTTTCTGCGTCGGCAGCATGGCGATCCTCGGCGCGATACAGGCGGGGCTCAATAAGGATTACTCCACGCTTTTTGCCAAGGCGGTGATCGACGGCGTTTCCGCTATCGCGTTCTCAGCGGCGCTCGGGCCGGGGGTCATTCTCTCGGCGATACCTGTGTTTATCATCCAGGGGGCGATCACGCTGCTCGCCGGTGTGGCGGAGCCCTATCTCACAAGCGAGATCATAACCGAGATGTCCGCCGTCGGCGGACCTGTGTTCCTTGCAATGTCCGTGAACATGCTGGAGCTCCGGCAGGAGCGCATAAAGATCGGCGACATGATCCCCGCAATACTCATGCCCATTGTCTATTTCCCCGTTGCGGAGCTGCTGGGGAAGCTGTTTTGATATTTTAATGAACCATGAATGAAGAGCAAGATACAATCGTCACCCGCGCCGACGACCACTGCGTCTACCGGCTGGGCAGCACGGACGGGGAAGCCCTGCTCACGGTGTACCCGGTTTTCCCGGGGATAGTGATAAGCTATTACGACGTCCACGCTTCCGCGCGCGTCGCGGAGCGCGACAGCCAAAGCGGGCTTATCGAAATATGCCACTGCCGCGAGGGGAGGATAGAGTACCAGTGCGGGGAGGAGTTTTATTTTCTCGCTCCGGGCGACCTGTCCGTCTCCGTGCGCGGCGGCGAGCGGGGAGACGAGTGCTTCCCCACGGGGCATTATCACGGCATCTCCGTCACCATCGACCCGCAGCGCGCGCCGGAATGCCTCTCGTGTCTTCTTGAGGATGTGGACGTGCGCCCGGGTGCGCTCGTTGAGAAGTTCTGCACCGATGCGCCGTTTTTCGTCACGCGCTCCTCGCGCGAGGTCAACCATATATTTGCCGAGCTTTACACCGTGCCGGAGAATATCCGCAAGGGATATTTCAAGGTGAAGATACTGGAGCTGCTGCTTTTCCTCAGCTCTCTGCCCGCCGACCCGCCGAAAAAGGGCGGGTATACCCGCTCGCAGATCGCACTCGCCCAGCAGGTGTGCGCCTATCTCTCGGAAAACCGCGAGCGCAAGTTCACCATGCAGGAGCTGGCCGCACACTTCGGCGCGTCGCCCTCGCTCATCAACAAATGCTTCTCCGCGGTCTACGGCATGACGCCGCCCGCGTATTTGCGCGCGCAGAAAATGTACGGCGCGGCGCAGCTCCTGCGCGGGACGGACAGGACCGTGCTCGACATAGCCGGGCAGTTCGGGTACGACAACGCCAGCAAGTTCGCCAAGGCGTTCCGCGGCGTCATCGGCGTGTCGCCCGCGGAGTACCGCAGCGGCATCGACAGTGACAGCTGCGCCCCGTTCGGCGACTGACCATATCCTACAAAAATATTATGAATTTGGAGCCTCATCCGCATAATTTGGAGCGGATGAGGCTAGTGCTTTTGCATATAATATAGCCACAAAGAAAAAACACAGCACACATGAGTTAGATAAATCTAACCAACATATCCCCGGAGGTGAGAGCATTGTCTGAGGACTTCATTATTGAGCAGTGCGCCCCGACGCTTGCGGGGATAAAGACGGGCAATCTCTTCACCTGCCCCTACGACACGAAGAAAGAAGTCCAGTCGCGCGTGCGTGAGCTCAACCGGCTTCTCGTCCCGAAGGGACTGTGTCTTCTGCCGATGCGGTACAGCGCCAAGCGCGTCCTGCTGTATTTATACAGCCCCTCCCGTCTGAAACGTGATTTGAGCGACGAGCGCGCGACGGAGCTTCTGCGCGCGGCGGGGTACAGCGACGCAGGGGCGGAGCGCAGTCTTGTGCGGCTCATCGGGCGGCTTCGCGGCAGCGAGGACTTCCCGCATGAGATAGGGCTTTTTCTCAGCTATCCGCCGGAGGACGTCAAGGGCTTTATCGAGCACAAGGCGGCGGATTTCAAATACTCCGGGCTATGGAAGGTCTACGGCGACGAGAAAAAGGCGAAAGAGCTATTTGACAAATACAAAAAATGCACGGATATCTACTGCCGTCTCAGCGAGGCCGGCTTTGGTATAGAGCAGCTCGCCGTGGCAGTTTGATTATAGCAGATCTGATCGAAAGGAAATGAATGATATGAAAAATGCAGCAGTTATCTATTGGAGCGGCACGGGCAACACCGAGGCTATGGCAAAGGCAGTGCTCAAGGGCATGCGCACCGTCGCCCCCGGCGCGGAGATCTACACGCCCGGCGATGTGAACGCCGCGCTCATCTCCTCGCTCGACGCTGTCGCGTTCGGCTGCCCCGCTATGGGCTCCGAGATGCTCGAAGAGGGCGAGTTCGCCCCCATGTTTGACGATATCAAGGGTGCGCTTGCCGGTAAAAAGGTCGCGCTCTTCGGCTCCTACGGCTGGGGCGACGGAGAGTGGATGCGCACTTGGGAAGAGGACTGCGCCGGCTCCGGCGTGACTCTTGCGTGCGAAAGCGTCACCTGCTGCGAAGCGCCTGACGACACCATCCTTGAAGCCTGCAAGGAGCTTGGCAAGGTTCTCGCAAGCTGATCAACCCCTCACTTCACATCTTACTCCTTAAATTTGTTAACCATCTACACCTCTTTATATTCGCTTCCATTAACACACGGGGCGGGCAGAAATGCCCGCCTTGTGTGTTTTTATCCATGCTCAAGCGTTATCATCACGATCTCCGGGCGGTTGTTGACACGCAGGGGGAAAAGGCTGTTGCCAAGCCCCCGGCTGACGATCATATCACTGCCGCCGACGGTGTACAGCCCTGCATCGTACTTCGGGAACAGCCCCTGACCGGGCGCGGCGAGCCCGCCGATGAACGGCAGACGTATCTGCCCGCCGTGCGCGTGCCCGCTGAGCACAAGATCAGCCCCGCCCGCGGCATAGCTGTCGATATACTCCGGGCGGTGGGCGAGAAGGACTGTGTATTCATCGCTTCCGCCTATCAATCGGTCGAGCTTATTCTGTATCATCGCGGGAAAGCCCTCGCTTATCTCCTCGCGCGTGGCAAAGTTCGGGTCGTCCAGCCCAGCGAGCAGCAGCGTATCCCCGCCGCGCGTGAGGCGGCACGCCCTGTCGCTCAGAATGTTTACGCCGGACGCCGCCATGCCTTCGCGCAGTATCCAGTATTCCATCACCGCGCCCTCGTGGTTGCCCGTCACGTAGTACACGGGCGCAATATCGACCGCGCCCTCGGCAAAGCGGAGCGTCAGGTCAATGTCCGTGCGGTTCGCGTCGATAAGGTCGCCGGTCATCACGATAATGTCCGGCTCGCACTCGGCGAGCATGGCGAGGAGCTTTTCGTTGCCGTCGCCAAACTCCGCGTCGTGCAGGTCGGACACCTGCGCTATGCGAAAGCCGTCAAACCCGGCGGGGATGCGCGCGTCGCGCACGGTAATGCGGCTCACCATCAGCGCTGTGTTGCCCCACGCGAGCCACGCCGCGAGCGCGGCCAGCGCGAGCAGCACTATGCCCGCCGTGACCGCCCGCCTCCGCGGCGTGTGTCTGGTCTGCCGGTTTGCCATTCCATCGCCCCTCTCCGTTTATCAGATAAGATAATTATATGCCGCCTGTCAAGCGGATAATGCCGCAAAAAATGCGCCGTGTCCATCCGAACGCGGCGCATAGGTATATACTTTTCAGCCGACCTTGGAATATTCACAGCTCTGGTTGGTCACGAGAGAGTTGTACTTCGTATACGTGAAGCGGCCAAGGTTGGAGATGAGCGCGCAGTAGGTCGTCACGCCGTCCGGCGACACGGTGAAGGTGTTCGACCCGACAACGGCGGACAGCTCGAGGGGGTAGTCCTCACCGCCCGCGGGGTAGATGACAAGTCTTGCACTCGTGTCATCAATGATGACCTTGGACGTGAACGAGCCGCAGTTGAGCGCCAGCCCGGAGGTCTGGGCAATGAGCGTCGGATCGCCCTGATAAAGCTCCCACGTGCCGCAGTACGGCAGGTAGTATTGCAGAACGTTCATCCACTGCTCGCGCATGTCAAACTCGCCCTTGTAGTCGGCAAGCCACTGGTACGCGCCGAGAAGATCTCCGTCGGCGCACTTCTGGTAGAACGGCTTTGTGAAATCCCCGGCGTCAATGGCGCGCTGCATCTGCTCCGCGCTGTCCTTGTAGTCGCCCAGCGCGGCGAATTCCTCGCTCACGGCCTGGCATATCGGCTCGGTGCCGCTCTCCGGCGCGTCGGCGATGTTGATCTCCGCGCCGTCTGCGCGGACTATCTCGCGTATGTCGGACGAGACGTCGTTGCCCAGCTCTGCGAACACCGACTGCGGGATGTAGAACACGCTCTTCTCTCCGTCGGTATCGCTCAGCGCCGCCGTCACGCCCTCCATGAAGTATTTGTCTATGACATCGCACAGCGCGACGGCGCGGCGGTACATACTCTCCTTTGCCATGTCGGCGCTGTCCTTATAATTGCCCATGGCGAGGAATGCGTCGCGCGCCTTGAGGTAGCAGCCCTCGTCCAGCAGTGCCTGCGCCGCGTCGTATGCGCCGCGCTTCTGCTTGTCGAAGTAATCCGCTATCGCTTTCTGCGCGGTCTCCCGCTGCGCGGCGCAGTCGGCGTAATCACCCAGCGCGGCGAAGAGCTTGTCCGCCTCGCGGTAGAGCGCGACGGACACCGTTTCGCCCTCCGCAACGTCAGAACGCTTCAGCCCCAGCGCCAGCAGCCCCGCGACGTCGTCATTCTTCGCGCAGTCCATTATGTACAGCGCCTTTTTGTACGGCACGGTATTCTCCGCGTACTCCTCCGCGTCGCCATAGCTGCCCAGCGCCGTGAAGGCACTCTCCGCCTCGTCGTATTTCCCAGCGTCCAGCAGCGCGACTGCCGCGGCGTAGTCGTCCTGCTGCTTCAGATAGTGCGGCACGGTGCACAGCGCCGCCGCCGCGATGATCAGTATTGGGATGATAACAGCCAGCGCGATAACAAGCTTTTTCCGCGCGGACTTCTTTACCTGCTTTTCCTCAACGTCCTGCTGCTTTTCCGTCTCAACGCGCTGCTCGCTCTCGGTGCGCAGGGAGCTGAGATTGATGTTTTTCAGCGCGGCGTATACTCTGCGGCAGCGGTGACACTTCGTCTCCGCCTCGCGGTTTATCGCGCCGCATGCGCACACCCACAGCCCGCGCTCGTCCTCCGGCATCATCACGCAGTCGCTGCCGTAGCGTATGGCGAACTGCCCCGCAACCTCTTCTCCGCCGAGTGCGTCGGCAAGCGTGCGCGGCATGTGCAGCGCCGTCCACGCCGCGCCCGTCCCGTCCCAGCGGGAGCCGTCGGCATATATGACCTCCGTCACAGACACGGTGAAGGACGCCGTGTCACTCTCCGGCAGCACTATGGCGGACTTCTGCCCGAATTCGGCGTCGCGCGCCGCGTTCACATCGGCGTAGAGGTATTCCACCGGCGTGCCGTGCTCTTCGCCCGCCGCGCCCAGCGGCGTCACGCTCACGCGCACAGAGGCGATCTTCTTCTCCGCGACGCTCAGGAATTTCAGCTGAACAAGCCTGCGGCGGGACAAAGTGTCGTCCAGCAGCGCGCCCGCCGCTATGATCACCGGCGCTCCGTCGGCATAGAGCCGGTGTGCCAGCGTGTATTTTCTCTCGTATCTTTCAGCCATGTCGTGTCACCTCAAAGCTCCGGCAGATCGTCGCTCACGATGGCGGGGGCGGAGACCTCGCCCGCCCGGTCGGGCAGCGCGATTATCAGCATATACCCCACCGTCCACAGCAGGAAAGCCATCCAAAGGTACTTTTTCTCGTTCCAGCCCTTCATGGCCGCCGCCTTATAAAACTCACGTGCCACGAACCAGTGCGCCACCAGCACGCCGATGACCGCCAGCGCAATTAGAATGGTGCCGAACAGTGATATTAACACAGACAAACGCCCTCTTTCTTTGATATTTTAAATCTTATTATATTTATGTATACGGTGTTATGTCAAGTGCTTTTGTGTGAAGATTTTTGCGTTTTCACCGAGATCAGCCGATATTCACGTTTATTCCGTTGACCTCGACACCGCTGTCGGCAGGGATGAGTATGTATTTGCGCCCGGATATAATGCGCGTTTCTATGAGATAGCTGCTCTCCGGGGCAACGCTTATTTTTATCTCCGGCGTCTCTATCTTGAACTTCTTCGCGTCGATGATGTTGTTGGGGTCGAGCGCGGCGTTTTCGCCGAACTCCTTTTCGCATTCGCCGCAGAAGCTTTCCACCGCCTCGTCGCCAAGCCCGCTGTCGCGCAGCATCGCGCCGACTTCGTTTATCGTCAGCTCAAGCCGCTCCGGGTCCTTGGCCTCCTTGTGCTCGGCGATGCGCGTGCGTATATGCTCGTGCACGGACTGCACCACGTCAAAGCTGCACTCCGTGTCCAGCGAATCCGATATTGCCGCACCGAAGGCGTCCTTCTGTGCGGGGGCGGACATGACAGGCGGCGTGCGGAACACGGCGTCTATAAGCTCCTGATGAACCTCCGCGGGCTTGCGGGTGTAGTAAAGCGCGTTATAGATGTTCGTCGCGCGCGAATCAAAGCACGGGAACATGAAGCCCAGCGCGGGATTCGCGACGGTCTGCCCCGCCGTGCTGAGGCGGAACTCACCGCTCTGCGCGCTGTAGCCCAGCTCCGGCTCGGCGGAGCGCACCGGGCATATGCAGCACACGAAGTATTTGAATACCTCGCCGCCGTCCTCCTGCATCGCGCCGTCGCGTCCGTGGTAGGGGACATCGTAAGCGTCCGCCGCGAGGAGAATGAGGTAGCCGCTCTCGTCCTCAAGGGCGAGGGCGTCGATTATCCGGCGGTAGAGCGCCTCGCGCGCCTCATCGTCGTGCAGAAGCTCCGTTTTCAGCCGCATGAGTATGGAGTGCTCCTCGCTCCCGGCGACCTGCGCCGTGGCGAACTCAATGTCGATGAGGTTCTTCCCCAGCGTCCCGGAGAGCGCCTTTTTCATTATCGCAAGGTACATCTCCGCCTCGTCATGGCTCAGAAGCCCAAGCGAGGTGTCAAACTGCGACACTATCTCCTTTGCGGAGTTTACATAACAACCGTATATGGCCGAGATGGAGCAGCGGTCGAGCTTCCACCGGCGGCGTATTTCGTTGAGTTCTTTTTGATTCATGTTTTTCCTCCTGCCTTGTGCAGATATGAGCTAGTATAGCCCAAACGCGCCCCGAAGGCAAGCCAAACCTGCCCCGCGCGCAAATTCCGTATTGCTATTTCCGGCGTTTTGCGTATAATTATAGAATATCAAAAAGTCGTGGGAGGATAGACGCATGAAAGCGATCGTCAGCGTTTTTGCCAAGGATTCAAAGGGGATAACCGCGTATGTCTCTTCGCTGCTCGCGGAGAAGGAAATAAATATACTCGACATCAGCCAGACGCTTATGCAGGAGTTTTTTGCCATGATAATGCTCGTCGACCTTGCGGACTGCCCGCTTGGCTTTGATGAGCTGTCGCATTTCCTGCATGAGAAGGGCGAGGCGCGCGCTCTTGATATTCACATCCAGCGCCAGGATATATTTGAGGCGATGCACAGGATCTGAGGGGCAGGAGTATGAGCTATTTACTGAGCAGCAGTGAGATACTGCAAACCATAGAGATGATAAACCAGCAGCACCTCGACGTGCGTACAGTCACCATGGGCATCAGCCTTCTTGACTGCGCTGACAGCGATATGCAGGCGTGCTGCCGCAAGGTGTACGACAAGATCTGCCGCCGCGCGGACAGGCTTGTCGCCACGGGGTGCGAGATCGAGCGGGAGTTCGGCATCCCCATCGTCAATAAGCGCATTTCCGTCACGCCCATATCGCTCGTCGCGGCGGCGTGCGCGGATGAGGACTATGTCCCGCTCGCGCTGACGCTTGACCGCGCGGCAAAGGCGCTCGGCGTCAATTTCATCGGCGGCTTCACGGCGCTTGCGCACAAGGGACTGACAGTGAGCGATGAGCGGCTCATCCGCTCCATTCCTCGGGCGCTCACCGAGACGGAGCTTGTTTGCTCCAGCGTCAATGTTGCCTCCACCCGCGCTGGCATCAATATGGACGCTGTTGCCCAGATGGGGCGCGTTGTGCGCGCCACGGCGGACATTGATCCAATGGGCTGCGCGAAGCTTGTGGTGTTTGCAAACGCGGTGGAGGACAACCCGTTCATGGCGGGCGCGTTCCATGGCGTGGGCGAGCCGGAGTGCGTCATCAATGTCGGCGTGTCAGGCCCCGGCGTTGTGGCGCATGCCCTGCGCGCCTGCAAGGGGCAGCCGTTCGACGTTGTGGCGGACACCATCAAAAAGACCGCGTTCAAGATAACGCGCATGGGTCAGCTCGTGGCGCAGGAGGCGTCGCGTCGGCTCGACGTGCCGTTTGGTGTGGTCGACCTGTCTCTCGCGCCGACGCCAGCCGTTGGTGACAGCGTTGCTGAGATACTGGAGATAATGGGGCTTGAAAAATGCGGCACGCACGGCACGACCGCCGCGCTCGCGCTGCTCAACGACGCTGTGAAGAAGGGCGGCGTCATGGCGTCCAGCCATGTCGGCGGGCTCTCCGGCGCGTTCATCCCCGTGTCGGAGGATGCCGGCATGATCTCCGCCGTCGAGGCGGGCGCGCTCACGATAGATAAGCTTGAAGCCATGACCTGCGTGTGCTCCGTCGGGCTTGATATGATAGCCGTCCCCGGCGACACCACGGCCGACACCATCTCCGCCATAATCGCCGACGAGGCGGCGATCGGCATGGTCAATAACAAGACCACCGCCGTGCGCATTATCCCCGCCGCCGGGAAAACGGTGGGGGACACTGTGGACTTCGGCGGGCTTCTGGGCAGTGCGCCGGTCATGCCTCTGTATACCGGCTCCTCGGCGGAGTTCGTCGCCCGCGGCGGACGCATCCCCGCCCCGCTGCACAGCCTGAAAAACTGAGGAGATCGGTTTGAATTGGCTTCGCATTTTGCATATTAGTCATGCATATAAGTCGTGAACATAAAAAATCCTGCCGCGAGGCAGGATTTTTTATATCCGGGCAGGGGTCAATCGATATGCACATCACTTGCCCCTATCTTTTTATACAGTGTAAATTCGGTGTTGGAAAACACTTGCGTGAACCTCGCGCGCCATTCGGGCGTGAGCTGTTCCTCGCCGACATCCGCGCAGCAAAGAAGATAGTCGACCTCATCCAGGGTGTGCCCGTTTATGCCGACGCGGACAGAGAGACGCTCGGTGTTCAGATACAGCGCCCGCGGCTTGATGAAGCCGATAACGCAGTCCGGCGCTGTGTCGTCAGAAATGTAATTATATGCTTCTATTGCACACGGCGTGTAAGCGTACATACGGTAAAAATCCTGCGGTCCGTCGGGAACGATAAGCTCTGGATTCTTGCGCGCATAGTCAATACCCTTTGCCGCCGAAACAAGCGTCAGACTGCATATAATCACGGCGAGCGCCGCCGAAAGCCCGGCCCCAAGCCGTTTGCCGCGGCCTTTGAACAGCGCCGAAATCAACCCCGTGCCCCGCTTGAGCGCGCACCCAAAGTAGAGCGGGATGAGCACGATCACTGGATAGATATAACGTATACCCTGATTGTACGGCAGCATGCACACGACGATCAGATACACCACGGCGAAGAGCGTCAGATGGAGATTGCGCTTGATGCCGTCGGTGATAATTCCGACCAAAGTGATCAGCAGCACGACGGAAACACACACCCGGTCAAACGCGGCGCAGAATGTGCGTATCACGCCGTAGGTGTCAGCGCCAGTGCTGGTGAGCAGCGGGAGATATGTATTCAGCCGATTCGTTATGATGTCGTCAATGATGAGCGTGATCCATGCGCGCAGACTGTAATAATAGCTCTCAAGATTGCCCAGAACAGAGGCAAACGTAACATCAGCAAGGTCGCTCGTGTTTGATGTTGACGGTGCGAGAATGGCCTCAGACATGACTTTCAGCAGCAGAAAGCATATGTACGGCGAAAGCAGAAGAAGTGCGCTCTTTCCGTCAAGCTCCCGGCGGCGCTTGACATAGTATATCACTGTCGCCAGAGCGCAGGCGAAAAGAATACTTATGCCGTTCAGCCGCGTTTCATATGTGAACCACAGTGCCGCACCCAAAAGAACGCCGTATATCAAAGCGGATTTGATCGAGCTGTTCTTGGAGTGCGCGTCAAGGAACACTTCTACAAGATACAGCGAAAGCACGGCGAAGAAGAGGAACACCACGTCGCTATACAGCGAGTTGATAGAAACCCGCAGCTCGTAGCATGAGCAGAAAAGAAATGACAGCGTGAACGAAAGCGCCCGACCCATCCTCCGCCGAAGGAAAAGATACAGCACACCGGCCATAAGCGCAAGCGCGATTGCGGCCGGAAGCTTATAGTATATGATGGAGGTAAAGCCGACCCGGTCAAACCCGGCGAAGGAGTAAACCAGCGCCAGAAGCAGCGGATATCCCCAGACGTAGACGAGAGAACCGCTCAGCGCCTCGTCGGGGAGCGGGCTTGGGTGCATGAGCACATTGAGCTTCACCTGCTCGTCAAAATACCCGTCGACAATGGATATGCCCTCGGAGATATACGCGGCAAAGTCATCGCCCCAGTAGCAGTTGTTGTCGAGACTGAACACGTTTATGAGCAGTATAGATATAACAATGACAGCGAACAGTATATGATCTGCCTTCACCCGATGCACCGGCCACACCTCACTAAAAGCTAACTTGACACGAAATTATAGCAAGAAATACGAAATTTGTAAATATAATTATGACCATACGAGCCACCGAAGCAGTGCGGCTGAAAATTTACGGTTTATCTATAAATTCTTGCGCTGAAAGTGCTACGATATAATATCATTGGTGTCATGAAAACACCCCGGAAACCATGCTGATCTCCGGGGCGGAAGCTGGCACTCCCGGCGCGATTCGAACGCGCGACCTTCCGCTTAGGAGGCGGACGCTCTATCCTGCTGAGCTACGGAAGCAAATTACAAGCCTATATATTTTAACGCAGATTTGTCCGTGTGTCAAGCATACTTAACGCTGATCATCACTGCCGCAAGAGGGGAAAACCATGCTCAAACTAAAAAGTATCAAAAAAGACTACATGGCCGGGGACTCTGTTGTCCACGCGCTCAAGGGCATAGACCTTGAGTTCAGGGAAAACGAATTTGTCGCGATCCTCGGCCATTCCGGCTGCGGCAAGACGACGCTGCTCAACATCATCGGCGGGTTGGATCAGTATACCTCCGGCGACCTGATAATCAACGGCAAGTCCACAAAGAACTTTACCGACGGCGATTGGGACACCTACCGCAACCACTCCATCGGCTTTGTTTTTCAGTCGTATAACCTAATCCCGCACCAGACCGTGCTCTCGAACGTGGAGCTTGCGCTGACGCTGTCTGGTGTTGCCCCGGCGGAGCGCAAGGCGCGGGCTATCGACGCGCTGAAAAAGGTCGGTCTGGGCGACCAGATATATAAAAAGCCCAACCAGATGTCCGGCGGACAGATGCAGCGCGTCGCCATCGCGCGCGCCCTCGTCAACGACCCGGATATACTCCTCGCTGACGAGCCCACCGGCGCGCTCGACTCGGATACCTCCGTGCAGATCATGAACATTCTCAAGGAGATATCCGCCGACAAGCTCATCATCATGGTCACGCACAACCCCGACCTTGCTGAAGCTTACGCCAGCCGCATCATCCGCCTCAAGGACGGACTCATCGTCGGCGACAGCGAGCCGTATGATTCCGGCGTGGAGGAGCGGGCGCAGCCCGACGGCAAGCGGCAGAAAACCTCCATGAGCTTCTTCACGGCGCTTGCCCTCTCGACAAATAACCTCCTGACCAAGAAGGCGCGCACCATCCTCACGGCGTTTGCCGGCAGCATCGGCATCATCGGTATTGCCCTCATCATGTCGCTTTCAAACGGCATACAGAATTACATCGACAAGGTGCAGGAGGACACGCTCTCAAGCTATCCGATAACCATTGAGGCGGAGAGCTATGACATGACGAGCATGATGACCTCGCTCATGGGCGTGCACGCGGACGCGGATGAAAATAAGCACGACAATGACGCCGTCTATTCCAGCACAATACTCTATGACATGATGAACTCAATGATCTCCGCGGACAAGGAGGTCAACAACCTCAAGCCGTTCAAGGAGTTTCTTGAGACGGACACGGACGTGCAGCAGTATATCAGCTCCGTCATGTACTCGTATGACCTCGACATGAACCTCTACGCCCGCGACGTGGACGACAATATCGTCAAGACCGATATTATCGAGCTCATGCAGAACGCGATGAGCGCGACCTTCGGCGGCGATTACAGCTCGTATTTCTCCACCTTCGGCTCGTACTACTCCATGGCGGACGCATGGCAGGAAATGCTGCCCGGCGAGAACGGGGAGCTTGTCAATCCGCTGCTCAAGCAGCAGTATGACCTCATCTACGGCCACTGGCCGGAAAAGTATGACGAGGTCGTGCTGACGGTGAACGCGAATAACGAGGTGTCTGATCTGGTGCTTTACGCGCTCGGTCTCAAGTCCAACAGCAGCCTTGCCGACGATATGCAGACCTTCATCGACCAGGAAAACCTCAATACCGAGCTTGAGAGCTGGAGCTATGAGGACATTTGCAGCCGCTATGTCCGCTATATCTACCCCGCCGACCAGTACAGCTACGACGAGGAGACGGGGGAGTTTATCAACCTCGCGGATGAAGACCTCGGTCTCAGAACGCTCTACAATAACGGCATGGACGTCAGGATCGTCGGTATAATCCGGCAGAATGAGGATGCGGTCTCCGGCATGATAAGCGGCTCTATCGGCTATACCCACGCGCTTGTGGAGCATGTCGTCAATGAGGCGGCGACAAAGGACCTCGTTAAGCGCCAGCTTGAAGACCCCGCACATGACGTGTTCAACGGGCTGCCGTTCCTTGACGATGACGACGAGGCGTTTTCCAACGCCCGCAAGACCGAGGCGGCGAAGGAATACCTCGCCGATGCCACGGATGAGGAGCTTGCCGACGTGTATGTCGATTATATGAGCGTCCCCGAGGACAGCTATGTCCAGGAGAAGATCGACGAGCAGATGGACGGCATGACCCGCACCGACATAGAAGACATGGTGCTCGACAGTTATCCGGAGTATTCCTCCATGCTCAGCAAGATGGACGACGATACGCTCTTTGACTATGTCGAGCAGATGATGGCGCAGCAGATAAAGGAGATATATGCCTCGCAGATGGAGGCGCTTTACCGCAACCTCTCCGACAGCAAGCTCGCGCATGAGTTCAGTCTGCTCGCGCTTGAGGATGACGACTATCTCTGGATATACAATAATGCCATGCCGCCCGTATACTCGGATTCCAGCTATAAGGATAACCTCAAGAAACTGGGCTATGTCGACCTTGACAGCCCCAGCACCATTAATATCTATGTCTCCACGTTTGAGGACAAGGATGCCATCGCGGACGCGATAGACCGCTACAACGCCTCCGTCTCCGAGGACGATGAGATAACGTATACCGATGTTGTGGCGCTGCTGATGAGTTCCATCACCACTATTATAAATGTCATCAGCTATGTGCTCATCGCGTTTGTGGCGATCTCGCTTGTGGTGTCGTCTATTATGATCGGCATCATCACGTATATAAGCGTGCTTGAGCGCACCAAGGAGATCGGTATACTCCGCGCCATCGGCGCGTCGAAGAAGGACGTGTCGCGCGTGTTCAATGCCGAGACGTTCATCATCGGGCTCACGGCAGGGCTTATCGGCATTCTCATGACGATGCTGCTGAATATCCCGATAAACATCATCGTGCACGATCTGACCGGCATAATGTCCCTCAAGTCGGAGCTCCCGTGGGTGGGCGGCGTGATACTCGTCGTCATCAGCGTCGTGCTCACGTTCTTCGCCGGACTTATCCCGTCCAGCCTCGCGGCAAAGAAAGACCCCGTCGAGGCACTCAGGACGGAGTAAAGGAAAGCGTATTACCCAATAATAACGAAGCATCCCCCGGCACCCGCCGGGGGATGTTTTGCTATTCAGATAGAGCTCCAAGAATTAATATACGACATTTTGAATTTTGTGCCTCAGTCCAGCCTTTTTCTGAACAAGAATGCATTTTCGCGGCATGGAACGAGCTGCGAAAAATGTGCGAAGGCTTCAACAGGTGTTGTATGCGCTTTGCGTATTACCGATTTCTTGTATTCAATGTCGAGACATGGGTATGCATTGACTGTTCTGGCGACCCGCGCATCCCAATCCTCTTTGCTTACGCTTTCATGGGTGCATTTACAGTGTTGTTCAAAAACCTCATACTTCATTGTTGAGAAAGCGGCAGACAGTTCTTCAAGCTTTTCTTGCTTATCGTCTATACTGCCAACGGTTATTGGGGCGCTGAAGCTTACGATGATATCGTGGCCTATGGATTCAAGGCATACGGGAATGATTGGCTTACCAGATTTACGCGCGATATCTATCACACCCCAATAGAGCGGCAGATGTAAGGCGTTCGGGCTGAGATTCCATGTCCCCTATGGAAATACAAGCAGACTTTTTCCGCGGCGCAGCACATCGAGCATGCTCTTGCGCGCGGCAGCCTTACTTGTTTTTCTGTGCCTGTCTACCCAAATCGTGCCCTTCAGATTAAAAAACGCCCGGTCCAAAGGCTGGAGCTCCTGCGTTCCTACGAGAACGATGGCGTGCGTACTAATCACCTCGCAGGAAACAGGAATATCAAGGCTGCAGGAGTGATTCACGGTAAAAATGGCATTCATTTTTATGTGTGGTATTGTGTTGAGAAAGACAAATCTCTGCCGCCGCAAACAACGCAGGAGCTTTACAGACATAAGCATTACGTGATGCAGCAGTGTTCTTTGAAGAAGCAGCATTTTCTCTTTATCCTGTTAGGTATTTAATACACTACATGCCTTTTCCGCCGCTATACGCTCTAAAGCTTGATAGTCTACTTTTCCAACAGGTGTGAGTGGAATTGAGTCAATAGGATAGTAATACTGCGCTACATCACGTTCTGGCAGCTTTTCATAGTTAAGCTTTATAAGCTCATCTTTTGTTTTATCCCAACTATAATTACCATTGAGAACTACAAATGCGGCTGGAAGAACACCATTTATACTCCCAGTTTCCTTTTGCCCAACTACTGCGCACTGAGATACGTTAGGGTGAGAGCAGATTACGTTTTCTATCTGCGATGGCCAGACGTTGTGACCGTCCGGACGTATTAGCATTCGCTTTATGCGGTCTACGACAAATAGGCTGCCGTGATTGTTCATATAACCTATATCCTGAGAATGTACCCACCGTGTTCCGTCAGAGTGCGTTTTGATAACATTAGCGGTCTCATTAGGATTGTTCAGGTATCCCAACATCATCGCTGGACCGCGTATACATATTTCACCACGTTCACCGTATTCAAGCTCTTTGTCTGTATTAGGTTCAAATATGGCGACTGTATTCAGCGGGAGCGGCGCTCCTACACTGCCGAGTTCGTTTGTCCTAGACGTTGTCGTACAGACTGATGAGCACATTTCAGTCATGCCATATCCTTTATCTACTCTTATATTTGCGTTGTGAGCGGAAAGAAACGTATTTATGTTTTTCTCTGTTTCGGAATTGAGCGCATCTCCACCCAAGCCGGCGAGTTCAATAAATGAGAGGTCAATCCCATCAAATTCTCTACTTTGCATAAGTTTTTCGTAATGAGATGGCACACCGAGAAAGAATTGCGGTCTATATTTTAATATGAGCGACGCAAATTTTTCGGGGTCGAATTTTGGAATGACTATAACCTCAATACCGGCAGAAAGCGGCATATGCAAGCCGCATATAAGACCGTAAGCTATAAATGGCGGCATAATATTCAAAAACTTTTTTCCTTGACTTAATGGTATGCCAACAACATATTGTTGAGCCACACTATTTATAGCTTCATTTGACAGCAATACACCCTTTGAAATGCCGGTTGTTCCTCCTGTATAGATGATGACAGCGGGATTGTTTTTCATATAAACATTTTCTGTTCTGGCATCTTTGCTGGCATACTGTAAAAAATTGCTCCATGTTAGTCCCTCAACGTGCCAAGGCTTGTGTGCTATGGCGATTGAGAGGCGTTTTGCTAATGGCATGGATTCGGTCATTGGAATAATAATAGCAGTTAAATCAAGCGACTTTATTATTCTTTGAAGCTTTTTAAAGAAGACATCACACAGAACAATGATTTCAGACCTAGCATCTATAATTCGTTGCATTATCTGTTCAATATTTACGCGCGGCTCTATAATGTTGCATACTGCGCCAAGTTTGTTTAGACCATATATAGAACATATGAGTTCTGGGGTAGTAACAGCGCAAACGGTTACAACAGTACCCTCTTTAACCCCCATTGCGTAAAAAGCAGCAGCAGCCCGGTCTATGTCATTTAGAAGCTTTCTAAAGCTGATTCTATTTCCAAAGTAATTCACAGCTATAGATTCTTTACATCTGGCAGTGTGTACCTTCAAATAAGAGTACATAGACATTTGTGGGGCGACTGTATTTACTGCCTCGTCACTATAGTATTTCAGCCATGGCTTGTCTATCGACGGGTAGCCTGTCAAGTTATGCTCCATATCAATACCTCTTTCTCCTTAAAATAAAAAAGTGCGTGGTCCACAAACAGAACCACGCACGAAAAACGCAACTCCGTTTGTTGCCACACAAACTTACGGCTTATCACAGGGATAGCGAAGTGGAGAATGCGTTTTTGCCGAAGCAAAAAACATCCCCGCAATAAACCCATATTAAGTTTGTGTGGCAAACTTAGGATAGCACAGCCAGAATAAAAAATCAATGCTTTTTCGAGCCTAATTTGCATTAAACAAAAATATTCCCGGAGCTCAAAACTCCGGGAATGCCATATTTCATTTTTCGTATTTTCACTTCCTCGCCACGCCGGTGCGGCGGGCGGCATCGGCGACAGCGGAGGCGACGGCCTTCACCACGCGCCCGTCGAACGGCTGCGGGATGACGTATTCTGCCGTCAGCTCATCCGGGGCGATGAGCCCTGCTATCGCCTTCGCGGCGGCCATCTTCATCTCCTCGTTTATGTCGCTCGCGCGCACATCGAACGCGCCGCGGAATATGCCGGGGAAGGCGAGGACGTTATTTATCTGGTTGGGATAATCGCTGCGCCCCGTGCACACGACGGCCGCGCCCGCCGCGCGTGCTTCCTCCGGGAATATCTCCGGCGTGGGGTTGGCGCAGGCGAATATCACCGCATCGCGCGCCATGGTCTTCACCAACTCGCCCGTCAGCACGCCCGGCGCGGACACGCCGATGAACACATCCGCCCCGCGCACAGCGTCCGCGAGCGTGCCCTTGATCCCGCGCGGATTCGTCACCGCCGCCATCTCCGCCTTGACGGCGTTGAGCCCCTCGCGCCCGGCGTATATCGTCCCGCGCCGGTCGCAGAGCGTTATATCGTCATACCCCGCGCTCAGCAAGAGCCGCGCGATGGAGATCGCCGCCGCGCCCGCGCCGTTTATCACGATGCGCGCTTTGTCCTTCCCGACGACCTTCAGCGCGTTCGTCAGCCCTGCCAGCACAATGACTGCCGTGCCGTGCTGGTCGTCGTGGAACACGGGGATGTCGCATAGATCCTTGAGCCGCCGCTCTATCTCAAAGCAGCGGGGTGCGGAAATGTCCTCAAGGTTGATCCCGCCGAACGAGCCGGACAGGAGGTACACCGTGCGCACGAATTCATCCACGTCCTGCGTCTTTATGCAGAGCGGGAAAGCGTCCACGCCGCCGAAGCTCTTGAAGAGCACACATTTGCCCTCCATCACGGGCATGCCCGCCTCCGGCCCTATGTTGCCCAGCCCCAGCACGGCGGAGCCGTCGGTTATCACCGCGCACAGGTTCCACCGGCGCGTCAGCTCATAGCTCAGCTCCGGGTTTTTCTGTATCTCAAGGCACGGCTGCGCCACGCCCGGCGTGTACGCCAGCGACAGCTCCTCGCGCGTCGTCACGGGGACACGGCTGACGACCTCTATCTTGCCCGCGCGCTCGCGGTGCAGCTTCAACGATTCAGCGGAATAATCCATAATGCAACTCCTTTATATCATTTCCTCCGGGTGGAACACCCGGTCGAACTCCTCTCCCGACAGCAGCCCCAGCTCAACGCAGGCTTCTCTCAGGGAGATATTTTTCTCATAGGCGAGCTTTGCCGTCCGCGCGGCGTTTTCGTACCCGATGTATGGGTTGAGCGCCGTGACGAGCATGAGCGAACGGTGCAGATTCTCCGCCATCTTCGTGCGGTCGGCGCGTATACCGGCGGCACAGCGCGCATCGAACGAGAGTATCGCCTCGCTCAGCAGCCGCACAGATTGCAGATAGTTATAAATGCACACCGGCATGAATACGTTCAGCTCAAAATTCCCCTGCGACGCGGCGAACGCGACGGCGGCGTCGTTGCCCATGACCTGCACCGCCACCATCGTCACCGCCTCGCACTGCGTGGGGTTGACCTTGCCCGGCATGATGGACGAGCCCGGCTCGTTTGCGGGTATCGTGATCTCGCCCAGCCCGTCGCGGGGACCGGAGGCGAGCCAGCGCACGTCGTTTGCGATCTTCATCATGTCGCACGCGAGCGCCTTCACCGCCCCGTGCGAGAACACCAGCTCGTCCTTTGAGGTCAGCGCGTGGAACTTGTTCGCTGCTGTGACGAACTCATGCCCCGTGAGCGCCGCAATCTCCGCCGCGACGGCGCTGTCAAAGCCCTTGGGCGCGTTCAGCCCCGTGCCGACCGCCGTGCCGCCGAGGGCAAGCTCCCTCAGCGGGGCGAGCGACAGCGTCAGAAGCTCGCGGTCGCGCTCAAGACTTGCGCGCCAGCCGGATATTTCCTGACTGAACGCGATGGGCGTCGCGTCCTGAAGATGCGTCCGCCCGGATTTCACGACGCCGCGATTCTCCTCCTCAAGCCGGAGAAATGTTGAAATGAGCGCGTCTATCGCGGGCAGGAGCGTTTCCTCCACCGCGAGCACCGCGGCGATGTGCATCGCCGTGGGGAACGTGTCGTTCGACGACTGCGACATGTTCACATCGTCGTTCGGGTGCAGCAGCCGCACGCCCGCGCGGGCGTTGCCGTAGTTCGCGATGACCTCGTTTGCGTTCATGTTCGTCTGCGTGCCGGAGCCGGTCTGCCACACGACGAGCGGGAAATGCGCGTTCAGCCGCCCGGATATGACCTCGTCGCACGCCTCCGTGATTGCGGCGAGCTTGTCCGCCGTCATCTTTTCCGGACGCAGCGCGGCATTGGCGCGCGCCGCCGCCTTCTTGAGAATGCCGAACGCATGGATGATCTCCTCCGGCATCGTCTCATGCCCCAGACCGATGGGGAAATTTTCATGACTGCGCTGTGTCTGCGCGCCCCAGTACCTGTCCGCCGGGACCTTCACCGTCCCCATTGAATCGTGCTCTATTCTGTATTCCATGGCGTCCGCCTCTCTCCGAAAAAATATATTTAGATTTTATCACAACTTTCCGGTTTTTCAACAAAAACGCGCTTGACATCTGCGCTTTGTGCAAATAAACTCTGATTATAATAGTAAGAAACGGGCGCGCCGTATGCGCGCAGGGTGGATCATGGCAAAGAAGAACGCAAAAGACGAAAAGAAGCTCAGTTACAGTCAGGAGCTCAAGCTCCTGCGCGATGAGGGACCGCAGAGGCTGTACCTGCTGTACGGGCCGGAGGATTACCTGCGCGAGCAGTTTCTGCTCGCGCTGAAAAAGCTGTGTCTGCCGGAGGGCGAGGACGATTTCAGCTACAAGCGCCTCGACGGGCCGGAGCTGGACGTGAACGCGCTCGCCGGGGCGATCGATGCCGTGCCGTTCATGACGGAGCGCAGCTTTGTGGAGCTGCGCGGCGTGGACATCAACAAGGTCAAGGATGCGGACGCGGCGGCGAAGATTCTGACGGACATCCCGGATTACTGCACCGTTGCCTTTGTGCAGAGCGCGCAGTATGAGCCGGACGGGCGGCTAAAGCTCATCAAGGCGATACGCGCCAACGGGCACGACATGAAGTTCACCCAGCAGTCGCAGGGGCAGCTTGTGGACTGGATAACCCGGCGCTTTGCCGCCGCGGGGAAGAGC
Organism: uncultured Oscillospiraceae bacterium; assembly: GCA_934572335.1. Taxonomy (GTDB): domain Bacteria; phylum Bacillota; class Clostridia; order Oscillospirales; family Oscillospiraceae; genus Limivicinus. The sequence goes on from CAKTKU010000015.1 coordinate 38,288, forward strand.
GCGGACACGGACGCGGTGCAGCGCCTCATCTTCATCAGCGGCGACCTCATGAGCCGCCTTATCCCGGAGATAGAGAAGGTCGCGGCATACGCTAAGGGCGAGCGCGTCACGGTCGACGATGTGGAAGCCGTGGCGAACCACATCCCGGAGGCGGTCGTGTTCAGCCTGTCCGACCATATCGCCGCGCGCCGGTACGAGAGCGCCGCGCAGACGCTTGCGGAGCTTCTGGCGGACAAGAATAACGAGCCTATCATGCTCCTTGCGCTTCTCGGCGCGCAGATGCGCAAGCTCTACGCCGCACGGCTGGCGCAGGAGGGCGGTCTGGGCATGAAGTATATCATGGACACGTGCAATATCAAGTACGAATTCCTCGCCAAAAATCTCGCCGCGTCCGCCCGCGGCTTCACGCTGCCGCAGCTCAGGCGCGCGGTGGAGCTGTGCGCCGAGGCGGATTACATGATGAAAAGCAGCTCACAGGACGATGATGAACTGCTCAAAGAGGTCGTGATGCGTATAGCGTCGGGTGAAGAGAATGCTTAGTGTGAAAGAGGTCATAGTCGTCGAGGGGCGGTATGACAAAAATACGCTCAGCCAGATCGTCGACGCGGTCATCATCGAGACCTCCGGCTTTGGCATATTCAACGACGCGCAGAAGCAGAAGCTTCTGCGCCGTCTTGCGGCGGAGCGCGGGCTCGTCGTGCTGACGGATTCGGACGGCGCAGGCTTTGTTATCCGTAACTTCATAAAGGGCTGCGTCGACCCCGCGCTCGTCAAACACGCCTACATCCCGGACGTTGCAGGAAAAGAGCGGCGCAAAAGCGCGCCGTCGAAGGAGGGCAAGCTCGGCGTGGAGGGGATGCGCCCGGAGGTACTGCTGGACGCGCTTCGCCGCGCTGGGGCGACAATCGGCGGCGAGGCGGCAGAGCCGCACGCGGCGCGCATAACCAAGGCGGATATGTACAAGCGCGGACTCAGCGGGGGACAGGGGAGCCGTGAGCGCCGCGCGGCGCTCATCCGCGCGCTCGACCTGCCGGAAAAGCTCAGCGCGGACGCACTGCTCGACGTGCTCAATGCCATCATGACACGTGAGGATTTCTACGCGATGGACTTGGATTGAGTTTGCGTAATTTTAATAATTATAATATTACGTAAACTATATTAAGTCGATTATAATATGTTATCTATATTATGCAGCTTATATTATGGTGATTATTTTATGTATATAATGTTATGTCTGCAATATTACGTAGATGATATTATGTAAATCAAAATATGAAAACTAGATTAAGTTAATATAATTATCAAGCACGAATTATGTTAACTCGCTACATCCTCAATGAACACCGAGAACAGCACAACTATCAGCAGTATCGCCTGTGCCGTCTCGTTGAGCGACATTGCGGTGAAGTAGAGCGCGTGCCGGTCAAAGCTGCACCCGTCCCATTCCACCAGCAGCATGAACGCGCAGAAGAGCAGTAGCGCGCACAGCTGCAAGCCGCGTTTGAATATGTACCATGCCTCCGGACACATCGCGAGCATCCGGGCGATAATTCTTTTCAGCTTCATTTTCAGCCTTCCTTTGCGCAGAGGTAATATTTTATTACATTTTACAGCGTGCCGTGCCGCGCGGCAAGGAACAGATGCTGGATGGTGCAAGTTGGATTTTCGGCTTGCCGTGTATGACATATTGTGTTATAATGCAATAAAATTTTGCGTTTTCAGGCGTGCGCCGGATAAAGGGTGTGTTGACTTGATAAAGAGAAATCAGTCTTTTTTTAATATCGTGAATATGCTGCTGGACATTATGGTGGTCATTGTGTCCTATATCCTCGCGTCGTACTTCTGGCTTATCGCCGTTGTGCACAATGTGAACAACATGGCGCTGTGGCAGAGGGGGAACATCATGCTCGTCGCGCTCGTGTATGCGCTGGGGCTGTGGCTCTTCCTCGCCTTGCTGGGGTTTTATAACTCCACCCGGCTCAAGCGTCTGCGCGAGAAGGTGCGCCTCATTGTCACGTCCAACACCGGCGCCATCGTCATTGCCACGGGCGTGCTCTATCTCCTGCGTTTGCAGGACTTCTCGCGCGGCGTGCTGGGGTGCTTTTATGTTATCAGCACCTTCGCCCTCTGCCTCAAGTACATCCTCATGCGCCGCATCTCCAATGCCATGCGCGCTGGGGGGCGCAACCTCAAGCACGTCCTCATCATCGGCAGCGGGCATCTCGCCCGGCAGTATGCCGACGATATACACGCCGATGCGAATCTCGGCTACAACATCATCGGTTACGCCGGTGAGCAGGGGAAGGGGTTCGACGCCGCGCCGCTGTGCTCCATCGACGGGCTGGATGAATATCTGCACACGTGCACTCTGGACGAGGCGGTCATCGCGCTGGACGCGGACGAGGTCTCACGCATATGGGGCGTGATCTCCGACTGCGAGAAGAACGGCGTGCGTTACAGCGTCATTCCGTTTTATAACGACGTCCTCTCCGCAAACCCGCAGATCGACGTTATCGGGCGCAGCAAGCTGATGCGCCTGCGCACGAACGCGCAGGACAACGTCGGTCTCGCGTTCGTCAAGCGCCTTTTCGATATCCTCGCCAGCGGGCTGGGAATGATCGTGCTCTCGCCGCTGCTGCTAGTGCTCGCGATAGGGGTCAAGCTCTCCAGCCCCGGTCCCATCCTCTTCCGGCAGGAGCGCGTGGGCTATAACCGCCGCTCGTTCATGATGCTCAAGTTCCGCAGCATGCGCGTCAACGCCGAGGAGAACACCGCGTGGACGAAGGATAGCGACCCGCGTAAGACAAAGTTCGGCAGCTTCATCCGCAAGTTCAGTCTGGACGAGCTGCCCCAGCTGTGGAACGTCTTTGTCGGCGATATGAGCCTTGTCGGCCCGCGGCCGGAGCTGCCGTATTTTGTGGAGCAGTTCCGCGAGACGATACCGCTTTACATGGTCAAGCATCAGGTGCGCCCCGGCATAACCGGCTGGGCGCAGGTCAACGGCTACCGCGGCGACACGAGCATCGAAAAACGCATCGAGTACGACATATGGTACATAGACAACTGGTCGCCCCTGCTGGATCTGAAGATCCTCTTTATGACCGCGTTCGGCGGCATGATGAACACGGAAAAGCTCGCCACCGACAAGGAAAAGGTGAACGTGTAAAACTCAATAGAGCGTATAACCCCGCCGCCCGTCTGCATTTTTTTCGCAGACGGGCGGCGTTCACATATCCTTAACCGGATTTTTCAGTTTCGTTTCAGCCTCCGCGTTTAAAATACGGAAAGCTTATTGAATGCAAGGAGGTCAAGCATGATAAAGGTTGAGCATTTGACAAAATGCTACGGTGAATTGGTCGCGGTGAACGACCTGTCGTTCGAGCTTGACGAGGGGCATGTTTACGGCTTCCTCGGTCCGAACGGCGCGGGCAAATCCACAACGATGAACATCATGACCGGCTGCCTCGCCCCGACGGAGGGCAGCGTCACCATCGACGGGCATGACATTCTCGAAGAGCCGGAGACTGCGAAGCGCCTCATCGGCTACCTGCCGGAGCAGCCGCCGCTCTATATGAGCGAGACACCGCTGGAATACCTCGCCTTCGTGGGCGAGGCAAAGGGACTGCGCGGCGCGGAGCTGACCGCGCAAATCGCGGACGCGGTGGAGCGCACGGGGATAGACAGCGTGAAAAACCGCATCATCTCCACGCTCTCCAAGGGCTACCGCCAGCGCGTCGGCATTGCGCAGGCGCTCATAGGCTCCCCGCACGTCATCATCCTCGATGAGCCGACGGTGGGGCTCGACCCCATCCAGATCGTCGAGATACGCCGCCTTATCCGCGACCTTGGGCGCACGCACCTCGTCATTTTCTCCTCGCACATCCTCTCGGAGGTGCAGGCGATATGCGAAAGGGTGCTCATCATCTCCCGCGGGAAGCTCGTCGCGGATATGGACGCAAAGCAGCCCAATCTTGAGGATAAGTTCATCGAGCTTGCCCGCGGCGAGCTCACGGGAGAAAGCGAGGTGACGGACAAATGACGGCTGTTTTGAAGCATGAGCTGAGAGGGTACGCCCACTCGCTCTCGTCGTATCTGTTCTGCGCGTTTCTGCAGCTGTTTGTGGGCGTGGGCGCGCTTTTGTATAATATCCAGTCCGCCGTGGCGAACTTTGAATACGTGCTGGAGTTCGTCTGCATCGGGCTGACTGTCATTATCCCCGTGCTGACGATGCGCGTCATCGCGGAGGAGCGCCGCGCCCGGACGGATCAGCTTTTGTATTCGCTCCCGCTCACCACGGCGCAGATCGTCGCGGGCAAGTACCTTGCGCTGCTCGTGGTCTACCTTGTGCCGCTGTGCGTCGTCGCGCTCTATCCGCTCATCTTTGCGCAGTACGGCGATGTGTATTTGCTCACGGCGTATGGCTCGCTCTTCGCGTTCTTCATCATGGGCGCGGCGATGATCGCCGTGGGGATGTTCATCTCCTCCCTCACGGACAGTCAGGGCTTTGCCGCCGGTATCGCCATTGAGGTTTTCGCGTTCAATTACTTTTCCGTCACCCTTGCCGAGAATATCTCCGCCACGGCGTTCGGCGCGGCGCTCGCCCTTGGGGTGCTCGCGGTGCTGCTGGGGTACGGCGTTTACCGCCTGACGAAAAACGGGCTCATCGCTTACGGCGTCGCCCTCGCCGCGATGGCGGCGACCGTTGCCGCCATGTTCACCGACGACGGCGCGCTGACCTCGCTTTTACCGACGCTGATGGAAAAGCTGTCGCTCTTCTCGCGCTTCACGTCGTTCGTCAACGGCGTGTTCGACGTCACGGCCATTGTGTTCTGGCTCTCTGTCGCGGCGTTTTTCCTCTTCCTCACCGTGCAGTCGCTTGAAAAACGGAGGTACAGCTGATGAAAAAGCCCGATTTACGCGCCCTGCTCGGCGCGCCCACCGCGCGCGAGCATATCGCCGCCCGCGGCGGCACATATACCCTCGCCATCTCCGCACTCGTTCTGGCGATACTGATCGCCGTGAACGTCCTCTTCTCCGTGCTGCCGCGCTCGCTCACGCACTATGACATCAGCGCGGGCAAGCTCTATTCCGTCACGAGCAACACAAAATCCGTCGTCAACGCGCTCGCGGACGATGTGACGATATATTGGATAGTGCAGGCGGACGAGGAGGACAGCATAATCGAAAACCTCCTCGATAAGTATGATAGCCTCTCCTCCCACATCACGGTGGAGAAGAAAAACCCGGATGTTTACCCCACGTTTGCCGCGCAGTATACCGATGCGGCAGTGCCGAATAACAGCCTCATCGTCGCGTGCGGCGACAAGAGCCGGTATATTGACTACTCCGACATTTATCTCGCCGATGTGGACTACTCCACCTATTCCGTGGCGTACTCCTTCGACGGCGAGGGCGCGATAACCTCCGCCATCGACTATGTCACGCGCGATGAGCTGCCTGCGGTGTACGTGCTCACCGGGCACGGCGAGGCGGAGCTTCCCTCCGCGTTCACCGCGCAGCTGGAGAAGGAGAACATGACGTATACGGAGTTCTCCCTCCTCAATGAGGATGCGATACCTGCCGAGGCGAGCTGTGTCTTCATCTACGCGCCCGAGACCGATATTTCTTCCGACGAGGCGGACATACTCGCCGCCTACGTCCGCGATGGCGGCAAGCTCGTCGTCATGGCGGGACCCACCGAGAGCGGCACGCTCAAAAATCTTTACAGCCTCGCCGCTGAGTACGGCGTTGAGGCGGCGGACGGCATCGTCGTTGAGGGCGACCGCGCGCACTATGCCTTCTCCGCGCCGTATGTCCTCCTCCCGGATATCCAGAGCGCCGATATGACCCAGCCGCTCATAGACTCGCGCTATTATGTCATTGTCCCCGTGGCGCAGGGGCTGACCGTCGGCGAGAGCGCGGACGCGACCGTAACAACGCTCCTCACGACCTCCGACAGCGCTTTCAGCAAGCTCGCGGGGTACAGTCTTGATACCTATGAAAAGGAGGACGGCGACATTGACGGCGCGTTCGCCCTCGCGGTGGACATTTCCGTCACGGGCGGCGAGATGGTGTTCTTCTCGTCCTCCGGCATGCTCGATGAGCTCTATAACGCCTATTCCTCCGGCGCGAACCTTGACCTGACGATGAACGCGCTTTCTGCCCTCATCGGGGAGAGCGACGCCGCCGCCATCCGCACAAAATCGCTGAGCTATAACTATCTCACCATCAGCGATTCCTCCGCGTCCGTGCTGAAGATGCTGATGCTCGGCGTGTTCCCGGTGGGCTTCGCGGCGGTCGGCATTGCCGTAATTACGGAGAGGAGGCGCAGAAGAGATGCGTAAGACCAAAAGACTCTATATCCTGCTCGGCGTGCTCGCGGCGGTGTGCGTTGTCACATTTGCCGTCAGCCGGTACGAGACGAAAAAGGAGGACATAAAGGCGAGCGGCGAGGTCGTTTTCACCATTGACCCTGACGCCGTCACCGCCCTCTCGTGGGAGCAGGGCTCGTCCTCCCTCGCGTTCACGCGCACGGACGGTACGTGGCAGTATGACGGCGACGCGGCGTTCCCCGTCGACCAGGACAAGATAGCGGAGCGGTTGGACGCATTTGTGGACTTTGCCGCCGCGTATGTCATCGACGACGTGACGGATTACGCCCAGTACGGGCTGGACGACCCGGAGTGCACTGTGTACATCACGACCGACGAGGGCACGGCGTCCGTCGCGCTCGGTGCTTACAGCACCATGGACGCGCAGCGCTATGTCTCCACCGGCGACGGGAAGGTCTACCTCGCCGCGACGGACCCGATGGAGCTTTTCTCCGCCGCGCTCTCGCGCATGATAAAAAACGACACTACCCCCGACATCGACCGCGCGGATGAAATACGCTTCACCGGCGGGGACGAATACACCGTCACCTATGACGCCTCCGGCGAGGGCAGCGTCTGCGCGGACGATGTGTATTTCACCGACGGCGCGCCGCTGGATACCGCGCGCGTGGAGAGCTATCTCCGCGCTGTCGCGAGCCTCGGTCTCAGCGATTACGCCACTTATACCGCCGATGAGGCTTCCCTGAGCTTTTACGGGCTGGATGCACCCGCGCTCACCGTCGCCCTTGACTATACCGACGCTGACGGTGCGGCGCAGAGCTTCACCCTCGCCATCTCCAAGAACGCGCAGGCGCTTTCCGTCGCGGAGAAAAACGGCGAGGACGCCGCGGACGTTCAGGCGTATGCCCGCGTCGGCGATTCCCCGATAGTGTACGAGATCAGCGCCGACAGCTATGACCGGCTCATGGCGGCGGGGTATGACGACCTCCGGCATCTGGAGCTTTTCACCGCGGACTTTGCTGACGTTACCGCCGTCACCGCCGCGCTCGACGGGGAGACGTATTCCCTTGAGCTCCGCGCGGATGAGGACAGCAAAAAGCTCCTCTCAGAGGTCGAAAACGTCTGGTACTGCGGCGGGGAGAAGATAGACATTGACGCGCTGGAGGATGCGCTTGTCTCCCTCTCGGCGGAGAGCTTCACCGACGAAAAGCCAACAGGGAAGTGCGAGCTTTCGCTCACGCTCGCGCTGGATAATGCGCGCTTCCCGGAGGTCAGCATCGCGCTCTACCGCGCCGACGGCAGCCGCTGCCTCGCCGCGGCGGACGGCGTGACCGTGGGCTATGTCCCGCGCAGCGAGGTCGTCGACCTTATAGAGGCGGTCAACGCTATCGTCCTCGGGTCGCCGGAGGAGAGCGGGAGCGGCTGACGCGAAAAAGCAATTTAAACTGGAAAACCGGAGCACTGCGGAAATCCTCCGCGGTGTTCCGGTTTCGCGCTTTTTGTGCATAAAAACGGGAATTGCGTATTGAATACGGTGCATATCGGGTGAATGCTTTTCGCAGTTGTGTACAACTGCGAAAATTCGCGAAATTTTGGAGCTTGATGCCGGTGAAAAAATCCCAAATTTGTTTAAAATGCTATTGAAATTCAGAAAACAGAGTGGTAAAATAACACCTGCTTGAGCCAAAATCCCTATTATATGGGGCGTTTATTCATTAATATTCTCAAGTTTTTTCGCAGTTGTACACAACTGCGAAAATTATCGTGGTATTACCCCCTTGTTCCTTTGGGGATAATATAGAATCTTTAAGAAAGGAGAATAATTATGAAAGGAAACAAACTGGTAATTGCGGTCATACTTGCGTTGATAGTATGTCTCGTACTTATCCCGACCTGCGCCTTTGCGGAAGGCGAAGGAGAGGGCGGTGACTCTGTCACGCCTGTGGTAGAGCAGGAAGGACAGCAGCCCGAACAGTCCACCACACCTCCCGTGCCTCCCACAGAGGAAGAGGCCAATCCCAGCGACAATGATGAGGGCAAGAATCTGCCCAAATCTGGCGACAAAGAAGTGACCGAACAGTCCGCTTCCGGCGAAAACGAGCCTAAGGACGATAGTTCTGAAAGCTCCGGCGATGTGAAGGACGAAGCAAAGCCGGAGGGGGGCAAAACACCCGGCGAGGAGAACGTTCCGCTTCAGCCCTCAGAGTCGAAGTACACGGTGGAGTTCACCGCGGGCGAAAAGCAGTATGTTCTCGGCGGTGATACGAGCATCGGTCTGGACGATATTCTCGGCGAGCTGGGCATAAGCGGCACTGTCACCGAGGCGAGCAGCAGTAATGACTCCCTATTCTCCGTTGTGGCGGACGAGAACGGCAAGTGGACTGTCAGCGCGAACAACGCGTTCAGCACCACCCATAGCCTCACGGTCGTTGTCGACGGGCAGACCTACGAGATCGTTGTGACTGATGATAACGTGTGTGTTGTCAAAAATGGCAGCACCGAGGCTGAGTACGGAACGCTTCAAGAGGCTATCGACAAAGCCAAAGACGGAGACACGATAGTGCTCAAGGATAATGTCACCGAGAGTGTTACCATCGCCGCCGGCAAGACCATCACCATCGACCTCAACGGCAAGACGCTCACCAACGGTGCAGTGGCTGCAAGTGGTTGTCAGTACAACGACACTATCTCCAACTGGGGCAATCTTACTGTGATCGACAACTCTGCTAACAAGAGCGGTGTTGTTGATAATACTGTGAATGGCTGCGGCGCGCTCGTTAATTATGAGGGTGGTGTTGCCAATCTTCTTGGTGGCACGTTCACTCGCAGCGATGAGCATAATGACAGTACAGGCAGAAACTCGTGGTATACCATCAAAAATATGGGTGTTATGACCATTGATGGGGCAACAATCACCACTGGCGCTAACAGCGCCGGTAGCTCGAGCCTCATTGCAACTGGCAGAAACAGTCCTTATGCGTCTAATGATACCAATGACAGAAAGACCACGTATGCTGGTGGCAAGATAAGTCTCACAGTTAAGTCTGGTAAGCTTATGGGTGGTATGAACACCATTAAGAACGAGGGACTTTGCAACTTGGTCATTGAGGGCGGTGAGTTCAGCAATACTACTGGGCCTGTTATCCTCAACTGGAGCGATGCGACGATCTCTGGCGGTACGTTCACGGCAGTGACTAACAATTCTATCATTGTCAATGGAACGTATACTCCCGATGGTGCTTACGGTAATCTTACTATCACTGGTGGTACGTTCAATACTCATCCAGACAACTGCGTTATCAGAAGCAACAATCCGTACAGTGATGGTCCCAACTCCGTTTCTGTCAGCGGCGGCAATTTCAACGGCACTATGGGCGGAGATCTTAACGGCGCTACTACTGACGGTAATACCAAACTTACCATCAGCGGCGGTGTTTACACCGATAACGATGCCAAAAAGTTTGCTGACAAGGATAACGTCACTGTTATCAGCGCAAACGGCAAGACCGCTATTGCCAGCGATAAGAATGCTGCATCCATCAAGGAGATCATTGACGAGGCAGTGAAGAGCGGCGAGCCTCTTGTTATCGAGAACCTCCCGGAAGACGCTTCTGTCAGCGCTCCCGAGGGTGTCACCATCATCAACAAGAGCGGTTCGACCCTCACCGTCAACGGTGTTGAGGTCAAGCCCGGCGAGAGCTACACTGTTCCCACAACTGCCGCTCCCGCTTTCGCACCGCTGTCCGCGAAGTACTTTGTCCTTGAGGGCAAGGCTCAGCAGTGGACGGATGGAGACCTTGAGTTCGTTCTCAACTCCAACGCGGTCGTGAAGGTTCTCATTGACGGCGTCGAGGTCGAGTTCACGGTTGCCGAGGACGGCACTGTGACGATAGCCTCCGCAGTCATCGAGGCGCTTGACGCCGGCACGCACGAGATCGAGTTCCTCTTTGCCGACGGCAGCTGCACCACCACCTTCACCAAGTAATTACCCCGGAATATTTATCCCACGCATTTTTACAATTCTGATACATATCAGATGGCGACGATCGGCGCGTCACAGCGCCGTGGCGACAGCACCGCGAACGCAAATTCGCGGTGCTCTTTTTGCGTTCACTTGTGGTTGTCACGCCGTGGAAAATGTGCTAAAATCGCAGAGATAAAAAAGATAAAAAAGGACGCGCGCGCAAATGGTATACGTTGTTTTCATTCTCATCAGCTTCCTCGCCTCGGTCATCGGCTGCATCTGCGGCATCGGCGGCGGCGTGATAATAAAGCCCATCATGGACGCTTTTCATATCTATTCCGTCAGTACCGTCAGCTTTATGTCCGGGTGCATCGTGCTGTCCATGACGGCGTACTCCGTCGTAAAGTCCCGCGTCAGCGGCGAATCGACCGTTGAAAAGGGGACAAGCACCTATCTCGCCATCGGCGCGGCGATAGGCGGGCTCGCGGGCAAGCAGCTTTTTGACGCGATAAAATCCGCCTCCGCGAACGCGGACGCTGTCGGTGCGGTGCAGGCGGCGGCGCTCTTCGCCCTGACGCTCGCAACCGTGGTGTATACGCTCAATAAATCCCGCATACGCACGCACTCTGTCCGCTCGCCGCTCGTGTGCGCCGTTATCGGGCTTGCGCTGGGGCTCATGTCGTCCTTCCTCGGCATCGGCGGCGGACCCATCAACCTTGTGGTGCTCGGCTTCTTTTTCTCGATGGACAGCAAGACCGCTGCGCAGAACTCGCTCTATGTCATCCTCATTTCCCAGCTGGCCAGCCTCATTTTCGCCCTCGTCACGCGCACCGTCCCGTCGTTCCCGGCGGCGCTGCTGGCGGCGACGGTCGTCTGCGGCATCGCGGGCGGCGCAGTTGGGCGGCGGATAAACAAGAGGATCGACAGCGCCGCCGTGGACAAGCTTTTCGTCGGGCTGCTCGCGGTCATAATGTGCGTGTGCGTGTATAATTTCCTGCAATTTCGTGTGTGACCCCAATACATTGTGAAAGATACGGAGGGATAGCATGAAAGTACAGTATGTCTGTTCAAAATGCGGCAGGACCGCGGACGGGGCGACGCGGGCGGAAAAGTGCGCCTGCGGCGGGCTGTGGAAGCTTGTTTACGACCTGCCAAGGTTTGACGAGACGCTCATCGACCGGGACGAGTGGAGCATCTTCCGCTACCGCGCGTTCATGCCGCTTGACGGCGATACGTGGCGGCAGGTGACGCTCGGCGAGGGGATGACCCCCATCGTCCGCTTTGACGATGACCTCCTGCTGAAAATGGATTATTATATGCCCACGCTCTCTTTTAAAGACCGCGGCGCGGCGGTGCTCATCTCGCACTGCAAGGCGATCGGCGTTGATTCCGTCGTGCAGGATTCCAGCGGCAACGCGGGCAACAGCGTCGCCGCCTACTGCGGCCGCGTGGGCATCGACTGCGAGATATTCGTCCCCGAGGGGACGTCCCCCAAGAAGATCGACATGATCCGCGCGCACGGCGCGCGGGTGAACATCGTCCCCGGCACGCGGGACCACTGCGCCGACGTGTGCCGCGCGCGTGTGACCGAAGAGGGGAAGTATTACGCCAACCACGTCTACAATCCTTTCTTCTACGAGGGGACAAAGACGTATATCTATGAGGTCTATGAGCAGCTGCACCGCATCCCGGAGAATATCTTCCTCCCCGTCGGCAACGGAACACTCTTCCTCGGCGCGGTCTTCGCGCTGGAGCATCTTCTCAAAAGCGGCGTGACAGCGAAAATGCCGAACATCATCGCCGTGCAGAGCGAGCACTGCGCCCCCCTCGCCGCGGCGGCGGAGCTGGGACTGCGCGAGCCTGCGGATGTTACTCCCACGCCGACGCTCGCCGAGGGCATCGCCATCGGCAGACCCATGCGCGGCGCGGAGATATTGGAGAAGATATATAAATACAATATGCAGGTCATCACCATCCCGGAGGCGGACATACTCCCCGCGCGCGCCGAACTTGCGCGCCGCGGCATATACTGCGAGCATACCACCGCCGGGAACTACGCGGCGTATAAAAAATACTGCGCCATTTACGGCAGGACGCCGGACAGCCTCATCACCATGTGCGGCGCGGGGCTGAAATCCGACCATTGATAGAATAGGAGTGCGTGCCATGACTGTTGTTATTGCGGTCGATTCGTTCAAGGGCAGCTGCACCGCGCGCGAGGCGGCGGAGTATATGAGCCGCGGCGTGCGCCGCGTGTTCCCCGGTGCGGAGATGATCAAGCTCCCGATAGCCGACGGCGGGGAGGGGACGGTTGAAGCCCTCGTCTCCGCGGCAGGCGGCAGGGAAGTGACGGTGGATACCTTTGACCCACTCGGGCGTCCCATCGCCGCCGCCTACGGCGTTCTGCCGGACGGCACCGCCGTTGTGGAGACTGCCGCCGCCTCCGGGCTGACGCTTATAGCGCGCGAGGAGCGCGATGCCCTGCGCGCCTCCACCTACGGCACGGGCGTGCTCATCTGCCATGCGCTCTCTTCAGGCGCGCGGCGCATGATCCTCGGTCTCGGCGGCTCCGCCACCACGGACGGCGGCGCGGGCATTGCCAGGGCGCTCGGCGTCCGCTTTCTTGACAGCGCCGGGCGTGAGCTTCCTCCCGGCGGCGCGTCGCTCGCCGATCTGGCGGAGATAGATATATCCGGTCTCATGCCGGAGGCGCGGGAGTGTGAATTCATCCTCGCCTGTGATGTGAAGAATAAGCTCTGCGGCGCGGAGGGCGCGGCGTATGTGTTCGCCCCGCAGAAGGGCGCGGACGCGCGGCAGGTGCGTGCGCTCGATGCGGCACTGGCGAACTTTGCCCGCGTGCTGAAAACGCAGTTTGCCTCCGACGCGGCGGAGCGCGAGGGTTCTGGCGCGGCGGGCGGTCTGGGCTGTGTGTTCATGGCGTGGCTGAACTGCGCCATCCGCCCGGGCGTTGACCTCGTGCTTGATACCATCGGCTTTGAAGCGCAGGTGCGCCGCGCGTCGCTCGTGCTCACGGGCGAGGGGCGGCTCGACGCGCAGAGCGCCTACGGCAAGGTGCCGGACGGCGTCGCCCGCAGGGCAAAGAAAGTGAAAAATGTCCCCGTTATTGCCATCGGCGGCTCCATCGGCGACGGCGCGGAGCAGCTTTATTCCTCCGGCGTCGACGCTATGATGAGCAGCGTCGACCGAATCACGACGCTGGATGACGCCATGGCGAACGCTGCGGCGAACATTGAAGCGGCGGCGGAGCGCGCCATGCGCTTCGTCTCCGCGGGAATGCGGCTGTGAATCAAATACCCATATATAAAGCTTGAACCCCGGCAATCGTGTTGATTGCCGGGGTTTCATTGGAGCTTTAGCGAAAATAAACCCCCAGTTCAACTGGGGGTCAATAAAAAGAACTTAAAGTATATAC
>CAKTKU010000016.1 GCA_934572335.1 uncultured Oscillospiraceae bacterium
AGGGTCTTACCGAGACGGCCGACGATGCCCATCATGTCGGGGCTGGCGATAACGGTGTCGAACTCGAACCAGTTCTCCTTCTGGATCTTCTCAACGAGCTCCATGCCGCCGGCGTAGTCTGCGCCGGCCTCCATGGCCTCTTCAACGCGCTCGGGCTTGCAGAAGCACAGCACGCGCACGGACTTGCCGGTGCCGTTCGGAAGAACGATGGCGCCGCGGACCTGCTGGTCAGCGTGACGGCCGTCGACGCCGAGCTTGACGTGCAGCTCAACGGTCTCGTCGAACTTGGCCTTGCTGGCGTTGCAGACGAGGGTGAGCGCTTCCATGGGGTCGTAGAGTGCCTGCTTATCTATGAGCTTGGAGCTCTCTTTATAATTTTTACTTCTGAACACTTTGTTTTCCTCCTAAAAATGTGGTTGAGTCGGATGGATAAATCCTCCCACGTTAGGCATTATGCCTTGGCTGCCGGCTCAGTCGCCGACGATGACGCCCATGGAGCGGCACGTGCCCGCGATCATGCTCATTGCGGACTCGATGTCGGTGCAGTTGAGGTCGGGCATCTTCTGCTCGGCGATCTTGCGGACGTCTTCCTTGCTGATGGTCGCGACCTTGTCTCTCTGGGGGACGCCGGAAGCGGTCTCGATGCCGCATGCCTTCTTGATGAGCAGGGCGGCAGGAGGAGTCTTGGTGATAAAGGTGAAGCTGCGGTCGGAGTACACGGTGATGACGACAGGGATCATCATGCCCATGTCGTTCTTGGTGCGCTCGTTGAAGTCCTTGGTGAACTGACCGATGTTAACGCCGTACTGACCGAGAGCCGGTCCGACGGGGGGAGCCGGAGTCGCCTTGCCGGCAGGAACCTGGAATCTAACGTATCCTACTACTTTCTGTGCCATTTACAGCACCTCTTTCTTATTATTCTTTGATTGCGTCGACCTGATCGAGCTCCAGATCCACCGGAGTCTCTCTGCCGAACATGGAAACGACAACGCGAACCCTGTTCTTGTCGGGTTCGAGCTCTTCCACGATACCGTTGAAGCCGGCCAGCGGTCCGTCATTGACCCTGACCTCGTCGCCGAGCGCATAGCCCACGACGATCTCCTTGTGTTCGACGCCCAGATCGTAAATTTCCTGCTCCGTCAGGGGGATGGCCTTGCCGTCCGAGCCGACGAAGCCTGTTGCACCGCGGACATTGTGGATCAGATGCCAGCTCTCGTCCGTGAGGATCATCTTCACCAGCACGTAGCCGGGGAAGACCTTGCGCTCGACGGATCTCTCCTTGCCGTCCGTGATCTCCGTGACGGTCTCAAGGGGGATGTTGACCTCTCTGATCAGGTCTGTCATTCTGCGGTTTTCAGCCGCCTTCATGACCGCGGCTGCGACTGCGTTTTCATAACCGGAGTACGTATGCACTACGTACCATTTTGCTTCTTCGGCCATGTCTTTAACCCGCCAGTGTGAACAGCGCCCTGACGAGCATCTGTGCCAGCTCGTCAAAGCCCCAGATAACTATTGCGGAAGCCACCATCATCACGACGGAGACGAGCGTGTTGTTGAGAAGGGTCTTCGGCGTGGGCCAGATGACCTTTTTCAGCTCGCTCTTCATCTCGCGGAACCACTTGCCCACTCTCTTGAAGAAGCCGGGCTTGGTATCGTCCTTCTTGACGGCGGTGACAGGCTTGGCAGGAGCGGAGTTCGTCTTCTTTTCTTCAGCCATTTTCACGCATCCTTTCAGACTTTACTTTGTTTCCACGTGCTTGGTGTGCTTTCTGCAGAAGGGGCAATACTTGTTGCGCTCCAGACGGTCGGTGGTGTTCTTCTTGTTCTTGACCGTGTTGTAGTTTCTCTGCTTGCATTCTTCGCATCTAAGGGTGATCTTGATTCTTGCGTCAGCAGCCATTTTTTCGGCACCTCCTATTTTATTTACCGGCTTGTCCGATTACCCGGATGCACCGGCATTGCCTCCCTGTCTGCGCAAAAGTGCGCACAAAAATAGACCTCTCAGTCGACAGGTAATACATAATATATCACAGCGCGCCCCCTGCGTCAACAACTTTCTTTACTGAAAATTGTTGAAAATACAAGGCTTTGCTTGCGCCCGCGGCGCATTAGTGGTATAGTCATTTCCCGAAGGAATCTACATACAATATATTGGGGAATCACTATGGATTATAAAGAAGCTTTGGAATATATAAACGGCGTGGCGTGGTTCGGCTCGAAGCCGGGGCTGGAGCGCATCGGCGAGCTGATGCACCGGCTGGGCGACGTGCACAACACGCTGAAATTCGTGCACGTCGCGGGGACGAACGGCAAGGGCAGCGCCTCGGCGATGCTCGCCTCGGTGCTGAAGGCGGCGGGGTACAAAACCGGGCTTTTCACCTCGCCCTACCTCGCGCGCTTCAATGAGCGCATGCGCATAAACGGCAGGGAGATAGACAACGACGTGCTCGCCGATGTCGTCTCGCGCGTGCGTCCGCTGGCGGACAGCATGGACGAGCACCCCACGGAGTTTGAGCTGATGACCGCGGCGGCGCTTTTATGGTTCGCGGAGGAGAAGTGCGACATTGTGGTGCTTGAGGTCGGGCTCGGCGGGCGGTACGACGCGACGAACATCATCGCCGCGCCCGAGGCCGCGGTGATAATGAACATCGGGCTTGACCACACGGCGGTGCTCGGCGGCACGGTGGAAAAGATCGCGTGGGAAAAGGCCGGGATAATAAAGCCGGGGTGCGACGCGGTGCTCTATGAGCAGAGCGACAGCGTCACGGACATTGTCCGCGCGGAGTGCGAAAAGCAGGGCGCGGCGCTGCACATTGCGGACTTTTCGCGCCTTTCCAGCAAGTTTGACAGCCTCGACGGGCAGGTGTTTTCATATAAGGGCGACGCCTACGCCCTGCCGCTGCTCGGCGCGCACCAGCTGAGAAACGCCGCCGCCGTCATAGAGACGGTGCAGGTGCTGCGCGCGCGGGGCTGGAAGCTTGAGCAGAGCGACGTGGAGCACGGGCTTTACGCCGTGGCGTGGCCGGCGCGGTTCGAGATCGTCGCGGACGACCCGTACTTCGTCGTCGACGGAGGGCACAACCCGCAGTGCGCCCAGACCGTGGCGGATAACCTGCGCGCATACTTCCCCGACAGAAAGCACGTGCTGCTCGTGGGCGTGCTGGCGGACAAGGACTATATGGGGCTGACGGAGATACTGGACACGGCGGCGGACGAATATGTCTGCGTCACGCCGGACAGTCCCCGCGCCCTCCCGGCGGAAAAGCTGGGCGAGTGCGTAGCGCGGTTTGGAAAGCCCGTCACGGTGTGCGCCACGATACGCGAGGGCGTGGGCGCGGCGCAGGACGCGGCGGGGGCGGACGGAGTCGCGTGCGCCGTCGGGTCGCTCTATATGGCGGGCGAGATACGCGGCTGCTTCGGGCTGAAATAAGCAAAAGGAGAGACGGTTTATGCGCATAATGGCGATAGATTACGGCGACGCGCGGATAGGGCTGGCGGTGTCCGACCCGACTGGGCTCATCTGCGGCGAGGCGTGGACGATGCAGGAATGGAACATGGAGCGCGCGGCATCGCGCATATGCGACGAGGCGAAGGCGCGCGGCGTTGAGCGACTTGTGCTTGGTCTGCCGCGCAATATGGACGGCAGCGAGGGACCGCGCGCGGAGCTGAGCCGGAAGTTTGCCGCGATGCTGGAGGAGACGGGCGGCATCCCCGTGACGCTCTGGGACGAGCGGCGATCGAGCATCGAGGCGCACGCCATCCTCCACACTGTGGGCAAAAAGGAGCGCAGCCACCGCCGCACGGTGGACGCCGTCGCCGCGAGCCTCATATTGGAGGGCTATCTCGGCTCCCTGCGGTGACGCCCCGATGGAGTACCGCCGCGCCTACCGCGTGGGGAAGTCAAAATAGTTGTGTATACCCGCTTGCAAAAGCGGGTATACTTTGCTATACTGATACAAATTGATACTAATTACTATCGGGAGGGTGGAGCCATGGATGCCGGACTGTTTGCGCGCATGCTGTCAGATAAGAGCATAGTTGACCTGCGCAGGCTGGAATACAAATACCCTAACGCGGACATGGGCGAATTTATAGAGCTGCTGAAAAGCGGCTTTTATAAGACCCTGCCGCTCAAAGCTTTCGACGGGGAACCGCTCGTGTATCTCGAGGGCGTGACGAGGGTACACATGAACGCCGTGAAGCTGCTCATCGCGCCCGCGGTCGGGAACGCGCCTTACGGGCAGCGGGCGATGGAGGAGGAGATCGCCTCCTCGCTGACGATAGAGGATATAAACTTCCGGCGAGACAGCGTCCGGCGCATTATGGCGGGCTGCGCGCCCGCGGACGAGAGCGAGACGCGCATATTCGGTATGAAGCGCGCGTTTGAATATATCAGCGACCGCGCGAACAAGATAAGCGAGGAGAACCTCCACACACTCTATGAGCTTGCGATAGGCGCGTATCTGCCGGAGGATGACCGTCTGTGCAGGGGTTCGTTTTACAGGCATGACAGCGTTTTTGTTGTCGGCAGCCGCGTGGAGCACATGGGTCTGCCGTGGCAGCGGCTGAATGAATACATGGCAGCGCTGGTGGATTTCATCAACGCCGACGACGGGATAAATGAGCTTTTAAAAGCGGCGATAATACATTTTTATATAGGCTATCTCCACCCGTATTTCGACGGCAACGGCAGAATGGCGCGGATAGTGCATCTGTGGTATCTGGTGCAGCGGGGCTACCCGTCCGCGATGTTCGTGCCGCTGTCGGAATATGTCGAAAAAAGCCGGAGGGACTATTACCGGGCGTACTCGCTTGTTGAGCAGAATGCCCGCGTCGGCGGCGTGCCGGATGTGACGGCATTTCTTGCGTATTTTATAGATAATGTTTATGACAAGCTCGCTCCCACGCTGCCGCGCACGGTGACGGCGGAGACGTTCCGCGCGATGCTCGCGGCGGGGCAGGTGACGGAGAAGGAGCGGGAGCTGTGGGGCTTCGTCAGCTCCGCGTATGGCGGTGCGGAGTTTTCGACAAAGCAGCTTGAGCGAGATTTCGGCAATGCCGCCTATGCCACGATACGCGCTTTTGCCCTCAAATTTGAGCACGCGGGGCTGCTCGTCTCCGCGCGCTACGGCAGCCGCGTTAAATACCGTATACCTTGATATGACCAAACAAAATTTCAAATTCTAGTATAAATAACCTACTTTATTTTCTCCGCTTCGGCACATACTTACTAGGAAGCAAATCAGAAAAAGATTTTGCGGCGGGGAGGATATAGAGATATGAAAAAAGCATTGATGACCGCGCTGCTGTGCCTGTGCACGTGCTCGGCGCTGACGGTGACGGCCTCGGCGCAGGAGCTTGTAGTCGGCGGGCAGGCAGTGGGCATACAGGTCGGCACGAAGGGCGTCATCGTCGCGGGGCTCACGCAGGTGGACACGGCGGGCGGCGCGAAGAGCCCGGCGCAGAGCGCGGGCATGAAAAAGGGCGACGTTATCGAAAAGATAAACGGCGCGGAGGTGGACACCGCGTCCGCGCTTATCGACAGCGTGGCGGCGCTCGACGGGGCGAGCGCGGAGCTGACCGTCCAGCGCGACGGAAAGACCCTGCGCGTCACGGTGCAGCCCGTGCAGAACGCCGAGGGGCAGTGGATGATGGGCATGTGGCTGAGAGACGGCGTGTCCGGCATCGGCACGGTCACTTTCTGCGACCCGGCTACGGGGATATACGGCGCGCTGGGGCACAGCATAAGCGACGCGGACACCGGCACGAAAATGCCCATCAGCGAGGGCAGCATCACGGACGCCGAGATCGTCAGCGTCACGCGCGGAACACCTGGCGCGCCGGGCGAGCTGAACGGCTGCGCGGACACGGGGCGCGTGCTGGGCAGCATCGAGGGCAACACCGCCCACGGCATCTTCGGCAAGGCGTACACCGCCTTCGGCGGACGCACGATAGAGACCGGCGCCATCGCCACGGGACCTGCGACCATCGTCTCCACCGTCAGCGGCAGCCAGCCGCGCGAATATAAGGTGGAGATCAACCGCATCTACCGCGACGCGGAGGGCGAGCACGTCATGCTTACCGTGGTCGACCCGGCGCTCTGCGCGCAGACGGGCGGCATAGTGCAGGGCATGTCCGGCAGCCCGATATTGCAGGGCGGGCGGCTCGTCGGCGCGGTGACTCATGTGTTCGTCAATGACCCCACGCGCGGCTACGGTGTGAGCATACAGAATATGCTCGCATCAGCGGGCGTGCTGGAACAGGCGGCGTAAAGGCAGAAAAAGGTATAGATGTGCAGCAAAAGGGTGCGGACGAGCTGTCCGCACCCTTTTCGCGGCAGGATAAACAAAATACAGCGCTTTAAATTCCCCTCTGTGTTTGGTATAATAATATATTATGTGCAAAAATCAGACCGGCAGGGGGAATTTAATGAAATCTGACATAGAGATCGCGCAGGCGTGCGCGATGCGCCCCATTGGGGAGATCGCCGCGCTCGCGGGCATAGATGAAGAATATCTCGAACAGTACGGGCGCTATAAGGCAAAGGTCGCGCTGGACTTTCTCGAAAACGCGCCGGAGGGTGCGCGGCAGGGGAAGCTTATCCTCGTCACGGCGATAACGCCCACCGCGGCGGGCGAGGGCAAGACCACCGCCGCCATCGGGCTCGCGGACGCGCTGCGCCGTATCGGCAAGCGCGCCGTCATCGCCATGCGCGAGCCGTCGCTCGGTCCCGTGTTCGGGCTCAAGGGCGGCGCGGCGGGCGGCGGATATGCGCAGGTCGTACCCATGGAGGACATAAACCTCCACTTCACCGGGGATATACACGCCATCGACGCGGCGAACAACCTTCTCGCCGCGATGATCGACAACCATATATATCAGGGCAACGCCCTCAACATCGACCCCGCGCGCATAACATGGCGGCGCTGCGTGGACATGAACGACCGCCAGCTCCGGCACATACGCGACGGGCTTGGCCGCGCGGTGGACGGCGTGGAGCGCGAGGACGCATTCGACATCACCGTTGCGACGGAGACCATGGCAATATTCTGCATGGCGCGCTCGCTCGCCGACCTCAAGGCGCGCCTCGCGCGCATCATCGTGGGGTACACCTATGACGGCGAGCCTGTCACGGCGCGGCAGCTCAACGCCGTCGGCGCTATGGCGGCGCTTCTGAAGGACGCGATAAAGCCCAACCTTGTGCAGACGCTTGAGGGCACCCCGGCATTCGTGCACGGCGGACCGTTCGCCAACATCGCGCACGGGTGCAGCTCCGTCACCGCGACGCGCATGGCGATGCGCTGCGCGGACTATGCCGTGACGGAGGCGGGCTTCGGCGCGGACCTCGGCGCGGAGAAGTTTCTGGACATAAAATGCCGCGCGGCGGGACTGCGCCCGGACGCGGCGGTCGTCGTGGCGACGGTGCGCGCGCTGAAAATGCACGGCGGCGCGGACAAGGCGGAGCTTGAGCGGGAAAACCTCGCCGCGCTGGCGGCAGGGTTGCCTAACCTCCTGCGCCACGTGGCGAACATACGCGACACCTTCGGGCTCAACTGCGTCGTCGCGCTCAACCGCTTTGAAAGCGACACCGAGGCGGAGCTTCGCCTCGTGGAGGAGGAGTGCCGCGCACTGGGCGTGGCGGTGTGCCTGTGCGACGTGTGGGCGCGCGGCGGCGCGGGCGGCGAAGCGCTCGCGCGCGAGGTGGTGCGTTTGTGCGATGAGCCGCAGCACTTCCGCTTTGCTTACCCCGACGGGGCGAGCCTTGAAGAAAAGCTCACCGCCGTGACGCGGAAGGTCTACGGCGGGCGCGGCGTGGTGTTCACGCCGGAGGCGCGGCGGCAGATGGAGAAGCTGGAGGCGCTGGGCTTCGGCACGCTGCCGGTCTGCGTGGCAAAGACACAGTACAGCTTTTCCGACGATAAAAAGCTCCTCGGCGCGCCGACGGATTTCGACATCACCGTACGCGAGCTGAAGGTCTCCGCCGGGGCGGGGTTCGTCGTAGCGCTCACGGGCGACATCCTCACCATGCCCGGACTGCCGAAAAAGCCCGCCGCGGAGGGCATAGACGTCACGGACGAGGGGAAAATAACCGGGCTTTTTTGAGGAAGCGCTGACTAAATGACTGTCAGCGCCAATTACCCATTGACAAAGTAGGAATATAGTAGTATCATCTGCGCATTCCGTTTATTTAATAAGAAGGGGTGTGCGGAAAATGGAGGAAAAAGCGGCGAAAAAGCACAGGATCGACCGCGCGGTCGTTAAAACCGCCTTTGTAAAGTCGCTGCCGGTCATGTTCAGCTATCTCTTCATCGGCATTGCATACGGCATGACGATGGAGGAGGCAGGGCTGAAATGGTACTGGTCGCTCGCGGTCAGCTCGGTGGTGTATACGGGCGCGTTTCAGTTCGTGCTCATCACGTTTCTTGCCAGCGGCGCGTCGCTTCTGACCGTGGCGCTGACGGCGCTTTTGATGAACAGCCGTCAGAGCTTTTACGCGCTGACGTTCCTCAACGACTTCAAGCGCATGGGCAAGCGCGAGCTGTACATGATCCACACCCTCACCGATGAGACCTACGCCGTCAACTGCACGCTCGGCGATGTGCCGGAGGGTGAGCGGGACGACACGATGTTCGTCGTCGCCATCCTCTGCCGGTTTTACTGGATCGCAAGCTCCGCCCTCGGCGGCATTATCGGGCAGCTCATCCCCTTCCAGCTTGAAGGGATAGACTTCTGCATGACGGCGCTGTTCGTCATCATCTTCATCGACCAGTGGGAGCGCGCCGAGCGCCACACCCCCGCCCTCGCGGGGCTGGGCATAGGCATCGCGTGCCTTCTGATCTTCGGGGCGAGCCGCTTCATGCTGCCGGCGCTGCTGATAACGTCCGGGCTGCTGGTGCTTCTGGGCAGAAAGGGGGCGCAGGCATGAGCACGGCGTATATCATCCTCGCCATCGCGGTGTCCGCCGCGGTGACGTTCATGTTGCGCGCGCTGCCGTTCGCGGCGTTCCGCGGGGAAAAGACCATGCCCGCGTGGCTGGAGCGCCTGGGGCAGACGCTGCCGAACGCCATAATGGCGGTGCTCGTCGTCTACTGTCTCAAGGGCGCGGCGGCGGACTTCGTCGGCACGGGCGTGCCGCAGCTTATCGCGGTGGCCGTGGTGGCGGTGAGCTACAAGCTCCGCCACAGCACGTTTCTGAGCATCCTGCTCGGCACGGGCGCTTACATGGCGCTGCTGAGATTTATGTAACACCAAAATGTGAACAGAGTAACACCGGGGTAAAACACCCCGAAAATATGAGCCGCGTCCGCCGCTTTGCGGAACGCGGCTCTTGCCGTATCCATAACAGAAAGTGCGGAATTTTTCGCAGAAAAGGCTTTTCTTTTCACCAAACGTCTGGTATACTTAAAACAGGAAACGAAGCGGAACAAAAAGCGTAACGCTGTTACAGCAGAGAGAAACAAGGAGGAACGGACCATGGATTTCTACGAGCAGACCAGCAGCAACATGCCCAAGCTCTCTTCCACGGAGCAGAATATCTTCAACTACATCATCAAGAACATGCATCTGGTGAAGAACATGAGCATACGCGACCTGTCGCAGACCTGCTTTGTCTCGACGACGACGCTTTTCCGCTTCGTGAAGAAGCTGGGCTTCGAGGGGTACGCCGACTTTATAGAGGCGGTGCGCCAGACGGAGACGGAGAGCCGCAAGATACATATCCCCAAGATCGTGCACGACGACAACTACCGCGACAGCTATCTCAAGAATGTCGTGGAGGCGGTGAAGGTGATAACGGACGAGAAAATTGAGAAATTCCACACCATCATGAACCGCAACCCGCATATCTACATCCTTGCCGAAGGGCTGAGCCGCGAGGTGGGCAAGTATTTCTCCCGCCTGCTGACGACCATGGGATATAATGTGGAGCTGCCGACCGAGGAATACGAGTTCGCCTCGCTCCTGCGCCGTGTCAAGCGGGACGACGTGCTGCTCATCCTCTCATACACCGGCAACAATCACAGCGTAATACATGAGATCGAGCGCATCTTCGCCATTGCCACGCCGACCATCATCTCCTTTACCCGCGCCGACAACAACGCCATCCAGAACATGAGCGATCTGAACTTCTACGTCTTTGCCGACGAGATAGACTACGAGGGGATAGACGTGACCTCGCGCTGCGGCATGATCGCGATAATGGAGACGCTGATCTACAAGCGCTTGACACGCGCGCAGAACAGCACGGCGGACGCATAACGGACAAAAAACGACAGCTTTCGCCATAAACCGGCATTTTTGGCGGGAAAGCGACATGAAATGAGGGAAGTGCAACGCGCCGTTACACGAAAAGTAACGGCGCGACATTTTTATTTACAGCGTTACAATACAAAGTGAAGAAATTGACAATGCTAATTCTATCGTATATTCTTGTGCCATAGGACGATGCGAAGCCCGTATAGACCCACGCATTATGTGTAAAACCGACAAAAAACCGCCTTTGCGGACAGAAAGCACGGCAAAGCCGGGCACACGGCGGCGGAACGTGGGCAGTATCGCAGGAACACAAGACTACAATACAGGAAAGGAACAGATACTATGGCAAAGCGAATCGACAGCACACCGAGAAAAGACGGCTTCAGAATGCCGGCGGAATTTGAGCCTCAGAAGCAGATATGGATGCTCTGGCCGGAGCGCCCCGACAACTGGCGCGACGGCGCAAAGCCCGCGCAGAAGGTTTTTGCGAACGTGGCAAAGGCGATAAGCGAGTTTGAGCCCGTCACCATGTGCGTCAGCCCCGCGCAGTACGCCCACACCCGCAACGTGCTCCCCCCTGAGATCCGCGTGGTGGAGATGACCTCCAACGACGCATGGATACGCGACTGCGGCCCGACGTTCGTCGTCAACGACAAGGGCGAGGTGCGCGCGAACGACTGGTCGTTCAACGCATGGGGCGGACTGTTCGACGGCCTGTACTTCCCGTGGGATCAGGACGATCTTGTGGCGCAGAAGGTGTGCGACATTGAGGGCGTTGACACCTACCGCACGCCCGACTTCGTGCTTGAGGGCGGCTCCATCCACGTCGACGGCGAGGGCACGCTGCTCACGACGAAGATGTGCCTGCTCAGCGAGGGGCGCAACCCCGGCATGACGCAGGAGGAGATAGAGGAGATGCTCAAGGAGCACCTCAATCTCGAAAAGATCATATGGATAACCGACGGCATCGACCCGGCGGAGACGAACGGACACATCGACGACGTGGCATGCTTCGTGCGCCCGGGCGAGGTCGCGTGCATCTGGACGGACGATCCCGAGCACCCGTTCTACGAGCAGGCACAGGCGGCGTATAAGGAGCTGAGCGAGGCGACCGACGCCAAGGGCAGAAAGCTCAAGATACACAAGCTCTGCCTGACGAAGAAGCCCTGCCTGCTGCACGGCGCGGACACGATAGAGTCCATCGAGGGCACGATCCCACGCGAGGACGGCGAGGTCGCCATCGCGTCCTACATGAACTTCCTCATCGTCAACGGCGGCATAATCCTGCCTCAGTACGGCGACGAGAACGATCAGCTCGCCGTCGAGCAGGTTCAGGCGATGTTTCCGGAGCGTCGGGTCGTCGGCGTGCGCACGGAGGAGGTCGCCTACGGCGGCGGCAACATCCACTGCATCACCCAGCAGCAGCCCCTCGGCTGAACCGACGATACCGACGTTCCCTCTCCACCCGCGTTTCCCTCGCATGACAGCAACATAACATAGAATAAAGTCAACAATCGCGGCGCGCGGCGAAGCGCCCGCGCCGCACGAGAGAAAAAGGAGAATTATTATAGTGGAAGACAATAAAAAGGTAAGCCTTGTAAGGACAGTATTGTTCACGGTGTGCAGCATCCTCGTCCTTGACTCGTTCGTTGCACCCGCGATAATCGGCGTGTCGTCCATCACGATATGGATAGTCACGGCAATAGTATTCTTTATCCCCTACGGACTTCTCTCTGCCGAGCTTGGCAGTACATACCCCGACGACGGCGGCATAGTCAGCTGGGTCGATCGCGCGTTCGGCGAGTATCCGAGCGTTCTGGTCGGCTGGATGTACTGGATCAACGTGGCGTTCTGGATGCCCGCGGTGTTCACCGCGTTCTCCGGCTGGCTCAATCTCGCGCTCTTCCCCGACATGAGCACCGTCGTGCAGGCGGTCATCGCCGTGGCGATGTGCTGGGTGATAGTGTGGATAGGCGTGCGCGGCATTGAGCTTTCCGTGCTCGTGTCGAGCATCATGGCCATCATAAAGATGGCGATACTCGTCATCTTCGGCTTCATGGGCATTGCCTACGGCATAAAGTACGGCCTTGCCAACGACTTCTCGCTGGCGAGCTGGGTGCCCTCGTGGGACAACACCGTCACCTATGTCGCGGCGATCGTCTATAACCTCCTCGGGTTTGAGCTTATCGGCTCCATCGGCTCGAAGATAGACGACCCCAAGCGCACCGTGCCCAAGATGACCATAATCGCAGGCGCTGCGATTACCTTCCTCTACGCCTTTGGCACGTTCGGCGTTCTCGCGGCGATCCCCGCGGCGAATGTGGACGAGGTGGACGGCTTTGTCTACGCCCTGCAGGAGCTCTGCTCCGTGTTCGGCCCGGCGCAGATGCCGATGTTCTACATCCTCGTTGTCCTCGCCATCCTCACCCTCGTCGCCAACATGATCACCTGGGCGATGGGCGCGAACGAATCCTTCATGGGTGCGGAGCTTGACAAGCGCGTCAAGTTCTTCGGACACCGCCACAAGAAGTACGGCACGTCCGACAACCTCTATTACCTCATGGGCGCAATATCCTCCGTGCTCATCATCCTCAACTACTCCCTCTCCGGCAACGCAAACGAAATCTTCTGGACGCTCTTCTCGTTCTCGTCCATCGTGTTCATGCTCAACTACCTCTTCATGTTCCCCGCGGCGCTCAAGCTCAAATATAGCGACGACACCCCGCGCCAGTACGCCGTCCCCGGCGGCAAGGTGGGCATGTGGATATGCTCGGTGCTGTGCTTTGTGTGCGTGGCGCTCGCGTGCTACTTCCTCGTTGACTGGGATTTCTCCGGCTACGCCTTCTGGATGCAGTTTATCGGCGTTATCCTCGTCGTGATCTCCGGCACGTGGATATACAAGGCGGGCAAGAAAAAATCCTGAGCATAAGCGCGGAAAATACAGAATTTAAGGCAAAGAGGGCGATGATGGCGTGAAGACAAAAGAATTATCATGCTGGCTGCTGATACTGGCGGCGGTCATCGCCATTGCCTGTCTCGGGTTCGTGTCCGGCTCCATGCCGGACGCGGACTCCCCCGCGGCGCTGGGGGCGAGCCTCGGTGCGATGAGCCTTCTGCCGATAATTCTCGCCGTCGCGCTCGCGTTCGCCACGGGCGACGTGATACTCTCGCTCTTCACCGGGTACATCGGCGGCATGGCGATGCTCGCCGTGGTGGAGGGTACGGCAGCTTCGGCGCTGCCCGGCGCGGTCCTGAGCCGCGCGTGCCGCGGCATTGTCGCCACGGCGAGCACGTGGGACAACGCCTCGGTGCTGATCCTCTGCGTCGCCGTGGGCGGCATGGTGGAGGTTTTGCGCTGCACGGGCGGCTTCGCGGTGCTTGCCGGGCGGCTTGTCCGGCGCATAAACAGCCCGCGAAAGGCAAACATAATCTCACAGCTTTTCTGCACGCTCTTTTTCTTTGACGACTATGCCAACGCCCTCATCTCCGGCCCCGTTTTGCAGACCATGACCGATAAGGCGGGACTGAGCCGCGCGAGACTGAGCTACATCGTCGATTCCACCGCCGCGCCCGTCGCGGGCATCGCCGTGGTGTCGAGCTGGGTGGCGGTCGAAGTGTCGGTGATAGACGAGGGGCTGGCGCTCGCGGGGCTCGGCATGTCTGGGTTTGAGCTTTTCCTGCACAGCATCCCCTACTGCTTTTACTGCCTGTTCGCGCTGGCGTTCATGCTGCTCTCTTCCGTGATGGGGCGGGAGTACGGACCCATGCTCACAGCGGAGCGCGAGGCGCGCCGCGCACGGAGGGAGAAAGCGGCAGACGCAGAGGCGGAGAACGCCCCGGCGGACAAGCGCGACGGGCGGCGGGTATTCGTGTGCGTGTTCAGCGTGGCGCTGCTCCTTGTGACGGCGATGCTGTCGTTCTACACCTCCGGGCGCGCGGAGGCGGTGGAGCTGGGGCTGATAGCGCCCGGCGCGCCCTTCACGCTCGCCACGGTGTCCACCGCGGTGGCGCAGGCGGACACGATCTTCCTCGTGCTGCGCGCGGCGCTTCTGTGCGGGCTGGCGGCGATCGCGCTGGCAAAGCTGCTGGGGCTGAGCACCGTGGGCGAGGGGATAAAGGCGTGGCTGCACGGCGCGGAGGCGCTCATGCCGACGATAGTTATACTGCTGCTGGCATGGTCGCTCGCCGATGTGGTCAAAAACCTCGGCACGGTCTACTATGTTGTGGAGATAATCAGCGCGGGCGTCCCGGCGTTTCTGGTGCCGAGTCTTATATTCGTCTGCTGTTGCCTGATCTCGTTCGCGTCGGGAAGCTACGGGTGCATGTTCATGGTCATGCCCATGGCGATCCCCATCGCGTCCGCCGTTGTGGGCGCGGAAAACCTCACCGGTGACAGCGGCTTTCTGCTGCTGTGCGTGGCGTCGGTGCTGTCCGGCAGCATCTTCGGCGACCACTGCTCCCCCATGACGGACTGCACCGTGCTTGCCGCGCTCGGCAGCGGGTGCAATATAATGGAGCACGTGAGAACGCAGCTCCCATACGCGATGACCGTCGCCGCGGTGACGATAGTTTTCGGCACGCTTCTCACGGCGCTTGGCATGAGCGTGTGGCTGTCGCTCGCGCTGGGATGCGCGGCGATGGCGGCGCTGCTGCTCGTCATCGGCAAAAAACCATAAAAATAAACACAATACACACGGAGGAGACTATGAAAAAAGATTTTCTGACGACCTATGATTTCACCAAGGAAGAACTGATGGAGATCATCGATCTCTCTATCGCGATAAAAAAGGCGATAAAATCCGGCTACAATCCCCCGCTGATGAAGGACATGACGCTCGGCATGATATTCCAGCAGTCCTCCACCCGCACCCGCGTCGCCTTCGAGACCGCGATGACCCAGATGGGCGGACACGCCCAGTATCTCGGACCGGGCATGATCCAGCTCGGCGGGCACGAGACCATCGGCGACACGGGCAAGGTGCTCTCCGGCCTCGTTGACATCGTCATGGCGCGCGTCATCGACCACAAGACCGTCGTCGACCTCGCCAACGCCTGCACCATCCCCGTCATCAACGCCATGTCCGACTATACCCATCCCACCCAGGCCATCGCGGACATCATCACGATGATCGAAAACCTCCCTGCCGGGAAGACGCTTCAGGACTGCAAGGTCGTGTTCGTCGGCGACGGGACGCAGGTGTGCGCCTCGCTCGGCTTCATCTGCACCAAGCTCGGTATGAACTTCGTGCACTACGGTCCCGTCGGGCACCAGCTCAACGAGGATCACAAGGCGATCATGCAGAAGAACATCGAAGAGAACGGCGGAAGCTGGCTCGTCACGGACGACCGCGACTCCGTCCGCGGCGCGGACTTCATCTACACCGACGTGTGGTACGGTCTCTACGAAAATGAGATGCCCAAGGAAGAGCGCGTGCGCGTCTTCGGCGATTATCAGGTCAACCGCGAGCTGATGCAGCTGGGCAACATCGGCTGCAAGTTCCTGCACTGTCTGCCCTGCACCCGCGGCGAGGACGTGACCGACGAGGTCGCCGACTCCGCGTCCAGCCTCTGCTGGGAGGAGGCGTGGAACCGCCTGACCGCGATGCGCGGTCTGCTGGTGTACTTCACGCGCGGCCGCAAGGCGCACAGCGAGCTTGAAAAGGCCGCCGCCAAGGAAGAGCTTGACGCTTTCCTCGCGCAGATGAAGACCCGCTGAGGCGGCAATAAGGAGAAGCTATGGCAAGAATAGTTGTGGCTCTGGGCGGCAACGCCCTGGGCAATACCCCGGCGGAGCAGCGCGAAAAGGTCGCCGCGGCGGCAAAAACCCTCGCGGGGCTGATAGAGCAGGGGAACGAGCTCATCATCGCCCACGGCAACGGTCCGCAGGTCGGCATGATAAACCTCGGGCTGAGCCATTCCGCCGCAGACGGCGTGATAAAGGCGGAGATGCCGTTTCCCGAGTGCGGCGCGATGAGCCAGGGGTACATCGGCTATCACCTGCAGAACGCCGTGCTGCGCGAGCTTCACCGCCGCGGCGTGGAGAAAAACGTTGTCACGCTCGTCACGCAGGTGGAGGTCTCCCCGGACGATCCCGCGTTCAGCAACCCCACAAAGCCCATCGGCGCGTTCTACACCGAGGATGAGGCACGCGCGGCGATGGCGGCGGACAGCGCCGTCACGTTCAAAGAGGACGCGGGGCGCGGCTGGCGCCGTGTTGTGGCGTCCCCGATACCCGTGGGCATCGTGGAGAAAGACAGCATCCTCTCGCTTGTGGACGCGGGGGACGTGGTCGTGGCGTGCGGCGGCGGGGGCATACCCGTCGTGCGGCGCGGAGAGGGCGACTATGAGGGCGTGGCCGCCGTTATCGACAAGGACTTCGCGTCGGAATGCCTTGCGGAGCTTGTGGGCGCGGACTATCTCTATATCCTCACGGCGGTCGACCGCGTGTGCATAAACTTCGGCAAGCCCGACATGAAGGAGCTCCGCGCGCTGACACCGGCAGAGGCGGAGGCATACGCCGCCGAAGGGCATTTTGCCCCGGGCAGCATGCTGCCCAAGGTGAAAGCGGCGGTGAAATTTGCCGTGTCGAAGCCGGAACGCAGCGCCGTGATATGCTCGCTGGAAAAAGCCACGCTCGCCATGTCCGGCGAGAGCGGCACCGTTATAAAACAATAAAACCCCTCAAAAGAACGATTCAGGCTCGCGGCAGCTGCCGCGAGCCTGAAAACATTTTTTCTTTTACTTTTTGTGCTTGAGCGCCATGAAGAGCTTCGGCGTGACGCGCCCAGCAAAGGCGACGACGCGGAACATCAGCATATTCAGCGCCACGCATTTCGTGTGCATCACCGCGCACATTATCTTCACCGGCGCGCTGCCGAACGCGCCCTGACTGCGCTGCTGCACCTGCTGGTTTTGCAGTATGCCGCGCACGTAGGCGCGCTTGCCGCGGTAGTCGAGATCGCAGCTGGGCGAGAACATATTCGTCATGCAGGAAAATATGCTCTTCACGAACATATACCGGCACCCTGCGTAGTTTTCCGTGCCGAAGCGGCTGCAAAGCTGCTGCATGCGGCTGTCGGCGAGACAGCACGCCTCCGGCTTCTTCTCATAGTAGCGGGAGATAAGGCTCTCCCCGGCGTGCATGACGTAAAAATACCGGCACTCCGGCAGCATCGCCGTCACGAGCGCGCGCTCAAGACAGTCGAAGATGAAAAGCCTGTCCTCGCCCCAGCGGAAGTCGAGAAAGCGCAGCCCCCCGTCGCGGATGAGCCGCGCGGAGAAGAGCTTCGCCCAGACCTGATTGAGCATATTTGCCGTGTACAGCCGCGGCAGAGCCGCGCCGAGCGTGGCGGCGTCGAACACCGCCTCCGGCTCATAGTAATCGCGCTGCGTGCCGTCGGGGCTGAGAATGGTGAAGCCCATCAGCACCAGCTCCGCACCCTTTGACGCCGCTGTCAGCGCGTACTCCACAGCGTCCGGCGCGATATAATCGTCCGCGTCCACGAACATCACATAGTCCGCGTCCGGGCTTATCGCCTCCATGCCGCGGTTGCGCGCCACGGCGGGACCGGAGTTCGGCATGCGGATGATATGGGCGCGCGTGTCCGTATACGCGATGCGCGCGGCGATGTCCTGCGTGCCGTCGGTGGAGCCGTCGTCCACGACGATGAGCTCAAGCTCCTCGTGCGTCTGACCGAGCACGCTTTTCATCGCGCGCTCTATATACTCCTCGGCGTTGTACGCCGGGATTATCACAGATACCTTTGGCTGCTTCATTCAACCATCCTCTCCGCTGCGGGCGACCGCGACAAGATATTCATACATCGGCGTGAGCGCCGCGAACGTGTCCGCAAGGATCGCGGGCAGCTCCGGGGAGAAGAGCGCGCCGCCGAAATCGCGCGTGCAGTCGATGCCGACGCGCTTGCGGTTGTACCACTGGTCTATGATGCCGCCGTGGGTGCCCTTGGGCTTTTTATACTCCTCGCCCGACACGGCAAAGCCGTCGAGCGCCTCAAGCTTTTTCGCCATGCGCTCAAAGCGGGCGGGGTTCGCGTCGATGCTGCGGCGGAACGCCTCCATCTGCGCCGCCGTGGCGCTGTAAAACCCCATGCCGTAGCTGTAATCCGCCGCGCCGATCTCAAACCAGAACATCGGCCCGTCGAGAAGCTTGTCGTCACCCTTTATGGAGAACCACAGATGATCCTTGTACGGTCCTCTGCCGTGCAGCCGCCGCGCGTCGCGGTAGATGCGCGCCACGTGCAGCCGGAGGTCGGCACCGGGGCAGCGCGCCTCGGTCAGGGCGAAAGTCGCCGCCGCGAGCGCCTTGAACGGGCGGTTGAGCACCTGCTCAAACTCGTCCTTGTGCGCGAGGAACCATGTCCGCTCGTTGTTGAACGACAGCTCCCACAGAAATTCTGACGTTTTGGGCGTGAAGCCCTCGAACTTTATATTATCATTGCTCATTGTAAATTACCTGTTAATGACCTTCGTGTGATATGCCTTGAAAATCTATTATAGCACACGGCGTGCGCCCTATTCAAGAATTAAGTAAGAACTCTGCGCCATCCGCGTTAAATTTGCGTGAAAAGCCGCCGATACGCAGTGTGAAGACCTGTACAAGCAAAGATAAATGTGATAAAATCAACTGTCAATGTACGCATGTGCGTGCCAAAGAGCTATCCGAAAGGAGCAGGCAGAAAATATGAAGGTTATAATCGCCGGCGCGGGAAAAAGCGGCTTTGCCGTGGCGCAGACGCTGTCCCACGAGGGGCATGACATCACAGTTATAGATAAGAACGGCGACATCATCAACATGGTGTCCAATACGCTGGACGTTATATGCATAGAGGGCAACGCCACAAACCCCGAATCGCTCATCAGCGCCGGGGCGAAGGACGCCGACCTCCTCGTCGCGGCGACGCGCAGCGACGAGGTGAACATGATATGCGGCATCGCCGCGCGCCGTCTCGGCACGGCGCACGTCATCGCGCGCATACGCGACCCGGAGTATATGACCCAGACGGGCTTCCTCAGGGAGACGCTGGGGCTTTCCATGATTGTCAACCCGGAGCTTGAGTGTGCGCGCGAGATCTCGCGCATCCTGCGCTTTCCGAGCGCGGCGCGCGTGGACGTGTTCTCCAAGGGCAGTGTTGAGATCGTGGAGCACCGTGTGCTGCCGGGGGAAAAGCTCGACGGCATACAGCTCAAGAGCCTGCACGCCGAGGTAAAGGCGGCGGTGCTGGTGAGCGTGGTGGAGCGCGGGGGCGAGGTGTTCATCCCGAACGGCGATTTTGTGCTGCGCGGGGGCGACAAGCTCAGCATAACCGGGGCGACGCGCGAGCTGAGGCGGTTTTTCACCGCCGTGGGCAAGTATAAAAAGCCCGTGAAAAACGTGCTCATCATGGGCGGCGGGCGCATCGCCGTGTACTTGACGAGCCTTTTGCAGGAATCCGGCATGTCCGTCACCGTTATCGAGCGCGACCGCGCCCGCTGCGACGCGCTGTGCGATCTCATCCCCGACGCGACGGTCATCTACGGCGACGCCACGAACAGCGACGTTCTTCAGGAGGAGGGCATCCGCGCGGCGGATGCGTTCATCGCGCTCTCCGGCGACGACGGCGACAATATCGTCACCTCGCTCTACGCCGGGCAGTGCCGCGTCGGCACCATCGTCACCAAGGTCAACCGCGAGCATTTCACCGAGATACTTGAAAGCGCCGGGCTGGACTGCATCGTCTCCCCGAAGGACCTTGTCGCCCAGCAGCTGGCGCGCTATGTCCGCGCAATGAGCAATTCTGAGGGCAGCAGCATGGACACGCTCTATAAGCTCGCCGACGGCAAGGTCGAGGCGCTGGAGTTCACCGTGGGTGAAAACTTCTCCTGCGCGGGGCAGACCCTGCGCGAGCTGAAGCTCCGCCCGGGCGTGCTTTTGTGCGCCATTATCCGCGGCAGCAAGAGCATCATCCCCGACGGCAACACGCAGATCCTCGCCGGGGACCACGCGATAATCGTCGCCTCCGCCGGGAAGCTCAAGCGGCTGGAGGATATGCTGGCGTAAGAAGCGGGCGCGGAAAAGAAGGTATATAAATGAACAAAAGAATGATCGCCCGCATCCTCGGCAAGGTGCTGCTGATCTTCGCGGCGCTGATGCTGCTGCCGCTTGCGGCAGGGCTGTGGTACGGCGAGCGGGTGACGAATTTTATAATAGCCATCGCGGCGACGGCCGCGGCGGGCGGACTGCTGCGCGCCATCCCCGTGCATTCGCACACGATCTTCACGCGAGACGGCTTTGCTGCCGTGGGGCTTGCGTGGATATTCATGGGGCTGTTCGGCGCGCTGCCGTTCGTGCTGTCCGGGGATATACCCAATTACATCGACGCGGTGTTCGAGACCGTGTCGGGTCTGACGACAACGGGTGCGTCCGTCGTGCCGAATGTGGAGGCGATGAGCCGCGCGGGGCTTTTCTGGCGGCTTTTCACGCACTGGATCGGCGGTATGGGCGTGCTGGTGTTCATCATGGCGGTCATGCCCGCGGGGGATGAGCACTCCATGCACATCATGCGCGCGGAGGTCCCGGGTCCCACAGTCGGCAAGCTCGTCCCCAAGGCGAGAGAGACCGCGAGAATACTGTATTTTATCTACGGCGGGCTGACCGTCGCGGAGACCGTGCTTCTGAAGCTGGGCGGCATGAGCTTTTATGACGCGCTGCTCCACGCTTTCGCAACGGCGGGCACGGGCGGCTTCTCCACGCGCGCGGCGAGCGTCGCCGCGTTCAACAGCGTGTATATCGAGATGGTGATTGCGGTGTTCCTCGTCCTCTTCGGCGCGAACTTCAACCTGTACTATCTCGTTTTCATCGGGCGTGCGCGCGAGGCGCTGAAAAGCGAGGAGCTGCGGTGGTACTTTGCCATCATCGCGCTCTCCACGGCCTCCATCGCGGCGGGCATCGCGAAAATGTACGGCGGCGCGGACGCGCTGCGCCATGCGTTCTTCAACACCATGTCCATCGTCAGCACCGCCGGCTTCGGCACGGTGGACTTCACGGCGTGGCCGCAGTACGCGCAGTATATCCTTGTGCTTCTGATGTTCATCGGCGGGTGCGCGGGGTCGACGGGCGGCGGCATGAAGCTCAGCCGTGTGATGCTGCTTCTGAAGACCGCGGCGGCGGACATTGTCAGCATGCTGCACCCACGCGAGGTGCGCCGCGTGCAGATGGACGGCAAGCGCGTGGACGCGGCGACGACGAAGGCCGTGTACTGCTTTTTCTTCATATATCTTTTCATTATCCTCGTCACGGGGCTGATCGTCTCGCTCGACGGGTATGATTTCGCCACGAACTTCACCGCCGCGCTCTCATGTATGTCCAACATCGGGCCGGGGCTGTCGCTCATCGGACCCATGGGGAACTTCGCGATATTCTCCCCCGCGGTGAAGGTGGTGCTGACGGTCGTGATGCTGCTGGGACGGCTTGAGATATACCCCATAGTTATGCTGGCAAGCCCCAAGCTCTGGAGAAAGAAATAAAAAGGTATGTTTAGCGTATGAATTACAGGATGGTTGCCCGAATATCCGCGCTGGCGCTGCTCATCTTCGCGGCGCTGATGCTGCTGCCGATGGTGACGGCGCTCGCCTTCGGCGAGAGCGTGCGCGGCTTTGCCGCGGCAATGGCGGTCACGGCGGCAGCAGGGCTCGCGCTTCTGGGCGTGAAGCCGCGCTCGCGCACGATATATGCGCGCGAGGGCTTTGCCGCGGTGAGCATGGCGTGGATACTGATGGGGCTGTTCGGCGCAATACCATTCGTCGTCTCCGGGGATATCCCGCACTATGCCGACGCGGTGTTTGAGACCGTGTCGGGACTGACGACGACGGGTGCTTCAGTTGTGAGCGATGTGGACACGCTCAGCCGTGCGGGGCTCTTCTGGCGCAGCTTTCTTGAGTGGCTGGGCGGCATGGGCGTGCTGATCTTCATCATGGCGGTGCTGCCCATGGGCGGGGAGCACTCCATGCACATCATGCGCGCGGAGCTGCCCGGCCCCACGGTCGGCAAGTTCGTGCCGCGCGCGGGCGACACCGCGAGGATACTGTATATCATCTACGCCGCGCTGACAGTTGCGGAGACGGTGCTTTTGATGCTGGGCGGGATGAGCTTTTATGAGGCGCTGCTCCACGCTTTCGCCACTGCCGGCACGGGCGGCTTCTCCACGCGCAACGCCAGCCTCGCCGCATTTGACAGCGCGTATATCGAAATCGTCATTTCGGTGTTTCTGCTGCTCTTCGGCGTGAACTTCAACCTCTACTATCTCGCCTTTGCCGGGCGCGTGCGCGACGCGCTGAAAAGTGAGGAGCTGCACTGCTATCTCGGCATTCTCCTTGTCTCCACGGTCGCCATCACGCTGGGCATAACGAAGATGTATTCCGGCGTGCAGGAGGCGCTGCGCCATGCGTTCACAAACTCGGTCAGCCTCATGTCGACGGCGGCGTTCGCCACGGTGGACACGATGACGTGGCCGTCGTACACGCGGGTGATACTGGTGCTGCTGATGTTCGTGGGCGGGTGCGCGGGGTCGACGAGCGGCGGACTGAAGGTCAGCCGGGTGCTGCTGCTCTTCAAGACCGCCGGGACGGACATCGCCCGCATACTCCACCCGCGCGAGGTGCGCCGCGTGCAGATGGACGGCAAGCGTGTGGACGCGGCAACGACGAAGGCGGTGTACTGCTACTTCTGGCTGTACTTTGTGATACTTATGCTCACGACGTTCGTCGTCTCGCTCGACGGGCATGATTTCACCACGAACCTCACCGCTGCGCTCTCCTGCATCTCCAACATCGGCCCCAGCCTCTCCCTCGTCAGCGAGACGCAGAGCTATCTCATGTTCTCCCCGCTCTCGCGTGCGGTGATGATGGTCGTGATGCTTTTGGGCAGACTTGAGATATACCCGCTTTTCATCCTCCTCAGCCCCACCATGTGGAAGCGCGAGTGAGGAAATATCGAGAAAACACTAAAGAACACATCCCGGAAGGTACAGAGCAATGAACACGAAAAAACGTATACTTCTTATAACGACGGGCGGCACGATAATGTCCGTGCCGTCGGAGCACGGGCTGCACCCCGGCGAGGACGAGGCGCGGCTGCTGCGCTTCCCCGGCAGCGAGAATTACGACGTCACCGTCCACTCGCTCCTCACGCTGGACTCCAGCAACATTCAGCCGGAGGAGTGGGCGCTGATCGCCGAGTGCATATACAAAATGCGCACGCCGTTCGACGGCGTTGTGATAACCCACGGCACGGACACCATGGCGTACACCGCCTCCGCGCTGACGTTCATGCTCCCCGGCATCGACCGCCCCGTCGTCCTCACCGGCAGCCAGATGCCCATCGGCAATATCCTCAGCGACGGGTACGCCAATCTCCAGTGCGCGTTTGCGATGGCGGCGTCGGGCGTGAACGGCGTGTTCATCGCGTTTGACCGCAAGGTGTTCCTCGGGTGCCGCGCCGTCAAGGTGCGCACGACGGCGTTCAACGCCTTCGAGAGCGTCAATCTCCCCCCGGTGGCGGAGATAAACGCCCACGGGCTGACCGTGCACCGGGAGCTTCTGCCGCCGCGCCGCGATAATGAATGCCGTCTTGAGACAAAGATAAGCAGCCGCGTCGCGCTGATGAAGCTCATCCCCGGGGTCGATCCGCGGCTCTTCTCCGCGTTTGCCGACGCGGGGTGCAGGGGACTTGTGATAGAGGCGTTCGGCTCCGGCGGCATTAACTTCCTGCGGCGGGACGTCGTCGCGGAGATAAGCGCGCTCGTCGCGCGCGGCGTCGCCGTCGTGATATGCAGCCAATGCCTTTACGAGGCCACGGACATGACCACCTATGAGGTCGGGCAGCGCGCGCTCAACTGCGGCGCGATACCGGCGGGGGATATGACCAGCGAGGCCGCAGTGACGAAGCTGATGTGGCTTCTGGAGCGGGGGCTTGAGCCCGCCGCGCTCGCGCAGGCGTTCAAGCAGAACCTCCACGGCGAGATAAGCGAATAAGCGCGGCGCATACGGCATGCTAAAAGCCCGGCGGAAAAATCCCGCCGGGCTTTGCCGTGTCTACGTGTCTATATAATTGTTGTATCACGCCGCGCTTTCCGGCTTGGAGAACGCGATGGTCGCCACAGCGCCCACCGAGGCCACAACGGCGGAGATGAGCAGGACTGCCCTCGCGCTCATCGCGTCGAACAGCACCCCGCCGATGCTCGTGGCGAAGATGGAGGCGAGGGTGGTCACGCCGAAGGCGACGGACTGCCCCTTCGCCGCGTCGGACGCGGAGATGTAGAGGCTGACATAGCGCACGGAGGCGGGCGTGATGAGCGCGAAGGACACGGTCTGCAATATGCTCGCGGCGTACAGCGCCGGAACGTTCGGTGCGAGGGCGAACGCGAACGCCTTCGCCACAAAGCCCACCGCCGCGATGCGCATACACGCCGGGGCGCTGATGCGCCGCGTGAAGCGGTCGTAGAAGAGCAGCACGGGGATCTCTATGATCGCCATGAAGCCCGTGATGCGCCCGAGGTCGGCCGTGTCGCCCCCGGCGGCGCGCACGACATTGATGAAAAAGTTCGTCAGCACATTGTGCGAGAAATACAGCAGCACCGTTCCCAGCATCATGCAGCAAAATCGCTTGTTGCCGTGGAAAAAGTCGAGAAGCCCGGACGCCTCCGCCGCGCCGGAGGAGACGGGGACAACGTCCGCCGCGCGCCGCAGCTGCACG
Source organism: uncultured Oscillospiraceae bacterium (assembly GCA_934572335.1). Classification (GTDB taxonomy): domain Bacteria; phylum Bacillota; class Clostridia; order Oscillospirales; family Oscillospiraceae; genus Limivicinus. Next base: position 25,004 of record CAKTKU010000016.1, read on the forward strand.
GCGAGCGCCGCGATGATGAGCGCCTGAGCCGCGAGACCGAATATCGCCGCGCCGGGCAGCGCCGCCGGGGTGAATTTTTCAAGCAGCAGCCCTATCATTGTCGCGCTCAGCGAGTAAAAGAGCGAGCCTGTGCCGCGTGCCGCGCCGAAGTTGATGTGCCCGCAGCTGTGCGCCAGCTCCGCGCTCAGCTGGGTGGTCAGTCCGCCGCCCGCGTTGACGCACGCGACATAGAGGCAGTACCCAGCCAGCACGAGGGGTGACGCGCCGCGCACGAGGATGAATATGCCCTGAAACGCCAGTGCCGCCAGCAGCAGACCTATAAGCGCGCCGAACAGCCCCGCGCGTCCGCGTCGGTCCGCGAGCGAGGCGAGCACCGCCGAGAGGATGACGCCGACGATGTTCCCCAGCGCCAGCGTCGCACCGATCACGGAGTTTGTGTACCCGCGGTGCTGCATATATACCGCCGCGAACGCCACGCACGCGCAGAACGTCAGCCAGTAGACGCCCTGCAATGCGGCGTACTGTATGTTGAAAGAGAGCGTTTTGCTTTTCGCGCTCATACTAAGCCTCCCCTGTCAGCAATACCGATACGATAAATTGGCTATTTATTATACCATACAGCACGGAAAACGCAAAATGTTATTTTGCCCTTGACTTTTTCCGCGGAAAGTTGTATAAATTCAAACACAACGAGCAGCTAAACTTTCGGCATAAGACCGGTTGTTTAGCTGCCCGTTTTTTACCCTCGGTTGACAAGGACACACACGGTTTTGACGGGCAGAAAAACACCCATACATCCTCAAAGACCTTGTAAATACACAAAGTATTCCCAGCGGTCTTTTCGTCGTCTGACCGCTTTTCTGCCACGGCAAAACTGCTTTGCACCTGACAGCTGTGTATTTTCGAGTGATTTTTGGTTTTTGAAGCGCAGAACACGAACTGTCTCTGTACTCCGAGCAAAGCCCAGCGAAGCGGGTTTGCGAGGAAAGAGGAAGAAGGAGCGAGCATAATGGAGTTTTCACCGTAAGGCGGAAACTAAATGGCGCGAGCTTCTTCTGACGTTGTCAGGCGTGTGCGCTCTTGTCAACCGAGGGTATTTTTCAACAAAAGGAGAACATTATGAAATCTGCTGACCGGGTGTGGACGCGGGGCTTCGTGCTCGTTATCCTCATCAATTTCCTCGTGTTCATGAACCATATCATGATACTTTCGACCTTCCCCATGTTCCTCGAAAACGTCCTCGGACTGGACGAGGCGGTGGCGGGCGCGGCGGCGTTTGCGTTTTCCGCCGTGGCGGTGCTGCTGCGCCCGGTCATCGGCTGGATGCTTGACTGCGGCAAGCGCAGGAGCGTCCTTTTCGCGGGGCTGTGCGGGATGCTGCTGATGCCGCTGGGGTACGCGCTGTCGACCGCGCTTGCCGCGGCGGGGTACGCGCTGACGCTCGCCGTGGTGCTGGCGCTGACGTGCCGCATGGTGCAGGGCGCGGCGCTCGCCCTCTCGAACACCACGAGCGCCACGCTTGCCTCCGACGCGCTGCCGCAGAGCCGCTTTGCCGAGGGCATGGGCTATTTCGGCATGGCGACGGCGCTCGCGACATCACTCGCCCCGGCGCTGGGGCTTGCGCTGATGCGCCGCGGGTTTGTGCCGCTTTTCATCACGGCGGCGGCTTTCATGTTCGTGTCGCTTATCCTGCTTTTTATGATGAAGCCCGCCGCGCCCGTGCACGCGGAAAAGAAGCCCCTGCGCGTGCGTGAGCTTATCGAGCCGGACGCCGTGCCCGCGTCAGTCATTTGCCTTGTTTTTCTGCTGACCTGGGGCGCGCTTGAAAACTTCCTCGCCGACTATGCGCTGAAATTCGGTCTGCCGTCGGGCGGCGTGTTCTTCGCCGTCACGGCGGTGATGCTGTTGCTCGTGCGCGTGACGGTCGGCAAGCTCGCCGACAAGCGCGGTGAGGGCATATTTGTCTACTCCTGCAATGCCGCCATGCTCGCGGCCTTCCTGCTGCTCGCGCTCGCGCCGGGGAAGCTCACGTTCTGCGCGGCGGCAGTGCTCGCGGGCTACGCCTTCGGCGGCATCGAACCGGCGCTGCAATCCATGGCGGTGCACATCGCCCCGCCCGAGCGCCGCGGCAGCGCGAACTCCACGTTTCTCTGCGCGTATGACATCGGGCTCGGCGGGGGCGGCGGTATTGCGGGCGTGCTGATAAGTGCGGCGGGGTACCGGGATATGTTTTTGATCCTCTCTCTTGCCACGGTCGCCTCTGTGCTGCTCTATGTCTTCTGGGGGTGTCACCACAGGTCGTCTTTCGGGCACAAAAACGGCTGAATTACCCCTTGACAGACACGCACGCGGATGTTATTATACAACAGTATGCGCCCGCGCTCTCAGCCTTGGGGTCATGCCGCCGCTGCGGTATCCTTTCCGCCCATGGCTTAGTCGCAGGGTATGAGGAAACTCAGAATAAAAGACTGTCAGCGTCTGAGCGGATAATTTTCCGCCTGATTTCATGAGCTTTTTTTGAAATACACACGAGGTATTCCCGCAAAAATCTCATTTCATCAGTCAAAAAATTCTCTCGCCCAGCCATCTGACGCATTTATCCCGAGTTTTCTATAATAACGAAAGGGGTATAACCACTATGATCACCAAAGAAGTCAAGACCCAGGTCATCGCCGACAACGCCACCCATGAGGGCGACACCGGCTCTCCCGAAGTCCAGATCGCTATTCTCTCCCAGCGCATCCGCGAGCTGACTGAGCATCTCAAGCAGCACCCCAATGACGACCACAGCCGTCTGGGCATGTACAAGATGGTCGGTAAGCGCCGCCGTCTGCTGGACTACCTCGCGAAGAAGGACATCGAGCGCTACCGCGCTATTATTGCCAAGCTCAACATCCGCAAGTGATCTGCACCTTGGCATACTGAGGACTATGAAGGTTTTTTGTATGGAGACAATTTAATATTGTCTCCATACTTTTTTGAGTAAACCCTGCACTTTCCCGATGTTTTAGTATTTGGTCAAGCGCACGAGGCGCGTTTGACCAAGTGCTAAGCATTGGGGAGTGCCGAAAATATAAAGGAGATAACACATGATAATCACTCAGAAGCAGTTCCCCAACTACAAAAAGTACGAGATCATGTATGAAGGCCGTCCCCTCTCCATGGAGGTCGGCAAGATGGCGGAGCTGTGCAACGCCGCGGTGCTCGTCAAGTACGGCGAGACCACTGTCCTCGTCACCTGCACCGCCTCTGCCCGCCCCAAGGACGGCATTGACTACTTCCCCCTCTCCGTGGACTTCAATGAGAAGCTCTACGCCGTCGGCCGCATCCCCGGCAGCTTCATGCGCCGCGAGGGCAAGCCGAGCCTGCCCGCAGTGCTCGCCTCCCGCCTGATCGACCGCCCCATGCGTCCGCTCTTCCCCTCCGACCTGCGCAATGACGTTGTCATCGCCTGCGAGGTGTTGAGCGTTGACCGTGACTGCTCCCCGGAGATCACCGCAATGATCGGCGCTTCCGCCGCAGTCTCCATCTCCGACGTGCCGTTCAACGGCCCCATCGCCGGTATCGTGCTCGGCTGGGACGGCGAGAAGTATCTCTTCAACCCCACGCAGGAGGAGCGCCACAACGGCAACCGCATGATCACCACCATCGCCGCCACCCACAAGAAGATCGTCATGATCGAGTCCGAGGCGGATCAGGTCCCCGACGACGTGATGTACGAGGGCATCGTGCAGGCGCACGAGCATCTTCAGCCCGTGCTCGACCTCATCGACAGGATGGTCGCCGAGGTCGGCAAGCCCAAGTTCGAGTATGAGCACGCCGCGTTTGATCAGGCGCTGTTCGATGAGCTCGTCGAGAAGGAGTTTGAGTCGATGGAGTTCTGCATGGACACCGACGACAAGAACGTCCGTGAGGCGCGCGTGAACGACTGGGTCAGCATGGTCGAGGAGAAGTACGGCGAAGAGCACCCCGACATGATGCAGTACATGGACGAGATACTCTATAAGCTCCAGAAGAAGGTCGTCAAGAAGTGGCTGCTCGCCGGCAAGCGCGTTGACGGACGCCAGATGAACGAGATCCGCCCCCTCGGCGCAGAGGTCGGCGTTATCCCCGTGGTGCACGGCTCCGGGCTCTTCACCCGCGGCCAGACGCAGGTGCTCTCCATCGCGACTCTTGCCCCGCTCAGCGAGTGCCAGAAGCTCGACACCATCTGGGAAGAGACCGAGAAGCGCTTCATGCACCACTACAATATGCCCTCCTACTCCACCGGCGAGGCGCGTGCCAGCCGCAGCACCGGCCGCCGCGAGTACGGCCACGGCGCGCTTGTGGAGAAGGCGCTTGAGTGCGTCATCCCCGAGGTGGAGGACTTCCCCTACGCCATCCGCGTGGTCAGCGAGGTGCTCTCCTCCAACGGCTCCACGTCGCAGGGCTCCATCTGCGGCACGACGCTTGCCCTCATGGACGCCGGCGTGCCCATCAAGGCGCCCGTCGCGGGCATCTCCTGCGGCCTTATCCAGGACGGCGACGACTTCACCACGTTCATCGACATTCAGGGTGTTGAGGACTTCCACGGCGAGATGGACTTCAAGGTCGCCGGTACGAAGCAGGGTATCACCGCCATCCAGATGGACCTCAAGAACGACGGTCTCAAGCACGAGATAGTCAAGGAAGCGTTCGCCATGACCAAGGAAGCCCGCTTCCAGATCCTCGATGCGGTCATGCTCAGGGCCATTGCCGAGCCGCGCCGTGAGCTTGCCAAGTCCGCGCCGAAGATGATCCAGATGAAGATCAACCCCGACAAGATCCGCGAGGTCATCGGCTCCGGCGGCAAGGTCATCCAGAAGATCACCGCCGACACCGGCTGCAAGATCGACATCAACGACGACGGCAACATCTTCATCGCCAGCTCCGACATCGAGGCCTGCCGCGCCGCGCGCACGACCATCGAGAATATCGTCTTTGAGCCGGAGATCGGCGCGCTGTACTATGGCCGCGTGTCCAACATCCGCTCCGACTTCGGCGCGTGGGTCGAGCTCGCCCCGGGCAAGGACGGCCTTGTGAAGATCAAGGACCTCGAGTTCAAGCGCACCGAGAAGGTCGAGGACGTGCTGAAGATAGGCGACATGACCTGGGTCAAGGTCATGAACGTCGGCCCCAAGGGCGTCGACCTCAGCCGCAAGGACGCTCTGAAAGAGCGCGGCGAGGCGTGAGATAAGCGCGTACAGTACCGCAATATAAAAATTATCGGGTCGCCGGAAGGCGACCCGATTTTTGAGTTCATTTCTTATTTTTCACATCGTGCCAGTTCTCTGCCGGCTGCCACCCGGCGAGCGGGAGGCGCTGCATCGCGCCGAGCACCTTGGACTTCATGTCCGGGTAATCCGCGCCGAGGGTCTTCAGAAGCTGCTTTATCTCGTAGCGCTTGCTCGTCTTGTCCTGCGGGCAGGGGTTTTCAACGATCGGCAGGTCGAGCTGCGCGGCGAGGTTGGCGATGCGCTGCTCCCCGGCGTAGATGAGCGGGCGTATCTGCGTTACGCCGGAGCGGTCAAGATACGTCACCGGGCGAAAGCAGCTCAGCCGCCCCTCGAACAGCAGGCTCATCATGAACGTCTCCACCGCATCGTCGAAGTGGTGCCCCAGCGCGAGCTTGTTCATCCCCAGCGAGCGCAGTGTGTCGTTCAGCGCGCCGCGGCGCATCTTCGCGCAGAGCGAGCAGGGGTTGTCTTCCTTGCGCACATCGAACACGACCTCCTTTATGTCGGTCTTCACGCAGGTGTAGGGTATGCCCTCCTCGCGGCAGAACGCCTCCACCGGGGCGAAGTCCATCCCCTCGAAGCCCAGCTCTATCGTGATCGCACCCAGCTCAAAGTGCTGGGGATAAAAGCTTTGCAGGTGCTTGAGCACGGCGAGCAGCAGCATGCTGTCCTTCCCGCCGGACACGCCCACGGCTATCCTGTCTCCCTCGGAGATCATCGCGTAATCGTCCACGGCGCGGCGCACCGTGCCTGTAAATTCGTTGAGCAGCTTAACGTCCATTTTTGTCCCTCGGAAAATTAAAAATTCATTTTGAGCAAGCGGGAGAATTTCAAAGCATTTGCGAGTATTTGCGAGATTTGAAATTCAGAATTAAAATAAGTGTTGACAGGGGAAAATGCTTGTGGTATAAAGATAAAGCGCGTTTGATACGGGTATTGTAATCGCGCGCAGCTGAAATGTCAAAACATTTATTCTATATGGAGGCACAGATATGTCTACTACTATGGCAACCAAGGAATCCGTTACCCGTAAGTGGTACATCCTTGATGCAGCCGGCAAGCCCATGGGCAAGACCGCTGCTCTCGCCGCAGACCTGCTCCGCGGCAAGCTCAAGACCGACTACACCCCTCACGTTGACTGCGGCGACTACGTCATCATCATCAACGCCAAGGACGCTGTTCTCACCGGCAAGAAGCTCGAACAGAAGTACTACCGTACTCACTCCGGTTATCCCGGCGGTCTCAAGGAGACCCAGTACAAGACCCTTATGGCGAAGAAGCCGGAGCTGGCAATGCGCCTCGCCGTCCGCGGCATGCTCCAGAAGAACACCATCGCCGAGTGGCAGCTCAAGCGCCTGAGAATCTACGCAGGTGCCGAGCATGACCATGCGGCTCAGAAGCCCGAAGTTTGGGATCGCTAAGAGGAGGTAAGAGAATATGGCAACCTATAAGTGCAAGAAGCCCTATATGTACGGCACCGGACGCAGAAAGTCCTCCGTCGCCCGCGTTCACCTCATTCCCAACGGCAGCGGCGTCATCACCATCAATGGCCGTGACATCGACGATTACTTCGGCCTCGAAACGCTCAAGCTGATCGTCCGTCAGCCGCTCGTCACCACCGGCACTGTCGGCAAGGTCGACATTGAAGCCACCGTCACCGGCGGCGGCGTCTCCGGTCAGGCCGGCGCCATCCGCCACGGCATCGCCCGCGCGCTGCTCGTCGTCGACGAGAGCTACCGCTCCGCTCTCAAGTCCGCCGGTTTCCTGACCCGCGACCCGAGAATGAAAGAGCGTAAGAAGTACGGTCTCAAGGCCGCACGCCGCGCACCTCAGTTCAGCAAGCGCTGATCGTTATACTGTGTATCAATCGACAAGGGACAGCCTCCTCGGCTGCCCCTTGTTTTTTACTTAATGCGTTTCGTTGTATTTCTTTATCGCGATGGCGAGAATGTCCATTGCGCGCTCAATGTCCTGCTTTTTGAGGACATACGCCATGCGCACCTCGTTTTTGCCCTTGCCGGGCGTGCCGTAGAACGGTTCGCCGCAGGCGAACATAACGGTCTCGCCGTTGTCCTCAAACTCGTCGAGCAGCCAGGTCTGGAACTTGTCCGCGTCGTCGACCGGCAGCGCCGCCATCACGTAGAATGCGCCTGCCGGAAGCTCACACACGACGCCGGGGATCTCCCGCAGCTTTGCCATCATCGCGTCGCGGCGGGAGCGGTACTCCTCGCGCACGGCGGTGAAGTACTCCGGCCCGACAGTGTACAGCTGCGCAGCGGCGAGTTGGTCGACCGTGGAGGCGCACAGGCGGCACTGGCACCACTTCATGCACTGGTCCATAAGCGCGCGGTTCTTGCTTATCACCATGCCGATGCGCGCGCCGCATGCGGAGAAGCGCTTGGACACGGAATCGATAACGACAACATTGTCCTCGTAGCCCTCGAATTGTAGAGAGCTGACGAGCGGGCCGTCGGCGTACACGAACTCTCTGTACACCTCGTCGCATATGATGAAGATACCGTGCTCGCGCGCGATGTCCAGCATCAGCTTCAGCTCGTCATGCGTGAGGACGTTGCCGGTCGGGTTGCCGGGGTTAGTGATGAGTATGGCGCGGGTGCGCTCGTTGATGCAGGCCTCCACCCGCTCGCGCACGGCGTAGCGGTAGCCCTCCTCCGGGGAGGTCGGGATGGGGCGGATATCCGCGCCCGCGAGGTACACCGCGGTGGAATAGTTGGGGTAAAACGGCTCCGGCACGATGATCTCGTCGCCGTCGTCGAGTATCGCCGCCATCAGCATCTGCAAGCCCTCGCTGCCGCCGGTGGTGACGAGCACATTGCCCCGGTCAAGCTCCACGCCGATCTTGGCGTAGTAGCCGCGTACTGCGTCTATAAGCTCATTTATGCCGGCGGAGGGTGCGTACTCCACAACGGGCTTGTCAAAGCGCTTGAGCGCATCGAAATATGCCGCAGGAGTGGCTATATCGGGCTGGCCGATGTTGAGATGATATATTTTGGTGCCGCGCTCCTCGGCTGCCGCCGCCGCAGGACCAAACTTACGTATGGGGGACAGACCGCATTTTTCGATTTTCGAGGAAAACTTCATGTAGCTCACTCCTTAGTGTTTTAATAGAATAAAACGGATTGTACCACAATATAGGCAATTTTTCAACTTATGCTTAAATTTTGTCGAAGTTGCAATGAAAACCCCTTGCAAAAAAGCGGATTTTGAGTTAACATTGCAAGGTAGCAATAATAATGGAGGGTCAGACATGAATATTCATGAAACGATAGAGCTTCAGGACTGCCCGTTTTGCGGCGGCGCGGGACTGCTGGAGGAGGAGCACGGCTGGTGCTGGTTCGTGATGTGCCGCGACTGCGGCGCGCAGACCGCCGCGTTTGAGTTCAAGACTCCTGAGGAGCGCATCGTCGCGGCGAATCAGGCGGCACACCTGTGGAATATCGGCAAGGTCGTCCGCGCCGACATAGGGGAGTAAAGCGAACGGCAGCTGGCGAGCAAAGCAGCCGATAGCTGGATAATTAGTATAGCACGCAGCAGACCCCGGCAGGGTGAGGAATCACCCGCCGGGGTCGGGTTATATGGTGTTTACTTTTTTCTCATTCCCATTCTATCGTCCCAGTGGGTTTCGGGGTCACGTCCCAGAGGACGCGGTTGACGCCCTTGACCTCGTGGGTGATGCGCTCGACAATATGCTGCACGAGCGCGAAGTCGAGCGGCGCGACCTCGGCGGTCACAGCGTCGACAGTGTTGACGGCACGGATCACGACCGGCCAGTCATAGGTGCGCTTGCCGTCGGTGATGCCGGTGGACTTGAAGTCCGGCACGACGGTGAAATACTGCCACACCTTACCCGCGAGACCGTTCTTCGCGAACTCCTCGCGCAGTATCGCGTCCGACTCGCGCACGGCCTCCAGCCTGTCGCGCGTGATCGCGCCCACGCAGCGCACGCCAAGCCCCGGACCGGGGAACGGCTGGCGGTACACCATGCCGTCGGGCAGACCCAGCGCCTTGCCCACAACGCGCACCTCGTCCTTATACAGCAGCTTCACCGGCTCGACCAGCTCAAACTGAAGCTCGGGGGGCAGCCCGCCCACGTTGTGGTGCGATTTTATACCGTCAGACTCAAGAATGTCGGGGTAGATCGTGCCCTGCGCGAGGAAGCTGATCCCGTCGAGCTTCGCCGCCTCTTCGGCAAAGACGTCAATGAAGAGCTTGCCGATTATCTTGCGCTTCGTCTCGGGATCGTCCACACCGGCGAGCGCGTCAAGGAAGCGGTCGGATGCGTCGACATAGATGAGGTTTGCGTCCATCTGGTTGCGGAAGACCTCAATGACCTGCTCGCTCTCGCCCTTGCGCAGCAGCCCATGGTTGACGTGCACGCAGGTGAGCTGCTTGCCGACGGCCTTTATCAGCAGCGCCGCCACAACCGAGGAATCGACCCCGCCGGAGAGCGCCAGCAGCACCTTTTTGTCGCCTATCTGCTCGCGCAGGGCGGCAAGCTGCTCGGCGATAAAGGCTTCCGCCAGCGGCGCGGTGGTGATGCGTTCCATGGTCTCGGGGCGTTTGTTCGTTTGCATATGTATATTCTCCTTATATAAGTATAAACAAGATCAGTCGTGCGGGTAATAGAGCGGGTCGTTAGAGATGAACGAGTACGCATTCTCAAGATACCCGAACTGTGCCAGCAGCAGCTCATAGCGCTCATCGTAGAACACCTCGTTCGTCCACGGGTCGACATGGTCGATGCGCCAGCCCTCGCTCGTGGGGTCGGACCACACGGTGGTGTTGAACTCACAGTCCGGGTGCAGCCGCGCGAACTCCTCCTTCTGCTCCTCCGGCACAGGCGCGGAGCAGCCCAGCCAGAAGCGCTTGAGCTTGTTGAGCCCGAGGATGGGCGTGATGTCGTCAAAGCCGCGGCAGTTGGAGACGTTGAGATGCTCCAGCTCCGTGCAGGCGGCGAGCGGCGAGAGGTCGGTGATATACGGATTCGTCTGTATTTCAAGGTATTCGAGCTTGGGACAGCTCGCAAGCGGGGTGAGGTCGGTGACCATGTTCATTGCGAGGATCGCCACGCGCAGCTTCGGCATATACGAAATGAACGAAATGTCTGTGATGATCTCGTTGTGCCCAAGGTCGAGATACAGCACGTCCGTGCAGTATTTGAGCACCTGAACGTCGCTGTCGCGCAGCAGCCCGCCGACGGACGGCTTCGAGGCGAGGATCTTTGGGGTGTTGGTGCGCACGCTGTAAAAATCGCCGAACCATATCCGCCACACGACCTTTACATCCGGGAACTCATCGCGCAGCGCCGCCATGCTCTCGTTCGATACGCCGCACGAGTCCATATCCAGAAAGCGCAGGTTCTTCATACAGGGGATGATCTGCCGCGCGAGCGCGCCCTCATCGCTGACGGGGACGTGGTTGATGTCCACCTTCCAGTCCAGAAGCGTAAAGGGCCTGCCGTAGAACGAGAACGCATAGTCAAAGTCCACGTCCTCCCGCGCCTGAACGAGGCGCGCAATGTCGCCCCATGAGAGCGCGCACTCCGCCTCAGTGCTGAGCGCGGCGGTTTTCAGCGCCGTCAGCTTCGGCAGCACCGCGAGCACCGCGTCCACATCCTGCGGCGTGATGCCGCGCAGGTCGAGCGCCTCGGTCTCAGCGTCGACGCGCTGACCCAGCACCGTCCACTCGGCCGCCTCGCCGTCCGCGGCCTGCTCCGCGGGCGCGTCTGCCGCCGAAGTGTCAGCCGCCGCGGCAGCGGGAGCCTCATCGACGGGGACCGGACCCGCGTCCGTGCCGCCGGAGCAGGCGCACAGCGCGAGCGCCAGCACGCCGGTCAGCGCGAGCACAGCTATTTTGTTTTTCGTCAGCGCAGAAAGCATTGCGAATGCCTCCGTGTAAACTTCTATCCCCACAAGTATAACAAAGCCGCGGGGAAAAAACAACCGGATGAACAGCATTATTGTTCACCCGGTGTTGATATTTTTCAGACAGTATGATAATATGGTATATGTAACATATGTATTTCATTGAAGAAAGGACAAGAAAAGATGACAATTCCCCCTCTCGCACCCGTACCCGCCGCGTCCATCGCGTGGATGGCGTTTTCTCTGCTCGTCGCCGTGGGGCTGCCGGTCGCGCTGTGCATCATCGTGAAAAAGAAGCTGCACTCGGCGCTTTCGCCGGTGTTCATCGGCGCGGCAACGTTCGTCATTGCCGTGAACGTGCTGGAAGCCTCTGTGCACAATCTCGTCCTCGACTCGGCCGCCGGGGAGACGATATTGAACAGCACATGGCTGTACGCCCTGTATGCCGGGGCGATGGCGGCGCTCTTTGAGGAGTTCGCGCGGCTGGGCGCGATGAAGCTGCTGATGAAGAACAAGCTCACGCGCGAGAACGCGCTGATGTACGGCGTGGGTCACGGCGGCATCGAGGCGATAATATCCGTGGGGCTGCTGTACCTGTCAAACCTTATCACGTCCGTCATGATAAACACCGGCGCGATAGCCTCCGCGTTCGCCGGGCTCGACGCAGATGCGGCACAGGCGCTCGCCGCCCAGCTCTCCCCGCTCAGCAGCAGCCCGCCGCTGCTCTTCGCCGCCGCGGGGGTGGAGCGTATCTCCGCCATCACGCTGCACATATGCCTGTCATACTTCGTCTACCGCGCGGCGCGCTACGGCGAGAGGCGCTATTTCGCGCTGGCGCTCGCGGCGCACTTTGCCATTGACGCGGGGACGGTGCTGCTGTCGAACTATGCGGGCGTCGCGGTGCTGGAGATTGTCGTTATCATTGCGGTGGCGCTGCTGGCGCTGTACACCGCGCGGCTTTACCGCGCCGAGGGCGAATCGTACATGAGCGGCATGCCGACCGCGCGCAGCGCCGCCTCCGCCAGCACGGATGTGGGGTCGAGCACCGGCGCGGGGATGGAGTAATCCGCGAATGCGATGGGCAGCTCCGTGCAGCCGAGGATGAAGCACTCCGCCCCCTGCGCAGTGAGCCTGTCGAGCGCGGCGCGGACGGCGCGGGTGTCATAGTCGCGCTTGCCCGCCTTCACGCCGGAGTATATCATGTCCATGATCGCGCGCTGACCCTCGGCGTCTGGCTTGAGGAGGTCTATCCCCTCCGCGGCGAAGGGCGCGTCGTATACGTGCGACTGCACGGTCCCGTCCGTGGCGAGCAGGGCGCACCGTGTGCTGCCGAGCGCCCTGGCGCGCTTTGCCGTCTCGCGCGGCATATGCAGCATCGGCACGCGGATGAACGGCGCAATGCGGTCATAAAAATAATGCGCGGTGTTGCACGCCATCACCAGCACGTCCGCCCCCGCCGCCTCCAGCGCGAGACACGAGCGCACAAGCTCCGGCACGGGGTCTGCCCCGCCGGAGAGTATGGCGGCGGTGCGGTCGGGGATATTGGTGTTGCAGTCGGTGATTATATGGGCGTGCTGCTGGTCGGCCGCGGCGTCCGTCAGCTCTATCATCTTGCGCATGAGGTCGACCGTTGCCATCGGACCCATGCCGCCGACTATGCCTATCGTTTTCTTCATAATAAGCGCCTTCTCTGTAACAGAATAAAAAATAACAGCCGCAGAAAAATCTGCGGCTATTATTATAGCAGTGCAAGGGGCGATATTCCAGAAGTTTTTTACACTTCCGATAAGCTTTTTTATGCGTTCGCCTTTGCCTCGGCCTTCGCCTTCTTATTGCGCTCGAGCTTGGAGATCCACATGGCGCAGGTGGCGTCGCCGGTGATGTTGAGGGTGGTGCGGCCCATGTCGAAGAGCTTGTCCACGCCCGCGATTATCGCGATGCCTTCCACGGGGAGACCGACGGAGGTCAGCACCATGGCCAGCATGATCATGCCCGCGCCGGAGACACCAGCCGTGCCGACGGAGGCGAGGGTTGCGGTCAGGACGATCATTGCCATCTGGGCGAGGGTGAGGTCAACACCGTAGCAGCACGCGATGAACACCGCGCACACGGCCTGATAGATCGCCGTGCCGTCCATGTTGATGGTCGCGCCGAGAGGAAGAACGAAGGAGCTTATCTCCGGCTCTGCGCCCATCTCGTTGCAGCACTCGATGTTCAGCGGGAGGGTGGCGTTGGAGGAGGTGGTGGTGAACGCGCAGATCATCGCCGGGGCGAGACCCTTGAAGAACGCGATCGGGCTCATGCCGCTGAGGAACTTCACGCTCAGACCGTACACCACGACGACGTGGATGATGTAGCCGATGTAGGCAACGCCGATGACGATGGCAAGCGTGCCGACGATGGACGGACCGTTCACGGCGACGACATTCGCCATCAGGCAGAACACGCCGTAGGGCGTGAACTCGATGATCATCATCATGATCTTCATGACAACGTCGTTCATGCAGTTGATCCACTCGCCGATCTTCGCGCCCTTCTCGCCGGAGGCGAGGATGCCCGCGCCGAAGAAGATGGCAATGACGATGACAGGCAGCATGTCCGCGTTGACCATGGGCTTGACGAGGTTATCCGGGAAGATATTGACGATGACCTGCATCACGCTGGGGGATTCCTTGGCGGTGTACTCCAGCGCGCCGAGGTCTGCGCTCGGCAGGGCGGGGAAGAAGCCCTTGAAGAGGTTGACGATGACAAGACCGATCACGACCGCGATGGCGGTGGTGCACATATAGTACAGGAAGGTTTTAAGACCGACGCTGCCCACGCGCTTGAGATCCTTGAGGGAAATGACGCCGTCCGTGATGGAGAAGAGGACGACAGGAACGACGAGGAACTTCAGCAGGTTTATGTAGATCGTTCCGATGGGCTTGAGGTAATCAGTGGTAAATTCGGGGTTCTTCAGGAACAGAAGACCCACGAGAATACCGGCGAGCATGCCAATAAATATCTTGGCTGGCAGGGACAGTTTTTTCTTCGACTTTTCCATGGTGTTCTCCTTTTAAAATAATATATCACGCCCCGAATACGCCGCCGCAAAACGGGCCGCGCCGGACGGCAGTTCCGGCAGACCCTTCACTCCTCTTTTCTCCGCGGTACCTACGGCAGTCGGTACCACGCGGCGCATCGAACCGGGATTTTCTTTGTTTGTGACATTGTACCATATTGCAATGTCGCATTCAACTATTTTATGGAGATTCTAGGGCAAAATCACTAATTTTTGCGTTTTCTACAAACTTTCGTTAAGACTTCGCTAAGACGACACGGCGGCGCGTTAACACGGCGCAAAGATACGCCGCTTCCCGCGCGCGGAGCAAAGACAAATGACGCGCCGGTACGGCGCGCCATTTGAGGGCGTAATATATGGTGGGAATGTTCAGCTCAGGAATTTGGACTTCACGAGCAGCAGCAGCGCGGCAAGCGCAAGCTCAAGTATGATAAGGGCGAGCCCCTTCGCGGTCTCCTTGCTGACAAAGGCGCTCATCGCCTCGTCGTCGGTGTCCCTGTATTTGCGGCGGAGCTTGATGTTGTCCACATTGACGGTGATGCAGAACACCCCGACAAGAAACATCGCCAGAAGTATTCCAAGGGCAATTATCATGCCGTAAATTTCGCTGTCTAACATAAGATATTACCTCACTGTGTAGTTACGTCTTTATATAATACAACGATACGGCGCTTTTGTCAAAGCATCTTTTTCCCTGCTGCCTCAGGCGTTTTCAAACCTCGCGTGCTCGGCGAGCATGCGGTCCTTCAGCTCCATGAGCTTCGGCGAGAGGTCGACATAGTAGCGGTGCGGGTTGTCAAAGCGCTTGACTTCCGGCCAGAGGGTGCTCACACCGTAGGCGCACGCGGTCTTTATCTCCTTGAGCGTCGGCTCCTTGTACACAAGCTCACCGTTTTTGAATATCGGCTTCAGAAGCTCCTCCGCGCGGAAATCCGTCAGCGTCTTGCGCTTCCAGCGCGCCTCCGGGTCGCACAGCTCAAGGGGCTGCGTGTCGTCAACGACCTCATCGTGCATGCAGATATAGTCCGCCTCCGCCATGCCGGTCTTGCGGTTGAAGAGGCGGTAGACCGTCTTGAAGCCGGGGTTCGTGATCTTGCCGACATTCTCGCTGACCTTTATCTTGGGGATGATGTTCCCCGCCTCGTCCTCCACGGCGCAGAGCTTATACACCCCGCCGAACACCGGGCTGCTGCGCGAGGTGATGAGCCGCTCGCCAACGCCGAAGGAGTCTATCCTTGCGCCCTGACGCAGAAGCTCCGCAATAAGGCGCTCGTCAAGGGAGTTCGACACCGTGATGGTGCAGCCTGTCCAGCCGGCCTCGTCCAGCATCGTGCGGGCGCGCTGGGTGAGGTATGCCATGTCGCCGGAGTCGAGCCGGATGCCGCACTTTGTGATGCCCATGGGCTTGAGCACCTCGTTGAACGCGCGTATCGCGTTCGGCACGCCGGATTTAAGCGTGTTGTACGTGTCCACCAGCAGCACCGCGTTGTCGGGGTACGCCTTGCAGTAGGCTGTGAACGCCTCATACTCGCTGGGGAACATCTGCACCCAGGAGTGCGCCATCGTGCCCGCGGCGGGCACGCCGTAGAGCTGGTCGGACACGGTGCAGGCTGTCCCCGCACAGCCGCCGATGAATGCGGCGCGCGCGCCCGTCACAGCGCCCGCGATGCCCTGCGCCCGGCGAGAGCCGAACTCCAGCACCGCGCGCCCCTCCGCGGCGCGGCAGACGCGGTTCGCCTTTGTGGCTATAAGGCTCTGGTGGTTGAACTCAAGAAGCATATACGTCTCCAGCAGCTGCGCCTGAATGGCGGGCGCACGCACGGTGACGATAGGCTCCCGCGGGAAGATGGGTGTGCCCTCCGGCACGGCCCAGATATCGCCCGTGAACCTGAAATCGCGCAGATAGGCGAGGAACCCCTCGTCGAACATCCCGCGCGAGCGGAGATACGCAATGTCGTCCTCGTCGAAGTGGAGCTTCTTGACGTAGTCAATGATCTGCTCAAGTCCGGCGGCGATGGCGAAGCCGCCCTCGTCCGGCACGGAGCGGTAGAAAATATCAAAATAGGTTATCTCGTCCTGCCGTCCGCTGACAAAGTAGCCGTTGCCCATGGTCAGCTCATAAAAATCGCAGAGCATGGTGAGGTTGATCCCGTTTGCGCTCTTCATGGCATGATTCTCCTGTCGTTTTCCGCGCGGTTTGTTCTTCCGCGCCGTATTTATTCTAATATAGTAGTATTATATCTTCTGCACGAATTAAACGCAAGATATTTGTGTAATATGTTAAAACATTGATACGTTGTTACCGGTTTTAGTTGACTTTGACGGTGTTTAGGTATATCTTGATATGTGTAGGAAGTTGGGTTTTGATAGAACAACGAAAAAGGGAAACAGATGAAGAAACAGATATTTGTCTCCGGCAGGACAGAGCTTGCCGGCAACCATACAGATCACCAAAAGGGCAGACTGCTCGCCTCCGCCGTGCACTTCGGGCACTACGCCCAGTGCGAGGCGAACGGGACGAACATCGTGCGCGTGCAGTCAGAGGGGTTCAAGCCGTTTGAGGTCAACCTCACCCATCTCACCCTGCGCACCGGTGAGTTCGGCACGCCGAAGTCCCTCATCCGCGGCGTTGTTGTCGCGTTCAAGGAGCTGGGGCTGGACGTCGGCGGGTTTGACGCGCGGATAAAGAGCACACTTACCCCCGGCTCGGGGCTCAGCTCGTCCGCGGCGTTCTCGGTGCTCGTGGGGCGTATGCTCTCGGAGCTTTTTAATGACGGCAAGGTCGACCCTGTGGTCATCGCCCGCGCCGGGCAGCAGGCGGAGAATAAGTATTTCGGCAAGCCCTGCGGCATAATGAGCCAGCTTGCCTGCGCATACGGACACACGGTGTACGCCGACCCCAAGACCGGCGAGATAGAGCAGATACGCGCCAGCTTCACGCCGATGGGGCTGACGATGTGTCTGACGAACACCGGCGGCAGCCACGCCGGGCTGGACACGTCCTATGCCCGCATCCCCGCGGACATGGTGTACATCGCCAACCTCTTTGACAAGGGCGTGCTGGGCGATGTCGACCCGAAGGAGTTTTACCGCAAGGGCTGGGACCCCGCGAACCGCCCCGTGCGCCGCGCGATGCACTTTTTCGGCGAGAATGAGCGCGTGCCGCGCATGCGCGACGCTCTCAAGAGCGGCGACGGGGAGACGTATATGCGCCTGATGAACGAATCCGGGCGCTCGTCCGAGCAGCTTCTCAACAACATCATCACCAGCGCCACGGGCGACACCAAGCTCGCCCAGGGGCTGGAGCACAGCCGCCGCCTGCTCGAGGGCAAGGGCGCGTGGCGCGTGCACGGCGGCGGCTTTGCCGGGTGCGTTCAGGCGCTCATGCCGACGGACTTCTTCCCCGAGTATAAGCGCAGCATGGAGGCGGAGTTCGGCGCCGGAAGCTGTATAGAGATAAATATAATGTAAATACGCATAAAAATACCGGGGCTGCATGAGCAGTCCCGGTATTGCTGTATCTATCGGTTTTCTTTCGCGTCGCCTTACCGGCACACGAGCTCGCCGTTCTCCGCGTCCACCGTGATGGTCGAACCCGCGGCGAGGTCGCCGCCGAGGATGGCGCGGGCGATGAGCGTCTCCACGCCGGACTGGAGGTAGCGGCGCAGCGGGCGCGCGCCGTACAGCGGATCGTAGCCGCGCTCGATGATGAGCTGCTTTGCCGCGTCCGTAATCTCAAGCCCCAGCGACTTGTCGGCAAGCCGCTCGCGCAGCGAGCTGACCATGATGTCGATGATGCCGTTGAGATTGTCCTTCGTGAGCGGGTGGAACATGATGATCTCGTCGAGCCTGTTGAGAAACTCCGGGCGGAACGACATCTTCAGCTCCTGCATCACCGCGCTCTGCGCCTCGCCGCTTATGCTGCCGTCGGCGTTGATGCCGTCGAGCAGGTGCTGGCTGCCGAGGTTGGAGGTGAGGATGATGATGGTGTTCTTGAAGTCCACCGTGCGCCCCTGCGAGTCGGTGATGCGCCCGTCGTCGAGAATTTGCAGCAGGATGTTGAACACATCCGGGTGCGCCTTCTCTATCTCATCGAACAGCACCACGCTGTACGGCTTGCGGCGCACGGCCTCGGTCAGCTGACCGCCCTCGTCGTAGCCGACGTATCCCGGAGGCGCGCCGATGAGACGCGACACGGAGAATTTCTCCATGTACTCGGTCATGTCGATGCGCACGATGTTGTGCTCGTCGTCAAAGAGGCATTCCGCCAGCGACTTTGCAAGCTCCGTCTTGCCCACGCCCGTCGGGCCGAGGAACAGGAACGAGCCGATGGGTCTATTCGGGTCCGCGATGCCCGCGCGCGAGCGCAGTATCGCTTCCGTGACCTTCTCGACCGCCTCATTCTGCCCGATGACGCGCTTATGCAGGTACCCGTCGAGGTGCAGCAGCTTCTCGCGCTCGCCCTCCATGAGCTTTGCCACGGGGATGCCCGTCCACTTTGCCACGATGCCGGAGATCTCCTCCTCGGTCACGGTGTCGTGCACCATGGTGTTCGCCTTGCTCTGCTCGGAGCGCTTTTCTGCCTCATCCAGCTTCTTTTCGAGAGCCGGCAGGTCGGAGTATTTGAGCTTTGCCGCCTTTTCGTACTCATAGCGCATCTGCGCGCTCTCGATCTCGGCGTGCATTTTCTCTATCTCCGCCTTGAGCGTCTTCACCTCGTCCACGCTGCTCTTCTCGGACTCCCAGCGGGACTTCTGCTCGTTGTATTCGTCCTTGAGGTTGGCCAGCTCTTCTCTCAGCTTCGCGAGCCTGTCGCGGCTGAGCTGGTCGTCCTCCTTCTTCAGTGCCATCTCCTCGATCTCAAGCTGCATGATACGGCGGCGCATATCGTCCAGCTCCGCCGGCATGGAGTCTATCTCCGTGCGTATCAGCGCGCACGCCTCATCCACAAGGTCGATCGCCTTGTCGGGGAGGAAACGGTCGGTGATATAGCGGTTGGAGAGTGTCGCCGCGGCGACGAGCGCGCTGTCGTGGATGCGCACGCCGTGGTACACCTCGTAGCGCTCCTTGAGTCCGCGGAGAATGGATATGGTGTCCTCCACGCTCGGCTCGTCGACCTGAACGGGCTGGAAGCGGCGCTCAAGCGCGGCGTCCTTCTCGATGTACTTGCGGTATTCGTCGAGCGTTGTCGCACCTATGCAGTGCAGCTCACCGCGCGCGAGCATCGGCTTGAGGAGGTTGCCAGCGTCCATGCTGCCCTCGGTCTTGCCTGCGCCCACTATGGTGTGCAGCTCATCGATGAACAGTATGATGCTGCCCTCGCTGCGGCGTATCTCCTCCAAAACGGCTTTCAGCCGCTCCTCAAATTCGCCGCGGTACTTCGCCCCGGCGATGAGCGCGCCCATGTCCAGCGAGAATATGGTCTTGTTTTTCAGCCCCTCCGGCACGTCGCCGCGCACGATGCGCTGCGCCAGCCCCTCGGCTATTGCCGTCTTGCCGACGCCGGGCTCGCCGATGAGCACGGGGTTGTTCTTCGTCTTGCGGGAGAGGATGCGGATGACGTTTCTTATCTCAGTGTCGCGCCCGATAACGGGGTCAAGCTCATTGTCGCGTGCGCGCTTGACAAGGTCAGTGCCGTATTTCGTCAGCGCGTCATAGGTGCTCTCCGGGTTGTCGCCGGTCACGGGCGAGGTCTTGACCTTCGCAAGCTCCGTGGTGAACGCGGTTTTGGTGATGCCGTGACCGTTGAAGATGCGCTTTATCGCCGCCGTGGGCGCGGCGAACATGCCAATCATCAGATGCTCGACGGAGAGATACTCGTCGCCCATGGACTTTGCCGCCTTCTCCGCGGCGGAGATGATGCGGTCGGCCTCCTGCGAGAGGTAGATCTGTGTGTCCCCGCTGACCTTGGGCAGGCGGGAGATCTCGGTGTCAAGCTCCGAGAGCACGGCGTTGCAGTCCACGCCCATTTTGCCCAGCAGCGACGGGATGAGCCCGCCGTCCTGGTCAATGAGCGCGTAGAGCAGATGCTCGGGTGTTATATAGTTGTTGTGGTTCTCCTGTGCCATGGACTGTGCGGTCTGGACGGCCTCAAGAGTTTTCTGGGTGAAATTCTGTGCATTCATGTGTCAGTCTCTCCCTTCACCGCCGGTGCTGCCTCAGATATGCACCGGGGTTTTGATAAGATTGGAGTAATATGCGGCTTCAACGTCGTGCGCGTCGTACCTGCCGCTGAGGTAGCCCTTCATGAGCTTGTCGAAAAGCGTGATGTACTGGCTTATCGCGCCCGCGAGCGCGTCCGCCGTGCAGTCTCTGTCCGGCGCGGCGAGGCTGCGCACGAATTTGCCGTCGTACAGTGCGTATTCCAGCTTCACGCCCGTCATGGGGTAGAGGAGGCGGTCCTCTATGTCCTTCCACACGCGGAAGAACTCCGTCATTGCGGAGATGAGCGCAGCGGACTGCGTCCTGAACACGACGGACAGCTCGCCTATCGTCTCCCCGCCGCCGGGGATGAGCGCGACCTCGTACTTCACCGTCGGGCGGTATTTGTACTCCAGCGAGCTTTTCAGCGACATGGAGGAGGTGTTCGGCGCGAAGAACGGCACCAGCTCCCTCGACGGGGTCATAAGCTGTTCTATGGCGGAGAGCACGTCGTTTATCCGGCGCTCGGGCGTGGTGTAATTGACGTACTCTGCGAGTATCTGATTTATCAGGCTTGAGCGGCTCGTGCCCATGCGGTGCGCCAGTGCGTCGACCTCGCGCACGACCTCGTCGTTGAGCATCAGGCTGTACAATGTTTTTTTCATGGGCTTGACCATCCCTTTCGTTTTGCTTACGAGCATACTATACCACCGGCGCGCAAATTTGTCAAGAATATTATATAATGTTTTATACAAATTATATCGAGTTTACAAATGGTTCATATGCGGAACGAAGGAAGCAGGGGTAAAAGCGGAGCAATATTCGCCCGGACGCAAAATTAGCTTATCTCGCTCTTGATTTTTCGCGGCATATTGGGTATAATGGCACAGCGTGTGACGCAAAAAGAATATGCAGCGGTATCGAAGTGGTTATAACGGCCCTGACTCGAAATCAGGTGTACCGGCAACGGTACCGTGGGTTCGAATCCCACCCGCTGCGCCAACGTCAAGACAGCACCATAAGGTCATCAGCCGCCGGGAGCGGCGCGAGATCGACCAACGGTGCTGTTTTATTTTTTAAAATCGAGACAGCTTCGTTTCCTTAGCGCCCCGAATATACCCTTATTAAGCCTTGGAATATTTCAAAAATGTGCTATACTATCTATATACACTGCAATATTGTGTTTTTGTGAAAACGTTGGAGGTGCAGATATGGCACTTGAAAATAAATTGGGGCTGACAAGCTCCGCGGACCTTGCCCGTGAGGAAGAGCGCATCAGCAAGAAAAAAGCGCTTGAGCTTTTTGAAAGCGGTATGCTCGATAGCTTGGAAGCAGGAAAATTCTCTGCACTCAAGGCAATTCATAAGTACCTCTTTGAAGAAATCTACGATTTTGCCGGGGAGCTCAGAACCGTAAATCTTTCAAAGGGCAATTTTCGCTTTGCGCCGTTGATGTATCTCGAAGCGGCGCTTGCAAACATCGACAAAATGCCGCAGTCCACTTTCGATGAGATCGTCGAGAAGTATGTGGAAATGAATATTGCCCACCCATTCAGAGAAGGAAATGGGCGCAGCACCCGTATCTGGCTCGACCTCATTTTCAAGACTGAGCTTCGAAGAGTTGTTGACTGGAGCAGGGTGGATAAGGAAGATTATCTTCTCGCTATGGAGCGCAGCCCCATCAGAGATATTGAAATCAAGCATATCCTCAAGGCGGCGCTGACCGATGACATCAACAGCCGCGAGGTCTATATGAAGGGCATCGACCACAGCTATTACTATGAAGGATATACGACCTTCAAGGCGGAAGAATTGTAAATCCCAAAGTGTCAAGGGCAGGCCTTCAAAGTATCAAATTGACACTTTGGAAGGCGCGTTGAAACCCGGACTTACACCATCCTCACCAAATAAATATTGACTATACGCGCGCAAAAATGTAAAATATATTGGTTACAGGATACGATCATAATCGCGGAGGGCTGAAATGGCTGAGCTGCACATTGCGGACGCGAGGCGTCTTTCACACGCATATATCCTCGCCGCGCCCGAGCGCAGTGAGGCCGTGTCCGCCGCGCGCCGCCTCGCCGCGGCTGCCGTGTGCTCCTCGACCGGGGCGCGCCCGTGCGGCACGTGCCGCGACTGCCGGAAGGTGTCCGAGGGCATACATCCAGACGTTATCTCCGTGCGCCGTCTGACGGACGACAAGGGGCGCGCGAAGAAGGAGATAACCGTCGATCAGGTGCGCGAGATGGCGGCAGACAGCGTCGTGCTGCCCAATGAGGCCGCGCGCAAGGTGTACATCATCGAGGATGCCGATCTCATGAATCCGCAGGCGCAGAACGCCGCGCTCAAGCTCCTTGAGGAGCCGCCCGCCGGTGTGATGTTCATCCTCTGCGCCGAGAATGCCCAGCTTCTGCTGCCGACAGTGCGCTCGCGCTGTGCGGAGCAGAATGTCGGCACGTCGCCCGTGTCCGCCGAGGACAGCGAGAGCATGGCGCTCGCGCGGGGGTACTTCAAGGCGGCAGCGTCCGACTCGGCAGCCAGGGTATGTGCGTTCTGCTTCGCGAATGAGGGGCTGGACACCCGCGCCGCCGCGGACTTCATCGACAGTGCCATCGACCTTGCCGGTGATATGCTCTGCGCCCGGAGGGACGATCTCGGTCTCGGGCGCGAGAGGCTGGTGCGGCTGTATGAGCTGCTGCGGCAGTGTGAGGCGTATCTGAAGGTCAACACAGGTGTAAAACATGTTTTCGGACTGCTCGCGGTGGATTCCCTGCCGCGTCGGTGAACCGATGGGAAGGACAAATAATTGATAGAAGTAGTCAGTATAAAGTTCAAAAAGCGCGGCAAATGCTATTATTTTGCCCCCGGCGCGCTGAAAATAAAGACCGGGGACAAGGTGATCGTCGAGACCTCCAAGGGGCTTGAGATCGCCGATTGCAGCCGGGGTAATCACGAGGTGAGCGATAATGCCGTCGTGCAGCCGCTGCGCCCCGTTGTGCGCATCGCGACGGCGGACGATCTGCGCGTTGAGGAGCTCAACCGCAAGCGCGAGCGCGAGGCGTTCGAGATATGCCAGCAGAAGATCGCAGAGCACGGGCTGGATATGAAGCTGGTGGACGTGGAGTGCAACTTCGAGGGGAACAAGACGCTGTTTTTCTTCACCTCCGACGGGCGCGTGGATTTCCGCGAGCTTGTGAAGGATCTCGCCGGTATATTCCGCAACCGTATCGAGCTGCGCCAGATAGGTGTGCGCGATGAGGCGAAGATGGTCGGCGGGCTTGGCATCTGCGGCCGCCCATACTGCTGCAACCAGTTTCTTGACGATTTTCAGCCGGTGTCGACGAAGATGGCGAAGGTGCAGTCGCTCTCGCTCAACCCGACGAAGATATCCGGCAGCTGCGGCAGACTTATGTGCTGCCTGCGCTATGAGCAGGAGGCGTATGAGGACCTCCTCAAGCATGTGCCCAAGCAGGGCGCGTTCGTCGAGACGAAGGACGGCTACGGCACGGCGGTGCAGGTCAATCTTCTGCGCCAGACCGTGAAGGTCAAGCTCGACGCCGACGGCGACGATACCCTGCGCACGTATAAATCCAACGAGCTGTGCGCCGTACCGGGCGGCAGACCCAAGGACGGCGAGACCCCGCCCTCCGTGCTGCGCTATGTGCCGGAGGAGGACGAGGAGGACGCGGCCATCGAGGACGAGTGGGCGATGCCTACGCTCGTTATCCCGGAGCCTGTGCAGAGCGCGCCCGCGACCGAGACCGGGACGGCAGAGCGCCGCGGGGGCAGGAACCGCAGAGGACGCCGCGGAGGACGCGGACGGGACGGCGAAGGCCGCGCCAAGGCGGAGCAGGGCGCGCCGAACGGAGAGAAGACCGAGCGCGCGGAGCGCCCCGGCAAGGGCGCGCAGAACCGCGGACGCCGCGAGCAGAACGCGGGCAAGGCGACGGTCAAGCCTGTGAAGGTCGAGGCGAAAAACACGCCCGAGAAGCCTGCCGTGCAGAATACGCAGGGCGGGGACAAGCCTGCGCCCGACGGGCAGAACAAGGGCGGCTCGCGCGGCGGGAACCGCCGCCGCAAGTACTACCACGGCAAGCCCAAGAGCAAATCCTCCGTCCCCAACAAGGGAGAATGACAATATAACACCCCGAGTGCCGTCTCAGTTTTAAGAGCGGCACCCGGGGTGTTTTTATGTGCTGGGCGGAAGAAATGAATCTTTACATACACCAAAGAACTTGGTATAATTTGCATGACAAACAGCGGACATGAGCGGCTTGACAAATACACACTTTTGTGTATAATAAAAGCGCCGAGAGGAGAGCAGAAATGAAGCCCAGAGATATATGTCTGAAAGAGCTCAAGGCCTATGGGTATGAATTCAAGCGGAGCGGCGGTAATCACGATATATACTACAATCCGGAGACTAAAAAGATCATTCCGGTCAAACGGCATGATTTCGATGAAAACGATCTAAGATATATCAGGAAGGAAATAGGCGTTAAGTGGAGAAAGGACAGATGACGGTTCTGCCCGCACCAGCAAAAAGGAGGAAACTATGGTTTATATTTATACTGCGGTTTTCAAACCCCTTGAGGACGGCACGGGGTTTTATGCCTCTGTGCCGGATCTGCCCGGCTGCATTACTACGGGGCGTGATTTGCCGGACGCAATAACACAGATCAGCGATGCCGCTTCCGGGTGGCTGGTGGTCGCAGAGGACGAGGGACTGCCGATCGCCGCGCCAACTCCGCAGGCGAAGATAGAAAGCCCGGACGACGCAATGTTCTCGCTGATTCAAATTGATACTGTCGCATACCGCGCAAGGACGGACACGCGTGCGGTGCGAAAAAATGTGTCGCTTCCGGCATGGATGGCGAACATGGCGGATAAGCGCGGAATAAACTGCTCACAGGTCTTACAGGATGGCCTCATGAAGAGACTCAACACGGGCTGATTTTTGTCCCCAAATTTGGCCCCAGAGCATCTCTGCCCCCCAGCTTTGCCCCTCAAAATTTGCAAAAGCTTGCCAAAACCTGCGAGCGCGTGCAAAGCTGAAAAAGCCTGCAATCACAACGATTGCAGGCTTTTCTCATGGTGCTCCAGCGGGGATTCGAACCCCGGACACCCTGCTTAAAAGGCAGGTGCTCTACCTACTGAGCTACTGGGGCGGGTGTTTGGTTATGCGACGGGGAAAACTATATATAAAACTTCTTCCGATGTGTTTCCTCGGACGCGAGCCCAGCGGAGCGGGTCGCGGCCGAAAAGGAGACGGACTTCGGAGGTCGGAGCTTTCCTCGCATGAGGGAAGCGGAGGCCGGAAGAAGTCTGGCGACGTGGCTGGGATGGCGGGACTCGAACCCACTATATCGGAGTCAAAGTCCGGTGTGT